>CAZSTW010000042.1:0-7768 GCA_964609845.1 uncultured Planctomycetaceae bacterium | reverse complement strand
AAACCAGTCACGCCGAATTGCCAACTGGCTCGAAACCTCGGTGTTTGCAACGCGTGCCCAGTCACGGTCGCGCATCGCCAGTGGTCGACCGAGACAGTAAAGAACACTCGTACCGATCCGCTCAAGGTGGATTTCCTGGCGAAACGCAGGCTGAATAGCGTGTTCAGACTCTGGTTCATATTTTCTGGGGATCATCGAGATGATCATGCTGCCCGAAGAAATGGGCTTCCAGTTTCCCGCAGCATAGTTCGTTAAAACGGCGCCGCGAAACAGGGGTTCCGACAGCCCCAGCGATTCTGCGTACTTGTGAACACTGATCTGTTCATCTGACCGAATATCATAAACCTTGAGATTCAAAACCGGATCGTTGCTGACGAGGATCTGTCCAAGATCTCCGAGTCGCACCTCAGACGCCTGACCGGTGACTCGTTTCATTGAAGCTGGCAGAGCATCGTCGGAAATCCCCAGAGCGGAGCCAACCCAGACACGAGGAACCAGTATGAAAAATGCCGCGCCAATTATCAGTCCGGCAAACGAGGTGAATGCCACCCCACTGACCAGACGTAAAGAAATCCACGAAGCATTGTTCTCCAACCGAATGTCGTCGAAAACTTCACCGCTCGCCGAAGGCTTTTTACTCTCAAGTTGCGCCACAACGTTCGGAGCGTCTGGTTCGATGGCTGCGAATTCCTGAGCAACGCGGTACAAGGAGAAAACGGAGAGGGTCCAGATCGCCCCGAACAGATAGACCACCATGCAGGCGCCGTACCATGTGGAACTGGTCAAGACCGCACCAACGGCGACGTGCATCATTCCCAACGTCATCAACAGCCAGTACCGGTAGTTCGATTTCTGCTGTAACAGAACAACCCACGTCAGGTAGACCACCATATGGATTCCAGCCAGCAGGCGTCCTTCGTAATTCTCCGAGAAGAATTCAAACGACGCCGCCAAGAGGGCCAGGAATCCGAAAATCAGCGCCAGGGATTCGCTCAGCCCCCGACGATTCCCTGCACGATCAAGTCCGGTTTCACACCACCAGTAGGCAAAAATCGTCACGGGGATAGAAATGAACGGTATGAAACCGTACTCGGCAGCTCCCAGTATCACCCCGACGAATCCCGTCAGGATGTAGATACTCAATTTGAAGACTGTGGCAAGACCCATAACCGATCCTTGAATTGAGATTTGCCACAGTAGAATACACAGGCGAATCCCTGTTCGTCACGTGCAACAGCCGGAATCGTATTGAAGTCAGATGACGGGACTTCACAGATTCTGAACGTCCCTGTCACACCGCTCGACGAAGACACGCAGCCGATGCGACGGACAAAACGCGTTGATGGACTGAAGATCGTGATCGGTGTATCTCCAGCATTCGTTTGACTCAGTGAGTAGATTGGTAGGATTCACTTTCACACTTTGAAACGCGACATATCGCTGCCTCGCACTGACAAACTGAGTCACGGATACCGTTTGTCACTGAGTATGGAACGTGCGTCGTCACCCATTCACCTGATGCAGCTTGGTCGACGAACTTTTGGACCACGAAGAGGAAAATTCGTCCCGGGTTGGCTGCACGCGCAGGAATTACTGTGATACAAGTATCGCGACCCGTGGATCATCACAACGCGATCGCCCCCCCTCACGCAAATTGGAAATCTGCCATGAGTGAAGTTACCGTCATGCTGAATCTGATGGAGTTCGTTCGCACCCGAACGATTGCCACACTGGACGAAATCGCCAAGCTCCCGAATCCCTCAGCAGCTCTCGTCTGGCAACCGGGGCCCGGGCGAGCTCACCTCGGCTGGCAGCTCACTCACATCGGAATTACCGAAGAACTCACGGCCACCGAGCGTCTGAACGGAACGCCCGCTGCCTTTGCCGATCTGGTTCCCCGCTTCAAAATTGGTAGCGTCCCCGACCAGAATGTCCCCGATGTGGAAACGATCCGCCAGATCCTGAACGTCTCGCGAGCTCATCTGGTTCAGACCTTGTCTGCAATCAGGGATGAAGAACTGGACACAATTCGACCGTGGTATACCGAGCGTGGCTGGACACTGCGGCGTTTGATGCAAATCCTGGTCTGGCACGAAAGCCACCATCAAGGACAGGCCCATCTGAACCTGAATCTCTGGAAAGCGAGCCAATGTTAGTCCGGAAGGGAACGTTCTTTGAAAATCAGCCGGATACTGGTCGATTACTGACCGTCGAAAATCCCGGCACAGACATGGATTCGCTGCTGCCAAGCATCAGATTGCCGTCGCTGTGCAGGATCTGTCGCATTCGTTGCAGAATGCGTTCGCGCGTTGACGGGTGCATATAGACCAGAACGTTCCTCACCAGAATCAGGTCCATCGATGAGATCGGTGGCCATGCTCCCTTCAAGTTGATTTGATGGAACTGGATCATTCGTTTGAGGCGGTCATTGATATTCCAGCAGTTTCCATCACGGCGAAAGTGCTGGCCAATTCGAGCTTCTGTCAATCCACGATGGACTTCAACGTCCGTGTACTTCCCTGATTGAGCCTGCTGGATCGCCCGTGATGACACGTCCGTTGCCAGGATCTCGATCTGCCATCCTTGCAGTCGTTCTGCAAATCGCTCATGCAGCAACATGGCGATGCTGTAGGCTTCCTGGCCTGTGGAACACGCGGCACACCAGAGCGCGATCCGTCGTTCTGCGGAACGGCGAGCGATGATGCCCGGGAGTGTTCGAGTGACCAGTTCATCAAAATAATGAGCATCACGAAAGAACGACGTTTCATGCGTCAGCAGCGATTCGATGACTTCCTGAGCCAGCCCAAAATGCGTTCGATCCTTTAATGCGGCGATCAGCGGGCAGAAATCGTTCCACTGATGTCGCACGATGACGGGATGCAGCCGGCCGGCCACAAAAAAGGCCTGGTCAGATTCGAGCACCAGCCCGACTTGCTCTTCGAGCCAATGTTTCAGGAATTGAAGTTGCTCTGTTGTCAGGTGCATTTTCCGACATCCGAAGGTTCGCGGCTGGCGCTATTTGCCAGGCAGATCCTGGCGAGAATGATTCGTTCGACGCTGAATTTCGTGGGGCAAGTCCATCAGCGGCAGGACATCGTCTGCCAGGCCAGCAGTTGCAACCTGGCCTGGCATTCCCCACGCCACGCTGCTTGCTTCGTCCTGCGCAAGAACCTGACCGCCCGACTGACGAACAAGCCGGCTGCCTGCCAGACCGTCACATCCCATGCCCGTCAACACAACTGCCAGACACCGCGAACCGAAGTGCTCGACCACAGATCGAAAAAGGACGTCTGCTGATGGAGTGCACCCATTTTCCGAAGGGCCATCATGAGGTTCAACCTGCAGTTGCATCCCTTCGCGACGGACGACCAGATGCCGCCCTCCGGGAGCGAGCCAGACCGGGGCCGCATTGAGAGGCTGAATGGAATTCACCTCCTGAATATTTCGACCAGTCTGGCGACGCAAACTCTCGGACAGGGTCGTGGTGAATCCCGCAGGCATGTGTTGGACGACAACGATCGGAGTGTTGAACGAGGACGGGAGAGCCGACAGAAGTGTCGCCAGAGCGTTTGGCCCTCCGGTGGAAGTTGCGATCGCCACAATGTCAGCCACAGGCGAAGAAGCCATGGAACGACGGGGAATCACGACTTGTTCGGCGGCATGAGTGCGCTGTGCGAATAATTGATGACTGTCAGGCGCCGTGACCGCAGCAACGGGGAGAGCTTGTCTCGGTATCGCCAGAGCTTTGATTTTCTCTGTCAATTCTAACTGAACACAGCGATCAAAATCGGACGCAGATTCGGGTTGGGTGACATAGTCTGTGGCACCGAGCAACATCACGTCAACTGTCGTCTGCGAACCTCGCTCAACGAGACGACTGAAAACGATGATTGGCAATTCCGGGCTGGACTGTCGCAGTGTTGCAAGGGTTTTCAATCCCTCTTTCTCAGGGAGGGAGACACCGACCAGCACAACATCGGGAATCAGATCATGTAGATTAGCCAGCGCCAATCGGCCAGTCGCGACAGCAGCGACAACCTTCAAGTCGGGATGACGCCCCAGAATCTCTGCCATCTTACGTCGAATCAACGACGAGTCTTCGACGATCAGCACGCGAATCTGAATCATGTCGCCCGCCGCGCGTGCTTGGATCTGGCCTGCGTCACAATCGCTTCGATCGCCCGACTGGTGTCAAACACCAGCAGCAGTCGTTGTGGCAGTTGATAGGCACCGCGGAAAAGATTCTTCGAGTCCACGCGTGTTGCATCAGGAGGTGCGGTCAAAAATCGCGCCTCCTGGCTCAGAACGTCTCCGATATCATCAACGAGCAGGCTCATCAGTTCCTCACCATTGCGGACCACAACATTGACGGGCGGTGCAATCAAATCACCTCGTGCAGGAAGGTGCAAGAGTCGACGCAGGTCGATCGCAGGTACAATTTGCCCTCGCATATTGATCAGGCCTGCAATAACTGGATGAGACAGCGGGACAGGCGTTACTGCCTGGGCCAGCAACACTTCATGAACTTCATGGACATTGATTCCCAGGAACAGTTCCCCGAGTGTAAACGTACAGATTGTTTCAATGTCCGACATCGACAGATTCTCCCCGGCTTCTCCAGAACTATCCTGGCTCAGCTTCATGGCTCACTGTGAAACTGTGCGACGAGTTCATTCAGCTGGGCAGCCAGACGCGTGGCATCCTGAGCGGCCATCCGGGTGGCGCTGGCACCCGCTGCCGTCCCCTCGGCGGCACGGGCGACAAGTGTAATGTTGCCCGCGATCTCGGATGTTCCCCTGGCTGCGTCGGCAACATTGCGACTGATGTCGCGTGTAACAACTGTCTGCTCCTCTACCGCTCCGGCAATCGAATTCTGGAAATCATTGATCTGCTGGATCGTATGGCTGATCCGGTTGATTGCGGCGACCGAATCTCGGATGTCACTCTGGGTCACATCGATCTTGCGGCGAATTGTTTCCGTAGCCGTCGCTGTCTGCTTGGCAAGCTCTTTCACGGCGTTGGCAACAACAGCAAATCCTTTCCCGGCTTCTCCTGCGCGAGCCGCTTCAATCGTTGCATTGAGCGACAGCAGATTGGTCTGTTCCGCGATTGATGTGATGACCTTGATGACTTCACCAATTTCGGCACTGCTCTGCCCCAGCTTTGTCACCGTGGTGTTTGTTGTCGCCGCAAGCTGAACTGCGTCGGTTGCGACACGAGCAGCCTGTTGAGTGTTGTTTGCGATCTCGCGAATTGCGGTACTCAATTCACTGACCGCCATTGATACCGCCTGTGTATTTTGACTGACCTGTTCTGCAATTGACGATGCTCGCTGGGCCTGTTGCGAGGTTTGTTCAGCTGTTGCTGACATCTGGCTGCTGACGTCCGTTTGTCGATCCGCGGCCCGGTTCAGTTCGGTGGCACTAGCCCGAATGGACTTGATGGCTCCCAGCATTCCATCGGCGGCCTGGTCAACGGCCGCAGAAATATCACCGATTTCAGATTCGGATTGATAGTGAAGTCGTCGCGTCAGATCGCGACTGGCGAGCGACTGTAACCCCGTCACGCAATTTGACAGAGGAATCGTGATGCTGCGGGCGACCAGAATGACCAGTGAGATCGCAATGGTCAGCGCAATCGCTGTCAGCAACAGCGACCAGAGTCGCTTACTTTTCAGGTGCGTGATTCGAATGCGAAGCATCTGATCAAGTTCTCTCGATGAGGTTTCTCGCAACTGATGGCTGGCGTCCAGCGCCTTGATCAATTGTGCATCGATTTCAGCGCCTCGCCCGCGGGCTTGCTCGATCGTGGAAACGTCGAGTTGCTTTAGCAGTCCTTCGATCAGATTGATAAACGTATCCAATGCGGGTTCGATCTGTCGGATCGAACTGTTGATGCCGTGAAAGTTCTGATCCTCGGCCAGAGACGAACGTAGACTGTCGACCACATGTTTGAAATCCGCCTCCCTCAGCAGGCGTGCCGTAGCAACGAGATTGAGCAGGTCGGCCGCTTCCAGTTCCGGTTTTGCAAACGCGGTACGGACGGACTGTCGAAGATCCGCCATGCGGTTCTGGATTCTGGGGATGCCAATCAACGTTGCGTCCATCAGATAATAGGTGTCGAGGTCCGGGTCAAGAATCAGATTCGAGGTGTCGCCCACATGCGTGACCAGTTGACGGATGGACTCGCGTAGCTGGCGATGTCGTACTTCGCTACTGGCAACCGTCAGCGATCCCTGCTCGGACTTCAACTTCTGCCATGCGGCGGCGATATCGCTCGGTGCGCTTCCTGATCGCTGACGCTGCGCTAAACCAGCATCGGTTACCTGCAACGACAATCCGAACAGGCGCTGCACCCCTTCCAGTCGTTGCAGGGCCTGATCGACCTTTCCCTGCTCACTGACGATCTCCAGTTCGTTGCCGCCAGCCAGGACCTGGTGTCGGGCCAGATGCCGTAACAGGTCATGCAAGGGACGCTGGTATTCGTTCCCGGCCAGTTCCCGTTCGGCAAACCTGATGTCGTCGTTAATTCCGGCAATCATGAAATACAGCAGCACAGCAATCGGCAACGAAAAACTGAGGCTGATCCAGAGCAGTTTATTGGGTATGCGTCGTGATGTCAGCAGGTTTGGCATGTCGTCGGTCTCGTCAGATCAAAGTTGAATCAGGAGCGAATGATGAATTACTAATGTGGCTACATGACTTGTATGAAATCCGTGATGCGGCCCAGCACGATGCCTGTGGCAATGACCCGATGACGATCGCTGGGGGGATGAAGAACTTCCAGCGGCCTCAGGTCGGCAGGACGGTCGGCCACATCGATGATCTGATCCACCCTCAAACCGATTTGTGATTCGGCAGTTCGATAGACCACAACTGATAGTACGTCAGGATTCTTTTGAGATGCTGATCCGTCCGACAATTCCTGAAGTGGCATGATTTCGCCTCGGTATTGGAACGCCATCCCCGTAAGAGTGTGCTCAATCGAACAAACTGGAACTTGTTCCAGGCAGACAACGTCACAAAGCGGTAATGCCACCTGGCGCTCTCCGCCGACCCGGCAGACCAGAACCTGTTCGTCCAGCTTCGCCAGGTCTTCCCTGACAGTGACCGGACCGCAAAGCATTGCCTGCTCTTCCGCCAGCAGACCGGAGTTTCTGGCAATTCCCAGAACATCCAGAATCAGCGCGATATTGCCGTCCCCCATCAAAGCGGCACCGCTGTATTCCACTTGACAGCTGAACAGCTCACCCAGCGGCTTCACGACGATTTCCTGGGCATCGCCAATTTCATCCACCAGCAGCGCGTAGCGACGTGTTCCAGTCTTCAGAACGACAATCTCCAGCGTCGTTCGCGAATCAATGTCCAGTGATGTGGCAATCTCCAGCTTGGTGCCCAGGTCTGCCATGGGCACCAGTTCTCCGCGCAGACGCAGAACGGGCGTCTCATGAAATCGTTCGCAGTGCTTTCTTTCGTCGCCATTCAGACGCAGCATTTCAATGACGTTGATCTGCGGGATCGCGAATCGCTGAGTCCCACAGCGAACCATGAGCGCTGGAACAATTGCCAGGGTCAGTGGGACCGTCAATCGGATCGTTGTTCCAATATCCTTCTGCGTCTGCAATTCGATCGTGCCGCCGATCTGTTCGATACAGGTCTTGACGACATCCATCCCGACACCACGTCCCGACATATTTGTGACCTTGTCGGCCGTTGTAAATCCGGGAAGAAAGACCGAGTTTCTCAGGTCCGACTCGGAAACCTGATGA
>CAZSTW010000041.1:0-50307 GCA_964609845.1 uncultured Planctomycetaceae bacterium | reverse complement strand
ATTTGCGTTCGGGTCCAACAGGTTAACCGTTTGAAGTAGCCTGTGGGAAGTTCGGCTTTGCAAATTGTCGTTTAACGGGCGTACAACGTACGAGGAAAGCACTCATGTTGCCATCGCAAACGAGAGTTGGACCTCGGAGTACTCCGCACTTGTCTCAATTCGGGAGCGATTTTCGAATCAAGTGAGCAACGGCGTCGCTGACGACTTCATTTCCGGCCTGATCGAGGTGTACGACGTCGTTGGGCAGGAACCGTTCCACGGCCCATTGGCCTCCGCTTTCAAACATTGGGACCAGATCCAGGCATGTGGCGTTCGCCTCGTGCGCGACCTGACGCATGGCCTCCTGATAGGCGGGTCTCCATGTCGGCTGATTCTGCAGTTGCCTTCGATCCGGCCAGACAACGAGAATCGGTCGGCAGCTGTAACGCTGGCATTCCTGGATCATGGCTCGCAGATTTGCAGCAAACTCAGCGACATCGACGCGAGGTCTCCAACTGGCATTCGGATCAAAATAACTGACGGTGGCCTGTTTCGCCCAATCAATCTGAGCGTCTGTCGACTGCTGCTGAACGGTCTGCTGTCGCATGGTAATCAGCCAACGCATGGCGTGACTCGCATTCAAAAATGAAAATGATCGAGCAATCATCATCCTGCGAGCATGTTCTGCATCGCTCAGTCCATCCCATCGCCAGCCGTCGTTGTTTCCGAACGTGATGACTGCCAGTTGCGGTTTCCATTTTTCCAGTTCTCGCTGCAGACGCCGGCGCCCCTGGTACGTCGTCTGACCGGGAATCCCTGCGTTGAGGACTTCAACGGCCTGGGGGGCTTCTACATCGAGCAGGCGTTGCAACTGGTTTGGCCATGCATCCGCAAAGGGGACTCCGAATGCAAACGTTGAGCTGTCACCAAAACAAAGGACTCGCAAGCGTTGCTGGGCATCTTCCACGGAAACTTCGCGGCTGCGCATCCCATGACTGTTCGACATCCGACCGCTCCAACTCGGTCCGCGATCCGGCGGCAGGATGACATCGGGTCTCAGTCGCCAGAAACAGTCGGGGTCCGGTTCGAAGATACTTTGACCGGGCTTGTTTCCCAGGTAGACGATGATCTGCTCAATCTGGTCGAACCTTCCCGGTGAAGTGATGTCGTCTGCGACCATTACCCTGGCCATGACTTCGACGATTGTCAGCAGTGAAAGCAACGGGACCATCGCATACAGACATCGGCGTCCCAATGGAATGGGTCGTCGTGTGGCCGCCGCCGTTGACTGTTCCTCTTGCTTGATCGTAATCGCACTGCGACTCACTGCATCCATGGTGTTCCTTCACCATCATGGGACAGGCCCTTGTCTGACGACGAACTGCTGCCGGAGACGAGACTTGCTGAATTCGAACGTCGCTGGCCAAACCGCGTTGGAATGGTCATTCGTCAGCCGGGTGGGGCGTTTCAACCTGAGGTTAGTAGCAGATTTTCATGATCAAGCCAACCGAATTCATCCAACGGATCTGCTTAAAGCGTGTCCCGTTTGAGTGTGGCCGCTTGCTTAAACGAGGGGGCGTTCGCAACCAGGATGAATGCACTGACCAGCAATGCCCATACCGGGAACAGCAGGGTGACCCATGCCGTCGTGGTAATGAACAGCAGCAGGACGAGGCCACCGGTGAAGCCTGTCAACGAGACCCATCGCGCAAAGACGCCCGTCCGCAGTCCGATGGTAGATGTGACAAACATGAATACCGCGGCCATGCGCATCGCGAACGTTGTCATCAGCGTGTAGACAATTCCGCGCCCAAAACGATATGTCTCGCTCTGAATAGGAAGCTCCGCGGAAAATGTGTCGATCAGGACTCGGGCGACTGCGACAGAACAGAACAGCATGGCGACATGCAGTAATCCGCTGCCCAGAAACACCGTTGAAAAGAATTTGTCTTCCATCAGCCCGATATGATTCCGCAGAACGGCCATGAACCACAGAAACGCGATGCCGGTAAATGGAACAAGATTGAGAGCAATCGAGACCCAGTAACGGCGGGACGGATCGGACATCCAGACTCCGGGATCATCTGGATCCGCAGGAACAGAAAGGCGGACCAGCAACAGCGTGACGAGATACATCAGCGAAAAGACGATCCCGCTGATGGCGACCCCTTGTGGCGGTGCTGGAGGTCGGCGAGATTCTGTCGGCGCGGTGTTCATGGCATCCTGTTTCAGGCTGTGATGTCAGTTCATCAGGTTGTCAGAATGAGAGTCTGGCTCTGATTCCGACAAGAAGAGCCGTCGAGTTGCGTTGTTGTGCAGGATCGAGAATCTGGATATCCGGCGTCACATGAAACCACGGTGTGACAGCCGCGTTATAAAACAGTTCGACCCCATTCTCGGCTTCGATCCCGTGGATTGTCAAAAGGGGAACATTGCTGACTCCCAAATGATAATAACCTATGCCGACAGTATCGTTCTCGCGTCCGCGGATCACACTTCCGCCGACAAGCGCCATGTTCATAAACCAGCGGATGGGATTCGGACTTCCGTCCGTCAAGCCGACATCACTGAACAAGGTCCAGTTGCGACGAGGATCGGAGTGATTAGCATATAAGACCTGATCCAACCGGTAGGTTGCTGTCCAGGATGACTCCTTCGTCGGAACAGGGCCACCTGTGACGATCGATTCGAGCAGCAGATAAGGGTCCGAGTCGATGGCCGTACGTGTTGCGGTGGAATAGAGAAAACCAAACGCACTGTGTCCGGGCAGATCCAGCCATTGGGTCCGCTGTCGATACTCGCCGTATGCCACAACACCATTATTGAAAAGCGTCGAAAAACCGCTGGTCGCCGGGATGTAGTTCGTATCGAGCAGGTAGAAGCTGAAGACCGGCTCAACGTTATCGCGGATGGTGAAGCCGACACCCAGCGTGCTCGGGATGAGATATGTCCGAGTCAGATTCGACTGCATGGCCGCATTCCAGAAATAATTCAGCCGCATTCCGCGAGCGTATTTTTCCGGGGTTCCGTCCAACAAATTCAGCTTTCCGAGGAAGACGGTCAGGTACTCTGAAATCTCCTGAGTGTATTGAACACCTGTCAGAGCCGTCATGTTCTGATTCAACAGCGGTAGTGCCATCGCGAAATTTGACAGTGCAACCGTGCCGTCAATCCCGTTGGTATCCTGCCCCTGTCGTGTTTCGCCTCGCAAATCGAAGTGCCCCCCTTCCCACAGTCCCAGCTTCTGTGTATCGATGTCGACAAGGTAATCTGCCCGGATTCCGTATTTGAAGCCCTGTTCCAATCCCCCGGTGGTCACACCCTGGTAATACTGGGTGAGATCCCCGAACATCAGCACGCCGTGATCCGCGATTTCATCGCGTACGCCGTACCAGGCGTCAGATAACTGCGAACGAGTCTGGAGATCATTTTGCCACGAGTAAGACGACCATGGCGCGGGGACATCAACGACATCAGACGGTTGAAGTGTCAGAATTGATGAGGGGGCGATCTCTTCCGCGCAGATCGCAATGACACAGGTGACCTGCGCCGTCATCGCAATTGACAGCGCGATCATCAAAAGTCGGACGGGTCGAGCGCCGGCGTTCCGTGCGTATGCCACGGTCACCTCCCTGGGCGGCGCAAAAGGACCTCCGAAGTGTGTTTCAGCCTGTTTCTGATACATCGGCACGATTCAACGTAAAGCCGTATCGAAAATTGGGATTAGACCGGATTTCTGCGTGAGGCGGTTTCAGAATCGACAATTTGAATCAGGCGGATGGCGATGTTGATATTGCCTTCATGACGAATACGCAGGCCTGCCATGGTTTCAGATCGAGGTATAACCCGCGTCCTGCAAGGTCGTCTCCGTTCCATTCGTAGCTGGCAGAACTGAGTTGATCCTGCAATTGCCATTTCTTTCCTGCGAGTTCTGCGAACGGTATTCGAACATGGCACTGGCTTTGATGCGAGGCGAAGTTGACAGCGACAACAATGTCGTTGCTTTGAATCCCTTTCCAGGCGAACACCAGAATACAGTCATGCGTCCAGTTCCAACCCCACGCTTCCGTACATTCGAGTAACTGCCATTCACCATTCTTTACGGTTGGATGCCGCAAGACATTCAACAATTGATCATAGAAATGTTTCAGATCTTCATCGACACGTTCCACAGGGCCTCGGACAAGATGCGGCGAGATTCGCTTCTGGCGCCCTTCAAACTGTCCCTGATGAAAGAAACGAAGACCGGGAGACAGAAACGAAAGAGTCGCAGCTGCACGATGAACGTCGGGCGAAAACGTGGCTGCAGCACGCGGCTCGTCGTGGTTTTCGAGGAATCTTGCAAGCTTGTCCTGGTAATCCAGTCCGGCACGCAGGTGATCACGTACGGTCCGTGCATTTCCCTCTCGAAGTCGATCATACAGACGCTTGTCGTAGGCGTAATCGAACCCCTGCTGTTGCAGCGTCCATTCCATATCCCAATAGACTTCGGCCATGAACAGAAAATGAGGGTACGATTCGCGCACGCGTGCCGTCGCATCCGGCCAGAAAAGAGGAGTCCGTTGTCCCCAGGTTCGTTCGAAGACCTCCGGCAAAACCAGCATCGCCATGTCGCAGCGAACGCCATCGCACTGACCGGCGATCCTGCACAGTTCGCCGATCATTGCTGACTGAGTGGCAGGGTTTGCGTAATTCAATTGCAGCGTGTCGGGCCAACCCGAGAAATAGGGGTCGCGACCGTAGGCCAGCAGCAGGTCACCGTCCTGACGTTTCACCCATGTGTAATTCTGCGGAGCACGAGCAAGATCCAGTTCCGTGCCATTCACGAAGTACTCAGGGTGTTCTTCCACCCAGGGGTGATCCAATCCCATATGGTTCGGGACAAAATCGAGCATCAGTTTTAACCCGCGCTGACGAAGTCGCTTACGCAGGCGGGCTAGTGCCTGATCTCCACCGAGTTGTGTATGTACTGTGTAACCGGTGATGGCAAATCCAGACCCTGCGATATCTTCTTCGCGAAGATCCGGTAACGTCTGCTCAAACTCGTGTCGCCAGTCGGGATTGTTACGTGATACCTGCTGCGCGCCGGGACCGGTCTGCCAGACACTCAACAGCCAGATCCAGTCAAATCCCTTTTCTGACAGACGATCCAACTCGAAATCAGGTATATCATCCAGTGTCGCTGGTCTTCCGAGTGACTCAGAAAGTTCTGTCAGCCAGACTCGTGTGTTGATCTGGTAGAGCGTTGGATAGCGGGGTGTTGGCATCAGTTCGGTTCCGTGTTGATCATCGATCGTAGCGTTGGTTCGATGTTAGTGATTTTCGGGCATGAGCCATCGCCACAGTACTGTTGGAGTGCTGCAAACATGGACTGTCTCTTTGACCCGACGACCAGATAGATCATTGAGGACCTGTCGAAGCGACGGCCGACTTTTCGCTCGTGTTGAACACGGCGCGTTTGCCTTCGTGAAGAATCGTATCTGCATTCAATGTTTCAAACAGGTGCATGCTTCGTGCGATAATTCCAGTCCAGCCCGTCTGATGGCTCGCCCCCAGCCCCGCTCCAATGTCGCCGTGAAAGTATTCAAAGAACTGCAGGTATTCATTCCAGTGCGGATCTGTCTGGAACTTCTTGGTTCCTCCATAAACCGGCCGACGACCTGCATCATCCTTCAGGAAGATGCGTTGAAGTCTGCGAGCGATTTCCTCTGCAATCTGATAGAGGTTCATCATCTGGCCCGAACCGGTCGGGCATTCCATCGTGAAATCGTTGCCGTAATAGGAATAGTATTGCAGGAGCGAACGAATGATCAGCGCGTTGACTGGCATCCAGATAGGGCCACGCCAGTTTGAATTTCCCCCAAACATCCCGGAATCAGATTCGGCCGGCAGATAAGAAACTCGATATTCCTGTCCCCCTGCCTGAATGACATAGGGATGATCGGCATGGTATCGCGACAACGAGCGAATCCCGTATTCACTGAGGAACTCGCTTTCGTCGAGCATCTTCGATAACACGCGACGAAGTTTGTTTTCGTCCAGGATCGCAGCCAGTCGACGGCCCGCAACGCCAGTTTTTCTTGGATCGTGGATCGAGGCCGAGACTTCGGGCCGGGCGTCGAGGAACCATTCCAGCCGTTCTTCAACTTCGGGGTATTTGCTAATCAGTTCTCCGTCAAATGCTGTGGCTGCACAAAGGGGTAACAACCCGACCATGGATCGGACTTTCAGACGCTGGGCCTGTCCATCGGGAAGTCGCAGCACGTCATAGAAGAACCCGTCCTCTTCGTCCCACATCCCTGTGTTACCCCCCATGTGATCCATGGCCGAGGCAATCCACAGGAAGTGCTCGCAGAACTTCAATGCCATATCAGCATAGCCTGAGTCTGTCATCGACAGTTCGACAGCGATTTCCAGCATGTTCTGGCAGTAGATCGCCATCCACGCAGTCCCGTCGGCCTGTTCCAGGTATCCGCCTGTCGGTAACGGCGCACTGCGATCAAACACGCCGATGTTATCGAGCCCCAGGAATCCCCCTTCGAAGACATTGCGGCCCGAACGATCTTTGCGATTGACCCACCAGGTAAAGTTGAGCAACAGCTTCTGGAAGTTGCTCTTCAGCCACTCCTTGTCGCCTTCGCCCCTCAGCCCTTTCTCCAGACGATATGTAAAGATTGTTGACCAGGCATGCACAGGGGGATTGACATCTCCAAAATTCCACTCGTAGGCAGGCATCTGTCCGTTCGGATGCATATAGCGTTCGCGCAGCATCAATCGCAACTGCTCTTTTCCGAAGTCGGGATCTACCAGTGTCAGTGAAAGAACATGGAAAGCGAGATCCCATGCCGCGTACCAGGGATACTCCCACTTGTCGGGCATTGAGATGATGTCGCCATTGTACATGTGGTGCCAGTGCTCATTCCGCGGAGCTGCTTTGCGCGAGGGATTGAAGGGGTCAGATCCACGCTCTTCGAGCCACTTGTCAACGTCGTAGTGGTAAAACTGCTTGCTCCACAACATCCCTGCCAGTGCCTGCCGCATCACATTCTTCTGATCGGCATTCAACGAATCTGGAATAATTTCGGCATAGAATGCGTCCGCTTCATTGCGACGGGATCGAAACACGCTGTCGAATTTTGAGAACGGATCGCCTTGAAGACCAGCTGCTGTCGAAATCGGCGGCGCGACGTCGCTAAGGCGCAGGCGAATCACTGTCGATTCCCCTGCAGGAACCGTCCGCAGGTAGTGTGCGGCAACTTTAGTCCCCTGTTCCGCAGGGTTCACGGCATCCTTTTCATCGTGAACGAGATAACGATTGATGCTGTCTTTCACGTACGGACTGTGGTTGGGAACGCCGAACAGCCGTTCGGTATTGGTATCGTTCTCGGTAAACAACAGCGGAGGATCATCCTCAGAATAGAGAAAGCGGGTTCCCAGCCTTGAATCACTCGCTTTGACAACTTTCCCAAATCGCTGCAACGTCGGCCGCTCAATCCCGGTCTGCCAGGACCAGCAATTGCGGAACCAGAGCGTTGGCAGCACATGCAGTTCAGCCGCCTCGGGCCCGCGGTTGTGGATCGTTATCTGAATCAGAATCTCTTCGGCAGAGCCCTTCGCATACTCGACGAACACGTCCCAGTATCGATCTTCATCGAAGATGCCGGTGTCGAGCAACTCGTATTCCAGTTCTGCTCGCGTACGGCTGCGACTGGTGTTCACAAGATCATCGTAGGGATAAGCCCCCTGAGGATACTTGTAAAGGTATTTCATGTACGAATGCGTCGGCGTGCTGTCGAGGTAGAAATAGTACTCTTTGACATCTTCGCCGTGATTGCTTTCGCTGTTCGTCAGCCCGAACAGCCGCTCTTTGAGAATCGGGTCGTGACCGTTCCACAACGCGACCGCAAAACAGAGTCGCTGTTGATCGTCTGAGATGCCCGCCAGGCCGTCTTCCCCCCAGCGATAGGCGCGCGAACGAGCCTGATCATGAGTAAAGTAGTCCCACGCATTGCCTCCTTCGCTGTAGTCCTCACGAACAGTCCCCCATTGGCGTTCACTGAGGTACGGTCCCCAATGTTTCCACGCGACTTTCTTCTGGCGAGCTTCGTCGAGTCGATCCTGTTCGGCGGTCATGGAACCTCTTTTTTTGCTGATAATCAATTGCTGAATCGTATGCGGCCGTTCGTTGAATTCTCGGCCGGAGTTGATGGTCTCGTCACCCACTTGAAGTGAAACTGAGACGAGTTCGAAAAACGCTTTGGTCGGTATACGGGTTTGAGAGCGAGATCGCTCTGGAAGATGACGTCGTCAAAGTTGACATAGACAAACGGGACGCGAGTGACTGGTGCTCCAACTCGCAAGAGTTGTGCCAGTCGGGCGAACGGCCATTTCAGGTCAGATCAACCCTCGGCTTTCCGATCTGAGAAAGACTGCAGGGGGATGTTGCATCACCCCCTGGACCAGAGTGTGCCAGCTGGATGAATTTCGCCAGCGCCGGTTGTTTGAAGACCAGGGGGAAAGTAAATGGCCTGTGAGAACGCCAAAAGCTGAAAGAAGTCTGTTCAAGACGCACGCAATCTCCTTTATTTCATACGGGGGTTGCTCTCCTGGCGAGGTGTCGTCTGATGATTGGAGGTAGCACAACGAATCGAGCGTGGCGGTCTCGCTAGTGCGTGTCACACTTCCATGTCGCGTCGAAACAAGGGTTAGACGCTGTCGTTTGATGCTCGCGGGACGCCACGCTTAAATGAAATACGCTCTAATAGCCAGCCACAACTCCAGCGGCAGCATTGATTGCAGGAAGATTCAGACGGCGGCGACATTCGTCAAGGATATCCTTCGTCCGACTGGCTCCACAGCGCGTGACACCCAGTTCACGCACGGCAAGCAAACCATCGAGATCGCGAACACCACCAGCCGCTTTGACCTGAACGGTTGCCGCCGAATTCTGGCGCATCAGTCGCAAATCGTCATGGGTCGCTCCACCGGATCCATATCCGGTCGATGTCTTCACCCAGTCGGCTTTCAGTTCCGAGCAGATCTTGCAGAGCTGAACTTTGTGTTCATCCTTCAAATAGCAGTTTTCGAAAATGACCTTTACTTTCTGACCTGCCGCATGAGCCACATCGATTACAGCCTTGATGTCGGCGCGAACGTAATCCCAATTGCCGCTCAGCACCTGGCTGATGTTGACCACCATATCGAGTTCTTCGCAGCCGTCAGCGATCGCCTGTTCTGCCTCCGCTTTCTTGATAGCGGTCGTATGCCCGCCATGCGGGAACCCGATTGTTGTACTCGCCTTGACTGTACTGCCACGCAACATGTCGGCACAGCGCTTGAGTGCGTATGGCAAGATACAAACGCTGGCAACATCATACGCCAGAGCCAGGTTGCACCCGGCCTCCAGATCCGCTGCAGTCAGAGTCGGGTTGAGGAGGGAGTGATCGATCATCTTGGCAATATCGGAGTAGGTGTAATCCACGGGACTTTCCTTGAGGTGATGCGAGGCGACTGCACGAGTCGCTTTCAATTTTCGATGTTGAACGGTGATGATCGAGCGAGAGCGACGGCCCCCAGGATGCCAGCATGTTCACCCAGCAGGGAGTGTTCGATGCGGATGGCATCCGTCGGGAACATCCCGACTCGTTCACGGATGACGCTACGGACTTCGTTGAGCAGAATTTCGCCGAGTTCCGAGACACCACCACCGAATACTATCATCTCGGGATGAAGAATCGTAACGATGTTGGCCGCTGCGATCCCGAGGTATTGGCACGCGCGGATCAGGGCTTCGCGGACGCGGTCATCCCCCGCTTCCGCAGCAACCAGCATTTCGCGCGGAGAAATCCGCTCGGTGTTTCCTTCGACCTGACGGTGGAGTTGCGGAGCCAGTCCTGCGAGCATCAGGCGGACTCCTTCTGCGGTTATCGCCGGGCCGCTTGCCAGGGCTTCCAGGCAACCTCGATTGCCACAGCCGCATCGCGGGCCATCAGCGATGATCGTTTGGTGTCCCAGTTCACCCGCCGCCCCCAATGAACCAAGGCGCAGCTGACCATCAATCGCGACACCGCCACCGACCCCGGTTCCGATCGCAAAAAATGCCATCGTCATTCGCGGATGATCTTTTCCATGGCCAAATCGAAGTTCACCGAGCAAGGCTGTGCGAACATCGTTGAGAAGGCGTACTGGGCATCGAAGTCGCTCGCCAAGCATCGTTGCGACGGGTACATCGCGCCATTGCGTTGGCAGGTTCGGCAAAAATCGGGTTGTCCCAGTGGCGACATCCACCAGTCCGGGAACTCCCATTCCAAGCCCGAGCAACGGCCCCTGTCCCGATTCGGTAACCAGCCGACTTACAAGGACCGCGATCCGCTCAATCACGTCTGGTGGCCCGGCATACGAGTCGGTTGGAATCGATCCTCGTGCGAGGATCTCACCTGCTTCGTTTGCCAGGCCTACCTTGACCGATGTACCACCCAGATCCACGCCTGCCAGCAATCCATTCATGATGTCCGCCAGGAGAGTTCGCGAATGAGCGGATCAGTTTCAGCGGCAGACAAGCCACGGAAGGGGTTCGCCCGCTTTCGGCAGCTTGACCAGTTCGACCCCAGTCACCGACGGATGCTTGCCGACTTCCGCCAGCGTCGCGGCATCGGGTTCGTTATCCAGATTGAGTACTGCGATTGCATCGCCACCTGGTTCATTCCGTTCCCGGCCCAGCGCCATATGAGCGATGTTCACGCTGTGCTCGCCACAGGCTGTACCGATATAGCCGATGACACCGGGGCGGTCGATGTGACGATACAACAGCAGCAGTCCATCGAGATACGCGTCCAGGTGGAATTGATCGAGGCGAACCAGTCGCAGGAACTGCTTTCCGAAGATTGTTCCAGCGGCCGTGATTTCGCCGTTATCGGTAATGATCGTTGCGGATACGAGCGTCGAGAAATCGCCGGTTTCGTTCGACATCTCTTCCTTGATCTCGATCCCGCGTTCTTTGGCGAGCAGATCGGCGTTGACGATGTTGACATCATCCGCCATCGCATTCGAAAGCAAGCCGGAAGCAAATGCACTGGCGATCAGTTGTGTCTTCATCAAGGCTGCTTCGCCCCGGAAGTTCAACGTCGCTTTGCGAACGCCGCCACCCTTGTTCAGTTGAGCCAACAGCAGGCCGAGTCGTCGTCCCAGATCCAGATAGGGCTGGATGACAGCCATTTCTGAGGACGAGATTGGCACCATGTTCATCGCATGGCGAACTTCATTTCGAACCAGGAAGCCCGAAATGATTTCTGCTGCTTCCAGCGAAACCATTTCCTGGGCTTCTTCGGTTGATGCCCCCAGATGCGGGGTCGCCAGGACGCTCGGATGCTGAACCAGCGTCCAGTCCTTGGGAGGCTCTTCGACAAACACGTCCAGGGCGGCTGCCGCGACGTGACCCGATTGCAATGCGGCCAGCAGAGCCGCTTCGTCAATGATTCCACCGCGAGCCCCGTTGATCAGTCGAACCCCCTTCTTCATCCGGGAAATGCGTTCTGCGTTGATCAGGCCTTCAGTCTCTGGAGTCATCGGGGTGTGAACGGTCAGGAAGTCGCACTTGCCGACCAGATCGTCGATGTCACGATAAAGTTCAATCCCTTCGTTCCGGGCCCGCTCTTCCGACAGGAACGGATCGTAACCGAGGACTTTCATTTCGAATGCCAGGCATCGGCGCGCGACTGTCAGTCCGATTCGCCCCAGCCCGATCACGGCAATGGATTTACCGGCCAACTGGGTTCCGGTGAAGCTCTTCTTGTCCCACTTCCCGGCCTTCATCGAAGCACAGGCGGGAGCGATATTGCGTGCCATGGACAGCAGCAGGGCCATGGCCTGCTCGGCAGTCGAGGTCGTATTTCCCGCTGGAGTGTTCATCACCACGATCCCCTCGCGCGTTGCGGCGGGAAGATCGATGTTGTCGACACCGACTCCAGCCCGAACGATCACCTTCAGGCGAGGTTGATCCTTCAGCACATCGGGGGTTAGACGCGTGGCACTGCGGATAATGATTCCGTCGGCTTCTTTCAGGTATTCACGAACCTGCTCAGGAGTATGTTTCCCGCTGCGAACATCGACTTCGATGCCGGGGGTCTGCTGCAACAGAGCCAGTGCGGATTTGGACAAATCGTCGGTAATGAGAACTCGGTACATGGTGGATTGACTGATTGACACCTGAAAGTAAAAAACAAATGCTCCGGTCCGACGACCGAGCCCGACTTTTCGAGCCCAAAGCATACGCGGCAACCGCGTAGGGGCCAAGCGTGGCTTGAGATTCAACCCTCAAACCATCAGAAACAACTGTTGGGTAGCCTCATGCATTCTCTTCGAGAACTGAAATAATCTTCTGGAGATTGTTCTCCACCACCTGCGGACTGTTGGCGTAAGTGGCTTCACGGACACCGCGTGTCCCCAGCTTGGCATCGAACAACGCCTTGTCACCCGCATGGTATGCCACCGTCGCGTCAGGGTCCTTCAGCTGGTGACCTGTCAGGATGCAGACAACCCGATCACTCGGTGCTATCACACCTTGCGCTCGAAGCAACTTCGCTCCCGCAACGCTGGCAGCGCTGGCGGGTTCGCAGCCGAATCCACCGGCACCGACCTGGGCTTTCGCATCCAGAATCTCCTGATCGGTCACCTGCCGGACAACTCCGTCACAAACGTCGAGAGCTCGCAGGCACTTTTTCAGGTTGACGGGGCGGTTGATCTCTATCGCACTCGCCAATGTTGATGCTTTTCGTTTTTCGGCGTCCATATCGGCGTAGAACGTATCGATCGTCCCATCCTCAGACATCCCACCGTCCCAGCGAACTCCCCGTTCTTCGTACAGTTGGTACAGGGTATTCGCGCCGACGGCATTGATGACGGCCAACCGTGGAATCCGGTCGATCAGTCCCATCGATTTCAGTTCAGAAAACGCCTTACCGAACGCGGATGAATTCCCCAGGTTCCCACCTGGAACCACGATCCAGTCGGGAACCTGCCAGTTGAGCCCTTCCATGATCCGGTACATGATGGTCTTCTGACCTTCAAGCCGGAACGGATTCACGCTGTTGCAGAGATAAATCCCGCGCTCGCCCGCGACTTCGCGCACTCGTTCCAGGGCATCGTCGAAGTCGCCCAGGATCTGCAGCGTCTGGGCATCGTAGTCCAGGGCCTGCGACAATTTGCCGTAAGCGATTTTTCCGCTGCCGACAAACACCACGACTTTGAAGACCTGCATCGTGCTGGCATAGATCGCCAGCGAAGCACTGGTGTTTCCAGTGGACGCACATGCCGCCATCTTGGCGCCGACCATGCGAGCGTGGGTTGACGCCGCTGTCATGCCGTTGTCTTTGAAGCTGCCCGAGGGATTCAGCCCTTCGTATTGCAGGAACAGACTGCCAGCATTCATCCCGACATAATTGCCCACGGCCGAGCTTTGCTGAAGGATCGTCTGACCTTCTCCGATCGTGACGATGTCTTCGTCTCGTGCGAACGGCAGCAGGTCCCGAAATCGCCAGACCCCGCTGAAATCCAGCGGATTACGACGATTCCCCCAGCGGTCTTCGAACTGTCGCATCGACGAGGGAACGGGAAGTTTGTCCCATTCGTAGTCAATGTCGAGCAGGCTGCCGCAGTCGGGACATGCCGTCAAGACGTCCGCCACATCGAAGGTGGCTCGGCAGAGAGGGGCGATACAGCGTTGAAATGCGTGCATTGGGAAACTGCAGGTTAAAGGGATTGTCTCAGTTCAGGATCATTGCAAAAAAACTTCAGCCCCGCTCTTCAAGCGACTCAAACGGACGGTCTGCCGGGCCGCAATACGAACCGCGCGGCCGGATCGGCTGAGGCGACTGCTGCTGTTCGATGTAATGTGCGGCCCAACTCACCATCCGACTGATCACAAAGATCGGTACGAACAGATCGGCGTCCAGACGAAGGTAATGGAGCAACCGTGCCGCGTGCCAGTCGAGACTGGGCATAATTTGCTGTTCGTCCCAAACCGCACTTTCGATCGCCGTCGCAACCTGTTCCATCGTATTGCAACCCGCTTCGGCGGCCACTGCGCGACAGAATGGAGCCAGCAACTCGGCACGTGGATCACTCGTCCGATACACGCGATGCCAGAAGCCAGGGACTCGCTCATACTGCTCAAGTACTGCACAGACAATCGGTTGCGCCGCATCAGGCTGCCCGACAGCTTCCAGAATATCAATAATCTGGTGCCCCGGTCCACCATGCCAGACCCCCTTGATGGCGCACATCCCGGCAATCACGGCGGAATGGAGGTCGGAACGGGTCGAAGCGACCACCCGAGCCGCGCAGGTTGAGGGAGTGAATTCGTGTTCCGCCGTCAGTATCAACAGTGCGTCGCAAGCCTTTTCTGCGGTGGGGGTTGGCTCGACACCAGTGAGAAGCCACAGCAGATTGCCAGCATAGGACAGATCGTCGCGCGATTCCAGGGCCTTCAGGCCGCGGGCCAGTCGATAACGCGCGGCAACCAGGACCGGCAACTGGGCCAGGAGTCGCTGGATCATATCCCACGCTGCGGCTGGTCCAGAATCATCATCATGGCATTCTGCCAGAGCAATCAGACTGACAGCCGTCCGCATCACATCGATGGCCGTGGCATTCAGCGGAATTCGCTCAATCCACGCAACCAGATCCGGTTCCAGAACCGCAGCTTCCGTGAGGATGGCCTGCAAATCTGCCAATTGTTCGTGGGTTGGCAGTTCCCCCTGAATCACCAGAAAGGCAACTTCCGAGAAATTGGAGAGTTGAACAAGCTCTTCAATCGCATAGCCACGGTACCGCAATCCCCCATCAATGGCGGCTATAGCGGTCGAAAGCAACGGCGATCCGTTCGTACTGGCCGACAGGTGGTGGGTCATAAACGCTGGTACCGTTCCGTGGAGTTTTTTTCGTTTCCCGCAAAATCCTCTGGGGAAGCAAACATTGTAGTCGGACGGATTGCGGCAGGGGAGACTTGCCAGGCGTCTTCGAGAGAAATTTGACAAACGTCCACTTGCCTGCAGCAAATGCGCCGTGGTTTTCAGTTCTTCGCCCAAGTTGGAAACGGATTCGACCAAATGATGGATTATCAGCAGCAACATTTCGAGATTGGATTCGGGCTGAGCATCAGGGAATTGACAATCGGAAACCCCACTCGTAACCTTGAGGTTCGTCGAATGCAGTAACACCTGCTCGTCGAGTCGTCTCCGTAGCTCAATTGGATAGAGCGTCGGCCTCCGAAGCCGAAGGTTGCAAGTTCGACTCTTGCCGGGGACATTTTCGTCAAGTAATGATCTTCGTGATCAATTCGGTGACCAGGTGTCACCATCAATACCCAAAAACCTCAATACCCGAAAACCTCGGTCGCAAGTTGTTGTGCGGTCGACGTTTTTCGTTTGGTCACCGTTCGACGAGCGACCTTTGTGGTGGCATCACAAGCCTCGCGAGCGCTGGTTGATCGCTTGCCAGATTTTGCAGACAGTTAGCGCGCCGTCTGGAGAAACAATCACGCTATTTACTTTTCGCCGATTGTCTCTCGCGCCTCACGAAGGAGCATTTGGGAGACGACCACGTCGGGCCAGGCGCTGCCGAGGTCCGTGCCGGGCTTGGGGAGTTTTTCCTGAGCAAGAACTTCGGCGCGAGCGAGCGTGACGCGGGCTTCAGCGGTCTGGCCGAGGCGGTGTTGAGCGAGCGCCAATAGGGCGCGGGCACCAGGGGTCATGGCGGTTGCATAGGCTTCTCCGCGCTGCAGGAGCGTTGCGGCGACATTACTGAAATCGCCAGCGCGGTAGCGTACGAGGCAAGCGTCGAATTCGTGGTACGTGTTCTTGGTTCCACCGTCGATGAGTTTGCCAGCCATGCGGACCATGGTGGCGAGATCTGCGGCGTCCATACTTTCGAGGGGAAAGAGCACGCCAACTTTCGCGGTGCAGGCCAGCGCGTCGAGATTGTTGCTGTTGCCAAATCGCTCGATCATTTCGTGAGCAAGTTCCCGGTGCGCGGCGCGGTCTTCGAGGTGCTTGAGCAGGACAGCGAGATGGAGCCGAGCGTAGTAGCTGTCCGGATTTTCCTTCACGGCGGCAGTCAAGGCCGTGCGTGCCTCGGTCCACCGCCCGGCGCGGGCGTGCGCTTGTGCGAGCACGTACGGCGGAGGAGGTGGCGGCTGCGTGCCAGGGGCGATGGTGGCACGGGCTTCCTTCAGCAGCAGGCGGGAGAAGAGCACGTCATGCCAGCTCCCCCCGAGATCCGTGCCGGATGGGGGGAAGGCTGACGCGGCAATGGCATCGGCGCGATCGAGGCTGGCGCGCGCCTCGGCGGTCTTGCCGAGCTGGTGCTGTGCGAGCGCGAGCACGGCGCCGGCATAAGTGCTGACGTAAGCCGATGAGTTCCCTGCGAGCGGCGTGAGCACCTCGATGGTCTTGTCAAAATCACCACTGCGATAATGCGCGAGGCCGTCGGCCGCGAGGTAATAGCTTGCGCCAGGGCCCTGTGGGTCCGTCGCGACGGCTTTGTGCGCGAGTCGCAGGGCGATGGCACTGTCTTTGTCATCGATGGGCAGCAGCAAGCAGGCCTTGCCGGCTCGCTCCATTGCGTCTGCAGTGCCTGTGTTGGCAAAACGAATGAGGAATTCGTGGCTGTGCGCGCAGTAGGCGGCATCATCGCCGAGCTGCGCGAGTACAACTGCGAGCGGAAACCAGTCCATCGAACTGTTGGAACCGGCCTTCAGCAGCGCGGCGAGGGCAATCTTCGCCTCGGCAAAGCGGCCCGCGCGGGCGTGGTCGCTCGCAATTTTGCGCAGCGGGGAAAGATCGGTCACCGTAAAGGATGTCTTCATAGAGCTGCGGCGTGTGAATTTCCCCAGTGGTGGCTCGACGAGGTTGAGGAAGGAGATGCCGCTTCCGCGATCGGTACTTGCGAGACGCGTGCCACGCGGGCTGAAGGAGAGTTTCGTGGGGTCGGTTGTCGATGGACGCGCCTCTTCGATGAGACGGAGGTCCTCAAGGCTCCACAGCCGCACGGTCAGGTCCGTCGAACCGGTGGCGAGCACGGGCTGCGTCGGATGGTATGCGAGCGCGGTGATCGCGCCATCGTGCGCGCGAAATTCTCGTAGCACCTCGAGCGTCTCCGCGTCGCGGATGCGTACTCGCTTGTTTTCGCCAGCTTCGGCGAAGGTGCGTCCGTCTGGTGCAACGGCGAGCACATCGGCGACTGCAGAGTTGCGCACATCGCCCAGGACTTTTCCCGTCGCGGCATCCCACACGAAGACGTGCTCCTCTGCGGAGGCGCTGCCGCGCGAGTTGCGCGTGCCGATGGCGACGATGCGATCCGAACCGATCCAATCCAGAGCCTGGGCATCCTTGACCACTTTCCCGTCGCACTCACACACCCGCTGGCCCGTGGCAGTGTCGAAAATTTCCACCAGCGCGCCGGGAGCGGCCGTGATGAGCCGTGTGCCATCCGGGCTCACGCGCAGGCGCGCCAGCGACCCCTTCGTCCTTACCGTGTGCAGCAGCGTGAAACCGTCGGCATCTTTTCGGAAAATCGTCACAGGCGAGCCGCTGGTGACGTATTTGCCAATGGCGGCGGTCTTTCCGCCGGCAGCTGCGAAGAATCCGCCGCGACATTCCTCGGGCATGGAAAAAGGCAGGTCGTTCCAGAGGCCATCGGCGCCGAACTTGGCGGGCTTGCTCCCAGCGATGAAGACATCCTCCGCACCCCAGAAGACCGCGGCGACAGAACTGCCTGGCGTCTTCGACTCCACCTCCCGCGTTGCCTGCGTCCAAACGCGCGTGTCCGGGCCGCTGATGAAGGCCTCGTCGGTGAGAGGGTGAATCGCCACGTCCTCGATCCCGCCAGTGCCGCCCATCAGCGTCTGGAGCGTGATGCCCGTAGCCGTGTCCCACACACGGGCCATGCGGCGCCCGCCGGGCAGGCCTTCCACGCCGAGCAGTCGTCGGCCATCCGCACTGAGCGCCACACGCACCGTCTGACGGCTGTCGGTGAGGCGCTGCTCGAAGGTGACCACTCCATCGGCGAGCCGCTGGCCACGCACGACGCCATCGGAGCAGCCAAGGTAGAGCACCGTACCGTCTGGCGAGAGCGCGGGGTAGGTGCCAGAGTCCCGCAATTCCGGCAGGGTCTTGATGAGCGCGCCGGTCGTGCCGTCATGCACGCGGATGCTGCGGCCGGACGGGATGATCACTTCTCCTTTCGGGGAGAACACCGCGCGCCCAACGGACTTCGCACTCCAGAGCGGCCTTCCGTTCGTCGCGTCACGGACGGTCAATTCAAGCGCAGAGGTGAAGTCGAGCGCCTTCGTAGCGTCTGGGCTAAACCGTACCCATTCCACATCCTTGCTCGTCGCAACCCACTCGACAAGCGGACTGCCGGTGGCCGTGTCGTAGATGGCAACGCCGCCGTTGTTCAGCGCACCCGCGATCATGCGGGTACCGTCGGGCGAGAAATCCACGCTGCGGCACCAGCTCGCGGTGCGCTGCTTCTCCGTGCCGGGAAATTCGAACACGCGCTGGCCACTGAGCGCGTCCACGAAGACGAACGTGTTCCCAATCAGCGCGCTGGCGAAGACGCCTGGCTTCTTCGGATGTGCGGCGATGCCGACGAAATAGTTGTCTTTCGGAGGAATGAAGACTGTCTGCGAATTCTCTGCCCGCGCTCGCAGGTAGCGCCAGTCCGAGTCGCGCAAATCCTCTGGCACTCCCTTGAGCGCGGCGAGCATCGCCGGGCTGTCGAACTCCCGATACGCTGCCTCCGCCAATGAAGTTTGCGACCGCGCGAGCGCCTGCCGCGCTGTTTCCTTTTCCTGCACAGCGATGGCTTCGGCGGCTTTCGCTTTCCCTTCGGCCAACTCGGCAGCTTTTCGCTGTGTTTCCCGTTCTTCGGCGAGATCCTGCATCACCTCGGCGTGCTTTCGTTGGGTTGCTGCCTCGGTCGATTGGCGATTCGCTTCCTGCCGTTCCATGTAGAGCCAGCCACCGCTGCTCAAACTGATGAGCAACAACACCGACGCGGCAAGTGCTGTCGTCACTCGCATCCGCTTACGAGCTTCGAGCGCGCGCGCCGATTCCGCAGCCCGCTCGACCTCGGTCGCACGTAATCTGGTTTCCACCGACTCCAGATAACTCGTAACGCTCGCCGCCAACTCGCCCGCGCCGCGCGGCCGGTCTTTCGGTTCCAATTCCAAACAGTGCTTGGTCAGAGACACCAATGCCTCATCCGCTCCACAGTTATCAAGCCGCGTAAAGCAATCCCCCAGTTTTCCGCGTGACGCCATCCGATAAACCTGAGTCCCGTTGCTCCCAGTATACGGCGGTTGCCCGGTGAGGATCTCGCACAGGATCGCACCGAGGCCAAACACGTCAGCTCGCTCATCAAGATTATCAATCTCACCCAATGCCTGCTCGGGCGGCATATAGGCCGGTGTGCCCATCACGCTGCCCATCTGCGTTTGCGAGCCGAATGTTCCGGGCACGTCGCTACCTATCTGGCTACGCAACGTTTTAATGACGCTTTGTCCCTGCTGCTTGTCGTGTGACTTCTTCTCATCCGCGACACCACCGGCGGGCAGCACCTTCGCCAATCCCCAGTCCATGACCTGCACTTCACCAAACGCCCCCACCATGATGTTGGCCGGTTTCAGGTCACGATGGATCACGCCTCGACTGTGGGCATAGGCCATCGTCTGGCAGATCTGCTCGAAAACGCCAATGTACTTCCCGCGTTCCGCCGTCGGTTCTTCGCGATCGGCCAGCAGCTTCGAGAGAGTCTCTCCCTTGACCAGCTTCATGGCAAAGAACGGCCGCTTATCCGCGAACTGACCAAGTTCGTAAATCGGAGCAATTCCCGGATGCTGCAGCTGTCCGCCGATCTGCGCTTCCTCGACAAACCGCTGCACGACCTCCGGTTTGTCCTTGTGCTGATCGAGCAGCACTTTGATAGCCAGGTCGCGTCCGAGATCCGTGTCACGCCCTTTCAGAATCGCCCCCATCCCGCCGCGGGCAATCTCACCATCGAGCCGATAACGACTGTCGGAATTCCGCTGCGGCATCTCGATCGACTTAGGCCGCACAATCGGATCGGCCCCTTCCGCAGTGGATTCCCGCAGGACGACGCGCGGTACCTGATCCAGTGTCTGCTCCAGTATCTTCAAGACGCTGTGACTCCCAACGCCCAGGACGATGGCCTGGTCTTCGGAGAACGCTGGTGCCAGTCCGGCGTCGAACGAGGCTGCCAGATTCCCGCCAGAACCATCGGTGAGTACTGTCGACTCGAATTCCGCGGCAGGCTGTTCGTGAAACTGCGATTCGGCGGAAAAAGCGGTCAACAGCTTATCCACACGCTCCCGAAGCGGCGCGTCTCCCTCGCAAACTTCGGTCAAGTAGGCTTCTCGGTCAGCGCTCGATACCAGGTTCCGAGCGGTATTGAAAACAGTGGCTTCGGTCGGCTTTTCTGACGGCATGATTAGCGACTCTCAATAAATGCCAGACGGGGCGATGGCCCCAGAAATCAGTGCGACATCTGGCCCCAAACGCCCGTGTCGGATGTTAGTGACTCACTGCATCACGTTCTCGGATTCGCCCAGTTGCCATTCCAGCGGAGGCGTAAATCCTGAAGGAACGCGTCCCAGTCCCCTTTGCTGCGCGTGTTCGGATAGGGGATCGGAGCGATGGGAACTTCGGAGGAGTACTCCACCTGAAAACTTCCCTCTGGAGTGATGCGTCCAATTCGGAAGACTTTCGATGTGTGCTGCGTATCAGGATCGATGCGGATCATTCCTTCGGGAGCATCGAATTCCTGATGTATCGCGGCGGCGCGGATTGCTTTCACTTCATCACGGCCAGCTTCGGCGACTGCCCTGGCCCAGACGTGGACGCCGAAGTAAGCGGCTTCCATCGGGTCGGAGGTCAGACGTTGCTCGCCGTAGCGGGCACGAAAGCGTTCGATGAATTTGTGGTTTTGGGTCCGTTCCACCGAATGAAAATAGTTCCACGCGGCATAGTCGCCGACGATGTCCTTCGTGCTCAGGCTGCTCAGTTCTTGTTCGGAGATGCTGAAGGAAATCGTCGGGAGGCTCTCGGACTTCAGGCCCGCCGCTCGGAGAGCGCGGAAGAACGCCACGTTGCTGTCGCCGTTGACGGTGTTGAGAATCAGATCGGGTTCGGCGGCGACGATCTTGCGCACGATCTCGGAGGCGTCCGAACTGCCGAGTAATAGGTATTCTTCGCCAACGACTTCGGCGTTCAAGCTCGCGGCTGTATCCCGGATGATGGCGTTGGCGCAGCGAGGGAAGACGTAGTCGGACCCGACTAGAAAAACTTTCCTCTTGTGCAACGCGGACACGGCCCACTTCACCGCTGGAATGATCTGCTGATTGGGAGCAGCTCCCGTGTAGATGATGTTCGGCGACTGCTCCAGCCCTTCGTATTGCACGGGGTAGAACAGCAAGTGATCGTACTTTTCGACGATGGGCAGTACGGTTTTGCGACTGGCAGAGGTCCAACAGCCGAAGATTGTGCAGACCTTGTCCTGCGTGATGAGCTTGTCGGCCTTCGCGGCGAACGTCTGTCCGTCCGATTCACCGTCCTCGATGACTGCTGCCACCGGCCGACCGAGCACTCCACCGTTCTCATTGAGTTCATCGATGGCGAGCAGCGTGGCGTCGATGACCGCACGTTCGCTGATCGCCATCGTGCCGGTGCGCGAATGGAGCACCCCGACTTTGATCGGATCGCCGCTCGGCGGCAGAGGCTGCGCGGCAGCGTAGTTGAGCGCGCCGTGAATGCTCCCCGTGCCGGGGGATTTTTCGCCTGGAGACCCGTTTTCATGACCGCCGCGGAACACGATGGCCCCGACGACCAGAAATACTGCTGCAGCCAGCGTGCCGGCTGCAGCGATGAGCATGCGACGCGACAAATGTGATGTTGTTGCGACCTCGGACTTGGCACTCATCGGACGGGACGATCCGACTTGCGAAAAGTCGAGTCGCGACGTCGTCGTCTTCCGCGCGGTGCGTACGAATTCCGCCAGATCACATCCTTCCACGAACGGCTTCAACGCAGCAGCGACGTCGGCAGGAGTCGAGAATCGCTCCTCAGCGTTCTTGGCCAACATGCGATCGACGACCGCCGCAACCGATTCGGGCACGTCGGGACGAAGGTCACGAACGGGGGGACGCGGGGCCTGACTGTGAGCCCACATCTGCTGCATCGTCGTGCTGTACTTGCTGCTGGGAAACGGCGACTGCCCCACCAACAAGTAGTACAGCGTGCAGCCCAGACTATAGATGTCGGCCCGGATATCGACGTCACGGCTGCTTTCCCACTGTTCCGGGGCGGCGTAATCGACGGTCCCCACAAATTGCCGGTCGGTCGTCAGCTCACCGCCGGACGCGCCTGTTTTCAGGGTCGCCAGTCCGAGATCGAGAATCTTGACGACTCCCGCCGGCGAGACGAGCAGGTTCGCGGGCTTGATGTCGCGATGGACGAGGTGCTGTTCATGAATGTGCTGCAGGCCGATCGCTGCCTGACGAATCAGCTCGCACGATTCGGCAACTGGCAGCAGTCCGCGCTGTGCGACAAGCTCCGATAGATTGACTCCCTCGACGAACTCCATCACGAGAAGCTGCGTCTTTTCGAGCTGCTCGGCTTCGTATACGGCGACGATATTCGGGTGACTCAATCGCGCCGCCAGTTTCGCTTCGCGTTCGAACCGCTGCACGACACTCGGGTTATCGAGCAACTCCGGTCGGATGACCTTGAGCACCACCGGCCGATCGAGCAGCCGATGTTCTGCCTTGTAGACGGTTCCCATACCGCCACGACCAAGTACTCCTGTCACGCGGTAACGCGGATGCTCGCGCAGCTCTGCGAACAATTTTTCTTGCGATTGCGATTCGGCCTGCTGATGCGACGGCGATCCCGTTTGTGATTGCTGTGGTGTTTCGTCCTGATGCGATTTGTCCTGCGGGCTGGGAACGTAGTGTTGCGTCGTTCCAGGGGACATCGCGGCGACCGTTTTCTGGCATACCGAACATCCGCCGATATGCGTCTCGATCACCGCTTGATCGTCCAGTCCGAGCTTTCTGGTCGTCAACAATTCCAGTTGCTCGCGCGAAGGGCATTCGTTCATGGAGATGATCTCACGAAAGAGTAAAGTCTTGTGCGCTGGTCGCTCTCGGTGGTCCGATATCGGTGATTGTTGAATAACGTTTCATTTTCAAACCCGGCGGCCAATCTGCGAACCAGGACGAGAAAAAGGGATAGCAACTCTTCAACGCCCGATCCCCGAATGTCTTAGCTCGTGTTGCCGCACGGATATCTCCTGAGCGGTGTTTTTACTGCTGCTCGACTTCCTTCCAAAACTCCGTGGCTGGTTTGTCGTTGATCTTCTGCAACGTACGAATAGCGCGGAGGATCTCCGTATCGCGATCAGGTTTGAAGTTGAGATAAATCTGCGTGAGCGGCATCCCTTGCAGAGGGGAGAGGTCGTCGACCTTCGTTTCCTGAATCGTGATCCATTCCAACGGCATCCCCTTCACTGGGGAAAGACTGGCGATCTCTGTGTTGTTGGCCCAGAGGATGATCAGGGGCATTCCTTTGAGCGGCACCAGGCTCTTCACGTTCGTATAGGAACAGTTCAGCACTTTGAGCGGCATTCCTTCCAGCGGAGTCAGGTCGGCCACTTGCGAGTTATCGATATGCAGATCAGTGAGCGGCATTCCCTTGAGTGGCGTGAGATCCGACACGAGGTTCACGCTCAATTTCAGTCTGACGAGCGGCATTCCCTTGAGCGGTTTCAAATCGGAGACCATGCCGACCAGCAATCCATCGGCGCGGCAATTGAGCGAAGTGAGATGCGGAAAGGCTCGCACGGGCGAGATGTCCGACACCTGATTCGTGAAGAACTCAATTCCCGTGACAACATCGTTCTCGATGATTGGAGTCAGTGTGCCATCGAACTCCGGATTGCGTTTCTTCAACTCCTTGCGGACTTCCTCGACTTGCTCGGCGGCGGGCAGTGCCGCAATCCTCCGGATATCGGCATCGGAGAATGGGGCGACGGCGATCCCCTTCAGGTACTCCGCGGCCGGCTGGTTGTTGATGATTTCCAGCGTCTTGATCTCGCGGAGGATCGCAGTGTCGCGGGTTGGTAGGAAGTCGCCGAACAGTTTCTTGAGCGGGATGTCCTTCAGCGGCGAGAAGTCGGTCACCTGCGTCTCCCCGATGTGCAGATCCAAGAGGGGCATCCCTCTGAGGGGAGACAAATCCGACACCTTCGTGCCGTGCAGGTTCAAGTATTCCAGCTTCATGCCCTTCAACGGCGTGAGGTCGGACACATTCGTTCGGTAGAGCATCAGCATTTTCAGCGGCATTCCCTTGAGCGGGGACAGGTCGGTGATCGGCAATCCGATGCAGCCCAGGTTTTCGAGCTTGAGCCCTTCGAGCGGTTTCATGGTGTCGAGGGAAACCTTGTTGAGACTGAGTGATCGAAGCGGCAAATCCTTCAAAGGCGAATAGTCTTGGATTGGGTTGCGATCGAGCAGCAAGATTCGGATCGGCATGCCCCTCAGCGGCCCGAGGTCCGAAATGTTGTTGTGGGACACGGCGAGATCGTTCAAGGGCAAACCTTTCAGAGCGGAGAGATCCGTGAGCAACCCCCGACTCCCTTCTGGACCGGTCGCCTTCAGCTTCGTGAGCTTCGTCAGTGCCCGCACCGGAGATAAATCCTTGACTCGCTCGGTCGAGAGAGTCAAACCCACAACCGCGTCGCCGTCGAAGGTCGGAGACAGCATCCCGTCGAAGTCAGGGTTCTGCGCTTTCAGTGCCTTGCGGACTTCCTCGACCTGGGCTGCGGCTGGCAGCGCGGCGATGCGCTGGATGTCGGCATCTGTATACTCGGCGAAGTGGGGCGGCGGCGTTGTCGCCGCTTTCACGGTGCCAACAGGCAGCGACACCCGAAAGCCAATACCGTGGTCACGGTGCGTGGGGTCGCGGGCGTAACGATCCGACGACCGGCAGTGCGACGCGGAGTTGCCCCAACTGCCGCCCCGGAGCACGCGGTGGGAACCGGCGGAAAATGGGCCGTTTGGGTTGGTCGCAGATTTCTCTTGGAACTGGCCGTAAAAAGTTGCATCCCAACCGTCCTGCACCCATTCCCAAACATTGCCCTGAATGTCGTCCAGCCCGAAGGGATTTGATTTCAACTCGCCCGCCGTATGCGTTCGGCCTCCGGAGTTTCCGCCGAACCAGCCCGTTCTCACCAGGTCTTCATCCTTTTCGCCAATCCAGTACTTCGTGACCGTCCCGGCACGGCAGGCAAACTCCCATTCCGCCTCGCTGGACAGTCGATACCCCGTGCCGTCGAGCGGCGCGATCGTTTCACCGGCCCGGAAGTAAAACGGCTTGAGCTTCTCCTGTTGGCTCAGCTTGGCGCAGAATTCCGCCGCGTCGTTCCAGCTCACCATTTCCACGGGGTGATCGGTCGTCTCCATCCCGGCGACAGCCTCTTTTCCCCCACCCGACCGGGCGAAGTAGGAGGGATTCGTCCCCATCACTTTTTCATACGCGGCCTGCGTCACTTCATTCACGCCCAGGTAAATCGGCTGGGTCAGGATCACCTTGTGCGGCGGAGTTTCACTCTTGATGCACTCCTGCCAGTGCTTGTCATCTGGGGGGACATCTATGAGGGCCTCTTTGATCTCCTCAGGCGTGCTCCCCATCGTGAACTCACCGGGCGGGATGAGGACGAACTTCATGCCGATGCTGTTCGTGTACTCGACCGGTACGCTGAGATGCTTGGCCCAAGCTTTCTGATGCGCCTGAGCCTGCGCAGTGTCGAACGGGGCATTCGCGGGTTTGGGTGCGTCGGCAGGCCAACCGTGCCAGCCCGTCTTCGCAGGCGAAGTCGTGAGACTTCCGCTGCGGTTCGTGGAAGCCTCGGCCTTCGATGTCTCGGGAACCTCAATCCTGGACTTCGTGCCAACTTTGTCGGTGAGTGTGTTGATGATCACGCCCAGAAGCAGCATTGCCCCGACTACGCCTCCCGCCGTGAACAGTTTCCATTTCGCCGAAGAGACCGAATTGGAACTGGGGATGCGGGAGAAATCCTGCAGTCTGGCACTCAACTTGAGCTGCGCTTCGCAGTCGGCCAGAATTTCGGCGACTTCTCGAGCCGACTGGTAGCGGTCGTCAGGCTTCTTGGCGTGCAGTTTCGTGATGATGTCGCACAGCCATTGCGGCGTTTCAGGAATGATCTCGCGGATCGGACGAGGTGTTTCCTCGACGACTCGCTTCAGGACCGCCAGCGCAGACGGGGCACGAAACGGCGGACGGCCACTCACCATCTGGTAGAGCACGCTACCGAAACTAAACAGGTCGGCTCGCTGGTCGAGCTTGTGTCCCATCGCCTGCTCGGGAGCCATGTACATCGGCGTGCCAGCGATCGTGCCGCTTTGTGTCAGGCTGGCATCGTCCGCCGCGCGTGCCAGACCGAAGTCGGTGATCTTTACTTTGTCCAGAACTCCCGCCTCCAGCAGGATATTGCCCGGCTTGATATCGCGATGAATCAGATCCTGGGAGTGAGCCGCGGCCAGACCTTCAGCAATTTGCCGTCCCAGCCTCAGTATCGTCGGCACGTCGAGTGGCCCTCGCTCGTCGAGTCGTTGCTGCAACGTCCGGCCGGGAATGAATTCCATCACCAGATATGGAATCGGCTTCTCTTCGACGGCGTAAACGCTGACGACATGCTCGTGCCGAATCGCCGCCGACGCCTGAGCCTCGCGCAGAAACCGCTTGCGAGCTGGCGAAGTACTTGCCATTTCCGGTGACATGACTTTGATCGCAACCACGCGTTGCAACTTTTCATCGAACGCTCGCAGTACCGTTCCAAATGCCCCTCGGCCAACGACTTCGAGCACTTCGTAATGCCCCAGTCGACCAAGCGAACCCGGTTTTGAGGTTGGTTCCAGATATCCCAGGGAAGTCTCGTTGTCCGAGTCATCGTCGACATACTCGGTTATGGGTATCGACCCGCGAGGATTCTGGACCGTGATGTCGAGTGATTCTTCCTGCGTGGAACCATCCCCGACAAGCATCGTGGCGGCGTTACCGGCGTCTGAAATCTGCTCGACCACCGGTGTTTCGAGAAATTGGCTTTGGTTGTCGTTCAGGGTTAACAGCGACTCAACCCGAGCGAGCAGTTCGGAATCTCCAGCACATGCGGTTTGTATGTGCGCTCGCCGTGCAGCAAGGTCGTCGATTTCCAAGGCGGACAGAAAAATCTCGCGCTCGTTCATGGCAACGATCTCGAAAATGGTGAATCGGAACAGATTCCGTGCGTCACCAATGCGACGTTTTGCCCGAAGTTCCGCCAAAAATTCCTACTTTTTCCCAAAATTCTCGTCGGAGCCAGACAACTCGCGCCGCAACCACGCTTTCCCAAACGCCCAGATCCGGTCCGCCGTGCGATTTGAAATCCCCATCATTTTCGCCGCTTCGGCTGCGGAAAGACCGACGAAATATCGCAGGTGAACCAATTCTACTGCCAGAGGATCCAACGATTTAAGGCGATCAAGCGCCTCATCCAGAGCAATCAGATCCTCATGAACTTGCGGCGCGACGACGGGCAGGTGGTTCAGGTCCATCCGGTCCAACTCACCGCCGTGCTTCGTACGTGATTTGCGGCGCGCGTTTTCTACAAGAATCCGCCGCATGGCTTCGGCAGCTGCGGCAAAGAAATGTCCTCTACCCTCCCAGTGCGAAGCAGACTGACCGGTCTGTCCCTCTGGTGATGTGACGAGCCGCAGAAAAGCTTCGTGAACCAGGGCGGTCGCTTGCAGCGTATGGCCTGGCTTTTCGAACGCCAGCTTCGATGCTGCCAGTTTTCGTAGTTCGTCGTAGACCAGCGGCAATAACTTCTCCGTCGCCGATGGATCACCGGATTCGATCCGCGACAGAATGTACGTGACGTCACTCATCGCCCAATTGTAATTGTGCCAGGCTTCCCCCGATAGATTCCAGCGTGTTCATGTCGCGAATTCCTCTGCCAATGCCATCGGCGGCCATTCGTCCTTGGACGACCAGCGGCCCATCCCTGACACAGTCTTGCAACATACCACTGCTAGACACACCGGCCAAAGTGCAATCGACGTGAGGACGCGAATGCAATTGATAGTGCCAGAAACTATCCGAGCTGCCGCGTTTTCCTCATCCTGTGCTGCCATACTTGTAGAAATACAGAATGATGGCATTTCGTTCAGGTCGCCAATGTGTATTGTTCCGTTCCGCTTGGATGCAGACAGACGCAGTGAGGAGGAATGGCGTTTTAATTTGAGGGATGCCGGTGGTGTTTGGCGCGTAGTAGCCGACTCTGGGGCTGGTGGGAACCTGGCTGTACTTGCTTGTCGTGATTGCTTCAGTCACCGCAGTCATCGGAATCAGGTGGTTTGTGCCGATGTCGCCATGGTTATGGGTTCTCAAGGTCGCCGTGGGCTTGGCTGTTATTGAACGAGTTCTCATTCGCAATCGGATGGTCATTGTCAGTTGGGCGTTTCGAGCAAAGCTCTATCACGGTAAGACAGGGACAACGTTGCTGGCAAACTTGCCAGATTCGTCCGTTGACCATGTCTGCTGCGCAACAGACCTGCATACTGGTAGTCTATTTTTCTCGCGACTTTGATTATGCGTACAGACACGGTGGCGGAACTCCAGCGAGATTACCATACAGCAGTGCAGGCGTCCTCCTGCTTCCCGGGGGCACTTCCTGCACGATGGATTCGGACCAGTCAATTTCATTTCCCAACTCAAGACAAAGGGATTCGTCTTCCGCAGATGGCCCTTGTTGACGGTGGTGTCTATGACAACATGGGCGAGCAGTATCTGATGGGCATCGACGATCGACAGAGGCGTGGCGATGGCTTTCCCAACGGGATCTTTATTTGACCAGTTTTTGAATCATCGTCCCAACGGTTGCTTCGTGATGATTGAGCGAAGTCCGCAATCAACTGCGGAAGCACTGTCACACACGAAAGATCCCGTCGTTAATGGAGGTGCCAGAAACGTCCTGAATCTATTGACCACGGAGTCAGCGGAGTATTGGGAAAATCTGGCAAAAGCCAATACGCATGCGCCGACCACTTTTCTTGGGCTGGGCATCAATCGCACGGCAGACCTGCTCTGGCACGGTTACCTGAATGCCATGTGCAATTCCCATGTTGTGCTGGGATATCTGTTACCGGCAAAGATTCCAGGCCGTGCTGATTTCCTGGCATATGTTCAGAATTCTTGAGCGGGATTCAGTTGCGTGACGGATTCGTGCGCCCGATATTCTTTGCAGGTTGTGTTTCGGTCAGCGTTGCCGCCGTTTGAATTGATTTCGTTGACCCCTTTGCAGAAATCATCGTAAAGCCTTTTTATGTTGTCCATTGCCGCCGCCTTTGAAAAGCTACTGGCGACCGTTGTTCCCCTCACGCCTGTCCGCCTTTCTCTGGCGGAATCGCTCGGATTGACTCTCGCCGAAGATGTTGTCGCGGCCGACGATTCGCCTCCGTTTGATAAGTCTCTGATGGATGGCTATGCCGTTCGTTCGTCAGACCTTGTTGAAGGGAAGGCCACTCTGGATGTCATTGATCTGATTACGGCAGGACGCGTTCCAACACGATCCGTCGGGGCGGGGCAGGCAATTCAGATTATGACGGGAGCACCAATTCCGTCAGGTGCCGATCTGGTGGTCAAGGTTGAAGAATCTGTGCGTGAAGGTGATCGAGTCCAGGTCGCAACGCGGTCACCTGCGCCGGGGTCGAATCTGCTACGGCGGGGGACGTCTGTTCGCACGGGAGAGACAGTTTTAAAGGCGGGGCTAAAACTGAACGGAGCCCGCATCGGGGCTCTGGCCGAACTCGGGATGGCTCAAATCCTCGTTCATCGTCGACCGACTGTTGCTGTTCTCGCCACGGGGGATGAACTGGTCAACATCGATCAGCGGCCGGGGCCGGGGCAAATTCGTAATTCGAACCAGGCGATGCTCGTCGCGCAGATTCAGGCCGCCGGCGCAATCACTGTTCCACTCGGGATCGCTCGCGATGACCGTAAAGAATTGCGAGCCCGGATTATAGAGGGACTGAAATCAGATCTGCTGGTTCTCTCGGGAGGTGTCTCGGCCGGAACACTCGATCTCGTACCGAGTGAACTCGCCGCAGCCGGGGTCCGTGAAGTCTTTCACAAAGTGGAAATGAAACCTGGCAAGCCAGTCTGGTTCGGCAGCCGCACTGATGAACTCAATCATAACTACGTCTTCGGTCTCCCCGGCAATCCGGTCAGCAGCATGGTCTGTTGTGAGTTGTATGTGCGCACGGCGATCAGGCGATTGATGGGCGAATCAGACGCCTTGCCGCAGCCGATTTCCGCGCAGTTAGAGCACGACTACGCAGCTCGAGCCGACCGACCTACATTCCACCCCGCTCGACTGACCTGGACCAACGCTGGACCGCGAGTGACACTGGTTCCATGGCATGGATCGTCCGATCTCTGTGGTACGGTCGCAGCCAATGCCATGGCATTTCTTTCTGGCGAGGCCATGCAGTACTCGACAGGAATGGTTCTGGAGACGTATGCGTGGTAGTGACGGTCTGACATCGCCCAATCGGACGACCTGTTCAGGCATTGCGACCGATGCAGACCTCGGCAACATGGTGTGATGGTGTGCCGCCGACGACTTTCGGCGAAGTCGTGATGATTCGATCATGAGAGTTGTCGATGGGAACTGTGGTTCCAAATCTCCATAACCCAGCTTCACCTTCCTGAAGCAGTCGCCTCCAGCCTAGGCTTAATCGTCCCATTGTCCAGCGGGCATTGATGTCCTGGAGCGGGCGAATTCGAGTGACACCCCTGTGATCGCGGTATTGCATCGCGTCGATCCCCATCGGCCCGAAGTAACCCAGCTGTCGGGCTCGACTGGCTGCGAGCAACGCGATATTAACCGCTTCGCTCCATGTTGCCATGATCGCCAGAGACTCTTTCGGAGCGAAATCGCTTCCGCCGTATTGGCCCCGTTCGTCAGACAGCAGCGGAACAACCCCAAGCAGCAGCGGTGGTCCGGACTGAGGAATCTCGATCTGTATCCCCACCTCGGCGATCCGCTCGACCCACGGTTCAAAAAAAAGTATCCCCTCGTCGTGAAGGCGTTTCTGAATCCAGCGAGATTGCGAGTCGTTTGGAAGACCTGTGCCGAGAATCCGTTCACGGCCCGACATTCCGAACTCGGCCTTGATGACCCAGCGTGATGTCGGAAGGATTTGTTTGATTCGCTCTTGGACAGCTTCGAGTGATCCAACAGGCCCCGCCCCTGCCAATCCGACTTGCCACTCCTGTTCCAGTTCACAGGAAAATCGTCGCGAATTTGCTGTACGCACAGCAGTCTGCGGAGGATCGTGCCGAACCAAGCCATGTGTGTCACAAAGGCTGCGGACCTCATCGGTCCAGCCCCATGGGACACATTCAACAGCAGTTGGAACACTTTCGTGCGATCTCACTGGAATCACAGTGGGAAGTCCAACGTGCTTCAGCCTGTCGAAGAAATCCGATTCAATCTTTTGAGGAGTCCAGATCAGATCGTCATCTTCAGCGATCGCCAGCCATGACATTGCCAGTTCGGCATTGATCCGCTCCAGATTCCTGGAAAACTGACGCGTGGGATCAGCCAGTCGGTGTTCGAATTCAAAATTCCCCAGGAACAGGCGGGGCATGATTTCAGTCCGCGTGACGGGTCTCAGACTTCTCTGCTGGCCAGACCAGCATGAGTGCAGCGAAGGCCACCAACGGCATCAGACTCGCCAGAAACATTCCTATGTCGTACGACTTGTGTACATCGACCCAGCGACCAAATTCCTTGTGCCAGAGTGAGGGAAAGATCCAGGCAATCGTCCCCAGTGTTCCCGTCACTTTTCCCTGATGCGACACCGACAATTCCTGTGTAAATGCATAGTAACACGGAAACAAGCCGAGTGATCCCAGGCCGACGAGCAAGATGACACTAATCAGCATGGGACCCTTGTCCAGCCATGGAATCAGCCCGCCAGATGCGACCAGCAATGCACAGCCGCCAAACACCCAGCACCGGGCTCGATGCGCTGTTGCTCCATATCGGGAAAGCATCGCCGTGATGATGCCGGCAGAAATACAGCCGACATCGGTCATCAGGTTGAATAGAAAATTGATGTCCAGGCACTGCAATTCGTCATATCCGCGACTCGTCAGAAAGAGCTGCATCCAGACTCGGAATTGGTGCCAGCAGAGATTGATCGCGATTACCACGATAATGAGGGTGAAGTATTTGCGAGAACAGATCACACCCAGGAATGACGAGGCTAAGTCAGTACTCCCGTTTTCATTCATCGTCGGCGAATTCGCGACTTCAGAATCGAGTTTCCGCCCGTTCGCGCCGTACATTGTGATCAGCCAGAGAGCCGCCCAGATAAGTCCAATCGCACCAACGATCTGAAATGGCAATCTCCAGCTTCCCGCTTTTTCTGTCAGCATTGCTCGAATGATTAACGGAGTCACCATCGCCCCGATCGCCGTCCCACTCTGCAAGACACTGTTTCCCAGCGTTCGGCGATCTGCAGGAAGTAGTCGCTGAGTCGTCTTCAGGGCGCAGGGCCAGTGACCTGCTTCAAAGAAACCAAGCAACAGCCGGCAGGCCAGCAGATCTCGGTAGGTCCCCACAAACCCCGTCTGAAAACCCATCGCTGACCAAAGAAGCAAAACCGCAGGGTACAACCACCGAACGCTGGTCTTGTCGGCAATAAAACCAAAAACGCTGGCTCCCACGGCGAACGCGAGGCCGAATGCGGTTTCCAATGAACCGTACTGTTCATTGTTCAGATTCAATTCCGACTTGATCCGGACAGCCGTGTTTGACAACGTCTGCCGATCCATGTAGTTGATCGTGCTTGCCAGCAGCAGTAAGCCACAGACCCACCAGATCCAAAGCTGTGAGCGTTCGGTTTCCTCAGTCATCAGGTCCCCATTTCCCACGAGTGGCCGTCCCAGGCGATGACTTGTTCAAGCAACTTGACCACGCCGGTGGAAAAGGTCTGAAACAGATATTCCCCTTTTTCCGAGGAAGCATGCTGAGGACTGCCGATGTGACCGGGAACCGTGCGATCCTTGGTGATCCAGCCCCGATAGGCAGGTTCAAATGCGAATCCAAACGGGACTTCCTCCAGCTTTGTGATGTCCTTCACCAGGTGCGGAGTCAGCCTCAGGATCATGGATGTCTCCCATTCGCAGGCATGGCCCATCTGCGATTGCACAAGATCTTTTCGGCCGGCATTCGGATTGGCATTGTCCCAGTAGGTCGTGAACAGCAGCAGCAGATCCTTGCGAGTCCGATGGCGTTGGCGAGCTTCAAAGATTGCCTGTTTGCCGGGCGTCGTGTTACCGCCATGCCCATTCAAAAAGACAATTCTCCGAAAGCCGTGTGACAGCAGGTTGTCGGTCAGGTCGTTGAGCAGATCGAGGTACATGCGGGGAGTGGCCGACAGTGTGCCTGGAAACTCCATGTGATGATGCGAATTTCCAAGCCACATCAGCGGCGTGATCAAGACCTTGTTGCTCATTGTTTCGCCGACGCGTCGCACAACTTCGCCAAGCAACATACTGTCGGTGAAGACTGGCAGGTGATGTCCATGCTGTTCCAGTGCGGCAACCGGGACTATAACAGGAATATCGCGAGACAGCTTATCGACTTCAGGCCACGTCAGGTCACTCAGGTTCATGCCAGATATCCCAATGGAACAGAAACAGGTCCAGCGCGAATGCGATCCTGGCAGGCTGGCAGGAATCGAATTCTCGAATCAGAAGAAATACATTTGACGGATCGAGTCACGGACTCGCAAGGCACGCATCAAGATTTCCCGCTGGAACTCCCGTAGGCCATAGGGACTCGCCCACTTTGAGAACCGGACGCCCAGGCTGCGAAGCAGAACCAGCACAATTATCGCTGGCGTGAACGAAAGCACTGGCTGACGAAATAGAGCGGGATTCCCAGCAGAAATGGGACTGCGATCAATGGCAGCAATGGCAGAGCATACCTTGTCGCCGAGTTCAGGCCGAACAGACTCATTCCGCAAAAGACCAGCGGGCAGAGTGGAAACAGAGGTGAGCGAAAGGGACGCTCGATATTGGGGTCATTCAGCCGCAGCACGAAGCAGGCAACACCCGTCGCCAGGAAGAACAGCCAGAAGATCGGAGCCGAAGCCGCGTAAAGTGTTTCAAATCCACCGTAATACTTGTTCCAGGGGACGGGATTCGCATGGAACATCGCCAGCAGTCCGTCGACACCGTTACGACCCGTCGGCGTTCCGACACAAACGATCATCAATCCGGCGATGGTTCCCTGGACGAGTAGTGACCAGACCGGGGCGTGGGACCAGCGGGACCAGCGACCGAGTAATCCGAATGCAGGATGATCGGCCCCCACGGTGGCATGCAACCGGGCAACAGAGAAAATCAATCCGCTGACACTTCCCAACGCAGAGACCATTACCAGCACGCTGATGGCTCGTTCGCCAACCGGGCCGAACACCTTCGCCATGGCGTCGCCAGCAGGTTGCCGGGACGCTCGCAATCCTTCAAAACCGAGCGTGGTCAGGTAGGCGGCATTCACCAGCAGGTAACAGGCAGTAATGGCTCCGATCCCCAGCAGAAGAGCGCGCGGAATATTACGTTTGCGGTCACGAACGTCCGCAGCAACAAACGCGGCATCGTTCCAACCCCCGTACGCATAAAGAACGAGAATCATCGACAATGGCCAGCCTGGCCCATCGATCGGCTTTATAGCTTCCATGGATGTCGTTCCAGTGACGCTGAGTCCACCGATGATCAGCATCAGCAACCCGATCGCTTTGGCGCAAGTCAACAGGTTTTGAGTCCATTTCCCGGAACGAATCCCCAGGCAATTCAAACCGGTCAATCCGACGACAGCCCCCAAGGCAAACCAGACAACAGTCGATTCGGGAGCATTGAAGACGCGAACAGCGTATTCCGCGAAGACGTACGAAAGAGCACCAATGCTTCCCGTCTGGATAATTGCCAACTGAGACCAGCCGAACAGGAAACCGACACCAGGACCAAATGCTCGAGTGAGGTAATTGTATTCCCCCCCGAGGCGCGGGTACGTCGTCGCCAGTTCCGCGTAACAGAGTGCACCAACAAACGAAAGCCCGCCACAGACAGCCCAGATCCCTAACCCCGTCCACGGGTCCGGCATATTGGCGAAGATCGTTCCCGACATCTTGAAGACGGTTGATCCGATGACAATTCCAACAATCAGACTGACGGCATCCCAGACACTGAGTGCAGCAGACTCGTTCTCTGCCGAAGGAACAGATTCAGACACGAGAGGGCGTCTCCAGCGAAATAAGACGGAACGTTGTCAGCAATCCAATTCGTTGACGCGCTGAGCCTACCCGCTCAGACGCATGTCGACCAGTCCGGGGGCTATTTCGAACTGTTTCGACGTACCTATGGCGTGACCACGATTGGAACCTGCGTGAGAATTCTGCTTCGCTGTCGACGGCGTTACATCACGCTTCGCACGAATCGTCGTTAAAACAGTTCGTGGATGACCTGGCCAGTACTGGCGGGACGCGTAAAACCATCGGGACTGATCCGGGTTTCGGGGGGAATGTCCATGGCGTGGAACATCGTCGCGGCAAAGTCTTCGGGTGTCACCGGTCGATCTTTCACATAAGCGGCCTGCTGGTCACTCGCTCCATAAACGGTTCCTCCCTGCACGCCAGCACCTGCGACCATCGCCGAGTAGCAATTCGGCCAGTGGTCCCGGCCAATGGCTGAACCACCTCTGCTGATCCGTGGTGTCCGTCCAAATTCACCGACAAGAACTACCAGAGTAGTTTCCAGCATTCCACGCGCCTGCAGATCTTCTAACAGGGCTGAAACGGCTTCGTCACATTTGGGAAGCGCCCAGCCAAGCCCGTTCCAGCCATTTGCAAAAATATCGATTCCGGCGTTGCCGTGCATGTCCCATGTTTCAACACTCATAAACTTTTCACCCGGTGCCAGACCCGTCCAGGCGACGACGTTGACCAGCCTGACGCCGGCTTCAACGAGCCGTCTGGCCAGCAGCAGATTCTGTCCAAGCGGGTGGCGACCATAGCGGTCGCGGACAGGGGGAGCTTCCTGCTCGATATCAAATGCCTTGCGGGCCTGCGAACCTGACAGAAGTTCAAATGCCCGCTCACGGAACTGCCCATGCGACTCGGCAACTCTGACACCCTGCAATCCCGAATCAGTACGCCCCAGCGGAGATTCGACGTGATCCAGCAACTGGCGGCGCGATTCGAGTCGCGCCAGTGAGACTCCGTCCGCCGTGTCAAAAGCTTTCACCCGGAAGGCAGGGTTGGCGGGATGGTCCTCATGATTGACACCAATCAACAACGGGCTGTGAGCCATACCCAGGAACCCGCCGGTTAAATATGCCGGTTCTGGTGGAGCCGCTCCCCCGCCAAACTTCTGAAGCCAGACATGCGAGGGAACACTGGCCGTCGAGGGTCGCAGCTTGGAAACGACCGCACCAAACGACGGTGCATCTGCGGCAGGGAGCGACTGGCCTGCCAATAACATCTTGTTGGCGATGTCGTGGACCGGGACATTGTGCGTCATCGAACGAATGACCGCATAGCGGTCGGCGAGTTTGGCCAGGCGTGGCATCAGTTCACCGACCTGAAATCCCGGGACAGATGTCGGTATCGGCTGGTATGGACCACGGATTTCACTCGGTCCGTTTGGCTTGGGATCCCATGAATCGAGCTGGCTAAGGCCCCCATACTGGTAAATGAAGATGCACGATTTTGGCCCACTTCCCTTGCTGCCCGCTGAAAGGATTTGCGGCAGACCAAGCCCCAGGAGCGGCAACGCACCCGCCTGAAGGACCTGTCGTCTTGAAAGGGAGTTGTCGTACATCAAAGCGACCTCAATGACACCGCGCCATACCTGCATCAACGTCGGTTGATGGAACTATCATAACGCAGTCTGGCCAGGAGTCGATCCCAGGTCCAGTCCCTTTTTGACGCCGGGAGCAAGTAGGGTGGGACCAGCGGCGCTTCGCCGGCCCACCAATTCCAACAACACCGCACTTCGGACGGACAAAGATGGTGGGCCTGCGCTCGAAGCGAGCTGGTCCCACCCTACGTTGAAAAGCCGATTACCAAGGAGTCGATCCCGATTTACGACGACCGGCCTTCCCGTTTCTGTTCGATTTCTTTCCACAGTGGTCCGTAGACCTCTTTGTCAAACGGAGGGCAGCCAGTCGGATATTGTCCCAGCGGGTGATCTTTCGTCCGCATCAGGTTTGTACAGTATGAAAACGTGCGGCAGATCAGCTTGCGATTCAGCGTCCCATGCTCCAGAACGTGTCGCGCGAAATCGGGATGCGACAGCGAGGCTCGCCCGAGTCCGACGATTGAGCAGCGCTGATCCCGCAAATTTCCAGCACCTGCCTGCATCGCATAGTCCTGCAGCCAGCTATAGCCGCTGCCGATCACAGGAAACCCTGGAACCGCCTGCTGGACTGCGGCAGTAGCATCAAAATGGCGTAAGACACCCACCAAGGGGTGTTCGGGAGCGTCGTAACCATCGACCGGGGCAAATTCCGCAGGGCGAACGACATGCGGGTTCGCATACGGGTTTCCCATCGACACGTTGATTGCCGCCACACCCCAGTCGCGCAGCCACCCTGCCAGCTGAATCGGTTCCTGAAGACTCATTTGAAGATGATTGTTGATGTCGACGCCGAACGAAGTCTGAAGCGGTAATTCGTGCGGGACAGGAACTCCGATCGAAACTGAATCATCCGGCGCAACTCCCGCAGCGTTGGTCCCATAAAGTTTTTGCCACCTGTCGTGGCGAAGATAAGGAATCCCATCGTAAACATTCAGGCGGGTTACGATCGTGAGATGAGGAATCTCGGACCTGATTCGGCTGATGATGTTGCGCACCATGCGTGTTCGATTCTCCAGGCTTCCGCCATAGGGACCTGGGCGATGGCGGGCTGCGAGTAATTCTGAAAGCAGGTATCTGTGACACTGCTTGATATCCACAAAGTCGCAGCCGATTCTGGCCGCCAGATGTGCGGCAATCAGGTACCGATCTTCGATTCGTTGCAGATCGTCGTCGGTCAGCAGTGGATAAGTCGAGTCAATGAACTTTCCTGTCGATTTGTCGAGCGTCAGTGGATCGAGCAGGGGATCACGAGTGGCAATCTGCGGTCGACGGTAGCTGAAGCGGCCAGAGTGAGTCAGTTGCAGGCCGACAGCCAGGCCGGATTCGCTGCCAAATGCATCGCGATGTGCCTCGCGACAGCCCGTCAGCATCTGTTCCAGTGATGAAGCGGTCTGGTCGTTTAACCAGAGTTGCCTGGGATTCATGCGAGCGGCTTCATCAATCGCCGTCGCTTCACCCCAGATCAACTTCGCCCCGCCCGCTCCGAATCGCCGGTACCGCCGATAAGTCAGTTCGTCAGGGGCTCCGTCGAGCGTTCCGTCGCATCCTTCCATCGGTTGGATGCACAACCGGTTGCCCAGAGTGATTTGACCGAGATGGATTGGTTGAAAGAGGATGGACGTGTCGTTTGATACCGGAAGAGTCCTCCCCCAGCTCGCGGCCTCTGACTGAATGTCGTCGGCAGATTTGTATTTGAAAAAACGAGCCATGTGTCTGACCACCTGGAGCTGAAGAGTCTACCTCGAAACGCAGTATAAGACCGGACGCAATCAGCAACCAGTCGTCAGGAACGTCCACCAGACCGCAGCAAGGACTCGGCCTGATTGAAGAGTTCGTCCGACAGTCCCAGTTCGCGCAAAGCGTCGACGGCTTTGTCGATATCGTATGCAACACGTTTCAACTCGACCCGTCCGTCTTCGATGATCGCATAGGCGGCTCGCGGGTCGCCGTCGCGCGGTTGACCGACGCTGCCAGGATTTACGAGTTGCAATCTGCCCAGATCGAGATGGAATTGCAGATGCGTATGCCCGACGCAGACAAAATCGGCATCAATCTCCGCCAGCCGAGCAGTCCATGTGGCTTTGTCTGTCGCCAGGTATTCGTCCATGGGATCGCGCGGAGTCGCATGAACCAGATGAAATCGCTGACTGCCGAGCTCCACCGTTTGCGAAACGGGCAATCGCGACAGATATTTCAAATGACTTGGCGACAGCAGATTCCAGTGCTGCAGTCTCGTGGCCGCTGCCAGACCTCGCAATCCTGAGCCGGATGGTGGAGGAACTCGTTGTCCCACGGAATGATCGTGGTTGCCACGGATCGCGAAAGTGGCGTGTTGACGAACCCAATCAATGCATTCGATCGGTTGAGCCCCGTATTCGACGAGGTCACCTAAAACGAGGCACGCGTCGAACGTTTCGTGAATTGCAGACAAGGCAGGCCAGTTCGCGTGAATGTCTGCGAGCACCAGAATTCGCATGCAAGAAAGCTTCCCGTAGGATCGAAAAACAGAAGGGTTTAGTCATGTTCTGTGGCGAGGGTCAAGGATAAAAAATCTTGCGGAACCTTCGGCATTTGAGTTGCGTCTTGACTCCCGCCCCCTTGCGACGGTCTAATCACCCTCCCGTCGTACCTTAAGGTAACATTAACATGGCCCGATCACTGAATCTCAATCAACTCACGTTGCGTGACAAAATTCGTGAGGCGGCACGCCGGGCTCACGATTTGAACGAGCATCTGGAGCAGGCTTTTGTACCGAAAGTCCATGAACTTCGGAAGTTAGTTCGACCAGAAGCTGGAATCGAAGCTATTCCGGTGTCGGATACGACCGTTCGTCACCATGCAGCGATTGTGATCGACAGTGAACAATATACTGCCAATCTGGACGACGACGCGACTGCCTTGTTTGAAGCGATCGTCGAAGATGTCGGGAAGATCCTGACGAAAAAGCGTTGATGAATGCAGTTTCAGAGTGTCAAAATTGAAAAAAGTCGCCAGTTTCCGAAAATATGGTGACTTCGCCCCGGATTTTTCCAAGAACGATTAGCAATTCACCGTAGAATCTCGGTGTTCAATACACTTCAGCGTGTCATTTCAACCTTCAGTTTTTCACAACGTATTCGCTTTTCATTGTTTGCGGCAGAACCTCTGCAACAACTAGCCGAACGATCCTCCAGTCATTCGTGGGTGTCCCATGAATCACTGTCACCACAGTGTTGGTGGTATCAGCATCCACCATGGGAAACTCCGCTCCCAGACTTGGCGGACGATGGGGATTTGGGTTAAGACGTGGAGCGGTTCTACGGAAGGATCAGCCAGACTGTTTCAAACAGCGTTTCGATGGAATGAACGAAATGGCGAGTAGCCAGATCAAATCGGAAAATCCTCCCGGGATTGGCCCCCACGGGGTTGGTCCGCATGGAGGGTTTCCGTTTCCGTGGAGCAGTCCCGTTATTCCCGGGACCGATACGGTGATTACCAGTCTCCGATCGGACCCCTTATCAGCGGTTGTGGAATCGGCAGATAAAGATCAGACGCCTGAATTAATGCGTCGCCTCTTCCCAACGACCGCTGAAGCGGATTACGTCCAAGGCATTAGTGTTGGACACTTTACTGTTCAGCGTCGAATTGGCGTCGGGGGAATGGGATCAGTATTCCTCGCGACTGATGAGCAATTGCGTCGCAATGTTGCCTTGAAGATCTTGTCTCCGGCACTCACGTCCGATCCGGCTGCTGTTCTGCGGTTTCAGAACGAAGCCCGGGCGGCAGCTCGGCTGGACCACGATAACATCGCCCGCATCTTTTTCTATGGAGAAGATGCCGGATTGCACTACATCGCGTACGAGTACATTCCCGGCTCCAACTTGCGTGACGTCATTCGGTCGCGAGATCGCTTGCCCCCTGCGGAAGCCGTGAATTATGCGATGCAGCTCACTGCAGCCCTGAGTCACACCGCTGCCGCAGGAGTCATTCACCGGGATATCAAGCCTTCCAACGTCCTGATCACACCTCAGGGACGCGCGAAACTCGTTGATCTTGGACTGGCAAGAAAAGAGTCAGCCGACTCTTCACTGGAACTGACCGTTGCCGGAACGACGCTGGGAACGTTTGACTATATCTCGCCCGAGCAGGCCAAAGATCCGCGAAGTGTCGATGTTCGCAGTGATATCTATTCACTCGGTTGCACTCTGTACCACATGCTGACCGGTGAACCGCCATATCCCGAAGGGACGGTCCTTCAAAAACTTCTCGATCATCAGGGAAAAGATCCCCCCGATCCCGCGAAGAAGAATCGACGCGTTCCCCCGGCACTCTCGGCAATCGTCCGCAAGATGATGGCGAGCGACCCGAAGCGGCGCTATTCAAATCCCGCAAAGTTGCTTGGTGACCTGTTAAAAGTTGCCAGGCTGCTGGGGACGGGGGCCGTTCCGATCGATGGACAAGTCTGGCTGACTGCAACTCGAAATGATCAACCCTTCTGGCAGGGTAACATCGGCTGGATCGCAACCGCGGCCTCTCTGCTGATCGTTGTCCTGGCCATGGAACGGTTCCCTCAACTGACTCAGAAGTTGAACCCCCGTGTCACAACGACCGCGTTTAATCCTCCTCAAACACCAAAACAGGCGGAGCAGGCGACAGTATCGCCATCATTCTCTGGCTCGACTGCAGCTCCCATTGAGGGGGCGAAGGCGAAACCCGGCGGTGCAAACATCTCGGTGACAGGTCCTGTGCAACCAGTGAACACACTCCCTGCGGCCTCAATTCCCCGAACCGAGGCGAGCCCCGTGCAGAAGGTCTTCGACAACCTGCCGCTGCTCAGTTCACAAAACGATGGCGACATCATCAGAACGGCTCTTCCCGACAAGTCGAAGTTCCCCGAGTCCAAAATGGGAACTCCGATGATTGAACCGGTGACGCCACGTTCACCCGGTCCATCGACAGTTGGGATCGCAGTACCGTCTGCAGATTCGCGTTCAGCGATCTCGATCGTGGGGGGCAAGTCGTACGAATCACTCGAAGCGGCCTGTTCCGAAGCGAAGGACGGTACGATTATTGAATTGCGTTACAACGGACGCCGTGGTCGTGCGGAAACTCCAATTCGCCTCACGAATAAGGAAAACGTCACCATTCGCAGTGGCGTGGGGTTCCGTCCGATCATCGAATTCTCTCCGACTGAACCTCCGACTGAAGCTGAGTCGCGAATGATGACAGTTACGGGCGGATCATTGCAACTCGTCAAGGTTGACGTCGTCCTGACTGTGCCCGAGCGAATCACCGCGGAGCGATGGGCCGTCTTTTCGCTTGAGCGTCCGCGTGAACTTCAATTACACGATGTCACGGTGACGGTCGCCAATCCTTCCAATCAGCCCGCTTGCGTGATTGAACAGAAGGCGGCGCCGGGTCAGGGTGTCGGCAACATGGGGATCATGAAGAATGGTACACCCGTCGAGGCACCGCGGATCACCGTGTTTGACACGCTCATCCGTGGTCACTGTGACATGATCGTTCTGCGTGATGCCGTGACCGCTCGCTTCCAGTTGAAAGATACAGTGGTTGCACTTCAGGGGGCTTTGCTGCATGCCTGCTGTCAAACCGAGATGAACAACTCTGACAACGACCGAGTCTGGCTGGAGCTCGATTTTGTCACCTGCCTGACATCCGGGGGCCTGGTTTTGACGGAAGGGGTCAATCAACTGAATGACCATACGCCACCCGTTTCGGTAACGGCGCGCGATAACATTTTCTGGTGCGAATCAAGCCATCCGCTCATCGCCATGATGGATGCTGGTGAACTGATGGAAATGCAGCGCCGGTTTGTGTGGTCGGGAGATCGCAATCAATACGATAGTGTGGGGGTGTTCTGGCAGCTTGGCGGACGCCAGGGAGCGGCACCTGCCCGACAACTCGATTACGAGGCCTGGAGAAGTTACTGGGGCTCGAATGAAGGTACAGGTTCTGTGAACCTGCCTGTCAACTGGAGGAAAAAATCGACAGATCGAGTCTGGGCGGAGATCGATCCTTCCTCCGTTGAACTTGATTCGACGCCGCTGTCGGGCCGCGTTCCTGGCGCAACGCTCAGCAAGATTCCATCACCGCCAGGTGATAAGCCTGCATTGATTCCGGAAGACGATGAGTCGTTCACAGAAAAGTAGCAGACCATTCTGCCAACCGCGAAATGCAACGCAGGTCAAGCAGTCTGGTAGCTGCTTTACGGCTTCTTGATAGCTGTCATCCAAAGTTGTGCGGTCTCGGATTGAAATGATTTCAGGGGCAGTGTCGCAAGTCGTTCGAGAGTAGCCGAGTTTCCAACACTGCCGACGATCTGAAATCGACCTGAATAGGATTGTTGACCGTCGGTTTTCAACTTCAGCTTGACTGCTTTGGAACTGTCTCCCTTACCTTCCGAAGTTACCGCATCTGCAGTGACTCCCGTTGGCAGGCCACCTAGGGAGACGCGAATTTCTCCTGCGAAGCCAGATGTTCGAGTGACGGTGACCGGGATTTCCAACTCTTTGTCGTGGCTCACGACAAACGAATCTGTTGCGACAGACAGTGAATAGTCGGCTTGAGGTTCTGTGATCGACAACAGGTAGGCAAAACGATCACCGTGATGCAGGAAACGGTCCGTGACCGCGACACGAAAGTCACCGTCAGCGGGAACAGTAAACTCAAAGTCTGGATCTGCGGATTGCTTGCCGTCGTCATCGGCTTCCTTCAAGACCTTACCTGAGGCATCAGTAATTCGCAGCATTGCATCCAGCGGCGAGCCCAGGTCGCGAGCGAGGACTTCAAATCGCAAACGCTGGTTCTTCCTTCCCGCAAACTGATAGGTGTCGACATCGCGCGGCTGCTGGATCTGCCCTGACACGCTGCATGGAAGTGTGATGGCCTGAGGGCGTGCAGCGTCGTTTGGTTCCTGCTCGCTGATTCCCAGATAGGGCTGCACAAACACCGTTGCAGGCATCCGATGATTCCAGCCTTCCAATGGCAACTCGAATCGCTGCTGCAGAGCCGAAACGGGTGCTGCAACGTCGAGATCCGAGGTTAGCAGATTCCATCCGTGCAACTGGACCCGCTGAGACTGCCCCGATTGAATTGCAGCGGGCTGACAATGATCAATGAACGGGCCTGTCGTCACGGTCAATCGATAGACGCAGGCCGGGCTGCCGAACAGTCGAATACTGCTGTCGGGAGCTGCCGGGAAAGCCCATGTCCGGATCGTGTAGACTCCATCGACGGGAACGGGAAACGCCAATTGAGGGTCCAGCCCCTGATCGTCTTCATTCTGTTCGACCACGAATCCATCTGGGCCAAGGATTTGCAGGACTGCATCCTGCGGAGATCCCAGTACACGATTCGCCATCAGCGATGCGACCAGCACCTGACCTCGCCTTGCATAGACCGCGAATGAATCAGAGTCGCCTCCCTTTCCATGCTGCCCATTGATGACTACTGGCAGCGCGGGAAGCGGCGGAGCCTTTGAGGCTTCGTCATTCGGTTCGGTTTCGTTGATTTCACTCGTCGTTCCAATCACGAAAGGTCGCAGTCCAGATGCTCCTTCTGCATTGAAGAATCTGATCCAGCAGATGCCAGGTTCCACGTGTGCCCCCACCTGAATTGTGATTGGGCCGGGCTTTTCCGGGCAGGTCACAACGACGCCGGGCCTGGAAACCCACGTCTGACAAACACCGTCCCCCAGCTTTCCCTGAATCGTGACCGAGGCGGTGGTTCCCTGTTGTGCGCCGGCAGGAAAAAGAGACGTCACATCGGGCGGCGCACTCCAGACACTGAGTGGAATCCCCAGCACGAGTGACGAAATAATCCAGGCTCTGGCCAACGCGGAATGACGAACCACGATCTTCTCCATCATCAATTCGTAATCAGAAATCTACGGAAGCCACAGTCGAGGGGAACCCGTGGCTTGCTGTCGAGGTAATCGGCGGGCTTTCAGGCGGACATAAGGCGGGATAAATCGACCACGATAACCAAAGTGATCAACGGGAGCTTTGTAGTCGGCTCGACGAGGTTCACGCAGGTCTTCCAGAACAAAACCAGCACGGCAAAGTCCGCCGACCAGTTCGTCCCATCGATGCAGATATTCTACCGCACCTGCCTCGCGATACGACGTATCTTCGACCTTCGGAAGGGGACCTTCGTGAAAATACTCAATCCCGACAATGAATTGATTGCGTTCGGTTCGCTGGGTGATCTGTGCACAAATCGGTTGCTTATGCTGACTGATGTACAGCCCGCCATCCCGTAGAACTCGGGCGATTTCCTGGTAGACTTTGACGATGCTGGGAACGTAACAGGTACTGACAGGCTGATGAACGATATCGAACGATTCGTCATGCAGCATCGAAAGATCATCCATCGAACCTTCGACCGTCGTGACCGAGAAGCCTCGACGGCCTGCTTCACGGCGATCCAGTTCCAGCATTCCAGGGCTGAGATCCAGCACGGTGACTCGAGCCCCTGCCGCGGCATACAGAATCGATTGCCATCCGCCGCCAGACGCGAGGCAGAGGACATTCAGACCAGCGACAGTCGGAGGAAGCCAGCCGCGACCGTCCAAGGCTTTCAGGGGGTCTCGACACTCTTCATCCGACGCAGTTTTTGCGAACTGGCTGCCGTCCGACAATCGGTTCCATGCGGTCTGGTTCTGTCGGCGATAGCCGGAACGGGAATCATCAGTCGACATTCGACGTCCAAAGTCTTTACGGTTTCAGTGGCAAATTGCGGACCGTCATTCTAGTCGGTACCGCCCACGACTTTCTCCGTAGAAACGAGGCAAATTCACGATTTTGCCGATTGAGATCGACTGATGCTGGCTGTTGAGGCCGCGTTCAATTTGCGAAACAAATGCCTATTTCGGCTTGTTTGCTTCCTTCGACTTTTCGAGAGCATCGAAGTAGCCCTTGATTCCATCGTGATAACCGGGCGGGATCTGTTCCGTGTTCAAGGCTTCCATGGCCCCCTGCTTCACCGTCTGCAGCAGATTCTTGTAGTCACGAACGACATCGCCCTTTTCCGCTTCGCCCTTCTGCTGCATCGACAGCAGCATCTTTCCAGCAACGACCGCTGATTTCGATTGCTCACTCTTGAAGCCCGATTCGACCGAGTCATTTTCCGGAGCCTCCCCACCCCGGCCAATCCCGCGCTGACCTAGTCCATTCCCTTCTTTATCACTGGGGTCTTCACCCGACTCAGCGAGCATCTGCTGGTAGAACTTTTCGTAGTCTTCCAGTGTTTTACACTCGCCCATTTCTCCGCCATCCAGCTTCTCTTTGTCGTTCAGCTTTTTCGCCTGCTGGATCGTCTTCAGGGCCTTCTCTAACTCTTTCAGATCCTTGACCGCTTGCTCAAGTTCTTTCACTTCGGCCTGCGACAGCTCAAGTGACTCCATCACCGATTCCATGGCCTCTTGCGACAGATCGGACTGTTCCGAGAGTTCAAGTTGCTCAAGTGCACGTTCCAGAGCGGACGCCAGTTCCTCGCTGTGCAACTTTTCTTCGGCCAGCTTCTCCAGATCTTTCAGCCGCTCTTTCATGTCTTGCATCATTTCAGAACGCTTGACCGGGTCCTTGGTCTGAGCCAGTTTTTGCAGGGCCTGTTTCAGATCCTGCATTTCTTTCTCAATTCCGCCAGCGTCCCCTTGCTGCATCTCCTGCTGCCACTTTTTCAGTTTCTCTTCTTCGTTGCCACCGAACTTCTGGTCACCCGTCGTCGATTCACTCATCAGGTCCTTCAACCGCTCGGCACTCAATTGCCTCCACAGCTTGCCAATGTCTTTCTGTTCTTCCAGCAGTGTCTTCAGATTTTCTTCCCGCTTCGTCGGGACCATATTGTTGAAGGCCAGCTTTAATTCTTCGATGACCTCGTCAGTCGCATTGTGCTCTTCATGCTCGGAAATCTTCTTGCGGACTTCCTCCAGACGGACTTCCGTCGCCTTGCGAGCCTCTGCCAGTTTTTCATGCCGCTTCGAAATCTGTTCTGCCTTGGCAACTTTGCCGAATGGATCGAGTTGCGGAAGAAACATCACCCCCAGGGCAATCAGAGTCGGTACCCACACGGCATGCCAGAACCGCTGCTGCCAGGTGAATGGCAGAACTTTTTCGGGCACGATCCCCTGGGCCTTTGTTTCTGCTGACCTCAGCACCAGTGGCTGATATTCGCCAGCCGAGGTATCAAGCAGCGATAACGTGAGATACAGATCTTTCGCCCCGGTTGATTGATCAACCAGCCGCGCAGCGTCAGGAAGCGTTGGTCTGGAATGGACCAGTAACGACAGCAGCAGAGCGAGAACCGGAACAGCTGCGAATGCCATCCATGTACTGGGAGAAGGGGCCAGCAATCCCGGAGCCAACCCCGAAAGCCGGACAGAAGCGAGACCGATGGCGAACAATCCGCAAAGAATCAAAAAGCTGAGGTAGAAACTCTGTCCAATCGCGACCACTCGCATCCGACGCAGGACACCGGTGAGCAGTTTGTAGGCGTTCGAAGATTCCGGCATGACATAACCTCTAGTTTTCGCAGACGTTCTGTCTGTTCATCGACCAGAATCACTGTACCGATCGGCAATTTTCCCAGCAAGCGAATTTTTCAGTTCGGTTTCGACTTCCGGACAGGAACGACAAATCAAACGGACCTCGAAAAGACGCCGCAACCGAATGCAAAATCAGGCTCTGTCAAGTCGCTCGACCAGACTCTGAAATCGCTTATTCGCCAACTCAAGGATCGCAGGATGTTCCAGATAATTCATATGCCCGATTTCTGGCAGGACCAGGTCAATGTCTCGAAAGAGCGGGTTGAAAACGAAATCGCGGCCCCCACGCACGAGCAGGTGCGGTGCATCCGGTCGACGGCGTGCAACGGGACCGAGTGCCAGAACCTCCAACGCAGCCGGACGCACTCCAGACGACAATGACGCATTGAGGATTTCGAGACCGCAACTGATCGTGATCACCATCAGGCCTCGACAGGATTGTACCAGCGATGCCCAATGCGCGATGGCATGATCGCGATAGGGAGCATGACGTGCCTTCAGGAACTGTGACAGGTTTCGCCAGCTCGCCTGTACAATCGGGATCGCAGCCTGCTCGCTTCGAACGGGTCTTACATACGGAAAGTTCGCATAAATCTTGCTTTCCTCAGGAGCATTCAATTGATCGAGAAACCGCTTCTGAGTTCGGCTGAGAGCACAATCTGTGGGATCGCTGAGGCCACTCCACAGGACCACTTTGACATCTGTTCGCGGATGATTGACGGGGGGACTGAAAATCATGGCAATCGGTCAGGCAGGAAAGTAAAGGTCCCGCGCGGACCGACTCGGATCCGGCGAGATCTCCAGACAATCACTCGCATAAGGCTTGCGTGGGCCAGATGCAGTGGCTGCAGCAGTTCTGAAAACAGCGACAACGCAGCTGAAAACGACGGTGGCTCGTGAAACATTTTACGATGCAGTAATCGCAAAACTCTGTGTCTTATCACAACCAGTCCGGCAAGGATGACTCCCCCGATCCAGCCCCCCGCAAGCAACAGGAGACTCCCCCACAATAAAAGTGGTGGCAATCCCAGCAGAATCACCAGCAGTATTTGAACTCCCCGCGACTGATCCAGCACCAGCAGATTGGCAAACAGAAACCAGCGGTGCATCTGTCGCGCGTAATGTCCTGAATCGGAAATACTCGTCTGCAACCGCTGTGAAGTAACCCCCTGCTTCAGACGTCCCTGATGTTGAACGATCAGCCGGGCGAATGCGTAGTCATCACACAATTGTCCCAGAATCGATTCGAATCCTCCCAGCGACCGGAGGTATTCTGTTCGCAGAACGTAAAACATGCCATTGATCGTCAGCGGACCCGTCCATGTCAGCAATGGCAGGTACGTGAGGATACTGTTGTTGTTTACAAAGTGTGCGACCAGACTGCTCCAGAGGTTCTGGCCGGTCATATAGTGAGGCAAACCGGTGTACAGCTCGCAGTCAGAAAGCGAGGCCATTGCCCTTTGCAGATGCCCGGCGGATAACGTCGTATCATCGTCCAGAACTGCGACGAATTCCGTCGTGACAAGCGGGATCGCCTGCTGCAGTTTAAAGAGTTTGGGATTGATCCCGGCAGGGCACGGTGGGCAGATCACAAGGCGAATGTGATGAGGTTCGGCGAGTGCCAGCGGTTCGGCCACCGTTCGTCCGATGGAATCACACTCATCAATCAACCACACAAACGTTGTCTTTGCGGATGCAGACTGCAGGTTGTTCTGCAGTGATTCTCTCAAAGTGGGATCACCACCCAGAATCGGCTGCAGGATGGTCACGGTCGCATCCAGTTGATCAAGCTCTGGATGGGTGATCGCATGTCGCCAGCTGCGCCAGGCCTTCATCAGCATGATCGCCAGGTACATTCCCGCACAGATCAGACCTGCGAGAAAGAACGTCGTCATGGCGATGTTCCTGCGGCGGCGGTCCGGAACCAATCCACGGTACGTTTCAAACCTTCTTCCAGAGAAACCGTCGGCGGCCCCAATGTCTGTAACGCCTGTGTTACATCAAACGTTTTCGAATATCGAAAGACATGGACTCCAAATCGCGTGATAGCAGGTTCTGACCAGGGCAGAAACAGTCGGTGGAACACTTCCAGCATTCCAGCCATGGCCATCGCGGTCGTAGCGGAAACGCGCCGTTGCGGTCGCGGAATTCCCAATTGGTCAAACACAGAAAAAAGGAATTCCAGAATCGGAACCGGCTCGTTATTCGTCAGGTTGAAGGTTCCCGTCACTCGTTTCTCTGCGGTCGTCTGAATGGCGTCAACGAGGTTATCGATGTAGATCAGGTCTCCGACAACGGGCCCGTCAGACGCATAAAGAACCGGCAGTCGGCCCTGTCGGGCGGCATGTATGATCCGTGGCAACAGCACCGTGTCACCCGGTCCAAATACAGCGCGTGGCCTCAGAATGGTCCACGAACCTGGATAGCTGCGTACCAGTTCCTCAGCCTCGCGTTTGGTCGCAGCATATTCATTCACATGCCGACTCGGTAATGGAGTCTGCTCAGTGATTCCAAGCTGGTGTTCCGGTTTGTAATAGACGCTTGACGAAGAAATGTAGATCAGATGCGGTAAACCGTTCCGCTGGCAGTATTCGAGGACATGCTTCGTCGCGACGACATTGTCCTGCTGAAACTGCGTGCGAGTCCCCCAGGGGTTCGAACGCGCTGCTGCGTGAATCACGACATCCAGGGGTGCATCACAGCGTGCGGGGATGGGCTGAC
>CAZSTW010000040.1:52762-53285 GCA_964609845.1 uncultured Planctomycetaceae bacterium | reverse complement strand
CGGCAATGATCCCCGCCTCGATCGCCTTTTTGCGGATTCGCTCCAGATCCAGTCCTGCACCATCATCTGAGACCTCAATATGGACCTGGCCACTCTCCTGAAATGCCCGCACGAGCAATCGTCCCGTTTCTGGCTTTCCCTTGATCTTACGTAAGTATGGCTTTTCGATGCCGTGATCGATCGCGTTGCGCACGAGATGAACCAGTGGATCGGCAATCGCTTCGAGCATCGATTTGTCGAGTTCGGTGTCGCCTCCCTGCAGTTCAATTTCACATTGCTTTCCACACTGCTTGGCGAGATCGCGGACGATGCGAGGGTACTTGCGCCAGGCATTCCGCACGGGTTGCATTCGAGTGCGCATCACGCCGTCCTGCAGTGATGCAGTCAGCCGATGAAGTCGCTGGATCGGCTCGGTCAATTCGTCATCCAGACGGCTGGATGAGACCTGAAGAATGCGATTACGGACGAGGACCAGTTCACCGACCAGGTTTACCAAGTCGTCCAGTTTGGAGGCATCGAGACG
>CAZSTW010000040.1:40930-52695 GCA_964609845.1 uncultured Planctomycetaceae bacterium | reverse complement strand
TTTCAATTCTTCGGCTAATTCAACAATGTGGTACAATTCATCGAGATGATCGATCTGTACCCGGATAAATGTCGAATGTTCAGCCTCACCAACTTTGCTGCCGACGATTGATACGAACGACGAATCTCCTGCTGGCGCATCTGCGGTCGGCGGTTGTTCCGGGCGCGTGCTCCCTTCAATCACAACTGGTGTAACGTCATCAGACTTTTTCGGACGAGGCCGTGTTCCTTCCTGTGAAGAGGCTTTGACATAGTTTTCGGTGGCCTGTTGGTGCTGCTCCGCTGCTGGTCGATGCACCATGGTGGAATCCATGGGGGGCGGAGAATCAGGGACAGGTTTTGAGTCGCGTCGGACTGGAGCTGTCGTGCTGGAATCGGAACTCGCGATGCGAGTCCATCGCTCAATCTCCGTAATGAGTGGCTTGTGATCCGTCGAGCCCTCGCTGCCAGTGGCTTCGATCTCAACCAGAGTCCCTCGAATTGCGTCCACCAGCTTCAAAAGAACTTCGGCGACGTCTCCACTGACGGTCAATGTTCCACCGAACAGAGTACTCAGCAATGATTCGCCCGCGTGCGCAACTGCCCCCAATTTTGGGAAATCCAGAAATCCCGCATTCCCCTTGATCGTATGCAGAGATCGAAAGACGATGTCGAGCCCCGATCGGTCCCCGGGAGTTGACTCCAGCGCAACCAAGACATTGTCAATCCGATCGAGTCCTTCGCGACACTCGGCGACGAATTCACGAAGATAGTCCTGATCGTGTGCCATTTCCGGGCGGGATTACTCTGCAAGAGGGAACTCAAACGGTGAACACATGGGCAAGAGATTCGCGGCAGATTTTCTCGCGCTATCAAGTTCATTGCTTTTTGCGCTTTGATTGCGACATTAAGACGCTAGCGGGCTGAATATGGGGCATTCCAGTGGCAACACTTTTGCCATGCCGTTTTGAACGACTTCGCGTCGATTATGCAAATCGAACCGAATACTCAGGATGTTTCATTTTCTGAACATCCTGCTCGGATACGTCTTCGACCGCGTGCGGGTAAGCAAATGGACGCTTGTAGCGAGTTCGCGCCGAGCGTCAGGCAAACAGTTGAATCACGATGTTCCGCACCATTTCGCGGTCAAAGTTCTTGTTGCAGATTGCCGAAACGCCCAATTGATACACAGGGGCCAGGACCTGAGGGCTGAATTCTGTTGTGACCATGATGATTGGCAAATCAGGGCAATTACTGTGCTGTCGGATGTACTCAGTCAAGGTACGGCCATCCATCCTCGGCATGTGATAGTCGGTGATGACAAGATCGAAACGACTTTGCTGAACAAGTTCGGCCGCGACATCACCGTCGTCTGCATGAGTGAACTGGCTGAAACCGAGTGACTGGAGTGTGTCCTGCTCATGCCGCCGGGCCAGGCTGCTGTCATCAACGATCAGAACTTTCAACTCGCTCAGGCCTCGAATCGGCTGCTGGTCACGATCATCTTGCAGTGCTTCTTCGATCGATTGTCGCAGTCCGACGGCATCAAACGGCTTTTTGATCACTCGCAATCGTCCGAGTTGCTCTGCAGCAGAACTTCGCGATGTTGTCCAGTCATCGCTGCTCATCAACACGATTCCGGAGCGTAACCAGCGAAATGTATCACGGACTCGAGAAGCGAACTCCAGACCACTCATATCTGGCAGTCGATGGCTGCACAGAATGACTGCAGGAACCAGCGAAGGAATCCGTTGCATGGCTTCTTCACCCGTCTGGAACGACTGGACTTCAGCCACTCCCTGATCTTTCAGTAGTTTTCCAATCATCCCCGATTGAAGTAGCGATTCTTCAACAATCACAACCGTTGATTTTGACGGAGACCAGACCTGTTCGCTCTGGCTTGGTGACGCCACAGCCTGAGCATCGGCCTGAGCCTGTGACAGCCCGTCAAGGGCTTCGACAATTGCTTCCATCGTAGCGAAACGATCAGCTGGCGACTTGGCGACCATCTTTTGAAAAATGTCGTCCAGTTCGACCGGGACCTCAGTCCTGACGACGGCGAGTCGTGGCGGGGGAGCAGATCGATGTGCAATCAATCGTCCCACACGGCTCGATTTGGTAAACACCGGAGTACTTGTCAGCAGGTAGAACAGCGTGCATCCCAGGCTGTAGATATCGCTTCGCGAATCGACACTCAGCGGGTCGTCTGCCTGCTCGGGAGACATATAGTCGACCGTTCCTGCCACCGCCCCCAGTTGCGTCAAGTCTGTTCCGGATGCTCCTTCCCACTTTGAAACACGAGCCAGTCCCAGGTCGACGACTTTCACACACCCGTTCACATCTCTCAACAGGTTCGCTGGCTTGATGTCACGATGGACAATCCCTCGCTGATGGGCGTATCCGAGCGCCAGTGCCGCCTGCCTGATTGCTGAAACAGCATCCTGAACGGGAAGCGGTCCGTTGCGCTTCATCACTTCATTCAGGTCCGTCCCTTCGACGTATTCCATGACGAGGAAATCACCCATCGGACACTGATCAGCGTCGTACGCCGTCACCACGTTGGGATGGTTCAGTCGGGCCGACAGCTGGATTTCTCGCCGGAATCGCGTGATGAATTCGCGGGTCGCGACTTCTTTCTTGATCACTTTGATGGCCACAACGCGCTGCATCCGGCGATGAAGTGCCTTGTAAACCGTCCCCATTCCACCTTCACCCAGCTTGCTGAGAACGATGTAGTTTCCCAGCAGCAACTGGTTGGCGCGACCGCTACGGACTTCGTCTGCCTGAAATGGCGTCAGTTTTCCCTCGGAAGTCAGCAGCGCCAAGAGGTTCGGACCGGTAATCGCATCCCCGCGTTTCTCCATCGCGTGACAGGATTCTCCCAATGATTCATCGTCGAGCAACCCGTTTCGCAACAGTTCATCGGTAATCTGTTCAATGGAAGTTATCATGCGATCGCGCGATCCTGACTTCGGTATTTCATGGTCAAAAGCATCGAGTCTGTCGAACTGGCTTTCGCAGTACCACAAATCGACTCAATGCCTGCGGCACGGGGTGTATTTCACTCAAGTCGAAGCCCAGTCGCATTCTCCAGAGAATTAACGGACCTGATCTGCTGATCGACTCACGGCGATCTCCATTTTTCACTCCGCAGCCTGGCAAGATTCTATCCAATCCTGAGCGACGCGTCATTCGGACGACTGATCTCACTCGGTGTTTTCAGTATTGAGCGACGATGCACGTCCCGTGAAATCTGCTTTTCAGACCTTTCCACGAATCCCTTCACTCGAGTCTACGGGCAGGAGGAAGACTCAAGCGGCGTCCCGGAACGATCATCAGGAATCCAGATAACAACGTGAGCAGTAAAACGAACGGCCAAAATGGGAGATTCGCGTCCGCCGTTCTGACGGGGCCATTCGGGGTTCCAAACATCAAGTTTTCGGCCTCACTGATTGGATAGTCCCTCCAACCATACAACTCTTCAAATTGAGTCCCCCCGATTTCAAGGTGAAATCTCCCGGATCTCGTGACAAATCCACAACTGGTACGGAACGCCTCGACCCAGATCAGGTCGTAATACACATAACTTCGCATCCATTCGCAGCAAACCAGGAATGTCATCAGAAGCAGAATGGCTCCCAGTCTTCGTCGCCAGTCCCGGAAGAATTCTCGCATTTTAATTGGCCTGCGAAATGGGATGAACGGCGCTGGTGCTCATCGAGGAAACCTGCGACATGGACGATTCTCAGGAAATCCACGCCAGACATTCATTTCGTCAAACTCGCAAAGGGCGTCCTGCCGAATCTGGATTGTTTGATCCAAGAACACAAACCACGCGTTCTGATATAATTGACTGCGACGGCTTTTCAAAGCCGCATCCATACCATCACGACGGCACGTAAAGAACAAGGCCCCAAAGGAATCACCATGAATAACCAGCCTGGAACAGGAAGCTACAAGAATATTCTCGTCGCGACGGACTTTTCTCCTCATGCCGAAGCGGCGGTCAAGCAGGCAATCTGGCTGGCTCGCCAAAATGGAGCAAAAATCACCTTGATTCATACGCTGCCAGACATGCGTCAGGCGGTCAGTTCGGCGTCGTATCAAGCGCGTGTGAATCTGCTTTACGCTGATGGCAGCGTATTTCAGCAAGAGATCCGTCATGCGTCCGAAACCAGGATGCGGCAGCTCATCGATTCTCTAAATGCTGGTGATCTGGCGATCCAGTTTGAAACACTGCTCGGCGTGCCTTACACACAAATCACGCATGCGGTACAGAAATCCGGGTTCGATCTCGTACTTGCCGGTACCCGAGGCCTGGCCACGTGGCAGCAATTTTTTGTCGGCAGTACGGCCAGCCGATTGATCCGGTCCTGTCCATCCTCTGTCTGGATTGCGAAATCGGAACACGTCGGACCACCCCGATCGGTCCTGGCAGCAACGGATTTCTCGGATGTCAGTCGTCGTGCGGTCATGGAAGGCCTGTCGATTGCCCGACTGGCATCGGCGGAGTTTCACCTGTTACACATTATTGACTCAGCCGACGTCCCCGACGACATTCTCGCCAAGGCACCTGAAGGGCATTCGCTGCGACACGAAATCAACGAAGCGTCAAAAGAACATCTCGATCAGTTTGTCCAGTCGCTCGGAGGCGACTCAGCACAGGTCCACAAGCACCTGTCGTTTGGTTCGCCATGGCAGGAGATAAGTCGGCTGGCAAAGCATTTGAGCATTGACCTGATTTCGATCGGGACGATTGGCCGCAGCGGTATCCCGGGGGTTTTCCTGGGAAATACTGCGGAGAAAGTTTTAACCTCGTGCGATTGCAGTATTCTCACTGTCAAACCTGCAGATTTCGTCTCGCCCGTCGTCTGAGGAATGTTGCCCGGTAGCAGTGCAGATCATGCTCGTGATTCTGGGCAAGCGGTTCACCCTGAGGTTTTTGATCAACACGCGCTGGCTCGTCTGGGAATTACGTGATTGCTGTCCGCACGTCATACTTCAGAACATTTGGGAGCTTCTTTCCAGCTGTTCAGAAGTACGAAAGCAGGCTGCTCGACTGGACAAATCAACGCAATTTCCGAAGGAATGGTGACATTCGTTGCCACACATTCTTCCGAATTGCCAATCCCTCAGGGCAAATGAAATGCCCGTTACCCTTAACGTTCTCAGTTAATCCACCCTATTCGCGCGACGGGATGAAAGATGAGCCAGGCGCGGCCGAGAATCCATGATGAGGGGATTGGGCCCTCGAACCGGCTGTCTTCCGAGTCCATCGAATCATCACCCAGCACGAAGTAACCCTGTCCGCAATCGACCGGTCGGTCATTCATCACCAGGGCGACTGGAAGGTAGCGCACGTGTCTTAACGACGCTGGCCGGGGAACGATGGCATCGTTGATAACCAAGTCGCCGCTTCTGTGGAGTTGAATTTTTTCGCCAGGTAGACCCACGACTCGCTTCATGACGATGGCTCCATCCGCTCTGCGAAACGTGACGACTTCCCAGCGTCGCGGTTGGCGAAATCGGTACGAGACAAGCTCTGTGACAACGTGATCGCCATCCGACCAATTATGCCCCTGCAAGGTTGGTGACATCGAAGGTGAAACGATCACAGATGTCATCAATGTTACATGGAAGAGCAGAATCGAGACACCGAAAATCGCGAACAGCCGTTCGATGATTCGCAACCACCAGCGCCACCCAAATCGACGCGGATGATCGGGCCCTGCGGGCCCTGGTACCGCAGGGCCCGGCGTCATTGCACAGGATCCGTATAGTGTGGCGATCCTGATGGACGCAGTTCTTCCGCGTTGACCTGCAGGATTGCTTCGGCGATCTCCTGTCGCCGCTGTCCCTGGGACAACCGGGCTGATCTGGTCGCGCCAAGGGCGGGAGTGAGCATAGCACCGGCAAAAATGAGGGCGGCTCCGCCACCGATCACAGTCAATCCTACTGTGCTGAGGGTTTGAAGTACTGGAACAGCAGCAACGGAAATTGGACCGCTCGCAGGATCGGGGGCAGCAGGTTTTGCTTGATTCTGGAGCGACTGATTCTGGTTTGCGTCTTTGGGATTCGATTCAGACATGCAAGGCCTCCATCCCACTTTCAACTGGCCGTTCATTCAGCACTCTTGCAGTCTCGCGAAAGCAAATTGTCTCCAGCCAGCATAACAATCCATCTGGCGTCGTGGCATCCCCGGTGCGAATGAAGTTACTGCAACGGCATGATGTTCCACACATCGGCTCCAATGCGCAGTTTGAACATGCGGGGTGAGATCGTTCTCCAAATGGCGTCGTCTGACAAAAGTTGTCTCCGTCCAGGGCGTTACCGGGCAATCGCATTGAGTTGTCTGCCCGATCTTCACCAATCAGACGCTCGCAGGGATAAAGATTTCCCAAAGGGGAAACGGCAATCTGACCATGACCGAACTGGCAACGGGCGGTAGTATTCGTATTCAAACGTGACAGTCGTGCCGCTTTCTCGTCAAACCAACTGATGCTTAACCTTGGAAGTGATCGCCGCCAGACATCGACACTTCTTGAAATTGCCAGCTGAAGCCGGTCCAGATCTTCGCGAGTCCATGTTGTCCAGAGATCGAGCGAAGGAGTGATTTGCCGTACGCCACGTTGCAACAAGAACTCAATCGCCTCGGGCAGACTGGACACGGTATCGGGCCGAACAACCATGACGACATTGAAGTCACGCCCTTGATGCTGCAGTCGATCCATCGTGTTCAGAACTGCCGCGGAACTGCCGTGACCCTCGGCCGATCGGCGGTGCCGATCGTGAATTTCAGGAAGGCCGTCATGGCTGAGACTCAGTTGCAGGTCCGGCCTCGACATCACTTGCCATGCCACCGGATCCACCACGGTTCCATTCGTCGTCAGGTGAAAAACAGTCTGGAGTCCCCGTTTATCAGTGGCCCGAATTGCGTGCTCGATCCAATCCACCAATGCGACGGCTTCAAGGAGTGGTTCACCCCCAAAGAAGCCGAGTTCTAATTGATTTGACGTCGATCGGACAGCGCGATCAATCGCGGCGACTGCGATTTCCGCAGTCATCGGTCGACGGAACTTCGCGCCCGTGTAGCAATACGCGCAGCGGAGGTTGCACGCGTGGTTCACCATCAGCGTGAGCGAAAAACTCGTGAACACGATTTCATTCCGTCAAGAAGCACGGGACGTCCGCTGTTCTAGTCACCTGCTACCTTTCTGTTTTGACAGCAGTTTCTCCAGGAGCCCACTCGATCTCAAGATCATCAAATCCTTCTCGTTCGGTTGTGCACTGAAACAACGCGTATTGGAATGGGGACGCGGCTTGAACCTGAAGTTGATTCTCTGGTTCAGTGAGTGCGTCATCCGCCCCTTCTGTAACGGCGAGAACTGAGAATCGTTGAAGAGCCTGTTCAGGTTGCAGGGCATACAATCGCACCACATCGCGCGTCTCATCCCGGTACCTGTCGGTCGTTACTCGGACCCGTACTACAGGTGCTGAGAACTTCATCAGTACAGAACCCTGCGGCCCACCACCGACAGGAATCACGAAATTCGGCGGTGAAATGGCAGGTTGACCGTGCCCGCCGATAACCTCAAACCCTGCGTAGGTTTGACGTACGATGATCTGCTTCCCTACCAAAGGTTGGCCTCGGCAGAGTGCCGTCGACAAGACGACCCCCTGTTTGTGATAGGTGTTGCTGGCATAAATCCCGACGAGATTACCTACGACGTCATCTGCCTTCAGTTCGTCGAAATCGAGCACGGTTGGCTCTACCGCCAGCAGCGGGCTCGCAAGAAACTCGACCATGATTGCCAAAAAGACAATGAAGGGGAGTCCGGGGCGCATGTCGAACTGGCCTTACGTTATGAGTCAAAAGCAGTTTCGGTGGTCCTGAAACTGAAAACCGTGAAGTCATTTAATCTGCAGCCGCTGGCACCGTCAATTCCAATCACGGCGGGACGTCAAGCAGGGTGTGCATGAGGATTCCGGGTATTAAAAAAGGTAAGAATAGCGTGGCAAGCCATGGGCAAAAAAACGACGTGGGCTGACTTGCATGGATTCCCCCAACACAGATGATCATGGATGCAAGGGAATTGACAGCGGTCGAGGAAGCGGACGCACAACGAATCGCAGATATTGTGATGGCTCAAGCTCGCGTGGAAACAATTCAAGGCGGTCGGCTTCTGGCCACGAGACGGAACTCGGAATTGTTCGGCGAGACAGAGTTTCAGATTCCGGACCGCCGAATCAAGCAATTATTCTGACCGACCGTTTCATGGTTTTTCAAATCTTTTGTTCTTACGGGTTACGTCATGCATCTGGAAGAATACCGGCACTGTCGTGAAGAAGAACGGTACGAAGTTGGGATCGCTTCAGGGCGACTGGCTTCGCTGCTTGCGTCGCAGGCCTTCTTGTTTACGGCGTGGGCAATCATCCATGGTCCTTCAGGACGACAGTCGCCGCGACTGATTTTAATCGTCCTGCCATGCATTGCACTGACGATCTGTGTCACCGCATTTGTCGCCATTGGTGCCGCCGTCGTCGTCATTCGCCGCTGGCAGCGACATGGTTATCGGCTGATCGCTGAAGATCGAAATTCGCCTGAGCCTCAATTGACGAACTTTCACATCGGACGATCTCCGAATGACTGGTTTCACATTACCGGCGTCGATTTGTTTTCGCTGGCAGTTCCGAGCCTGTTCGCTCTGCTCTGGATGATCCTGCTGATCTATTCGATACTGCTCGACGGGGGTAACGCTTCGTAAGCGTTGAAGCTTGATTTACCGACGATTCACAATTCGAGCATGTCATCCATGAAAATCGCGGCCCAATACTTCCTGCTGTTCACGACAATAGCGGCCTGGAACTCTTTCGCACCACAAGCAACGGCAGCTGATCCGGCAAACCGCGGGGGAATTTCTGCTGCGGAATACTCCTCGATTCAGGCGGCTTTGGATGCCAATCCAGGCCAGATCATTTACGTTCCACCTGGTGATCATCTGATTCAAGAGAAAATCCGACTGCGTGCCGATCGAACTGGCTTGTCGGGACCTGGACGCATCATTCAGAAGAACTCCGAGCAGCCGATCATTGAGATTGAGAAGGGATCTGGAATCGAGATCCGCGACCTGACGCTAACCCGTTCCGAGGGAAATCTGGAAACGTCGAATGAAGGACTTCTGGCGATGAACTGTCGTGATCTGGTGATCCAGAACGTGCGAGTGATCGACAACCGAACGCGATCAGCAGCGATTTCATTGCGAGATTGTCAAGGTGCCCGCATCAGCCACTGCCTGGTACGGAACTATATGCGAGTCACCGTTGATGACCGGACCGCGGACGAAAACTGGGGTTATGCATTCAATTGCACGGACGGCACGGGAATCGGCGTGAAGCGGTCCACGGGAACGCTGATCGAAGCCAATCGAGTGACTGAAGAGAATCTGCGCCCCACACCGGAAATCAAAAAACAACACCGACTCGGCGAGTGGGTGAAAAAGAATCCGACAAAGGGGCGCCTGCTGAACCAGCAGGTCTGGGACGCTGCTCAGACCGACAATTGGCAGCAGGGATCCGCCATTATTGTGACTGGACCAGAAGCGAGCGACTTGACTCGTATCCTGGGAAATCACATTGAAAATGCCGCACAGGGAATCGACCTGCACTGCGACCACGTGATCGTCTCGAACAATTTCGTGGTGAATTCATTCATGGGAATGAAAGCCATGCATGGTTCACGCAATGTCCTGATCACCGGAAACCAGTTTGTCAAAAACAGCCTGTGGGCCATCGGACTAATGCCCGGCGTTGCTTCACATTCTGAAAATACCGACGGTGGCTCGATCATCGCCAATAACATCATTTCAGATTTTGGGCATGGTGATGCCCATTGGATCTGGGGGAACGAGCACTCCCCCATTCGGTTCGACCACGGTCAGGAACGCGACGACCCTCCGTTATCGGATGTCATTATTCAGGGAAACCTGCTGCATAGCACAGGCGTTCCCCGCTATCGATATGCAGTTCGCATCGAAGGTGAACCCAATGCTCCACGGAACCTGCACTTTTCCAGCAATCTTTTCCCCCCTGGAAGTGCAGGTGTGTCCAACTCCGAATTAAAGCCATGAACAGGTGCCGAACGACGACGAAAGCGTTGCGATCTTTGATTCCCTGGAGCTTTTCGTGGCCTCATCTGTTGTCAGACGAGAGTTCAAGGGCCAATCGGAAGTACGAGATGGTGGCCGCTGTGGCGACCCGGCTCGCAACGCGACGAGCCCCGGCGAGTCATAACACGTCGCGCAATGCTCAGGATCTCTTCGAACATATCGTGAACTGTTGACGGAAATGATGCCCGTCATACAGGCCATCTTGCGCTGACAGCATTCGAACTGGATACAAAAAAAGGCCAACTGGCGATTCCACCAGTCGGCCTTTTCTTCTCTCAGAACAGATTACTGCCGTTTGAAATTGTAATCTTCATTTGTGTTGTCGAAGTCGAGCGCACTCAGACTGGTTCGGAATTTGACATCTGAGTAGGTGTAGTGCTCAATCAGCGTTGCTTCATCAAGGTCCGCGTCAACCTGGGTGAATTCTTCGTTCGGCCAGCCGAAGTTCTTGATGTACAGCGGAACACACCATTCCTTGTCGATCAACGTTACAGACTTCCGATAGTCTTTCGATGATTCGCGGTCGAGGTATTCCAGCACGAAGCAGACACAACTCCGTTCACCGACGGTCTGATCATCCAGTTGGACGCAGCTTGAGTAGTTCTTGACTTCCAGGTCCTTCGTGTTGTAGCCGACGATCGTCGTCGCAAGCGACAACAGACCGGCCCGCGTCACTGGGTAACGTGCTTCCTGCATGGCGAGAGTGCAGTCTGGAGCCATCAGGATTGCGGGGAGGCGTGATTTCCAGCCACCAGCGTGTACGAGCATCTGCCCCTCGTTGACACCATCAACATAGATCACTTCGCGACCGACTTCGAAATCCATCCATTTCAGATAGATGCTGAATGGCTTGTGACGCAGCTTCATGGCCATCGTCTGTTCTTCCAGCAACGTTCCGTTCACAAGTTCGCGCTTGGTGAATTGTGCGGTGTAGTCTGGAGTACTTTCGAGGAAGCTGATTCCCTTCTTGAGCATCTCGACCTTCTTGGCGAGATTGCGTTCAGAGATCTGTTCTGGAGTCAGGCTGTCGTCTTCAGGCTGTGCGGGTGTGGAGGCCTTAAGGTTCAGCTCTGCTTTTGCAAGAGTGGCCTTAAAGGTGTCGGCACCAGCCGGTCGGGGAGAACATTCGAGCTGAAGAAAGGCAAGTGTCGAAGCCACAACTGCCAGAGCCATTCCGTTTGCTTTTTGTTGTGGATCGAGAGACTGAATCCGGCGCAACAGAAACCTCATGCGGAACTCCCGAATTCGGCACAACTCATGCCGAGCAACATTGGTCAGAGGGAATGGAATGGATCACAAGGAGAGGTGAATGATCGCCCCTTGTCTGTCCTGAATCATCTGGATGCGGGCAGACCAATTTAACAATCGGCCAGCGTCGCCGATTCGAGTGAACCGAATGCCAAACGTCGTCGTGACCGCTTTTCTGGCTTCTCCAGAAAATGTCAGCCCTGTCCGCATCTTTTGCCAGGCTTCCCTCCGTTGACCTCGGAGTCGATGCTGTGGCATTCAGGATCGCTGTACAACCAGCATTATCGGCAAGGTTTCTCAACCGCATCCAGTCGAAGGCGAGTTCGGTGTCTACCGCCGCCACCGGATCAATGGGAGTTCCATGGGCAATATG
>CAZSTW010000040.1:9700-40920 GCA_964609845.1 uncultured Planctomycetaceae bacterium | reverse complement strand
AACGGTGTCATACGCGGTGTGAAGTGTTCAGCTGGACGCGTCGCTGGAATGGTCAGGAAGTATCGATGACCGTTCATCGCTCCGGCAATCTCGCCATCACATTCCATGACAAACCGGGTCGGGCCCCCTCCCGGTTGCAGACTGTCTGCGTACAGTTCGACTTTGACGTCGGCAGGTTTAAGTTCTCCCAGGTAAAGTTGCAGATCGAAATGCCAGTTCCCGTCCTGATTCGTAGAGCGTAGATCACCAAAATGCACGTGATTCCAGTGCTGGCGGATGTTCTCCTTCCACTCAAGCAATTCTGCAGCCAGCGTTTTCCATTGTTCACAGCGACGGCGATACAGGACTGAATTCGGCAGGTACGCTTGCGTCAAATAATCACGCAGCATGCGGTTGCAACTAAAACGCGGAGTCAACTTTGACATGCTCGCCCGAACTCGCTGTATCCATCCGACCGGGATTCCCGTAACGTCGCGACGATAGAATTCGGGGACAATCTGATCGGCGAGCAATGCATACAGTTCGTCCGCTTCGACCGCATCCCAGCGTCCTTCAGCATGCTCGCGTCCGTCACCGAGCGCCCAACCGACGTCAGGTGCGTAGGCTTCGGCCCACCAGCCATCCAGTTCGGACAGGTTCAGTCCTCCATTCACCAGCACCTTCATTCCACTTGTGCCGCAAGCTTCCCAAGGACGACGCGGAGTATTCAGCCAGACATCGATCCCTGCGATGAGCCGTCGCGATAGGGCCATGTCGTAATCTTCAAGAAAGACGACTCGATCCTGCAAAGATTCGGTCTCAGCGAACTGAGCCATCATCTGGACCAGACGTTTTCCTTCCTGATCCGCAGGATGGGCCTTTCCAGCGACAATCAGCTGAACCGGACAGTCCGTTTCCCGAAGAATGCGAATCAGCCGTTCGCGATCACTCAGGATCAGGTCTGGCCGTTTATAGGCTGTGAACCTGCGCGCGAAGCCGAGTGTCAGTGCGTTCGGATCGAGAACCCGTTCGGCGCACTGGATGCGTTCGTCCGATGCCCCATGCTGGCGAAGCTGCCGAGCCAGTCTCCAGCGGACATATTCGATCAGAGCACTGCGAGCCTCGGCCCGATAATTCCAAAGGTCGAGGTCACTTACCTGGCTGAAGCTACCGCAGAGATTCTCGGATGCACCATACCAGCGTTCTTCACCGCAGTTTTCAGTCCACAAGCGATCGGCCATTTCAGAATCCCACGAAGGGACATGAACTCCATTCGTGATATGATCGATGGGAACTTCGACCGTCGGCCAGTCTGGAAACAGCGGCTGAAAGTTCTGGCGGCTGATCTGCCCATGGAGAGCACTGACGCCGTTCACGTAGCCCGCTCCATGCAAAGCGAGATATGCCATATTGAACGGTTCGTGTGCGTCGTCGGGATTCCGACGCCCCAGTCCAAGAAAGTCGTGCATCGTGATCCCTATTCTCTCGGCAATTGGTCCGGCATACTGTTCGACCAGAGCGGGATCAAACCGATCGAATGCGGCTTCAACGGGCGTATGAGTCGTAAACAGGTTGCCCGGTCGCGTACAGCACAGCGCCTGCTCCATCGAACAGTTGTGACGCGTCATGAAACTGTGGGCACGAGCCAGCACTGCAAATGCTGCGTGTCCTTCATTGAGGTGGCAGATGTCGATCGGGATTTCAAGTTCTTCCAGCACTCGCCAGCCACCGACCCCCAGTACGACTTCCTGCAGGAATCGACGTTCCTGCTCGGGGGCATACAGGTTCGAAGTGATGGCACGATCCCAGGGGTTGTTGATCGGATCGTTGCTGTCGAGCAGATACAGCGAAACCTTTCCAACCGTCGCCTTCCAGACACGCAGCGACAACTGTCGCCCCGGCAATTGCAATCGAATCCGTAACCACGCCCCGTCACGATCGCGTACTTCGGTGACAGGCAAATCGGCCGGATCATTGTAGGGAAAGGCTTCAAGCTGCCGCCCATCAGGAGACAGCACCTGTCGGAAGTAACCCTGCTGATAAAGGATGCCAACGCCGACGACGGGCAATCCCATGTCGCTGGCTGTCTTCAGGTAGTCTCCTGCCAGAATACCCAAGCCACCCGAGTAAATCGGAAGTGCTTCCGTCAGACCAAATTCCATGCTGAAATAGGCAATTCCCCGCAATTCGGAATCAGGAAACGTTCGTTTGAACCACCCGGGATCGTTCAGGTATTCTTGCCGCTGCTTCAGTTCCCATTGCAGATTGGCAATCAATTCGGGATCACGTCCCGCGTCATCCAGTCGCGTTTGAGAAATTTCCCCGAGAATCAGATGGGGATTGTTTGTGACGGCAAATGTCTCGGGGTCAAGACGTTCCCATAACCGATCGCTCGCGTGACTCCAGTTCCAGCGGACATCAAATGCAAAGTCGCGCAGGCCTTCGAGAGATGCGGGGAGAGGACGGTTCAAAAATCCTGACATGAGACCACGCCTTGTGAAGTGAATTCGTGTCAGCCACGGATCGCGATTCGAAAATCTTCGAATTCGCGAAACATTACTACAACGTAGTCTTCGCACGACCACATGTCACGCCCGGCGCAGCTCTTCATCAATCGTCGCTGATTCATTTCTGGCCACGTCGATCGAAGCCTGCTTCTGACAGGCAGACTGATTGTTCGATCGCTGACACTGTCGTAAGATTGCCAAAGATCTCTCTGATCTTCTGGTCGTTTAAACGTCGAGGCCTTGCATGTTTTCTTTTCGATTCACCGCAGCATTCGCAATCACCGCATGGAGTCTTTTGAGCAGTCCGTGTATTTTCGCTGCCGAAGTCAAAGCGGATGTGCGAGTCATGAGTTTTAACATTCGTTATGGGACTGCCAATGACGGAGTCAATCACTGGAGTCTTCGTCGTGAATTCCTTGTCGAGACGGTGCGAGCTTTTTCACCGGATCTGTTGGGGACTCAGGAAACACTTGGCTTCCAACGTGATTATCTCGCTGAAAAACTTGCGGAATACGATCACCTCGGAGTTGGCCGCGATGACGGTCGCGAACGCGGCGAAATGATGGCGCTTTATTACCGAAAAGACCGGTTCGAGAAACTGGACTGCGGTCATTTCTGGCTCAGCGAAACACCGGATGTCGTTGGCAGCAAGAATTGGGACAGTTCCCTGCCGCGAATGGTGACCTGGGTGAAATTGCGGGACCGCCGCCAGGAATCGCTTCCCCCGATCGTGTTCTTTAACACCCACTTTGATCACATGGGAACAACTGCGCGACTTGAATCCGCAAAACTGCTACGTCGTAAGATCGCTTCATTCGCTGACACCTGTTCCGTGATCGTGACCGGTGATTTCAATACGGATGAAGCCTCGCCTCCCTACCGGGCACTGTTCGACACCGTGGATTCGGCTCCCTCGCCAGTCATTGACAGCTATCGAGCAAATCGGCCGGATCGTTTGGCAGAAAAAGAGGGTACATTCTCCAGTTTTAAGGCGGACGCCATCGGTGGTGCGAGGATCGACTGGATTGGGGTTTCGCGTGACTGGCAGATTCGCTCGACAGAAATCGATCATACAGCTCGCGAGGGGCGAACGCCGTCCGATCATTTTCCCGTCACGGCGATCGTGCGTCGAAAGCAGTCCAGTCAAAAGCAAAGTCAATATGTCGTCGCTGCTCCTCAGTTCGGCGGTGATTACGATGTTGAAACACACCTGAACATTCCCTACAACGAGGGCTCTGATGCGGATCCGCGCAAACACAAACTGGATCTGTTCGTTCCCAAGGGCGTCAAAGAGTTCCCGGTCTTGTTCTTCATTCACGGAGGGGCCTGGACGACGGGCGACCGCAAACTCTACAGCTACTTTGGAAAGGTCTTCGCACGCAATGGAATCGGGACAGTCGTGACAAGTTACCGATTGTCACCACGCGTCAAGCATCCCGCACACATCGAGGATGTCGCACGTGCCTTCGCATGGACTCACAAAAACATAGCGAAATACGGCGGACGAACGGACCGGATTTTTGTTGCAGGGCAGTCGGCAGGTGGCCATTTGGCAGCACTGCTCTGCACGGACGCCAGGTACCTGCAGGCCCACGGTCTGACTCTGAAGGCAATTCACGCAGCAATTCCGATCAGCGGAATCTATACATTTCGACCGAACGAAATGGCACTGATCGTCGGACAGGGGGCCGAAGCGGCGGCGAATGCCTCCCCGATCAATCACGTCTCAGGAGATGAGCCTCCCTTCCTGATTCTGCTGGCGCAGAGCGATATTCCCCGCTGCGATCAGATGTCAATTGACCTGCGTGATTCACTCGCGGCAAATGGAGTTTCTGCCGAATGCCTGACAATTCCGGATCGCAATCACCTGACAATCATCTTCCAGATGGCGCTAAGCGACAGCGACCGAACTGCCCAGGCAATTCTGTCATTCATCGCCAGACATTCTGATTTGAAGTTAGCCCCCAGAGCGTCCAAACAAACTTCGAACTGAGTTTGCAGGCGAGTGGCCGGGGACTAGTGCGTGTCGCACTTCGGTGTCGTGTCGAAACATGGGTGAGACGCTGTAGTTTAATGCCCGCGGGACGCCACACTTAAGTGAGATGCGCTCTATTAGCAGTTTCCTTCGCAAAGCCTCAGTCCAGACCAGTCCACCCTGCCTGGACGAACATTGTCCCGGTCGTTCAGACTGTCGATCTCAGTCGCGCAACTTCGGTCACGTTGCCACAGGATGCCCCGAAGCGCTGAGTACCATCAGTTCGACCGATGGTGACGATTCCCAATCGCGGTACGTTTCAATCGGCTGAGGCATTCCCAGGAAATACCCCTGGGCCAGTTCAAACCCGATCTCCGTACAGATCTGTCGTTCACCCAGAGTTTCAATTCCTTCGGCCAGTGGTACGACACCGATTTCACGAATGGCATCAACCAGCGAACGAACGAATCGCTGGTGCGAAGCGTCGGCGCGATCCAGTCCCGTGATAATACTGCGGTCAAATTTCAGGCAATCGGGACGGATTGAGGCCAGTTCTGCGATGCGAGCCTGCCCGGCTCCAAAGTCATCGAATGCCAGGCCGATGTCGTAATCTCGCAGAAGCGCGCGGAATCGCGCGACACCAATCACGTCTGTCACAGCGCCTTCGTGCACCTCGATGACGATTTTCTGGTGCGGCGAATTTTCACGCAGGCGGCTCACCCACTCCCACGCCGTATCGCACTCAAACTCGACTGGATGCGTGTTCAGGTAGATTGGGGGAATCTCATGAAAATTCTGGCTGACCTCGACCCCTTTGCGGCGCATCAGGTCGCTCAGGCGAGCTTCCATTTGCAGATCGGCCGCAGCAGCAAACATGCGACCAGGCGTTTCGAGTCCAATCAGCCGACTACGAGCCAGAACTTCAAAACCTTCTGTAGCCCCGGTCCCCAGGTTGACGATCGGTTGAAAGTACGGAGTAATCACTTCTTCACGAAGTAATTTGTCGAACTGGACGCGTGCCAGCGCATGGTCACAGAAGTTTTCTGATGCCGTATTCGAGTCGCTCTTGGGAATCGAATGCATCACGCGAAAAGCGACATCTGCAAATTGAACAACATCGTCTTCCTTAAGTTCACTGACGTCTGTGATCTGTGTGCCGTTAATAAAGGTGCCGTTGGTGCTGTTCAAGTCACGCACATACAGACGATCTTCGACCGTAAAGAGTTCAGCATGCAACCCGGAAACGGTCGTACGCGGAACCATCAGTGACGCCTCAGGACGTCGACCAACGCGAAACGGAACGGGGTCGATAAGCTTTGTACAGCTCTCGCCCGATGAACCAATCTTTCCAACCAGCAGCCATTCTCGCACAGGTCACCTGCTTCCATCTGTCTCCGAAGTTGGAATTGGTTAGATCGAAACCATTCCCCACCACCAGCCTGAATCCTCAGAGATTGATCGAAAACTTAGCTTACGAATTGGGGACGAGAATCAACACGTTGCCGGAAATCTTCAGAAATCTTCAGGCAGCTTCAGGCAGCTTCAGGCAGCCATGCACACAGATATTCGTGCTGAAGTGATCGTCGAAAATGACGATAAAAGCGATTTCACTGTCGATACGAATCGTGCCATCCGGTTGTGACGATTGGATCGATTTTCAAGTCAACGAACCAGGTTAAAAGCTGTACGTCGTTTTGTGAGCACGTTGTCAGAAACATGGCCTGCCGATGCCGCTCGCGCTCCGTTGCAATTTGGGGACGTTCCGCACGTCGCGAATTAGAAACGTGACCTAGAGTTTATGCACATTACGTGGAGAAGTTACGCGCCGGTGGAAATTGCGGCCGTAACCGATACCACTTGAGAACGAAGGAAGATCATGACTGCAACTCAGACGGAAAAGCCATTGGAAGTCGACGCCGATTTACTGGCGCAACTGATGTCGGAAGACACCTTTTGTCCGCCTGAACCAAAATCGATCGCCGAAACTGGCCTGAGTGAACAGTTTGTCGAAGCACTGCTTTGCCGTCACCTCGCCATGATTGGTGGCAACAGTGGACGCCGTTTGGCAGCTTCCGTCTGCCTCCCGTTGCGCCTGGTTGTGCCGATCCTGGAATCGATGCGAAATCGCAAGTTGCTGACGCATGCCGGTACCGCCCCACTGAACGATTACAACTATGTTTTGACAGAATCTGGTCACGAGCAGGCCCGCGGACATCTTCGTCAAAGCGCTTATATCGGCCCCGCACCTGTACCGCTGGCCGAATATGTTGATTCAGTTGAAGCACAGTCCATCGCCGACGAAGCTCCGTCGCGACAGAAATTGCTGGATGCCTGTCGAAGCATATCCGTCGAAACCAAAATCTTTGATTTGCTGGGCCCTGCGCTTAATTCCTGTGCCGGGATGTTCTTGTACGGGGCACCGGGAAACGGGAAATCGACTTTGGCTCGTTGTGTTACAAGCTGCTTTGGCCAGTCGATCTGGATTCCGCACGCGATCATCGAAAATGGCGAAATCATCAAGTTCTACGATACGCAGTTCCACAAGGCCCTGCCAGAAGAAAAAGACAGCCTGCTGAGGGCCGCAACGGTCGACCGTCGCTGGATTCGCATCGAACGTCCGACGGTCGTGGTGGGTGGTGAATTGACTCTCGACAACCTGGAGCTGCGTTATAACCGGGATCGCAACGTCAATGAAGCACCGCTGCAGTTGAAGAGCAACTGTGGTTGTCTGTTGATCGACGACTTTGGTCGCCAGCGAATCGCTCCTGGCGAACTGCTCAACCGCTGGATTGTGCCGCTGGAATCACGTCATGACTTTCTGACATTGCCGAGTGGTCGAAAGATCCAGGTGCCGTTCCAGCAACTCATCATATTTTCGACGAATCTCGAACCGGAAGATCTGGTCGACGAAGCGTTCCTGAGACGGATTCCCTACAAGATTCATATGACCGATCCGACCGATCAGGAATTCCATCACCTGTTCCGGTTGTACTGCGACAAATTCGGGTGCGAATATCGCAAAGATGTCGTCAACGCTTTGCTGGAAAAACATTATCGGCAGCCAGGTCGAGCCAAACGACGCTGCCATGCTCGTGATCTGCTGATGCAAGTTCGAAATTACTGTCGTTATCACGGTCTGGAACTCGAACTGCGACCAGAATATCTGGACTCGGCCGTGGAAACGTACTTCGCGATGGTCCTCAAATCCAAGTAAAACGCTCACTGTGCGTCCGCGAACACCGCTCACACGGGTTCGCGAACGCACCGGAAAATTACCCTATGTCGATTCAAGATGCACTCACGAGCGGAACACCCGTTCCGCAGGAACCGATTCCCGGCTACCGCCTGGTAGAACGAATCGGCCGGGGAGGATACGGCGATGTCTGGAAGACATTGGCGCCCGGTGGCGTTCCCAAGGCGATGAAGCTGATTTATGGCGATGACTCGTCACGAATGGCGACCGAACTTCGCTCGCTGAATCGCATCAAAGACATCCGGCACCCGTTCCTGCTGTCCGTAGAACGAATTGAACAATGTGGAGACGTTCTGGCGGTAGTGACGGAACTGGGGGAAAAAAATCTTCAGCAGTACTTTCAGGAATGCCGCGGCAAGGGGCTGAATGGAGTTCCTCAGGACGAACTGTTGAATATGCTGCGAGATGTCGCCGATGCCCTCGACTACATCTACGAGGAATACGCACTACAGCATCTCGACATCAAGCCTGCCAACCTGTTGATATTCGGCCGTCGGCTGAAAGTGGCAGACTTCGGTCTCGTCAAGAATATCTACGAACGATCTGCTTCATTGGTCCATGGCCTGACGCCAACATACGCAGCTCCGGAGATCTTCGAAGGCCAGCCTTCGCGAGCCAGTGACCAGTACAGTCTGGCGATCCTTTATCAAGAAATGCTCACGGGGGTCATGGCGTTCAATGGTATGACCGCTGCGCGACTCGCGACGCAGCATTTGCGCGAAGCACCGGATCTGACGTCATTGCCGATATCACAGCAGCCGGTAATCGCTCGAGCCCTTTCCAAGGACCCGATGCGGCGTTATTCGAGCTGTGTGGAACTCGTGAAAGAATTAACGGCCGCGGCAACGCAACCGAGCCCCACGACCGCTGTACCAGTGAATCGCGTCGTATCAGATATCGAAGTTGCTGCCCGGCAGTCCGCTACGAATGTCGGATCACGAACGCCTGGACCGCTCCCGTCAAATACGATGTCGCAGACTCGACTCGGCAGCAACACCAGCCAGTCGGGGACACCACCATCGAAAGACCGAAAGTCTGCTCCGATGATTGTCATCGGCGTTGGAGGTTCCGCCGGAAAGGTACTGCAGCATTTGCGCCAGCGCATTACCGACCGGTTGTCATCGGTCGACGCACTCCCTGCCTTCAAGATGTTGTTTCTGGATGTTGACCACGAAGCGTTGAATGAGATTAATCATAATCAGGAGACTTGGAGCGAACTGGAAACCGTACCAACTCCGCTTCGCAGCTCGGCAGAATATCGTGAACAGGGACATCTGCATCGTCGCTGGTTGTCACGAAGGTGGCTGTACAACGTTCCACGCAATCTTCGGACGGACGGACTTCGCCCGCTCGGTCGACTTGCACTGATGTCGAATTCCAAGCGAGTGATGGCGACGATCCGTTCGGCAATCACGAAAGTCTCTTCCGCCAATCCGGGGACTCCTCCGCGTATCATGCTTGTAGCATCGATCTCAGGAGGAACGGGCAGTGGTATGTTGCTGGACCTTGCCTATGCGGCACGTCATGAACTGCGAACGGCAGGTTATCCGAACGCACCTGTCGATGGAGTTCTGTTGCACTCAACCCCTGTCGGAGCCGGGCGTGACAAAGCCATCCTGAATGCGGTTGCCACGCTGTGCGAACTGGATCATTTCAGCACACCAGGCAGCTTTTACCCGGGCGAGCAACTGCTGCAAACGCCTCCGTTTCACGGAAATAATCAGACATTCACAACGACTCAGTTCCTGCATCTTGGAGAAGACCTCAGCGGTACCGACTGGCTACGCGCCGTCGATAACGTCGCTGAACTGGTCTACTGCCGACTGCTGACCAGCCTGGATGCAACGGTGACCATTCCACCTTCACCTCCGACCGGGACTCTGCCTGCGATGGACCTTGTCAAGGTTCAGCAGATTGGCGGATACGCAGGAAATTTCGTTGACGATCTGACGCGTCAGCTTGGCCTCGACATGATTGACACGTGGTGTGGCTCAGGCACTCAAGCGGAATTTGGAGATCGTCGCCGCACCAGTTCTGCCGCGACACTCGTCCTCGATGCGATGGACGACGGGAAGACAGCGAAACTGCAGCAATTGGCTGCCGATGCAGAAGCGAAACTTCTGGCTTGTGGAGTTGACGTAGAACAACTTCTCGTTCGTGCTCGTGAAATGCTGGAACAGGAATTGAAGACTCCACAGCGGGACTTCCTGCAAGCTCAGTTTCTTCATGTGGCGAAATCGACAAAAGATGACGTCCCAGATCACGAACTCGCACGCCTCGTGATCGCTCATCAGGACCGTGCCATTGGCCTCGATTTTGGCGAACGCCCGGCCGAGAACCCGCGCAACACGTTGTTCGACATGCTCAATTCGAGGTTGTCATCACAGGCGATGCCAATCGCGGCTCGGTTCATCACCTGGATCTGTGATCTGATTGATCAACCGTCCGGAGGCGTAGATGCTGCCCGGCACGCTGCCGAAGCAGGCCGTGATTGCCTGCGCGAGATTATCAGCGTTCTGGGTAAAGAAATTCATGAGCGACAGATGCAGCAGACCGCATCACGAATTCAGTTGCTCTCGCCACCGACACCCGAGAATGCGGCCAGGAACAGTCGTGGGTGGCTGTCGCGACGTGCCAATCCCCGCGCTGCTCTGGGAGAGCAGATGATCGAACACGGCTTGAGTTCCTTTGAGGAACTTCTGGAAGTCGTCGTTCAGGCGCAGTTGCGGTCGATTGAAGCGAACATTCTGGCAGTGATCGATCATTTGCTCAACATGTGGCATGAACTCAAGCAACTCGGAAAACGAATGAGTCAACAGAGTTCGGGGATTCCTGCAGATCGGGCTGTTCCCTCCACATACGAACAATCCTTACAGAAGTGGCTGCTGGAATTCCGGCCGCGCCTCGTTCAGGAACTCCGAAAGCGTCTTGAGCAGGATACCCTGCAAGGTCCGAAGAAACTGCAGCGGTTCCTGTTGCAGCGTTGTTCGTATGACGAAGCACTTGGTGCGCCGCTTCTGAAGCACGCCCGAAAGGTTGTATTGCATAGTATCGAGCATGTCCTGTGCATCGCGCTGCAGAATCAATCTCGTGCATTGGGGACACAGGACCTGCAGATCTACGGGCCGCTCAAAGAGATCCTGCAGGAACCCTGGACGATTGAAGGTGGCGAGACCGAACGTTCGTCGCTGGTCGTACCGACCGAACCAGGCGAAGTTCCCGGCCAGTTACGGAAGTCGAATGATCTTCCGCAGATTCCGATCCTTCCGAGCCCAACAAACAATGTCGCTATTTTTCGCCTGCGAGAACACGCAACGATTCAGAGTGTGATCCATGCCATCACGCATGGTCAAAACAATCTCCGCGCTGTCGCCGCAAGCCTGCATAGCCGAATTGATGTCGAATGGAACAACCAGAATGAGACAAATATCCCAGCCGCGACGACTGACCCGGCGTCCGCTGAATGGGGAGAAGTCTCACAGACGGTCCCTTTAGCACGCTAAATATGGCAACGGTCGGCGGAATCTGCAGCGATACACGGTCGCCGCTCAATTCCAGCGCGGAAGTTAAATCGTACCAACACATCCCGACGAAGTTGTGACCGGAGAACGCCTCTTGCGAGGCGACGGGCGCGTTTGACCACTCCGCCACGACGTGTCACCACGCCGGTGGGATTCGAACCCACGAGTTCTTGCGAACACTCGTTTCATGGACTCTGATCGGGCAGTCGGGATATTTTCAAGACGCTGGAGGGAGTCGAACCCACTGGAAACGGCTTTGCAGGCCGCCGCCACTCCGTGTGACATCAGCGTCATCAATTGAGTGCCCCTGCCAGGAATCGAACCTGGTCTACGACTTCCGCAAAGTCGCGTGCATCCACCACACTCCAAGGACATTGTTTATCGCGCGATCGACTTCCATTCTGGAATTGATTCCAAATCGCGCATCGAAATACCCCGCCGAGGAATCGAACCTCGCCCGACTGCTTCGAAGGCAGTCATGCGTCCTCCACACCCGCAGGGCGCTTCGTGATCCAGTGCCAAACACGCCCCGACCAGGACTCGAACCCGGAACACTCTGTTAGAAGCAGAGCATGATTTCCATTTCACTATCGAGGCTTCGCGTTTCGGCAAGAAATATGAGTCAAAGCGGAAGGCAAGGGATTCGAACCCTCACGACCAATTGGCCGCACGGTTTAGCAAACCGGCCCGGCAAGCCCTATCCGGCTACCTTCCTTGAGTCCACCCGAGGGCGGATCAATAACAGAATCATTTTTTTCGACATTGTTGCGATTGGACTGCCGGGGAGTTGAACCCCGATGTTCTGGTTGCAAACCAGATGTCGTGCCGTTGGACCAGCAGCCCAGATGTTCAAATACTCGGTCCTCGGACAGAACCCGCGCCAATTTCGAAGCAAAGTCGTTGGCGGCCAATTGACCGCCAACGACCACATCATTCTCGTCAGCCCAGGATTTCCGTGACGATTCCTGATCCCACCGTTTTACCACCCTCGCGGATGGCAAAATGCGAGCCCTTTGCAACCGCAATCGGCTTACCGAGATCAACGATCAATGTCACATTGTCACCGGGCACGGCCATCTCCGTTCCACCATCCAGTTGAACCCGGCCGGTGGCATCGGAAGTGCGGAAGAAGAACTGAGGAGCATAGCCACTGAAAAATGGCCGATGCCGCCCCCCTTCATCTGTCGCCAAGACATACACTTCACTCTTGAACCGGGTATGAGCGGTGAGAGATCGTGGTGCCGCCACCACTTGCCCGCGTTCGACATCGGCCTGCTTCACTCCTCGCAGCAGAAGCCCGACGTTTTCGCCGGCGACTGCTTGAGTCTGCACCCGATTGAACGCTTCGATACTGGTGACAACACTTTCTTTCATTCCTCCCAGACCCAGAACCTCCACTTTTTCACCCGGCGTGATTTGCCCCTGTTCAATCTTTCCGGTCACAACAGTCCCTCGACCAGAAATTGTGAACACACCTTCAATCGGCATCAGGAACGGGCGATCAAACACTCGCGCTGGTTCCGGGAACCGATCCAATGCATCCATCAAATCACGAATGCACTGACTGGCTTGTGGGTCTTCCGGTGCCAAAAGTGCCTTCTTGGCGCTTCCCCGGACAAAGATCGTTTCGTCCCCATGGAAGCCGTGCTTGTTCAACAGGTCGCGCGTCTCCAACTCGACGAGTTCGATCAGTTCCGGGTCATCGACAAGATCAACCTTATTCACAAATACGACGAGATGCGGGACACCAACCTGTCTCGCCAGCAAGATGTGCTCACGCGTCTGAGGCATGGGACCATCGGCCGCCGAAATCAGCAGCACTCCCCCATCCATCTGGGCCGCCCCGGTAATCATGTTCTTGATGTAATCAGCATGGCCGGGGCAATCGATGTGGGCGTAGTGTCGCGTCTCTGTTTCGTATTCAACATGACTCGAAGTGATGGTCACGACCTTTGTCGGATCTCGAACGGTCCCCCCTTTGGCGATTTCACCGTACGCTTTCACCGTGGCAAGGCCCTGTTCCGCCTGGACCGCGAGAATCGCGGCCGTCAGCGTCGTCTTGCCATGGTCGATGTGACCGATCGTCCCAACGTTGAAATGCAGTTTGCTCCTCATGAGAACAACTCCTGGCCTCTGGATACGAGGCCTTCACAGTGACAGGTTCCTTCGAAACTCAATCGTGAGATCTTTTCGTACGACAAGTAACGCCAGAGTCCGAAGAACCAACAGTGATCCCGGATGGAGTTGAACCATCGTCTCCAGCATGTCGGGCTGGCATCGTTCCGTTTGACCACGGGATCAAAAAAATTGACCGAGGTGGGAGTTGAACCCACAAAATCACCAGGCTCTCGACCTGGCCGCTTTTCCTGTTTGCGTACTCGGTCGTTTGCTTTCATTATTCCATGCACTGGAAAATGGCCGGTCCAGGTGACGCACCTGGACGTCGGAGCACATTTTCAAGGTAGCCGAAGTCGTAAGACTTCGGTGCCTTCGATCCGGGCGCGACCGAACTCTCACGAGTTCGGCTACATTCAGGTCGTATCGATGTTCATGACCATCAGTCCCGTAGTGGTCTGTCTACGGCTAAATGTCAGGCATGGAGGCTGGTCAGAATTCGGGATTTCTCAAGTCAGCGGTCTTCGACCACCTGCCATTTAGCGATAGACAGACCAGTGGGTCAGGCTGTGCCTGACTTTGCTGGAGGTGGCGTTGATCGGGTGATGAGCAATCGTGTCAGGCACAGCCTGACCTACTGGGCTCATCAGCTTTCAAGACGGACATCGATTGCACGCAATTGCAGACCCCGGTAACGATCCGGGTTGCCGGCCTTATGAAAGCCGGTCGGGCACCTGCCCTGCCTGCAGTGACCAAGGGGAGAGTCGAACTCCCAAGCCCACGAGGGGCACGACGTTCTGAGCGTCGCGTGTCTACCAGTTGCACCACTTGGCCATGTCTGTCAGTGACCCGTGCGGGATTTGAACCCGCGTTGCCGGCTTGAGGGGCCAGCTTCCTGAACCGCTAGAAGAACGGGCCGTCGTTGTTTAAGTGCGTCGGGACGGGACCAATCCAGTCATCTACCGATGACTGATCGGTGCCCGAACCGCCAATGCCCAGCCGACGCATTTTCATTCGCGATCACGCATGTCTCGCGAACGGATGCCATTCGCGCGATGCTCGTCATCGCAGTAGCACGGGTGGGAGTCGAACCCACAAAATCACAGAGGTTTGAGCTCTGCCGCTTTGCCAATTGCGTACCGCGCCGTGTCAGCCCTCTCGATGGGATTTGAACCCACGATCTCCACCGTGACAGGGTGGCGAGCACTCCGGACTGCTCCGCGAGAGGGTAATGGGAATAGCTCAGGTGGGACCATCTTGATGAGAAGACTATCGCGTCGGGCATTCATCCTCCCTACCGGTCGGCGGCCCGACTTGATTCCCTGGTTCTAAGCCAAGGTTGTCTGCCAATTGCCTGCCGAGCCATGCTTCACTCGATGCCCAAGGCGGGATTCGAACCCGCAATCACTCGACCCTCTTCAATACGAACACCGAACCGAGCCGCTCAGCCAGTTGGCGTACCGGGGCGTTCCATCGTCAGTGATCCCGGATGGACTCGAACCATCGTTGTCTGGGTGTAGGCCAGAAGTCGTCGCCGCTGGACCACGGGATCAATCGGAAAGTGGACTCATCGGGAATCGCACCCCCTGTCTTTCGTTTCCTGCTGACAGGGCTCGGTTTGCAGGACCGATGTCTTCCTGTTGGACCACGAGTCCGAGTTACTTGTCGTCGCCAAGCGGAAGCCGTGGGACTCGAACCCACAAGCGGGCTGCACCCGCCGCCTGTTTTCAAGACAGGTTCCTCATCCGGCCGGATGACTTCCGTGGTCAAATTGCGGGAGTTGGAATCGAACCGGGCACCGAGCCCGTGGCTTGGTCCCTCCGGATTCAGAGCCCAGCATCGCTCGCTACCAGCAGCGACAATCCCGCAATGGATGTCCGTCGAAGGACACAACTCTGATGGCAAAGTTCGCGAATTGCGGGGGCAGGAATCGAACCTGCGAACTCGTGGTTCAAAGCCACGGATTTCTACCAACAGAGACTACCCCGCATCATCAAGAGGGACGGGTGGGACTCGAACCCACGCGCGGGTGCTTAACAAACATCTGCTCTGCCGCTGAGCTACCGCCCCAGTTAAAAGTGCCCTGTGGGAGTCGAACCCACCTGTTCAGCTTGGAAGGCTGACACCTCTGCCGATCGGCCAAGGGCACATGTTTCTGTTCAAGGCGGAAGCCGTGGGGACCAATCGAGCCCCCTGTCGGGGTGCTTGATCGGTCCCCAACCCACAACGGTGTAACCCGCACCTGTATTCGAGACAGGTTCTTCATCCGACCGGATGACTTCCGTAATTATTCAAGCTGCGGTGACAGGAATCGAACCTGTGTCACGACGGTTAACAGCCGTCTGCCCGTACCAGCACGGACTCCACCGCAATGTGTCGTATTTCACATGGCTGACAACCAACTGTGTCACACGACCTTCTCTTCAAGCATTGTTAAAGACCTCCCCACGCGATCGTCCATCGCGGATATACCGTCATTGTCACGACAGACTCTCCACGCGAACAAAAAAACACCCAGCGGGAGTTGAACCCGCGCCTCCGCCCTGGCGAGACGGTACGCTGCCGTTACGTCATGGGTGCGTTAAGTCCTGGCCGAATTGTCAAAGAACCGGTCAATCGCCTATCGCGCGACTGACATTCATGAGCGCAAACATTCGCTTTCGCGAATCAAAAAGCACCGGGTGGGACTCGAACCCACGTTGCCGCATTACGGGTGCGGTGTCTTGGCCGCTAAACGACCAGTGCAATTGAGAAAGGAGGTTTTCGAGAGTAGAAAGGAAAGAAAGTACTGCCCGCTCACCTTTCGACTTTCACATATCTCCTCACTCTGCGGCGAAGCCGCAGTGGGACCAGACGGACTTGAACCGTCACCTGCTCGGGTAAGAGCCGAGTGTGCTGCCGCTAACACCTTGATCCCGTGTTTGATCGATTTCAGTAGGCCTGGACGGAGTTGAACCGTCGTCTGGCCCTTATAAGGAGCCTGCTCTCACCATTGAGCTACAGGCCCGGATACCATTGGGGCCGGAGGGACTCGAACCCCCGCCGGACAGATTAAAAGTCTGCTGTGCTGCCGTTACACCACGACCCCGAACGAGGACGTGGCAACGTTTGTCTGATAGCTGATGGTCCATGACATTCTCCATTTGCAATCGCCCGGGAAGGAGTTGAACCCTCGCTCCCGCCGTATCAGAACGATGTGCTTCCGTTACACCACCAGGCGAAATCAGGATGGTCTTTTCATTCAGAACGATTGGATTCGAACCAATGATCTCCTGGTCCCAAACCAGGCGCGATTCCAGCTTCGCTACGTTCTGCCGTTTCCAATTGACCCGTGTGGGATTCGAACCCAACCTAACCAGTTTGAAGGACTGGCAACCTCACCAGAAGTCGAACGGGCCTTGTCTGTGTACGCAATAACTCTGTTATCCGGGATCGTCCGGGACGATTATGGAACGTGGGCCGGAAGGCGCTCGAATCCTTCTCTCCTGGGCTTCAGCCAGGCGCTAAACCATCTCAGCTACCAGCCCCGAAAACGAGAAAGCCCGGTGTCCTTCGAGTGACACCGGGCTTTTTGAGAGCTTGCAAGGCTTTCAGCCGACGTCACGAGCGCAGCGGATACGGGGATTCTTCGCAACGCAAACCCGTATTCCCCGAGGTACCGACGAATTGAAGCCGATTCTGGGTACGCACGGATGCGATGGCGAAGAGGGTTGCCGATATGGCAAAGCAACTCGCATCGCGTTTTCTGCATTCAGATGTCAGCAGTGAAAACATCATGATCCTTACGCCCCTGACTGGTAAATCACCAGTGTCAATCAAACCGAAAATTTTTGTGAATCCAGATATTGATGACGGTGAACGTCATCGCTGTCAGTGTATAGACGCACAGCGAAAATGAAATGTTCGCGCGAATTCTTCGGCTGTCTTGATTTTTTAACAAATCCTAAGGACGCCAATGAACGCGGCACTTCACCGCGTCGTTCCGTCCGTCGATGAACGCAACGTCGCTCATTCGGCCTCAGGGGGTGGCCGGGACTGGAGCGGACTGGAGCGTCTTCGCGAAGTCCCGGAATGTGCGTTCCACACGAAGACCGGGCATTCCTTCGCAGAGCCTCAGTCCAGTCCCGGCCACCCGACGTTCAGACAGTCCAGACAACGTCGCTCATTCGGCCTCAGTCAGCGATTCCACAGGAACGGACGAGTAAAAGACATCGCTCCGATGTACGTACTTTGCCCCGGAGACGACGGGCGTTCCTTCATGCCACCGTTCATGACGAAACAATAACGCCGTCCCTGTCGCTGGGACAATCACATGTTCCAACTCTTCAGGAATTCCATTGACGTCCCGGCACTCCAGGAACCTGGTTGTACCACCCGTGCAGTCATCGTTCAGGTAGATCAGGTATGACAGCTTGCTTCTGTAGCCCATGGAATTCGTTGCGGACCCATCTCTGTGGCGTTTGAATTGTTGACCAGGAAAATAGCGGTAGAAGCGAATATTCGAATCAACTCCGCAGGCACTGCAGGCATTGAGAATGGGAACATAAGGAGCGATGCGGCGCCACATTTCCGCAGCGAGGTGAACATCAGTTATTGCAACGCGATCATTGTTTCGAATATGGGGCTTCATGACAGGCCCGTTCGAGGTCCGAACGGAGGCGGCCTCAAAGCCGATTGCTTCGGCGCGTTCAATAAGCTGCGAACATTCATTCCGGCTGAAAAGGTTTGCAATGGTGAAGATGTCTTCGTCAATCTTCGTCATCAGAGGGGTCATGACATTTGCTCCGCTCCTGCAACAACAGACCGTATTCGTATTCAGGCGAGGTCCGTTTTCGTATCACTCACCTCTGTAATCAGTCGCGCTGATCGGTTGAATGTCAGGTAATTCCAGCCCCACTGGATCAGGACCAGGATCCGATTCTCAAACCGGACAATCTGCATCAGGTGGATGAAAAGCCATAAAAGCCAGGCAATTCGGCCGCGAAATTTCCAGCGTCCCAATTGTGCAATCGCAGCCGATCGTCCGATGGTTGCCATATTTCCATAGTCAAAGTAACGGAATGCAGGTCGTGATCGGCTCCCCAGTCTCGTAGTAATGAGGTCTGCGACGTATTTACCCTGCTGAATTGCCACCGGAGCCACGCCTGGAAGCGGCTTGCCGCCCGGATCTTTGGCCAGGGCCAGATCTCCGATCACAAAAACTTCGGGATACGATGGCAGATGCAAGTGAGGCTCAACCGCGATTCTGCCGCCCCGCGATAGCTCCATGGATGCCGCATTCGCCAGGACCTTGCCAAGGGGAGACGCTTCCACCCCCGCAGCCCACAGGATCGTATCGGCGGCAATCGTCTCTGTCTGATCGCCTGTTCGCAGTACGACAGTCTTCTGATCGAGATGCTGTACTGTTGTTCCCGTACGCACTTCAATCTGCATCTGTCGCAGTCGACATTCCGCATCCGCCGACAAATCTTCCGGGAATGTTCCCAAGAGTCGTGGAGCAAGATCAACGATTATGATTCGTGCGTCTTCCGGCTGGCAGCGCCGAAATTCGCGTCGCAGTGTGTGGCGAGCGATTTCTGACAATGTCCCAGCGAGTTCTACTCCAGTGGGGCCGCCACCCACGACGACAAATGTCAACAGCGATGCGCGCCGGACTGGATCTGTTTCCTGCTCAGCTGCTTCGAAGACACTCAGGATCCGCTTTCGAATCTCGAGCGCATCTTCGATTGACTTCAGCCCAGGAGCGAGTTTGCGCCAGTCGTCATGGCCGAAGTATCCCGTCTGTGACCCCGTGGCGACGATCAACGAATCGTACGGAAGTTCACCGTCCTGCAATTTGACGACGCGACGGCTCAGGTCGAAATCGACCACTTCACTCATCAGGACGCGACAATTTTTCTGGCGTCGCACGATGGAGCGAATCGGCACCGCGATATTCGAAGGGGAAAGGCCGCCGGTTGCCACTTGATACAGAAGGGGCTGAAACAGATGAAAATTTCGACGATCAACCAGCGTGACGTCGACAGGACTCCTGCGGAGTGACTGAGCAGCATTCAGCCCTCCGAAACCACCGCCAATGATCACAACGCGATGAGTTTCCATAGCGTTCTGCCGGGATGCGTCCTTTGCTGAGGAAGATCAATCGATTTGAAATGCCGGGGAGATCAGGTTTCGTACTCTACCAGTGACTGCGTCTTCACGACGGCCAACTGGTCTGGAAACGTATGGAACGCGTGAACCACAAGGCTGTGGCGGCAGACTTCCAGTCGAACCAGGCTCAACGGTCCCGGGCTGAAGCGATTCTTGCCAGGAAATTCGGCAAACAGACTGGCTGTCGGACCATCCGCCACAAGCTCTTCGTTTTGCCTGAGAAATACCGCCAGCGACATTCGTTCCAGTGAGCAACTGACGTCATAGCGCAGGCCCGATTCGAATTGCACGGATTCGGTACGGCATCCCTTCAGCTTCTGTTCCAGCAATCGCCCACGAACTGGGTGCTGCTCATCACCGGCTGAAATCAACTCCGTCAGCGTCTGAACGTCCGTCGTCACGATCAACGCATGGCCCGCCGCGATGAGTCGCACGTCGAGAGACATTCCTGGCAGGCTGAGGCTGGTGCTTTTGTGGTGGCACAACAGATCCGGGTGTAACGACCGGCCAAACGTTCGCAGAACGAGGTTTGCAGCGTCAGGACGAGCCACACTCACTGTCATACTTCACATCCGTAGTCTACGTTGAAGTCGTCAGTCGACTCACCGTCGCAGGGAGATGGCGTCCATGCGACGGCGTTGCAATCGATTCGATTATGCCCCATGGCTCTGCAGGTCTTCTGCTCCCTTGCGGAAGCAGAAATCTCCGAACGATTCACCCGGCTGACGATTCGCCTTGTAGTAGTTAAGCGCTGGAGTGACCGCAGTGACGATATCCGCTTCGGGAATCATGTCCTTGTAAATGTAGGCCAGTCGAGTCCCCTGTGCGTTGCCACCCAGGTAGATCGTGTATTTTCCCAGCGTCTTGCCAACAAAACCAATGTCGGGCGTGTAAGGCCTCGCACAGCCATTCGGGCAGCCTGTCATATGAACCGAGATCCGATCACTGGCGATGCCGAGCCTGGCCATTTCAATTTCCAGGCGATCGATTACTCCAGGCAGCGCTCGCTCAGATTCTGTCACGGCCAGACCACAGGTCGGGAATGCCGGACATGCAATGGAGTAGCGCCGGAGCAGCGTCAATTCGTGATCCTGCTTGATCCCGTGCTCCACCATCAATTGCGTAATGTCTGCTCGGTCTTTGGGATCGATGTCGCACAGAATCACGGCCTGCAGTGCGGTCAGTCGAGTCGCCATACCGTACTTTCTCAGGATGGCACGCAACCCCGTCTTGATCCGCAATGAGCCTTCATCTTTGATGCGACCGCATTCAATATTGATCCCCAGAAACAGCTTGCCGTCCCCTTGCTCGTGCCACCCGATGTGATCGTCAACATCGGTCACTTCGACATCGAGCGATCCCGGCAATGGCTTTCCGTAGTACTCTTCCACCTTCGTTTTAAACCATGCCAGTCCCTGATTGTGAATCAGATATTTCAGGCGGGCAACCTTGCGATCTTCGCGATTTCCAAAATCACGCTGAACTTTGACAACCGCTTCTGAGACTGCAATGACTTGATCAGGAGTCACAAATGCCATCGGTTGTGCCATCGCGACGAACGTCTTTTCGGCCGAGGGCGTTTTCCCCATGCCACCGCCGACCAGCACATTGTAACCCTTGACCTGATTGTTCTCGACAATCGCCAGGAATCCCAGATCGTGTGTGTACAGATCGATGCAATTGTCTTCCGGCAGGGCCAGGCCGATCTTGAACTTGCGTGGCAGGTAAAGCTGACCGTAAATCGGTTCTTCCACCGGTTTGAATTCCGCGACATTCGTTCGTTCGCCGTTTTCATCGGTCAACCAGATCTCATGATACGCCGTCGTCCGCGGCTTCAGATGCTCGGCCAACTCGTCTGCCAACGCCTGCATCTGATCATGGGCGGGATTGTTCTTGATCGGGGCCGGACAGGCCATCACATTTCGCTTGACGTCACCACAAGCGGCGAGAGTCGTCAGCAACGTATCATTGATTCCTTTGACGGCCTCTTTCAAATGCGACTTAATCACGCCGTGCAACTGAAATCCCTGCCGGGTCGTCACGCGCAGCGTTCCATTGCCGTATTTTTCACACAGGTCGAGATGATCGAGGAACTGGCTGGCAGTCACTTTTCCGCCGGGGATCGCCGTCCGGACCATGAAAATGAACTGCTTACCCTTGGCCGTTCCATCGGCATTCTTGGCCTTGCGACTGTCGCGGTCATCCTGCTGATAGATTCCGTGCATCTTCAGCAACTGTTCCGAATCACCGCAAAATTCGTGGTCGTGCGTTAATTCTTCCGCCAGCGTGCCTCGCAACTGTCGGCTGTTTTCCTTGATGACCTCGATCTTACTCCGCTTCACTTCCTCAGACATTTCCAGCTGGCTCCGCAGGCGATGAAATCAATGACGGTACTGCTCCGTGCCTGAAGAGAGTATAACCAATTGACCGCTGTCCGAGTAGGTGTGTTGGGCATCGTTGCTGGTCCACAGGAGGAACTTCAAATCTTTTCTCAACATCTGGAATCGTTCGCGGAATGCGAACCGCTTCAAAATCGGGTGCGAATCGTGCTGAGCCTGCTCCCCAGTGAAGTTCAGCGAGATTTTCTCGAAGACCCTCGATTTCGGATCGCGCTGGAAAATTTTGTGCCGGGAGAAGGCTGGTCACTTTTGATGGCAAGTCCCGGTCCGATTGGCAGCGAGAGCCGCTGCGTGGTCTTGCGGCCTCGGCTGGCTGATTGCCAGGAAGATTTTGCGTTCTACGTGATCGCTCACGAGTTCGCACATGCGTTTCTCAGAAATGGGGGATGGGGCGACATCAGTGATATCGAGGAAGCGGCTGATGCATTAGCGGCCAGCTGGGGCTTTCCGCGTCCCCCCAATCCGTTTATCACCGTTCGCTGAAGTGACGGAGGATCGACATGGCAAAATTCTTCTGGAATCGAAGTTCAATCTCGTTCGGCCTGGATCAACATGTCGAGCGATTATTCAACGAGCTGATCTATGAACCCTGGGGGCATCCTCCTGATGACGGGAGTTGCCAACCCGCCTTTAAATTTCTGGAATCAAGTTCCGCCTACATCATCGAAGCCGACGCTCCCGGCATTTCACCAGAGAATGTTCAAGTCTTCCTGCAAGGAAATCGCCTGGTCATCCGTGGACGTCGTGAGACCGCAGAAGTCAGCCGAACCCGATGTTCCATCTGTGTCGAAAGAATTCATAAAACATTTTCTCGCCAGTTTCCGCTGAATTCATTCGTCGATACGGAACGGATTGCCATTGAATTTGAAAATGGCGTCATGCGGGTCACCGTTCCGAAGCGATCGTCCCACATCGACAACTGACACGACATGATCGACAACCAAGATCCGCACCAATGCATTGAAGGTACCATGACGGAAAAAGCACCAACACTTCGCGAATTGTCAGCGAGTGAAACTGGCCCTGAAATCGATTGCACAGCGTTCGGCTTCACAACGACTCGCGATGTTAAACCCCTGGATGGCATCGTTGGTCAGCCTCGCGCATTGCGGGCGATTGATCTGGGGCTGTCACTCCGGCAACCGGGGTACCATCTATACATGTCCGGAATGAGTGGTACTGGACGAATGGAACTTGTCCGCCGAACGCTCACCGATCGTGCCAGGAACGATCCTGTTCCTGAAGACTGGATCTATGTCAACAACTTTGAGGACCAGGAACAGCCGAGTCTGCTGTCGCTTCCCGCCGGGATCGGATCTCAACTCCAGAGTGACATGAAAGGGCTGGTGAGCCGATTGCTCGATGAGATCCCAAAGGCATTCCAAAGGGAAGATTTCAGCCATGAAAAAGACCGGCTACGCAAGACGTTCAAGGACCGCAGTGAAGCACTTTTCGAGGAGCTGAACGAAGAAGCAGAAAAGCGGAGCTTCTCGGTGCAACAGGTCGCAGAACATCAGATGATGTTCACGCCACTGCGAGATGGACACCCGATTTCTGATGATGACGCGGAAAAGTTGTCGCCGGATGAATTGAAAGAGATTGACCAGCGCCAACGTGATTTGATGTCAGTCGTCGAGAGAATTGCTGAAAGGCAAAGCGAGCTGGAACAGCAGTTGAACTCCGAGGTACGGCAGGTCGAACGGAGTTTCGCCAATACACTCGTAGAACCGTTCATCAACGAGATTGTCAAACGCTATTCCAATGATCGCGTCACACAGTGGCTCGGTCGCCTGAAAGCTCATTTCCTGAAGAATCTGGAGCGGTTTCGGCGACGGGCCGACCGGTTGCAGAAACAGGCGGTAGAGAAGTCGCACGGCGAACCGCTAGAGGCTGATATTCAGGAACGATTCTTTGAATATCAGGTGAATGTCCTGGTCAGTAATCGCGAACGTAATCAGGCGCCGGTTGTGATTGAATCTGCCCCGACCTATCGAAATCTGTTCGGTACAGTCGACCGGATCGTTGATCGCCTTGGCCACGTCGTGACCAATTTCACACGGATCAAGGCCGGAAGTCTGCATCGTGCTAACGGCGGATACCTCGTCTTTCACCTGGCCGATGCCCTGGCAGAGCCGTATGTCTGGAGACAATTGAAACGGGTCTTGAAATCCGGGCAGATCGCATATGAGGACTATGATCCCTTCTCGATGTTCTCGGTCTCGGCACTCAAACCTGAACCGATGCCGCTGAATGTGAAACTGGTTGTCCTGGGGCATCCCTCGTTGTACCACCTGCTTTATCAGCATGACGAGGACTTTCGCGAGATCTTCAGAATTAAGGCCGACTTTGATGATGAACTCGATCACGAAATGCCGGCGGGATTGCTTTACGCTCAGTTAATCCAGCGGCTCAGCCAGGATGAACAGCTACCGCCGTTTGATGCGGCGGCGGTTGGCGAACTGGTTCGAATCAGTCGTCGCCTTGTGGGGGATCAGCGTAAGCTGACGGCGCAGTTTCGCCGGATGATCGACCTGATCCGGGAGGCGGCCTTCTGGGCACAGAAGAGCAATGCCGCTGTCGTCACTGCTGATCACGTTCGACAGACACTCGATGAACGCGTGTTCAGGTCAGACATGGTCTCTGCCAGAATCCGGCAGATGATCAACGATGGAACGCTGATGATTTCGCTTGGCGAGACTGCCATCGGGCAGGTGAACGGGCTAGCCGTGGCCGATATGGGCGATTACGCGTTCGGCTGGCCGATGCGTCTGACCGCCAGCGTTGGTGTTGGCGCTGCGGGAGTCATCAATATCGAGCGAGAAAGTCGCTTAAGTGGAAAAAGCTTCGACAAGGGGATGCTGATTCTGGAAGGTTATCTCCGTACGCAGTACGCCCGTAGCCATTCACTGGCGCTCTCCGCCAGTCTGGCCATGGAACAGAGTTACGGAGGTATCGATGGTGACAGCGCCTCCGCAGCCGAACTGCTGTGCCTGCTCAGTGCGATTGGCGAAATCCCCCTTCGCCAGGATCTTGCATTGACGGGTTCCATCAACCAGCGGGGCGAGATTCAGGCCATTGGCGGCGTCAACGAGAAGATCGAAGGCTTTTTTGATATCTGCCGTGACCGAGGACTCTCTGGTAAGCAGGGAGTCTGCATTCCCGCCAGCAATACTCGCAATCTGATCCTGCGTCATGACGTCGTGAACGCCATTCGCGATGGGAAATTTCACATCTGGCCAGTCCGCCAGATCGACGAGATACTGGAATTGTTCAGCAGTCAACCTGCAGGCTCGGTCGACGACCCACAGTCATTTCATGGTCAGGTCGATCAACGGCTGAAACGGATGCTGCAGACCTTGAAATCAAGCCGCGGGACTGTTCGCAATGTTGACAGAACCAGAGACAGCGCGGACCAGTCGCCGCCAACGGAGCCGGGCCCGCAGCTTTGAAATTCACAGGCAGGCGATCTACTCGTCGTGCGTCTCTTTCAATTTAAAATTCGCATCCCTTGACGATGTTGACCGTGGCAGTTCCAGCGGGGGGAACTGCTGGAAATCCGCTTCCTGGGGATGAATTGCGCTGGCCATTTCGCGACGATTCCCCTGCCACCAGACGAAGGCGACGACGATAAAAACCAAAGTCACCAGCAAATAGACTTCAGGTCCCAGGGCTTGGGCCTTATAACGTTCAGGCCCCTTACGCCATTCAACCGCTCCCGCCAGAAACAACGGCGCCACGGCGAATCGGTCCTGGGATTCGTACTGGTAGAGTTTGAAGAAATAACCTGTGAAGCGGACTTCTTCGGCAATGTCCCCACCGACATTCAGTCCCTCGGGCTTTCCCTGAAACACCACAACAGTTGGAACAATCACATCCTCAAGTTCTTCGTCGTGGCTGGCAGCCCCCGGTTCATTCCGGCGCTTTCCTTTCTCACTCTTGACTGTCTTGGCATGACTGTCATCCGTATAGATCCAGCCTTCGTAGACTTCGCCGATGTTGCGACTGTTCTTGCCTGGATCGAACTTCGTCAGCTTTCGCATAACTCCGTGCAGTGAAACCGGGCGGCCACGGTAAATATCGGGATTGTTGATGACATCTACGAGGGCAGGAAACAGTTCGGGCTTGCGCTTGGCATGACGCGGGTTGCTCAAGCGACGGGCCTCGCGAAAGTCCCTGGCGATGGCCTGTTGCTCGGTCAGAGGGGTCTGACGAGCCAGTTCCAGGATTCGGAAATAGGCATCGCGTTCCTCGAATCGAAGACCAAGAGTCTTATCGAGGATCGGTTCCAGAATTTCAGGCTCGACCGTCACACCTCCATCGGTGGAAGTCGGAATGCGAGCCGCCGCTTCTTCGCGACGTCGACGGTCTTCGATGATCCGCTGGATTTTCTCATCCTGCTCGTCACTCGCCTTGAAATCGGAATCCTGACACCATCCGTTTGCGGAGACCACCAACAGGAACAGACACGACAATCGCGTCACTGTTCGCATGAGAACTTCCTTCCGTGACCACATGATGTTTGCTCAGCTGTTGAGCAATTCTTTGTAGTTTGCCCAACATCCCAAGAGTCTATTCTGTTCGCCAGAGCGCGGAATGTCGAGGGCGATTGCGAAATCCACGCTCGAGCGGCGACATACCGTCCGTGCAGCGACCGCCAGTATCCGTTCATTTAACATATCACCTCGTACGTTGGCGCGGAGTCAAAAGAATGAGGTACGCAGAGAGAATCGTCAGTGGAAAAACGATAGCACAGTGAAACAGGCTCCAGACAGGAGGCTCGATAATCGCGTTTGCCTTGTCGAGAAAAATAATTGGAACCGAATAGGACGGAGTCCGGTTCCACCAGATTGGTGGAGAATCAACTGCTGGTGGGTCAAAGCTTTTTCGGCATTCAAATCCTTGATCGGTTGAAGAGACAAAATACATGCCGTCTCCCGCGCGAAATCCAATGCAGTCGCCAGTCAAAAGTCCCCTCGCCCACACTAACAACAGCGCGCATGCGATCATGAGAACTGCGATGCCAAACTTTCGTCGCCAGCCGTGAAAAAAATTGCCCATCACGCCACCTTGGTAGAAATCCGATCCATGAGATTACTTGGGCTCGACTTGCGGGGCGTCGATACGAGCAGGAAAGCTGATGTGGAGGGCCAGGGGACTGCAGTGTCTCAATACATGGGCACTTCATTTCTCGCTAAGGCCAGCAGCATGATTCAAAGTAGCCTTCACGCTCCGCGTGAAGATAGCCGATTGCGAATTCGGGACTGGCGTTTCATACCAGTGCCCGTCAGAACTCGGCTGGCTTCACGCGGAGCGATGAAGGCCACTCTGGTAGATAAGAGCGACCTCATTCAACAGCACGACGGGCGAGTTCAACGGCCTCAGAGCACAATGCCCGGGCGATCTCGGGGCCAGGGGCTTCTGAGATGACTCGAATGATCGGTTCCGTATTGCTCGCGCGGACCTGGACCCAGCGGTCCGGCCAATCCAACCGCAAACCGTCTCCTTCCGTCGCAATCGCAGTTCCGTAGGCAGATCGTAATGATTCGCAGGCTCGAGTAACACGCTCGCGTGGGCAATGCAGCTTGTCCTTGACAATCGTATATTGCGGCAACCGGTCAACCCATGTCGACAGCGAACCAGAATTGGTCACCAATCCATCCAGAACGTAAGCCATGCTGACAAAGCTGTCACGCACAAAACCAACTCGAGGTTCAATGACGCCGCCGTTCCCTTCTCCACCAATCAGTGCCTTCACCTCCAACATCTTGGAGACGACATTCGCCTCGCCGACATGCGAGCGGTAGAACGCGCAGTCGTATTTGGCGGCGAGATCCGCAGTCACTCGACTGGTTGAGCCATTGACGACGACAGGCCCCTTTTGACGCGATAAGACGTGATCGACACACAGTGCCAAGGTCAATTCTTCCCCGATGTAACGTCCGGTATTGTCGACAATTGCCAGTCGATCAGCGTCAGGATCTTGAGCGAAACCGACATCGGCACCCGATTCGACAACTTTGGCCATGAGCGTGGTCAGATTCTCTTTCAGTGGTTCGGCCGGATGTTCAAACTGACCGTCTGGAGCATCGCCCATCACGATGACTTCGCAGCCCAGGTCACGCAACATTTGCGGGCCGAGGACCGAGCCTGAACCATGATTGCAATCAAGCACAACCTTGAATTTCCGCCTCCGAATGGCATCGCCATCGACGAGGCGAAAGACACGATCCAGATGTTCGCGCCCCCCCGAAATTTCGGTCAAACACCCCAGTTCGCTCCATCGGCGGTACTTGGGCCCGGTTTCAAGCACGTTCAGAAGCCGTTCGCCGAGCGATTTGTCAAAAACGGATCCCAGTGGAGAAAACGGCTTCAGACCGTTCCACTCGATCGGATTGTGGCTGGCTGTCAATTGCAGGCCGCCGGCCGCTTTCAAGGCGGTCACCATGACTCCGCAGGTGGGAGTCGACGCGATTCCCAGATCGATGACTTTGCAACCCGTCGCGAGGAGTCCCGACAGGACTGCGTGCCGGAGCATTTCCCCCGTAGACCGCCCATCCCGAGAGACAACGACAGTACCACCGGCAAACATCGTCCCTAATGAAGCTGCAAACCGGGTCACATACTCGGGGTCGAGTCCGTCGCCAACCACGCCGCGCAAACCTGAAATGCTCAGAATCCGTTCTGCCATCGCATCTTTCCTTGAATTTAGTTCATTGAATTGTCACGGCACATTATCCAATCCGCCGGAGCGATGAAACGGCAATTTGAGTGATGAAACGGGCGTTTCCCCCAGTAATCACCGAAATCTGACAGGAATTGACTCATTTTGGGTAAGATCGGACTTGTCACCGTACAACATCGCGCATAATCTCTTGCAATTCTGTTTGTTAGCTTGGCAGGAAGGCGGACAGACATGCCGTATATGTTCCGAGTCGGTGACCCGGTGATTTTTGTTGTCAGCAAAGTAAGCCCTCATCCGGGGCCGCGAGCGAAGCACCTTCACCCGGCCCCCGCAGGAGAAACCTACTCGTACCAGGTCGAAAAGTTCTGGACGGTCATCGAGGTCCGCTCGGACGGTCACGTGGTACTGTTGACGCGTCGCGGTAAACAACACGATGTAGAAATCGGTGACCCACGGCTTCGCCCCGCGCGCTGGTGGGAACGATGGATCTACCGAGATCGGTTTCCCAGCCGGGACGCCCTTCCAGAGTTTGCGGGCAGTTCGACGGATTAGTGCAAAAGCGGTTTGTCATCTGCCAGCGTTTGCAAACACGAGTCTCGCTACGGTGCTTTCGGAATCGCCTGGGACGGGTAGACCGGGTTGAGACCGGGCTGCCATTGTCGAGTCGACAGGTCGCATCCGATGGACTGGAAGTGGGTGCGCAGTTTACGCTCCAGTTCGTCAGCCAACGACGACTGGCTGGCTGCGAGGTTTGTAGTCTCTCCGGGATCGATTTCCAGATCGAATAACTCCCGTGACTTCGATTCCAATGTCACGATCAGCTTTTTGCCATCCGTCGTCACGATGGACCGCTTGAACGTGTATTCGCGATAGTCTGTTTCCGAATAGCAGTCATGTCCTGCCTGTTCCCCATTCATCGCCGGTACCAGGCTGCCCCCTCGCAGTGGCTGCTTGACGGAACTGGCATCGATCTGCAGCAGTTCCAGAATGGTGGGCATCACATCAATGCTGCTGACTCGATCAGTAATCATCTTGCCCGAAGCATGTCCCGGTAACTTCACGATCAATGGGACGTGCAGTTGCTCCTGATACAGCGTAAACCCGTGATCGAGGCGTCGGTGCTCGTAAAGTTCCGTTCCATGATCCGACGTGAGGACGAACAGAGTCTTGTCACGAATTCCCAGCTTGTCGAATTCGGCGAGAAAATCACGAAACCGTGCGTCTGCCCGATTGATCTTCTCATCGTAGACCGCACGCCAGAATCGGACATCTTCGTCTCGCAGAGTCACAAACCCTCGTGACAGTCCTTCTTCACGAAGCGTCTCCTGTTCTTGTTCCGTCCCCGTAAATCGCTGGTCATACCCCGGATCGACATAGCGGTAGTCAAAGCCTTCACTCGGTGTGTTCTGGCCATGACAGTCATAGCCGTGCAGAAATAGAAAAAACTTTTGATCCTGATGCGCCCTTAACCACTCAATCGCTTTCGGGATGCTGCGGTCGAAGCCTCCGAATTTCCCTTTCTCGTAGAAGTAGGTATCAAACCCCTGATCATACCCGAATCCCCCACTGACTCCGGCATTCCCGGTGAAACCACCGGTCGCATAACCGTTTCGCTTGAGGACCTCGGCCAGCGTCATCAAATCGGGTGACAACTCACGCAGATTTGCCGGATGTTGTCGCGTCGCGTTGTAGACCGAAAACTTATTGGTCATGCGATGTTCAGACGGGTAGACTCCTGTAAACCAGGTCATTGATGCGGGAACCGTCCACGAGGCGACGGACGTCACCCGATTGAATGCGTAGGACTCGCCGGCAATCTTGTCCAGCGTTGGAGTCACTTTGCGAGGATAGCCAAACGCGCTGACATGCGATGCCTGAAGAGCATCGAAACTGACGAAGACAAGATTGTAACCCGCAAATTGAAATCGCGAGGGAGTCACACCCTTTGACGCGAGGGAGACAGGCTTGACTGGTTGCTGATGCGACTGCCCGCAACCTGGTACCATGGCCAGCATCACGAATGCCGGAATCAGCAGATTCCATCGGCAGGAGTCCCTCATTATTCCGTGAGCCTTTCGGTCTGTGGGCGTTTGCCTGTGACAGCGTTCAATGCGTCTCGAAGTTGATCGCTGAATCGAGCACCAGAACCGACGAATAATCTGGTGATCCTGCCATCGCGACCGATAATGACAGTCAGCGGAATATTTGTGGCACCAAACCGTGCCGCGGTTCGACCGTCGGAATCGAGTAGCACGGTCGTCGATAGCTTCAATCGATTCATAACAGCCTGAATCTGCTCTGGACGTTCTCCTAAATTGATGCTCATCAGAACCACGCCCTGGTCCGCGAATTCTCGGGCAACTTTGTCGACCTGTGGCATGATCTGAAGACACGGAGCACACCACGACGCCCAGAAGTCGAGAACAACAATTTTGCCGTTGTAGTCCGACAGCTTCAGTCGCCCTCCATTGAGCCGAAGCAGTTCAAAATCTGCCGCGATCGTGCCAATCAACTGGTCGACCTGTCCCTCATCGCTGCCGAGTGGATTGATCGCTGGCCTGAAGGTCCACGCTTTGGTTTCCGCCTTACCTGATTTAGCACCGAACTGAATTTCATCAACGTGCTGCAGATCGCTGCGG
>CAZSTW010000040.1:0-9566 GCA_964609845.1 uncultured Planctomycetaceae bacterium | reverse complement strand
CAGAATCGGGCTGCGTCCGGACAGGAAGATTCCGGCAACCTGCGAGGCCGCGAACGATAGACGCGAACCTCCTGGCATGACGACCGTCACAGGCATTCCTTCTGCAGGGTCGGGAAAAACATCCACGTCGCCATTGGTTGCAGAAATTGCGATGATCCGAGCCACGCTGTCCAACGGCACTCGTTGAATGTCGTTTCGCAGTGCGACCTGGATGATCGACTGATCCATTGCCACGATTCGACCTCGCAACAGATCTCCATCCATCGATTGAATCAGGTGCGTTGGAGGATCATTTCTTTGAGAACGGGGTAGAACCATAAAGCGATCGATCTTCAATCCGCTGGGCGTGGCTGGAATTCCGCGAACGAGATCGATTCCACGAATTTCACTGAACTTGATATGGGTCGAATCCGTATAAGTCGATGAAATTGTTGCTCCCAGTTCGTTCAGCGTCACTTGAAAACACGGGACTTGATCTCCAGAGGCAAGATGCACGACCGGCTTTCGCAACCTGCTGGGGGACTCAACGGATTTGGGTGCATCGGTGCGAATGACCTTTTGTGGTGGTTGCCCTTGTTGCGGCGATTCTTTGGGGTAGACGTGTGTCCGATCGCGGTAAACCAGTCGTCCCGTGACGGCGGGGTGAATTGCACTCGCGGTCTGACTGAGATCTGGCTTGAAGATCAGTCGCTTGTCCTCAATGGCTTCCGTATCCAGAAATCGGCCGAGTAGCAGATGTCCGGGAATTTCCATCCGTCCGCGCGGGTAACCGAGTCGACGCTGCAGATCTGCTGGCAATGGACGGCTTTGCCATGCGGTCAAGGAACGAAGCGAACCGAGTGGCAGAATGATTTCTTCATTGAAGACGCTCGACTTCAAATGAACGGAACTTTTGCCGATTCTCGCCACAGTTCCACTGATGTGATTTCCACTGACCATTTCTGCCTGATATTGTTCGGGGGCAACACCAGGCCGACGAGGGATAGTGATATCCTGAACAGAAGTTTCGGAGACTCGTCTTTGGCCGTCTTCCGTCGCAAGTAAGAACTCACGTCGGGTGACATCAAACCCGACCAGCCGGCCGTAAACCAGGAAACCATCTGTCATCAACAGACGAGCCTGATTGAGAATTTCCGAATTCGGAACTTCACCGCTCCACTGCCCCACATCGATGCGTTCGAGTCGAATATCATGCGTGTGACTGATCAACTCCACCTTGCGACGTGTGACTGGTTTTGTCGACTTCACTGCGAGTTCACCCAGTGATTGACCACTCGACGTAAAAATGTGCGTCGTCTCATTCTCTTGATCAAAATACATCTGCAGATGAACCCGACCGGGGCCGGACGTAATCGACTTGAGAAACAGGGAGTCGCGACTCGTCTGGACGCGCGCCCATTCCACGTCACGCATCAGGACCAGTGAACCGGTAGCACTTCTGGATTGTGGATTGAGCGGCCAGTCACTCGGGGTCAGCGCCGAAGCTTCGTTATTTACATCGTTCCAGATCTCGAATCTTGCCAGGGGAAATCCGTCTCCTGTACCGACTCGAAATTCAAAATCAGCTGAATCCTGCCAGGAAAGAATGAACTCCATCCGTCCACGCGTGGGAAGTTCCAGATCGCGACGGATCACGGATTCTCGCTGCTGACGCAGTCGAGTCTGGCCCACTTCCATTTCCGGACTGCTTGATCCTGTATCGGCAGCGCAATGGATATGCTTTCCGTCTTCGGTCCAGCCATTTCCTGCTTCCCAATCTTTCAATTCTCCCGGCCCATGAAAGACAAGTCCTGAGGGATTCTTCCAGGGCTGGATACGACAGACCGTCGACATGGCGAGACGGAGTCGGCCCAGATTCAAAACGTCGAGTATCGCGTGCTCTTCGTTTAGCTCCACCACTGAACCCAGCAAGACATCGCCGCCACGGAGTTCGAAGCGATAGTCCGCACCAAAGTCCGTGACAGGGGGACTACTCGGAAACTCAATGCGTTGGATCTGCCGCACCTGGAATTGCAGCGGAGATGCAAATGCCGTTGACTGCAATGTTATTTGTTTAGGATCGGAGTTATCCAGCAATTCACCCGTCGCATAGTCTCCTGTGGAGAATCGGACCATCGTTGCGGGCTCACCCGCCGCGACGCACGGAGGCCTCATCACCATCAAAAGGGTGACAGTGACCACCATTGATGTCAGGCGGGAATAACGGCGGAGAGAATTTTCAATCGTGATATACCCGCTGGGGCCACGAGAAAGTCGGCAGCGTTTCCTCGAAAAACCGCACGGCACGATTGAGTTTCCGGTGTGGATCTGGTTTCACTCGCTATTCTGTATTCTATAGCATCGGGGTGCATGACGCGGTGTCGGGAGATAACAAAAATGCAAGTTCCCAGGATCATAACCAGCCTGCTGATCTTTGTAACTGCGGTCGAAGCCTGCGCCCAACAGCCCGGCCCTGAACCCAGTCGGATACAGCAGATTACATTGACGGGACGCGTGGAACGAGTCTACACGAGCGAGAAATCACCTCCCCAAAACCCACCGTCATTTCTCATTGTGACCGAGGTTATCGTCACCAGCGTCGCCACTCCTCCCCCTGTTGTCGTCTCGAACGGCCAGCGGTTATTCGTCAAGATTGCCAATCCTAATCGAAGCCCCGAGGGGATCGAATTGCTTCCTGATCGGGGTGACATGATCGAGTTCAATCTGCGGGGTCAGGACGGCGTATTCGAAACGGCGCGCGATGCCTACCGGGTGATCTATCCCGGACGGTACCAGAGCGAGTCCACAGGACTCAGGATGAACCTGATTCCCCCCGGAACATTTCAAATGGGTTCGCCCGTCAATGAACTGGAGCGGCGTCCGGACGAAGCACAGCATGCAGTCACGATCAGGAAGCCCTTCTATATCGGCATCCATGAAGTGACTCAGTTTGAATACAATCAGGTGATGCAGTCCAAGCCGAGTGCCTTTTCAACCAGCGGCAGTGCCAAAGACAAGGTGCTGAAGCTGGTCACGGACCAGTTTCCCGTAGAAAACATCTCGTGGCTTGATGCCGTCCAATTCTGTAATCGTTTGAGCCAAAAAGATGGCCTCCCCGCATACTACAAACTTGAGGAGGTTGAGGATGCCCCCAATCCATCGCAGAAATGGTCCATCACACGTAACGGTGGAAACGGATATCGACTTCCGACGGAAGCCGAATGGGAGTACGCATGCCGGGCTGGAACCAGAACGCCATATCACTTCGGCCTGGAGCAGTTGATCACATCGGGCAACATGCGAGCCCCGATGGTGGCCGCAGGCTATGGAGCATCGCCGAAATGGCCAGAAGTGGGCCGAACGACAAAGGTGGAGACCTATCCACCGAACGACTGGGGATTGTATGACATGCACGGCAATGTCGCTGAATGGTGCGAAGACTGGTACGAAAAACAGTACTTTACGGACTCGGAAGCAGTAGACCCTCACGGCCCGACGTTGGGGATTCACCGAGTCCTGCGAGGGGGCTCAGGCTTGCATCCCGGTTCGTACTGTCGATCCGCAGCACGAGCGTTCCACGTTCCACAGGAAGCCAAGTACTTCACAGGTTTTCGAGTCGTTCGCAACCCGTAATCCTGTTGACTGACGTGTCCACATCCCCCCAGTGCACTGCAGGGTTACTTTGGACCGATGCTCTTGGTCCCTTTGTTGCTGCGAGCTTTCAGATCGAACAAACCGAAGATTTCAGAGGCGTTCAGACTGAGTGAAGAGTTGCAGTCGTCCCCTTCACCAAGAATTCGGGCAAACAACTCGCGTTTTTCTGTCAGCACTTTGTCGATTCGCTCTTCGATCGTGTCTTTGGAAATGAATCGGGTCACGATCACCTGGCTTTTGCAGCCAATCCGATGGGCGCGGTTGATCGCCTGATCCTCAATGGCGGGATTCCACCAGCGATCGAACAAAAAGACGTAGCCAGCGAACTGCAGGTTCAGGCCCACGGCCCCTGTTCCATAACTCATCAGGATGATGTGCGAATTGGGATCTTCCTTGAATTGCTTCAGAATTGGTTCGCGTTGCTTGGTGGGAATTCCGCCGTGATACAGCAGGGCTCCATACTTGGCCATCGGTTTGGCCAGCCAGTCAAGGACCTTTGTCCACTGGCTGAACAAGATCGCTTTGCCACCACTGGCCGCGATTTCTTCCATATCCGCCTCCAGCCGGTCCAGCTTGGCGCTCTCTCCGGTCAGCGGATCGAAATTGGTAATCTGCTTCAGACGCAATACGAGCTCGAACACGTGCTGAACCGAAATCGAATCGCCAAGGTCGTTGAGGTGGATAATCCCTTCTTTTTCGGCCTTTTCGTAGGCGTATTTCTGGGAGGGGAGCAGTTCCAGGAATTCATCACGGTCCAGTCGTGGCGGCATGTCCTTCATCACCAGATTTTTTGTCCGGCGCAGAATGAACTGTTTGGCCAGGTACTGAAGTTGTCGTAAATCAGGTGTCGCGTTTGGCGGCACGACTTCCAGAAACTCGTAGAGCGCTCCCAGTTCCTCAGGCCGGTTCTCGATCGGTGTTCCGGTAAGTGCCCAACTGCGTCGACGCGGTAAGGCACGAGCCGTTTCCGCTGTGCGTGAGGTGCGATTCTTGATCCGCTGGGCTTCGTCAAGAACGACGAGATCGAACTTCGGGAATTCATCTTCGCCAAATGCCGCAAAATCCCGGACGAGTGATTCGTAGTTGGCAATCAAGACGGGAACCCCGGGCATTGTCCAGGTGAGGCGTCGACGTTCGCCATCTCCTTCAACGACGACAAACGGAAGCTCTTCTGCCCACGTTCGAAATTCACGTTGCCAGTTGGGAAGCAATGGCTTCGGACAGACCAGTAACACGCGACGAACCTGGCCGCTGCGAACCAGCAACCGGATTGCCGTGATCGTCTGCATCGTCTTGCCCAGCCCCATTTCATCAGCGAGCAACGCCGACGACTTCGAAAACAGCCAGCCGATCCCTTCATATTGATAAGGAAACGGTTCAAACGGCATGATCAGTTCCTGCCCGGCCAGCCACGATTGCAGCGGTGGCTGAAGCAGGTAGAACAGCCGATCTTCGATCGACAGCGCATCTTCGGGAGGCTTCAGGCGGACGAGCTTCTTCTTGGCTTCCGCCAATGCCTCTTCGTCCATCAGCGAGACGGGACGCGGCGGCTCGATCGGAGTTAACTCTTCGTCATCCTTCGGACCAGATTCGCCCCCCTTATCAGCAGATGGCTTGGCGGTCTGAAATGACTCTCCCTCCGGAAATGTCAGCCCGAACGTCGTGACCTTCTGCCGATGAGGCTTCCATGGGGGCATCATCGCAGGGGGCTTGGGGGCTGTGATCGCTTCCGTCTGTACCACAGGCCAGCGCTGAAGTGCGACGTTCATTCCCGAAGAATAAATCTGAGTAGCAACGCCCAGGTCGACACCTTCGCAGGGAACCTCGTTCAGAAGTTCATCGAGAGAAACGGCAGTCTGATCCAGGTTCCAATGAGGACCGGGAACGGCACCTTGAGCCGACCGTGCAGCCTGACGCGCAGTCATTTCGTCCAGCATGCGGAGCGAACCGTCACTCATTGGTTCGTCCTTATCTATCAGGCTGTACGAGCGGTACCGAGGCGAACTGTCTCGGCCAATGCTTCGCGAACTCGTTCAAAGGGCTCTCGCAGGTCGGCATCGGCAGGAATTGCCTTTGCGTGGCGAGCCATCTCTGCGTGATCACCCTGAAAGTCGGGATGAAAGGCAATTCCATGCTTTCCAAACGGCAGCTGAGTCGCCGGATCGGTCACCTTGTCCATGAGATAAGCAACCGCCATCGGGACATGCTGACGCAGGTCGATGATTTCATCGGATTCGATCAGGACCAGATGAGGTTTGACCCCGACTTTATCGAGCAAAGTTCGGCCAAGAAGCTCGCCGAGGACGAATGGACGCAGTGTCGGTCCGTACAGAATCTGCTGTGCCCGATTCGGCTTGACGGGAGCAGTGCATTGAAACTCCAGTGGCCTGCCGAACCGATTGGTTACCAGCAATCCACCGACGAATCCTCGCTCCGCATCCTCGACCGCCGTCAGAAATCCCATTCGAAACGGGTCTTGGTTCCCGTGCGACATCCAGAGTTCCTTGCCGTCGCCGTCACCGTGCATCTGGCTGGTACGAGACCACCCGCACAGCCGGCCCATCCGTAATCATCCGAACTCTTGATCGGTGAGTTGACGTGGAAGACTTGAGCGAGAACGGCGTACTCTCTGATTCCGACGACAGGGTAAACTGGGGTGGCTGCATGCGACCTTGCCGGTTTTCGCCTGAGTGAGTGATCGAGCCGCTCATCTCCTGCAAACTAACTCCATAATTTACGGCTGACAACGCCCACTCGAGCGCATCTCACTGAAGTGTGGCGTCCCGCGGGCATCAAACGACAGTCTCCAACCCATGTTTCGACGCGACACGGAAGTGCGACACGCACTAACTGGCGGACCAGTCGCCGCTGAAGACTTCTGCCGCAGGGCCTGTCATAAAAACGTCGCCTTCGGCCGACCATTCCAGCAACAGGTCCCCACCGCGAAGGTGGGCCGTGACCGAACGTCCAGTTCTTCCTGTCAGTGCTGCAGCAACAGCCGACGCACAGGCACCCGTGCCGCAGGCGAGTGTCTCACCGCTGCCACGCTCCCAGACTCGCATAATGAATTCAGAGGGAGAGACGATCTGGATGAATTCTGCGTTCACTCGTCGAGGAAACGCGGGGTGACGTTCAATCTGAGGCCCGACATTCAGAACCCAGTCGTCATTGACCTCGTCCACAAATGTCACGCAATGCGGGTTTCCCATCGAAATGCAGGAAACGTCAATGACTCGTCCAGCCACTTCGAGAGGTACGTTCAGTGGTGGATTTCCTGGCAACGTCGTCGGGATCCGTTCCGCTTCCAGAATCGGCTTGCCCATGTTGACGGTCACACGGTCGACCTTGCCGTTGCTACCAGTCGACAACTTCATGGTCAAGACACCACGGCCCGTTTCTATTTTCAATTCCGAACGTCGGGCAATTCCGCGATCGTAGACGTACTTGGCCACGCACCGAATGGCATTCCCGCACATTTCGGATTCGCTTCCATCGGCGTTGAACATCCGCATCCGGGCATCTGCAGATTCAGAGGGACCAATCAGAACAAGACCATCCCCGCCGACGCCGGTATGGCGGTCACTGATGGCGATTGCCGTAGCAGGAATATCCGCAGGAACGGGCTCAGCAAAACAGTCGACATAGACGTAGTCATTGCCAGCGCCGTGCATTTTCGTGAATCGCATGGAATCGTCTTCCCAATGAGGCCGTACAGAGGCAAGGCCTCGCTTCTTGATTTGGAAATGGACAGCCAAGTTGCCCATGCCTGCCGCAGGATATCATGAACCTGATTTACTCAGGAAGCGCCGGGGCCGGGGGTGTTGCCGATTCGGTCGCCGCCGTCTTTGGGACAGCGGTCACCATCTTCCCCCCCAGGCCTGCGACGGGAACAATCGCCGTCTGCAGAATTGCCCGACCAATCTCGGGATGCTCGTTATCGGCTTTGTCGTTCTGGACCCAGGCGACCAGATACAACGGGCCTGAAACCGGGGGCTTTTCGTTGGCAGGGATTTCAATCTTGTTACCTGCTTCGTACTGCTTCATGTACTCGTCCAGATGCTGCTGCAATTCAGCATAAGGCATCGAAAACGAGAACTTCAGTTCCCCCTTTTTCGGTGCAACGCCTCGTGCACCGCCGGGCATTTCCCGAACGAGCATCGCATGACTGCGGATTCCAATCGTCGTCGGTGCCTGAACATCTTCTTCCGCCAGTGCCAGTCGTAATCGTAACGAAGGGAGTTGCTCTTCCGTCGCTCCAGAAACTTCGGCGCTGACAGACAATTCGCCGTTTTCGACTTTTCCCGCGAGTGCAATTCGAATGGGTGTCTTCCGCTGGATGCGTTCATCCACAACGGTTCTCAGCAGCGAGTACGCCGTACCACTGAATTGCAGGAAGCCGCGATACGGTGCCTGCTCGGGATCAAGCATGGCACCATCCACGGTCACTGTAGGCGTTTTGGACATTTCGTAAAACGCGAATCGGTCTTCGCTATCCTGATTGACCAGCCCGTCGGGCTGTGGATTATGTTGATGATACCTGAGCGTCACGACCTGATTCGCGGGATAGGTTGCCCGGATGACATCGAGTGCGACTTCGGTTGCAACTGCCGGAGGACTCTTGGCCCCGGTGAAGAATTCGACGAGTGACACATGATCGCCTGCTGCCGGGGGAGCGGCCCATGTCTTCTGAATTTCCGACTTCAGAATGGCCATCTTCTCCATGTATAACTTTTGCAGATGGGCTTCCAACCCGTCTGTATTGCCGTGGTGCTCCTTCCAGAGCTTGGTCAGCACTTCGGTCGGAGTGGGCTCGCCGGGTGGCTGCCCCAGGCGTCGAGCCATCACCAGATGTTCCAGCATCGGCATCGCCACAATCGTGGCATAGTAGTCGATGGCCGCTTCGGGTTGTTTTGTTGCGGCAGCGTAATCTCCCAGAGCGGCGAGGATGTCCCAGTTGTAGGGCTGCTTGACGAGCGCGGCCTTCAGTGCTTCGTGAGCACTGACGCGATCCTCTTCCAGCTTGGAACGACTCTTGCCCAGCGCGATCTGAATTTCGGCCTGGTCACGCATGGCCTGAAAGCGCGGCTTCAAGGAAGCCCCTGCTTCACCCATCAGCTTTTCGGCCTCGTTCACGTGCTTGATCGCTTCTGCGGGCAAGCGCCCCGACGAAATCAATTGCTGAGCGGTAATCCACTCGGCATTGGTGTTCATCCGGGTTCCCCATGTCTTGGAGAGTTCCAGATACTTGCTGATGATTTCCCTTAATGTGTCATCATCAAAACCAGCCTTGGCATGCATCGCCAGCAGCCCGAACGCGGCTTCCAGCGAGATGGGACTGATCGGATGTTCGCTGGCCAGGCGCAGGATGACTTTGGGTTGCGGCTGAGCCTGCATCGACCGAAATGCCTTTTCGAAGACATCCGCGGCTGGCGGCAGTGCCGACTCGAGATAATCCGACAGTTTTGATCCTGACGTCGGCAGCAACCGCGCCAGATACATTTCCTGATTGCCACTGGCAACGGTTCCGCGAATCGCTCCCTTGCTGAATTCGCCCTGGAAGTCGAACGCCGCATTGGCGTTTTTCATCATCAACTTGACAGCCGTACCATCAACCGTCGTCGATTCGATTTTTGCAGTGTTGTTTTCGCCCGTTGAATCAATGATCTCCGCCTGGATCTTTCCATCAGCTCCCTTGGCGAGATTCACAATCCAGAGGTACTTATCGCGGCGGTCCTGGCCGGTCACGACCATCACCCAGTGACCTTCCAATTCCTTCACGTCGTGCCGAATCGGAATAATGACCTTTTTCCCAGACTGAGCTCCCGCTTCCGCGCCGCCGCCTTCGCCGGGTGCAATCTCGGATTCTGATGTTTTGGAACCGCATCCGGTAATGACGGCGACGAGTAACAGGTATGTGAGGCGTCTCCAGCACC
>CAZSTW010000039.1:40354-54019 GCA_964609845.1 uncultured Planctomycetaceae bacterium | reverse complement strand
GTGGATCGGTCTGATCACAGTGCAGATTCACATCCTGCACGGATGCCATGATGTGCAATTCAGGATTTCTCTATCCAAGGTGCGTCTGTCTGCATCTTTCAAGAATCTGACTTCAACTCTGGCAATTGGAACAAACATGTCTCGTCTTTTTCGCTTTACCACTTTCGCGTTGGCTTTGAGTCTGTCGAACTCTTTCGTATTTAGCGCTCCACCTCGCGGTGGTGAAAAGAAACCCGAGCCAAACAAGCCGAAGACTGAACCGCATTCCGAATCGAAAAAGCCAGAGCCGGGACGATCGAATACTGAGCCGGGCAAGCATCCGGAAGGTGCGCATGGGAATTCCACACCAGGCGGAAACTGGTCGCAACCGACTCACAATGTGGGTAAGCCCGGCACGCCGAACAATGTTCATTCCGGAGCGCCGAACAACAACATTCCGGGCAGGCCAGCGAATTCTAATGCCACGGGAGCTCAGGGAGCGGCGGCTGGTGCGGCTGCGGCAAACCGCAATTCTTCGCAGGTGACCGGCAAAGAAGGGGCGGCTGCAGGGGCTGCCATCAGCAATCGTAACGCTCCCAAAGCCACAGGTGCGGAAGGAGCAGCGGCGGGTGCCGCAGCAGCCAACCGCAACTCGCCACAAGTTTCGGGCAAAGAGGGGGCTGCGGCGGGGGCCGCCGTTGCGAATCACAATTCTCCGCATGCGACAGGAGCTGAAGGGGCAGCCGTGGGGGCTGCTGCCGTCCGGTCCTCGTACAACAATCCGCACTTGTATGATCAGCAGTGGTATGCGGCACATCCGGGAGTCTGGGCGCCGACAAACTGGAAAGCCGGTGCTGTCTGGGCACCTGCCACCTGGGCAACGACGTCCAAGTTCTGCGGGATCTCGGCGACTCCAGTGGTCTACAACTATGGGACCAACGTGACCTGTGTGGACGGGAATATCGCTCTTGGTGGTCAACACCTGGGGACCGCTGCAGAGTTCAGTCAGCAGGCGGCGACATTGGCTGCCAGTGGAGCCTCAGCAGAAGTTTCCAACGCTGACGAATGGATGCCGCTGGGGATCTATGGCATGGTTCGTAACGAGCAACAGCATCCGCAGCTGATCCTGCAACTGGCGATGAACAAGCAGGGAATTCTACGGGGCAATTACACCGATGAGCTGAGCGAGCATACCCAACCGGTCCAGGGATCTGTGGATCTGAAGACGCAACGGGCTGCCTGGACTGTCGGAGACAATAATCTGTCGGTAATTGAAGCGGGGCTCAGCAATCTGTCACAGGATGAGGCTCCCGTCCTGATTCACAAAAGAGGGCAGACCGAGCACTGGATTCTCGTTCGATTGAATCCACCCGCGAAAGCAGAATAGCTTTCCTGAATGACGGATCTGGCCGTAGCGAAGCAATCAAGGGGCGGGCTTTCCTGAGGAAATCCCGCTCCTTTTGTTCATTGTCTGCTGTTACTGTGAAAGCAGTTCACCCCGCCAGACGGTTACGGCCTGACCACCGAGGATGACTCGATCATCCTTGAGCTTTAATCGAAGTACGCCACCGCGCGTCGAAATCTGATGCGCCATCAATTGAGTCTTACCGAGTCGCTGCGACCAGTAGGGAGTCAGGCAGCAGTGAGCTGACCCGCAGACGGGATCTTCATCAACGCCAACATTCGGGGCAAAGAATCGAGAGACAAAATCGAACGGATGATCCGCAGTAGGGGCCGAGACAATCACACCGCGCACCGGGAACTGTTCGAGGTTTCGGAAGTCGGGCTTCAACGACTGCACAGTGTCGGCCGATTCAAAGACCGCGAGGTAGTCGAAACGACTCTTGCCCAGGTAAATCGGAACCGCTCCCAGTGCATCAGACAGGGCCGCTGGAATCGGTATTTCTGCGGGTGGAGTCGCGGGGAAATCGAGTTCAATGAAGTCGCCATCCTGCGTACACGTCAGAAGACCGCTGCGTGTGTGAAATCGCAGTGGTTGTGCCTGTGGAACGAGATTCGAAGACCAGAGGGCATGTGCCGTCGCCAGCGTGGCGTGACCGCAAAGATCGACTTCGACGGTGGGTGTAAACCAGCGCAGTTCCAAACCATCGTCCAACGGCCTGACAAACGCCGTTTCTGAAAGGTTCATTTCCGAGGCTACCGATTGCATCCACTGCGAATCGGCTTCCGCTTCCAGCCAGCAAACGGCTGCCGGATTGCCTCCAAACGGACGATTGGTAAACGCATCCACCTGCCAGCATTTCACGAGTGACATTTCATTCTTCGCTTGATAATCATTCGCAAACCGTTTTGCCGCAAGTTCACGAACGGCGACGGCATCGTAAAGTCGTTTGACCGGAGTCTACTTCTGAATTCCGAGGCGACATAGAGTACCGTGACTTTGCCATTCCCGTCACGAATCACGCCGATTTTGCAGAAATCTGATGTCTTCAAGGTTGGCTTATGCTACCTATGGCGTCGATGGAATCGTCTGGTTGTTTGCTCCCGGGTTTCGTCTCCCGTTGTCATTCACCGACTCGGCCTTCACCTTCACGTCCGATTCTTTACCCGGTTCGGCACTGACCCCTGTGAACGTGACCCAGTGGCGATACGGACGCAGGCGGAATTCGAAGCGGGTGAGTGGCTTTGTTTCTGATGTTGCCAGGCCCCAGCGGCCTTCGATCAAGTCTGTTCCTTCGATTCCCTTTCCTTCCCATTGCAGAACCCACTGCGATTTTTCATCCGGGTCGATTCCGCGAATTTCGAATGAATATCGTCGGGACATCTCTTGGGGAGTCCGCAGAACCAGCGCGAGCTTATTGGGGGCTCGTTCGTGCGGTTCAGTTCGCATGATCTGGATCTGTTCGTAGTACGAACGATAGAGATCGTCGTCTGTGAGCGGATTGAGAACCTCGCCCGTCGGACTGATCTGCAGCCATTTCCCCCAAGGTTCGTCGGTTAGACCGACCCGCATTTCGCCATCGGGAATCGTCCACTTACTGTCGGGAGGTGGGGAATCTCGGCGTTCGGCGGAGATTCGTAACTCATACGGTTCCTTCAGTGGCAAATGTGAATAACTGCTCCCCTTGGTCGCCAGATCAAATGTGAGTGACGGCTGCGCCTTCAGGCCACGAAATCGAAACAGCAGATCGATCGCTCCGGCATTCGGTTCAGGATGCTCACCATTTTCAGTAAAACTTCCGTGCGTGTTGCCGCTGATATAGTTTGTTGCCGGCCAGTATCCGACGTCGCCGATTGGCCTTCCATCCGGTTTCCAACCCTCATTTGCTGCTGCCGTGTTCTTCGTGATGCCGACGAATTCAATGCTGCGACCATCGGGCAGGTTAGCGATGTAGTGCGGTGGCTTTGGCGTGGGAAGCGAGGCGACAGTCAACTTCACGACCGTCGTTTTGCCGGGGTAGACCGACACATTGTCGAACGTCACCCAATGCTGGTAGGGCCGCAGGCGGTACTCAAAGCGGGCCACTCGATCCAATGGTACATTGAACGTAAAGCGGACTTCCGGCTTGTCGAAGAAGTATGACGACGAGTGTCTGGTATGAGTCTGGCCGTCGATGTCAATCAACTGCAACTGGAAGTCGAGTCGGTTCAACGAGACAGGCGGGAGGAACGTGATTTCCGTCTGCTTCTGTCGCTCGTCATTCTCGGCGATTTCGTCGGGCTTGAGCGGCACCGGGCTGCCATTAACTTTATGGTCACCCAATGCCCGCAATCGTGGATGAGCCACACTGAGGATTGTGATGTCTTCGGGAATAGGATCGACCAGATCATTGGGCTCGTTTGGCAGGCGTTTTCCGGTGGCATCGATCCGGCGCCAAGGGGAGAGTGGAACCGTGGCTACGCCAACTTCCACTCGAGCGGCTTTTTGAGGTGGCGCGAAACCGAGCCCTCCGACAAAGCGGACATATCGCTCCCCGGTGTCGGTCGTTTCAACGGTACGCTCGCCCGTCATGTTCGTAGTGACATCAAGGTGACTTGTGGCACCATGGACTCGAATCAGCGTTCGACGCATTTCCTGACCGGTTACACTCACGATCCCGGACGGTTTGTGGGCCGGTACCTGATCGAGCGGTTCTCCATCCGGCTTCCACCAGTTCTTGTCTTCCTGCCCCATTTCAGCGAGGCCGACAAACTCGACGCTCATTCCGTTGGGCAGGTTGGCAACGAACTGCTGAGGTTTCGAAACCACTGCGGGTTCCGTGGCGAATCCGGTGAACTCAATCCAGTGGCGACCACGAGTCTGAACCAGCAGGTGGTCAACTTCAGTCAATGGAGCCTCGAATACTAACCCTCGCGCCGCAGAAACAGCGTCGTCATGTGATATGGACGAAGAATCTCTGGATGCGGTGACAATCCTGCCATCTTTTTTGACAGCAACGACATCGATGTCCTTTTCTGGAGACAGTTTCCAGTCACAGTGGAGGTGAAAGATCCTGTCTGAGAAATCGAATACTTTGGCCACACGGAATTCGCCTCCGTTGATTTTGACAGTTGCGTCATCACGTGGAGCGACCTTGCCTTCGGCTGTCCACGCGCCAAAACTCGTTGCGACTTTGAGTGTGTATTGACCGTTATTCGAGTCGCTCTTCTTGATGGGAACTGCTGCAAATTGGGCGTCGCGACCATCGCTCAGCTTCGAAGCATCGCGATTGCTTTCGTTTGTGCGGCGTTCGACGCCCGCTTGAGAGACGCGGATAATCCCGGTCAACTCGTTGGGAAATTGAACTCCCCAGGAGGGATCGTCGCCAGAAATCGGATGCCCCGACGGATCCCACCAGATCAGGCGTGCCATTTGTGGTCTGCCGATTCCCAGCAACTCGATCGAGCCTCCGTCAGGGAGTTCACGCGTCCAATCCGGTTTGTGGGCTGTGGCGAATTCCTGTGTCGCCTGCGACCGCCATTCGGCGATGCGTGCGAGTTCCAGCTTCACTCCTGACGCACCGCGCTGAATCCAGTCCCTGGCGCGAACGACGGGATTGAGCAGGTCAACCTGGCTTGCCGGGACTTCACACGCTTCGTATACGAAGATCAGCGTCGGCTTCCATTGATCTGCCCGGAATCCATCCACGGAATCGCTCGTTGTTGGCGAAACGGCGAATGCAACGGCTTGCCCATCGGTCAGAGCTTCATCGAATTTGATCGATTTACGAATGATGTGCAGGTAGCTGCCAGCACTGCCAATATCAGCTTCAACCCCCAGTTTTGCAGCGTTCTGGATTTCTTCGACCCAGCATTTCCCGTGAACACTCCATCCAATCAATGGATTCGGACCTTTTTCATCGTTCTTGATAGTGTCGCCGAAATTCCATGAGAGAACCTGCGAATTGCGACGGGAACCCGCAGACCTGCTCCGCAGGATTCCGATTCGATTTCCAAGAGTAGTTGCTTTGGGTTGATCGAGTCGCCGTTTGATGATTGATCGCAGTTCTTCCGCCGAACAACGGATCGTCTCAGTTCCGGTATCGGTCGATGAAGTTGTAGGATTGCTCTTCAGGGCACGAATCTCGTTGATCACAGATTCGTCGACCATCGCCGACCATTCGATGATCACCATGGTTTGAGAGTGATCGCGATTGATTTCCGCAAGGACATTCCATGTCATCGAACTGAGTAACCCGATAGCCCCCACGCAACAGGTGGCGAGGCCGAACAGGACCCATGAATGAACCGCTCGGACATGAAGTTCTGTCTGATAGCCAAGCAACCGGGCGATCCGTTGCCTGAGTGTTGATGGTCGGTCGCCGGTTGCGAAGAGACTGGCGGCGGTAAACGAGCGGCGCTGGTTGTGGGCTCGCTGCTCGGCTTCCCGACTGAGTTCAGCCACGCGTAAAAGCGACGCTGCGTAGTCGAGCGGTACGGCGCCGCTGGCGATGACCAGATCGTCGCAGCAGTGTTCTCGTTCATCACGTACGCGGCGCGAGAGCCACCAGACGGCGGGATGAAAGAACAGCAACGATTCAATGACGCACTGCAGCAGATTGACCAGGTGATCGTAACGACGCAGATGAGCCAGTTCGTGAGCCAGTACCGATTCGATCTGCTCGGGCGTTAATCCGCTTGCCAGTGTCATCGGCAGAAGAATCATCGGTTGCAGAATCCCCAGCACCGTCGGGACGGTCACCCGTTCACAGTAGGCCATCGCCGGGACCAGTATCAGTCCCATGGCATCCGCCTGACGCTGGAGGGCATCGAGCATCCAGCGCTGTGTGATGAGTTCTGACTGGTACCTCAACTGGTGCCCTCCCCACAGGCCAAGCAGTAACCTCAATCCCATCAAGGAAACACCGATCAGGTAGAGGCTCGTGACGAGGGGGGCGTAGTCGCGCCACCAGGCGGATTCACGAATTGCAGTCGTGGGCACAGGTGTTTTCGGGACTTCAACGGGAATAACCGCTGAAGTCTGAGTACTTTTGAGCGGCACTTCACGGGTGAGATTGTTCGTCCGCGAAGGAACGTTGGAATGACGGTCAATCTCGCTGTTCGCAGGGGAAACGTCTGGTAATTGCGATGGAGAATCGATCGGGGGCGCGGGCTTGACCATTTCGGTGTCTGCCGGGTTAACGGTGGGAATGGCCTGCAGGATTGCAAATGTCACAATGGGACTTCCCGCCATGACCAGCAGTCCCGTCAGCCAGACGGCGTATCTTGTCCGCGATACTTGCCATCGTCGGACTACGACAGATGTCACGATGGCGACCAACGTTCCGATCCACAGGAAATGCCCAAACGTCAGCACCAGCGCGGCACACACGTCTCGCGAGAACAGGATGTTCATGGCGGAGTCTCGTTGAGGAAGAGCGAATACGGACGGGACTGGTCGACTGCAAAGCGGCATTCAACACGGTGAGATGCTGCTATTCGCTTTTTTCACCCGTCTTGCGATTGATGATTTGACGGATTTGATGGAGTTCTTCGTCGTCCAGTTCGGATGTTTCCAGCAGATGCTGCATGACTGCCTTGGTTGATCCGCCGAACAAGCGATCGACGACATCCTGCAACATGTTGCGTGACGCCTTTTGTTCCTGATACGTCGCTTCGTAGATGAAACTCCGTCCATCTTTGACTCGCTTGACGTACCCTTTGGTATCCATGATGGTCATCATGGTCATGACTGTCGTGTAGGCCAGATCCCTGACCGCTGCCAGTTCGTCTCGAACTTGCCTGACGGTCGCTGGTCCCAGTCGCCAGAGAACCTTCAGAATCTCCAGCTCGAGTTCGGTGGGATTCTTGGACGAGGAACGCGGCATCTGGTAGCTCCCGTTCAGGCAGGCCTTGGATTCGGGCGTACGAAATGCGTGCGGTCCGCCCTCGAAATACTAATTGATTAGAAGTTTATCGGCAGGCGGCCGGAAGTCAATCTAATTTATTAGTAGATTGCGAAAAAATCTGCGGAGCTTCGATGAGCCGCGTTTCGAATGATGGCAAATGGCTGAACGAGACGAGTAGACGATGCTGACGGTACCCCCATCAGTCGGAACGCGTTAGGGCGCGTTAGGGGGTGGCCGGGACTGGAGCGTCCTCGCGAAGTCCCGGAAAGTCCGCTCCACACGAAGACCGGGTCTTCCTTCGCAAAGCCTCAGTCCAGACCAGTCCAGACCCGGCCACCCGACAGCGTTGTGCAAAAGCCCGTCTCCACCGAGGTGAACTCGGTGGGGACGGCGGATTAACGACAGACTCAAGTCGATTTCTCGGTGTACCCTTTGCCGGTTTTTTCGTCGATCAGTTTTGTCGCATGTTTCTGAGCGGCTGCTGTGTCGAGAAACGATTTGACCTGGATCTGTCCCTGAGTCCCGATGCGACCATACCGTACCGTGACGTCCGTCTCGTTGGCACTGATCTCCCAGAACTTTTCAGACTTCTCATCACGAAATTCGAAGTACCGCACCGTGCTTCCAACGGCCTGGCCGGACGGTGTCGAAACGACGACTTTCGTCGCTGGGCTGGCGGTAGCATTTGGCGCTGTCTCTGCTTTCTTCCGAGGCGGGGCCAATGGTGAGTTGATTGCAACGACGGGTTCATCTTTCCGCAGTCCAACGTACGACGGGAATCGCGGGACACCTCCATCCGAGAGTTCCTGGTAACGGAACGTAATCGTGCTGCCGATGGCAGGGGGGGCTTCGCGTTCGGCATCCGAAAACCCTGTCCCAACCGAAAACTCTGTTCCATCGGGCAGAACAACTTGAAGCGCCCCCAGCCTTCCTTTATGACGGCCTGCTCCCGGTTGATGACCGACGACACGGGCCTCGGCATCGTGAAAAGTCTTGACCTTCAGCAGGGATGACGATCGACCTGCGACATACAGCGATGCTGGTTGACGCAGCATCAATCCTTCACCCCCGAGTGATTCGACCCGCTGAAGTTCTTCTTTCAGGTGAGCGATTCCCTGGCAGCGTTGCTGCTCATGAGCGACGGCAAATTCGGGCCCGTTCTCCTGAACCAGATCATTCAAGTATTGAATGCGAGCTTCAAACGGCTCTTTGAGGCCCGGGGCATCGAAAACGACGAATCGAATCTGGCGCCAGTGTTCACTCTGATCTTTGCGGCGAACAATACTGACCGTTTTCTGGAACTGCTTGCGTTCCAGCCAGAGTTCCCCATCCAGCGGAACGTTGGGAAGACCAGCTGTGAACCAGTCGGGAGCGACATACAGATTTCCCAGTCGTGACAGGAATTGCGTTCCATCCCAGTACGCGCGAACACCGTCCAGCTTTTCACTGATCCACCAGTCAGTGACGTCGACAATTCCATCCCAGCTTTCGGCGAGCAGTACGGGGGCTTCCGCTCCTGCCTCTTCCTCACCGTCGGCAGTCTTCTTGCGGACTGGAGCGGCGATGGGTGTTCCCAGGCGAAGTTCTTCGGCCGCATCACCTCGCAGCTTTCGCAAATGTTTACATGTTCGGCGTTCGATTCCCGATGACTGATTCCGCCATGCAGGACATGTGCACGAATAGACTCCACCCGTGTTCTTCAACGTGTAAATAGAACTTCCGGATCCCTGTACTTGAATCGATTCGCCATCGGCCAGATCAGACATGGTTCAGCCTTCCAGATGTGGTTCCATCGTGGTGACGCCAGTATTCAGACAGAATAACTGAGACGCCTGTGATTTTCTCCTGAACAGTGTTCGGCGGGCTGTTACCAATCGATGCACCAATCAGGGGTCGGTCTCAATTAGGTCAGTCGAATGAGGCTAACACGAAGGACACGAAGAGCACGAAGGTGGAATTCGACGAAGGCTCGATGGCTGACCGACAGGACACTGGCTGACATCAAGGTCGGTACTTCTTCAACCGCAACAACACCAGGCTCAAAGATAAAACCAAGCCTTTCATTCTCATTCCTTCGTGCTCTTCGTGTGCTTCGTGGTGGAATCAAACATTTACAAAACGGCTTCAATTCCTGTCAGAACTCCCAGGCGCGAATATGACAGGCCGATGCAAATCGTGAATATTCGTCAATGTTCGCCGTCAAAATTGATGCAATCCGGCAACACAGCACAAAGTCGCTACGATCCTCACGATTTCCCCGACTTTGATTGAATCCTTCCGACCTCACCTCTGTTTTCGGGCAATTTTTGAAGTAATGGCCACCCTGTGCGCACGCGTTGCGCTACCCGCTTTCACGCTTAAAGCAGTGAATCGGGGACTTGGCAGAGGTGGCTGCTGCGAAAAATGGAGGAGTAAATCGTGCATCAGGATCAACGAATCGGTTTGGCACTGGCAGTGTTGTTAATCGGAGCTGCGGGAGCATTCTTTTTCAGGAATGACCCGAAGCCGGTTGCTTCGACACCACGACTGAAGACCGCTCGGGAACTCGATGCCCGAATCGCCGAGAAAGCAATCAGTCCCTACAACGAAGAACGCGATGGCGTTGCTGCCAAGTCGGTGTCAACGCCCACAGATACCGATGCCAGCCAGCTTCCCCGGCTGGATGTTCCTGATTTCTTCGGACCTGAACAGCCCGCTGGAGAAACGGCGCGACGCAACAGCGAACCGTTCCAGGATCTGGCCCCGATTCCCGTTCCGGATGGAAATACTCCTGTGGGAAGTCATGACCATGGTGAACAAGTTGCCAGGACCGCACCAGCGAACGAAAAAGTTCATGTGGTGCAAAAAGGCGAAACGCTGTCGTCGATCGCCGCTAAGGAGATGGGAAGTTCCAGCCGGTTCCATGAGTTGTTTGATGCAAACCGGGACCAATTGAATGATGCTAACGATGTCCGCGTTGGGATGAGCCTGCGGATCCCTAACCGTCACACCGCAAAAGCAGAGAGTGGCAAGTCACGAGATCGACTTTCGAATGCGGCACCGCCACTGTTGCCAGGCGACAGCAGTCATGTTGATTCTCGCGAATTTCCTGCGATCCCTGTCGATCCAGCAAAGCAGCCACCACGCTCGGCGGAAAACACGCCAGCGAAAAAGAAATTCGAACCGGTCAAGCGTCCGCCTCTGGGGATCAAGGGATTGGGAACGCAATCCAGCGAGGCTGCTCCAGTCACGAAACCCGCTCGCAAGTTGACTCAGTTACCGCCCAGCGATGGTGGTGGAAAAGTGGCTCGCTGACTCTTCTGGGTTCTCACGGAGGCACGGAGCCACAGAGAGTGAGTTACAACTCGGCGCGGCTACGTGACGCCATTTTGCTTCAGGATTTCATCTCCGTGCCTCTGTGGCTCCGTGAGACAAACTTTCCGGGAGAGAACGCTTGTCGCATCAATGGGCGAATTGTTGAGTCGCGGTAATAGCCCTGAACGTGTCCCAGCTTCGCGCAAGGCTTTTTAGAATCGCCGAATTACGCCAGGATACCTTCGACGACATTCCCAAACACGTCCGTCAAACGCTCATCGCGACCTTGATGGAAGTACGTCAGGCGTTCGTGATTCAGGCCCATCAGATGCAGAATCGTGGCGTGCAGGTCGTGCAGGTGGACTTTATCCTTGATCGCTTCAAAGCCGAATTCGTCGGTCTCACCGTATGAGGTTCCCCCTTTGGCGCCTCCACCTGCCATCCACATGCTGAAACCGTAGGGATTGTGATTGCGCCCCGGTTCGCCCTTCCCTTCACTGAACGGCATACGCCCGAATTCGCCTCCCCAGACGACAAGAGTCTCATCGAGCAGGCCACGTCTCTCCAGATCCGTCAACAGGCCCGCAATGGGAAGATCGACCTCTCCAGCATGCTGACCATGATTGGTTTCGATGCTTTTGTGAGCATCCCACGTTTCCTCGAGATGGCCCCCACCTGAATAAAGCTGGACGAATCGAACACCTCGCTCGACCAACCTTCGTGCCACCAGGCAGTTGCGGCCGAATTCATCCGTCGGGTGGCGACCGATGCCGTAGAGATCCTGTGTGGCCTTGGTTTCCTGCGACAGATCGACCGCCTCAGGGGCTTCGGCCTGCATCCGGAACGCAAGTTCATAGGTATTGATCCGTGATGCCAGGTCGCTGCCGCCGGGGCGTGCCGCCATGTGGTCGGCGTTGAGTTTTGCGAGCAGATCCAGTTGTGCCCGCTGGGCAGATCGATCGAGGTATGCGGGGCCTCGCAAATCGAGAATCGGATCGCCCACCGGACGGAAAAGAGTCCCCTGGTAAGACGACGGCATGAAGCCGCTGGACCAATTGGGTTGTCCACTGATCGGCCCACCCCGCTTGTCCAGGATCACGACATATCCTGGCAGGCTTTCGTTCTCTGTCCCCAAACCATAAACGGCCCAGCTTCCGAGTGACGGACGCCCGATGAATGTCTTGCCGGTATTCATAGCAACCAGTGCAGAACCGTGAGCATGACTGTCGGTGTGGCAGGAACGAATCACGGCCAGTTTGTCAGCGTGCTTCCGGACGTTCTCGAAGAAGTCCGAAATCATCAGGCCCGATTCGCCCCCTGGTCGAAAAGGGCGAAATGATGGAGTGAGAAAACCGACCTTGCGGCCGCCCGAATTCGTGAACTTCTTTCCTTCGGGCAGCGGCTGGCCAGACATCTTCTCCAGCAAAGGTTTGTGATCGAAAGTATCTACCTGACTGGGAGCACCGTTCATCATCAGAAAGATGACACTCTTTGCTCGTCCAAATGAATGCGATGCTTTCGCGTTCAAGGGGTTGATGGAGGGTGATTCGGCGCCGTAGCCAATCTTTTCGAAGAAGCCATCGCGCGCCAACAGTCCAGACAAGGCCAGGCCGGTGAATCCCGCTCCCATTTCCCAGACGAATTCGCGCCGGTTGTGATGGGGTTGGGACTGGAGACCTTCGGTCGGTCGTTTCGGCGGGGTCGGGAGACCCGCGCCGATCTTAGGTTCACCTGCATTCATCATCCACTCCGTCAATCCAGATACACAAATTCATTGGTGTTCATCAACACGTGGCACAGGGATGTCAGCGCTAACTGGTAGGACGAGCGACGTCGTTCCTGAACCTGCCGCGGCAGATTGTATTTCTCCGTCAGATACTGGGTCACAGCCTGACGTTCAGCATCGTTCAATTGACGGTCATAGACCAGCAGTTCGGCAATGTCGCCATGCCAGTACTCGCCGTCAATGTTTCCCTGCTGCCCGATTACATAGTCCGTTTTCAGGTTTCGCGGGCTGAGCCCCTGTGCTCGCGAGGCCCGTTCTTTCCCATTCTGTTGAACCGAAATACCCGTCGAACCGCTGAAGCCTGACAGCAGGAAAGGGGTGGATCGTCTTTCAATCGTGCCGACGCCCGAAAAGTCGTCACTCAGTCGTATCGAGTCGGCGCCCGTCATTCCCAGAAAGAGACTTGTTCCAGAATTCCCCGCCGCACCATTCCAGTTGGAGAAGATTTCGCGATGTTGATTCGTTGTGGACAGGTCGCTCACTACCGCAAACACGGCGAACGCCGGCGATGTCACGACCTGACCTGATACCTTCAGGAACCGTTTCTGGCCATCGAGTCGCAAAGTCGGTTGACCGTGAATCGCATTTTTCACGAGGAGCGGACGATGTGTGGCAACAGGTTGCGAGGCGTGATGTGACTGCCCCGATTGGTCGTTCCATGATTCCACCCGGCCATCGGCATCGACCTGCACTCCAGCATCGGCCGCCAGATGAAGGACTCGCCCGTTTCCAGGGAGTTTGATCTCACGCGACGGCTGTGACTGCATCGTCCTTTCGAAACGCTCCGTCTGTTGCTGTACGTGAGATCGCGCCGCGTCGATGTCCGAATCCGAGGGGTCACGGCCCAGGCTGATTTGCCATACCCGGCGGATATGGCGATCCAATAACGGTGTCGTAGAGTTCCCAGAGATTTCTCGCTGGACTCGTTCCGCAAGTGCGGCACTCCGTTCATGGGCGAATGAATTATTGAGCAGAGCCAAGGCCTGAGGCGCGACTGTAGACACAGGTCGCTGAACGCATGGCAAAGTTGTATCGACAAAATCAAACGTCGTCATCAACGGTGGCAGCAGACTGCGCTGTGAGAACATATAGACAGCCCTGCGACGCTGTTCGACTTCTGGCGAGGGCTTCCAGGCTCCTTCTTTTCGCGACAATCCTTCCAGTGCTTCTGCCTGGATTGTTGGCTTAAAGCCTGGGCCAGACATACGGGTATCGAGGTCGTCCCCGACAATCAGCATGCGATCTCGCAGGGATTCTGAATCGAGTCGTCGTCGTTCAGTCCGCCACCAGAAGCGATTTCCTGCATCTTGCGCTGCA
>CAZSTW010000039.1:38373-40344 GCA_964609845.1 uncultured Planctomycetaceae bacterium | reverse complement strand
GATCAGCAGTCGATGCAGAGATTTCAGCGCAGATTTTCGAGAGGCTGATCCAATCGGCGCGTTACCGAGTGGGCTTTCCTGCCGGGAAACTTCTGCGGCGAGCCAGTCGAGTAACTCAGGATGTGTCGGCTTATCACCTGTGAATCCAAAGTTGTCTGCCGATCGGACCAGACCTGATCCAAAATGATTCATCCACAGCCGATTGACGAGGACTCGCGGGGTCAGTGGGTTCTCGGGTAACGCGATCCATTCGGCCAGCTGGCGGCGACGGTGCGTTGATCTGGCTCCCAGCGGGGCCGGTTCCAGCGGTCGATCAAGCGCCGGAATCAGGGTCAGGTGTCCAGGTTCAACCACTCCCAGCGGATGTTTGTGCTCACCCTTGCGCAGCAAATGTAATGGAGGAGGCTGGCGAATATCCGTCCATCCCATCACATCGAAACCCAATTCATCCCGCGTTGGTCCGCCAAGCAATTCACGTCCGCGTGGTTCGATGGCACCGGGCCAGAATGCTGCGGCCATACGGTAGTAATCCGTCTGCGGGATCGGGTCAAACTTATGATCGTGGCAACGAGCACATTTGACAGTCAGGCCGAGAAACGCCGTCGACGTCACATGGACCATGTCTTCCAGCCGTTCGTACTTGTATTCGTCCGCGTCGTTCGGTTCGTCGTTCCAGGTTCCCAACCGTAGTAGTCCCGTCGCGATCACTGTGGATTCCGTTCGATCAGGAAGTTCGTCGCCAGCGAGTTGTTCGAGGATGAACTGATTCCACGGAAGATCGCTGTTGATTGCAGCGATGACCCAGTCTCGATACTTCCAGGCATACGGCTTTTCCTGATCGCGCTCGTAGCCGCAGCTGTCTGCATAACGAACCAGATCGAGCCAGATTCGACCTTGTCGTTCACCGAAATGAGGAGACGACAGCAGGCGGTCGACAAGACGTTCATACGCATCTGGTGACTGATCGGATTCGAATTCGCGAATCTCTTCATAGGAAGGTGGAAGCCCGAGCAGATCGTGGAAAAGCCGCCGGATCAGCGTGGCCCTGTCTGCAGCTGGCGCGGGATTCATGGCAAGTTCATTCAGTCGTGATTGAATGAACGCATCCACTGGTGAATACGATTGAGAGGCGGCATTGATTGTGGGAACAGTCGGTCGCCGAACCGGTTGCAGCGACCACCAGTCGCGTCCGCCGCGGACATCGTTTGTCGCCTCGTACAGGTCCAGTTTGCGTCCGTCGGGCCACGGGGCACCTGCAGTGACCCAATTCTGGAGAATGGTGGTTTCAGCGGCAGAGAGCTTTTGCGAGTTCCCTCGCTTGGGAGGTGGCATTTCGCCAGATCGAACCTTCTCAATGATGAGACTTTTGTCCAGATTTCCCGGGACGACAGCTGGACCTGATTCACCACCTTTGAAGACGGCAGCTTTGTCCGAAAGAATCAGCTTCGCCGAGGCATCCCGCTCGTTGTGACATTCCAGACACCGCTTCACGAGAATGGGAGCGACGTCACGGGAGAATGAATCGTTGGAATCAGCTTTCGCGATTGTCGTTGGAATTGCCACGACAACACTACAAACAATCCACACAACATTTCGGACGGACATGATCGCTCCGCACATGAGTCATTCGACGGCGTCAGGGAAGTCCCGTTTGCTAAGTCCTGTACGAACCGTGGAGCTTACCAGATTTGAACAGGAAATGTGTTTGGTGGGTGTCAAACGAATGGATTGTTCGCATGCCACCGCTACGCTATCCATCAATCATCTCCGTGACTCTGTGGCTCCGTGAGAAAACTGTCCGGGAGTGAATGCTAGCAACCGGATATACGACAGTTCGACTTTGCACTTTTGGGTTCTCACAGAGGCGCGGAGCCACGGAGAGAGGGAATTACAACTCGCCGTGGACGGGTGGTGCCATTCGACATCCGATTTTCGACACCGGCTCCTACAGTTCAAGCCCCAAGTCCTGAT
>CAZSTW010000039.1:32453-38273 GCA_964609845.1 uncultured Planctomycetaceae bacterium | reverse complement strand
GCAAATCAATCCCACTGCCGACGATCAAACCCTCTATCTTTGATTCATCTCCGTGCCTCCGTGGCTCCGTGAGAAAAACTGTCCCGGAGTGACCGCTTGCAGCCAGCTAGGTTCAAGAACGACTTAGCTGCTTTAAGTTCTCACAGAGGCGCGGAGCCACGGAGAGAGAATTACAACTCGCCGGGGACGGGTGGTGCCATTCGACATCCGATCTTCGGCACAGGCTCCTACAGTTCAAGCCCCAAGTCCTGATGCAAATCAATCCCACTGCCGACGATCAAACCCTCTATCTTTGATTCATCTCCGTGTCTCTGTGGCTCCGTGAGAAAAACTGTCCCGGGGTGACCGCTTGCAGCCAGCTACGTTCCAGAGCGACTTCGCTGCTTTAAGTTCTCACGGAGGCGCGGAGCCACAGAGAGGGAATTACAACTCGCCGTGGACGATTCGCGTAATGCCATCCTTCATCAGGGCTTCGCCGAAATTCAGCAAGTAACCAAGCTTCATTCCCGTGAGTCGGAGATACGTGAGTACCTGCTTCTTGTGAGACGGGTGGACTTTCTCAACGGCTTTGAGTTCCACAATCACTTTGCCGTCGACGATCAAATCGGCTCGAAACCCTTCATCGAACTTATGTCCTTCGTACTCAATTGCTATGGGGGCCTGACGTTCAACCGACAAGCCTAGTTTTCGTAGTTTGGCCGCCAAAGTCACTTCGTACACCGTCTCCAGTAGCCCAGGCCCCAGATCCTGATGCAGTTGAACCGCGCGGTCGACGATCAACGTCCCGATGTCATTCTCATTCATCTCTGTGGCTCCGTGAGACAAGCTATCCAGAAGCGAACACAACACGCGTCAGTTCGGATTCATTTCAAGATTCGTCATTGAATGTCGTCCGCCGTGATCGCCCGCTCACATGCACTGCCGTGATCGCTCGTTTGGTTTCTCACGGAGGCACGGAGCCACTGAGAGAGATTTACAACTCCGCGCGGACATGTGATACCATCCATCAGGCTGCGCCGAAACCCGTACTCACAACGATCGAAGTCTCTCTCTCCCTCATTCTTCTCCGTGCCTCCGTGGCTCCGTGAGAAAAACTATCCAGAAGCGAATCCCCGGCATCGAAACCGCCCCGAATCAGAATATTGCCCGTCCAGATCACCCGCTTCTGTGGACCGCCATGCTCCCTCTTTTGGTTTCTTACGGCGGCACGGAGCCGCTGAGAGAGATTTACAACTCCGCACGGACAGGGCACTGAGCAATTCAGCTCCTACGTCTTCAGAGCGGCGGAGTTTTTCAAGTAGTCCGCCAGACGCAGCGACAACGTGACGATGGTCATTGTAGGGTTGGAAACCCCCGTCGTCGGGAAGACTGATGCTCCAGCGACGTACAGGTTGTCGACGCCATACAGCTTGAGGTTCTTATCGACCGCACCGTCACTTGCAGATGCTGACATCCTGGTTGTGCCAATGTGGTGGCCATTGACCACCCATTGCTGCGCCAGATCCTCCCAGTCGACGAACGAAATACGGTTGCTTGTCGCCAGCTGGAAGAGTTTGCAGTTCGTTTCGTAAGTAACCTTGTCCTGATCGCTTAATTCCCAGTGGATGTGAGTCTGCTGCTGGCCGAAGACCGGGTCAACTGTCGTCGTGAGCCCAACATAGCTGTTGAAGTTCGGGGCCATTTCCATATACATCTTGGCTGAACCGCCCGCATTATTTGCCCAGAACCAGCAGCGACCAATTCCCTGACTTGTGGCAGTCTGCGCATTGACCGTAAATCTTCCCTCAACGTTATTGATCGTTCCCGGTGGCGGATTCCATCCAGAGCCCCCCATCAAATTGCCTTCAGCCGACGTCAAATACGACTCGTTTGTACTGATTGCATCTCCAGAGGTCAGCGGATGACACATGAAGTACCGACCAACAAATTTATTTCCCACCCCGGAAAGCAGCAGTTGTCTTGCATTCTCTACCGAACCGCACGCCAGGATGTAAACCGAGGCCTGGACCGTGAATTCCGTTGCCTTCTGCGGATTCGCCGGATCATCATTCATGCTGGCGACGTTCAGGTACTGCACTGAGCCGTTTTGCTCGACGATATTCAATACCGTCGCATTGACGATCACACGGACGCTGGAATTGCCAATCGTCGACTTTCCGTCGAATGTTCGAGTCGCAAAGTTCAGCCATTGCGAACCCATGAATTGGTACATGTCGGCATCGAAATTATTCAGTTGCGGGACTGCAGCCTGTATCCCCTGACCCTGTAGCTGCTTTACCCAGTATTCGGCTGTGAAATTCGTCCCGCTCGTGCCATAGTTCCCTACGAGATTGTTGAAGGCAACCGCTTTCGCGTAGAACGGATCGAGATCACTGCGTGAGATGGGCCATCCCGGAAACCCCGGAAAATCGGGACATGAAGGACTGCCTGGACGCTTCTCAAAATCGATCGGATCCAGCGGCCGCGATTGTCCACCCCAGTGAGTCGACGTTCCTCCGTAAACCCGTTCCCGTTCCGTTGGAAACCCGCTGACTCCATTGTAAGGTCGAATCAGAAACTGCGGTTCGTTGTTTGCGAAAACTCCATCCGCAACTCCGTTGTAAAGTCTAACTTTGTCCGGCCAACTCTGGCGGTAGTAATTGTAAACCGAATAGTCCAGCTGCCGACTTCCGTCCAGCAGAATGACGTCGTACCCCGCCCCACTCAATTGCCATGCGGCCGTGATCCCCGCAGGACCAGAGCCAATCACACAGACTTGCGATTTTTGACGTGTGGTAATGCTCTTGCCATTCGTAATCATCGGTATCCCTTTCTGTTCTTGGGAAAATGGACGATGGGGACACTCTAAAATGCATGTGTCAGAAAAGCACAGTGCGCATTTAAAATCTGTGCGTCAATAGCTTGGAGTGTGTTTCAACGCTTCCTCCACAAACGCGAGCGTCTAAAAAACTCACGTTTTGACACACAGCAGATCAATCGTGATTGTTTATCGCCGAATACAACCCGGTAACTGCGCGATTACCGAATGAGATACGAACAGAGCGCGATAACCGAAGCGTGCCACCAATCCCATGACATTCGTATTTGTTGAGACGTCGAAAAGAGGCAGGACCGGCCGGTTCGCGGCTCACTCCAGAAAAATGAATTCGCGAGATCGCCGACTCTTCAGGATTGGTCTGGTCCGCAAGATGTGGACGAAATAGCATTCACGGTGCAGGGGAAATCGTCGTCGTTTGCGAGTGCCCGTGTAATGAGAGATCCTATTGCTATGCTTTCGAAGTTTATTCCTGGTGTTGCGTGTCTGATCCTATCGGGCTGCACGACCATCCTTCATCCCGTCGCCACGTCCAAAGTCGCGGAACAGGCAGCGGAAGCAAATGTATCCGCCGGTGACATCGCCGCCCTGGCTGAAGGTTCCCGGGTTCACATCAATAGAAAACAACTCGCGAACAATCGAAGCGAAATCGTTGGGACGGTTCTTAAGGCGAGTCCGCATGGGATTGCGCTGATGAATTGCGAAAATCATGGAAGAACCGAACGGGGTGTCCCCGTCTTGAATAAAGTTCCCTACGTCAGCCGACTTTTTAAAAACACTGGTGTTGGCGTGGAACGCGTCCCCGTCTTATGGGTTTCGATTCGTGAAATCTCCGCGGTGTCGGTCATCGAAGCCCCTCCGTCCAACTACGTTGCTCCCCAGCTTCCTCTCGACACCAGCGACGAACCTTATTTCGAGCGAATTGGCGTTGATTTCGACTTTAATGCGCCATCAACATCGGCTTCGTAAACGCGATACTGATCCATCTGTCGACCAGAGCAATCGTTTTTTTCAAGGTAGGGTGGGACCAGCTCGCTTCGAGCGCAGGCCCACCATAAGGAAAATCGTCGTGAATAAAGGGTGGGCCGGCGCGGCGAAGCGCCGCTTGTCCCACCCTCCATCCGCAGAGCTTCAAAAAAGTATTGGCCCTGTGTCGACAGCCTTCTTGTTGCATGTCCCCCATCTGCACGTTAGCATCGATCTCGGGATTCTTCGGAATCCCTGGAACCTCTGCAGTGTTCGATACGAGACCAGTGCGTTGACCCTACAATTATGATTTCGTTGGGAGTCAGCTCGGTTTGGCTGCGCGTATATCCGCATGACGCTTCGGCGCCATTCGGCTCACACAACCCGGACCTTGCGGCTCCCCCCTGAACTCTCGGGTTCAGAACCGCGGTCTTGACCGGCACAGGCGGAGGTTTCTTTTTCTTTTCCGGCTGCAATTCGTTACTGTATTGCAGGTTCGGAAATCCATGGCGCAAAGGCTGGTGGCCTGATACCGATTGGCTCAACAGTTCCCCTGCGTCAAACTTCATTGAGGGCTGCCATTGTATGGCTCTGTTTGATCGGCTGGAGGCCGAGAATCGCGCAGCGGTTCGTCCGCTCGCCGCACGCATGCGGCCCCGGTCACTCGACGAATTCGTCGGTCAGCAACACTTTCTGGCGCCTGGAAAGCTACTGCGCCGGCTGCTGGAAGCGGACCGCATCAGTTCGGTCGTCTTTTATGGACCTCCCGGGACGGGCAAAACGTCGCTGGCGGAACTGATTGCCAGACATACGCGCCGTGTATTCCGGTCGCTGAATGCTGCTGCGGCCGGAGTCAAAGAGCTGCGGGAAGTTCTCGACAAAGCCCGGGCCGATGTTTCATCGGGTGGTCCTCGTACCGTGCTTTTTATCGACGAACTGCATCATTTCAACAAGACTCAGCAGAATGTTCTGCTGCCTGATGTGGAAGATGGTGTCGTTGCACTGGTCGCCGCAACTACGGCCAATCCGTTTTTTGCGTTGATAGCTCCACTGCTCAGCCGCAGCCAGATTTTTGAACTTCAGCCGCTCTCGGTCGACGACATTTCTGGTCTGATCCGGCGTGCACTGGTGGATCGCGAGCGAGGACTCGGTTCGCGGCAGGTGACGGCAACTTCGGAAGCGATCGAGTTTCTCGCCAAGATCTGTGACGGTGACGCACGGCGCGCTCTGACCGCTCTGGAGATTGGTGTTCTTTCGTTACCTGACGGCGTTCGAACGCTGGATCTTGCAACTGCCGAAGAATCAATCCAGCGAAAGCAGATTCGCTACGATGCCGATGGGGATGAACACTACGACGCCGCCAGTGCCTTGATTAAAAGTATCCGTGGCAGTGATCCTGATGCGGCGTTGTATTGGATGGCACGTATGCTGGCAGCGGGCGAAGATCCGCGATTTCTGGCTCGACGGATTGTCATCGCCGCGGCAGAAGATATCGGCAACGCGGATCCTCAAGGATTGATCCTGGCTCAGGCAGCCGCACATGCCACCGAATTCATCGGCCTGCCGGAATGTCGGATCCCCCTGGCTCAGGCGGTCACGTATCTCGCACTGGCCCCGAAATCAAACGCATCCTACGCTGCGATTGATGCTGCCATGGAAGATGTTCGGACTCAGAGAACACTGCCTGTTCCCGTCCATCTGCGCGACAGGCATTACCAAGGAGCCCAGCGATTGGGGCATGGCGATGGATATCAATATCCCCATGCGACTGAAGAAGGCTGGGTCGCGCAAGATTATCTGGGGGTCAATGCTTGCTACTACGAACCCGTCGATCGCGGTTACGAGGCTGAACTGAAGCGGCGGCTGGAAGAACTTCGACTTCGTCGCAAACCCGCCGACGGAGCAGATACACCCGCAACTTCTCGTGACGATGCACTCTGAGCCCCTACGGTTTGAAATCACTTTTCAGGTCCGTTCAAATTCCAAAGTTCTGTCTGATTTTCCAATCACATTGAGTTACCGATGTCCGCCCAGAAACC
>CAZSTW010000039.1:9609-32443 GCA_964609845.1 uncultured Planctomycetaceae bacterium | reverse complement strand
CTCGACCAGGAATTCTCACGAGGAACTGTCAGTCCAAGTGACGCTGCATCCCCTGCTGGAACTCTGGTTGCAGCAGATCGACATCCTCAGTGGAGTGGCTGGTGTTATCGCCGTCATTCTGATGCACGGATTTCGCAATCAGGATCCGGTTTCCATTCGACTTATGGCAGCTGCAATTCTGGCCGCCAACCTGGCACCGATGATCAGCCTGGGACTGCGGTATTTCTGGAGCCTGACCCGGTCGACATTCCTGCGTGAGAACATTGCCAGTTCACTGTTCTGCATTGTCTGGATCGCCGGACTCGTGCTGATTCGATTCATAAACTTTTTTCGCGGGCCGGAAATTCTTCCGACAGAAGGAGTTCTTGTCTGGTCAGAACTGGTCGCGTTTGGGCGAGGTGCGTTCGAGTTAATTCGAGTCACTCAGCAGATTGCTCACGCCAGGCTCAACCCGGCCTTGGTCCTGGTCGTGTCGTTCGTCGCATTGATCGGTACTGGGACACTGCTTTTGATGCTTCCGCGTTGCCGGCCAGCAGGTCAGGAATCCGCAGACTGGCTGACGGCACTGTTTACTTCTACCAGCGCATGCTGCGTGACGGGACTGGTCGTTGTCGATACGGGGACATATTGGAGTCGCCCCGGGCAGATCGTGATCATGTTCCTGATTCAGCTTGGTGGGCTGGGGATCATGACGTTCGGTGCGTTCTTCGCGGCCGTCATGGGAGGCCGTGGTTCCGTTCGTGAAGCCGCCACGATGGGCGACCTGCTGGAATCAGAGCAACTGGCGGACGTGCGAGGTCTGATACGTTCCATTCTCGGTTTCACATTTGCCATTGAACTCGTTGGTGCAATCCTCCTGTCTGGTCTCTGGGCGGATGAACCTCTGGGGGAGCGAGCCTTTCAAAGTGTCTTTCATTCTGTGAGTGCGTTCTGTAACGCGGGCTTTTCAACTCGCACCGAAAATCTGATGCGATGGGAATTGCGATGGCAGGTCTGGCTGGTGGTTGCTGGTCTGATCATTCTGGGTGGTTTCGGATTCACGGCTCTCGACAACCTTTATCGAGTCTGCGTTGACCGCTGTTGTGGTCGACCAAACCTGCCGCTTGTCCCAAGACAACGAGCACGATTGACGCTGTCAACACGGCTGGTTGGGATCACAACGCTGGCGTTGCTTGTTTGTGGAACAATCGTCCTGCTGGCGATGGAATGGAACAATCCAGCACATCCCACCGAGCTGAAATCCCAACTGGCAAACGCCTGGTTTCACTCAGTCACCTTGCGAACGGCGGGATTCAACACAATTGATCACGGCCAACTGACAGCGGCCAGCAAGATCTTTGGAATCATGTTGATGTTCGTCGGTGCCTCACCCGGATCGACGGGTGGTGGAGTGAAGACCATTTGCCTGGCAATTTCGATTCTGACACTGCGAGCGGTTCTGCGCGGACGGACCAATGTTGAAGTGATGAAACGGACGATCCCCGAAGTGCAGGTTTATCGAGGCCTGGCGGTGATCGCGCTCGCACTGACAACTCAGATGATCGCGTCGCTGCTGGTCGTTTCGTTCGAACGTCAGCCGCATCTGGTGCTGGATCACCTGTATGAAGTCGGCAGTGCCCTGGGAACTGTCGGCGTTTCCACCGGCGTCACGGCGAGCCTTCAGCCATCGTCACGCCTGGTACTGGTCGTGACCATGTTCCTGGGCCGCGTCGGCGCGTTGACGCTGGTTGCAGCACTCTCCGGCAGCAGCACAAAAGCCAATTACGAATACCCGGAAGAACGAATCGTGCTGGGTTAGGCCGAAAAAGCAGGGTGAATAAGACGGATCTCACGGAGTCACAGAGAGTTCTGATCCTGAGTCAGATTTGCGTAACACCGATGCGTACGACCGCGTAATCATGACATCCCAATACTGACGCGACGACCAAAGTAGAGACCGCCTGCAGGAGGATATTCGTAGTTGAATTCGGGTGAATTCAGGGGGGCAACCATCTCCGAACTCTCACGAGTTCGGCTACCGGTGTTTCTTCTGCTCAAACTATCGTTACTCGCGTTGGGAGCCACGCGTGATCGCCCTGAATCGCTGGTGAAAATTTTACTCATGAACGTTGTGACACGACAAAGCAGTCGCGATGAATTCTTTCACGTACGTTTCGTGAGGAATGCCTGGGCCATCAGGCGTCGCCGAATTCCAGCATTACCAGCGAGACATCATCGCTGAAGGGGCGGTCACCGCGAAAATCATCCAGTCGTTGAATGATTTGAGCAACCGCCTCTTTTGGTGGAATGGATCGGGATTCCAGAAAGGCGTCGAGCAATCGCTTTTTTCCAAACAACTCCTTCCGGGGGTTGAAGGCTTCGACCGCGCCATCGGTGTACATGAACAGTCGATCCCCTTTTTCAATCGGACATGTATGCAGATGCCAGGTGGCGGTAGAAATTGCGCCCACCATGAGGCCATCCGATTCCAGTTGAACCAGAGTTCCGTCGCGACGCAGCAGCAGTCCCGGTTCATGGCCGCCATTGGCGTAGCGGACCTGGTGTTCCAGAGGTTGCCAATGGATGACGAGCATTGTGGCAAAGTCTCCCGGCATCACCACGGCACCAAAGTTTTCATTCAGTGCGACGAGGATCTTCTGGGGATCGTTCGTTTGTTCCGCTACCTGATGAAACAGGATCTTGAGCATTGCCGCTGTCATTGCCGCGGGGATACCGTGACCGGTCACATCTGCAATGCAGAAAATCCATTCACCGTTCGGTAACGGAAGTGCGACGTGATAATCTCCCGTCACTTCGGTTGCCGGTAGAAACCGACGTTCGACCGTCATGCCGGGAATCGCGGGCCATGGCGGTAACAGGTGCTGCTGCAGACGGCGGGCTTTGGCCATCTGCTGCTGGACTTCCTTGTCATGTGACGCCAATCGGGTACTCATCGTGTTGATAGCCCGGCCCAGGATATCCAGTTCGGCGGTTTGATAGTGTGCAACCTGTGTCCCAAAGTGACCGGCACCGATTGCCTCCACAGTGCGAGACAACTGCTCCATCGGCCTGACAAGGGCTCGATACAGGATGAAGTCGACGATCCCCATGGCCAATAGCCCCGCCATGATCAGGACCACAAGTCGCTCCAGAGTCTCATAGCCAATTTCGCTCCGGATCATCTCTATCGGTTCGGCGACGTAGACGCTGATTCCTTGATTAGAGCACATCGCGGCAGCAAAAGTCGCCGTTTCCCACGTGGCCGCAGCGCAGTCGGCTGGTCGTGATGCGATCAACTGCTGGAAGTCTGAATTCTCTTCAGGACGACGACCGGCTCCGTGTGATTCGATTGATTCGTCATTCCAGTCAACCTGCAATCGGTGGTGTGATGGCCCGGCTGAATCGATTCCTGACTGAACCGAATCGAGCAAACGCTGGATAGAGCGACGATCGATCTGTTCGAGTGCATTCAGGGCTGCGGCAATCGATTCCGCTTCTGCCAGCAGCGCTGCTTTTTCGTGTCGAAGGTGATGATCCAATTCCCGGCGATAATCCGCGATCAGGGCCAGTGCCAGCAGGATGGCCATCGTGGCATTCACGCCGATCAATAGCTGCAGTCGTAACGACCAGACGGGACGCGGAACTGTGTCAGCGCGCTCTGCAGTCGGCGCGGATGAGGGGGTGGGTTTATCCATCGAAATCAATCCTTGAGTCTTTGCAGAGGGGAAATCCGCCAGCTCATCTGGGTGACACCGGACTCAGCATCTCAAGGGAAGAGCAAACAATATTCCTGTTTGCATTCCACGAAGACGGCCTGAATTCCTGATTAGTTCGAAAATGACTCCTGAAAACACATCCCATTGATTCTAGCGGAAACTCGTGTTTTCGTTGGAGTTCGCTTTCATCGAAAGACGCTTTTGTTGCAGCATTGCAAGGTACTCAGCGACTGCAACGTCACCCTCACGCGGTGCCCACGTCGCAAAATCTTTATCATCGATGGGCGAGTACGGGCCGGGTTTCACTTCGTACATCACAGTGTCCGGTTGCAGGATCAGAAATGTGTGAAAGATGCCAGGTTCGATATCGACACCGAACACGTCCGATTCCGCCGTGACATCGATCATCTGCTCTACGAGTCCCGAATCGTCGAATGTGATGAAGCACATGGCTCCACGGAGAACCAGAATACTTTCAGCCTTGGGGGGACAGAAATGGCGATGGGGTGCAATGTATGTTCCTGGTTGCATGGCGTTGAACATCCGGTGCAACGTTGCATCAGCCGATTTATGGAGTGGCAGGATCATTCGCAGACGGGGGCTTTGTCGAGCCCCCTCGACTGCCTGGTCAAGTAACCGGGATGTCATTGGAGTCAACATCGTTGGCGGAGCATCAAGGGCGCGTCGCTGGGGACTGGGATTGGACACGGTTTCGTCTTTCTGAGTCACAGACTTGTTTACCTGAAGCGGAGTTGAGTCGCAGTGTCGGATTCGATGAGGGATTCGCTGTGCACTCGCTCGCGGTTAGCCGGACGCGAATGCGTGCCGGCGGATGGAGTACTCTCCAGATTTCGTCGAGACAGTATTAGAACAATGTTTTTGGAGCATCGACGGGAACGACACAGTCAGGTGATTCGTTTCGGACGTTGTTCACGAGTGTGCTGACGCGAGTTCGCGTCAGCCAGTCATCTGGACACGGAACGAGCAATTCTTCCAGTGCTGCTGGTTCCAGTTCCATTGGATCCAGCCATAGCCCCCAGTAGGAACGATCAAGGATGACGGGCATGCGATCATGAATCTCTGCCATGAATGCGTTCGCAGTTGTCGTGATCACCGTACACGATTCCAGCACGTTTCCATCGGGCGATTCCCAATGTTCCCAAAGGCCTGCCAGAGCCAGTGGACTGCCATCGGCGCGAAAGATGTTCCAGGGTTGTTTCGTCTTTCCATCCGTGGCCTGCCATTCATAGAAGCCGGTCGCCGGGACCAGGCATCGTCGCCTGCGGAACGCCGCTCGAAAGGCGGGTTTGGATGCCACCGTTTCTGATCTCGCGTTGAACATCTGCGAGCCGACTTTGGGGTCTTTAGCCCAACTGGGGACCAGTCCCCACTGCATGATGTCGGCCTGTCGATACCCTTCCGGCATTTGTCGTATGACCAGGGCAGGCTGCATCGGTCCCAGGTTGTAGCGCGGAGACCAGGCAGGCTCGCGAAACAACTCAAAAACCTGAGCCAGTTCGGAAGAGGACATTCGGACATTTATTCGCCCACACACAGCGATACCCTCAGCAGAATTTCAGTCTGGCAGGTTGACATCAGGACCTCCTTCAATTGGGGCCGAACGGCTTGGGTTTGCGTTTGCCACTGCCGCGCCCGCCGCGTCCCTTCCCTTTTTTCTGCGGAACTGCCGCCTCTTCTTGAGCAGTCACCGGCTTGCCAATCTGTTTCTTGAGTTCCAGGATGCGGTCGCGGAGCTTTGCTGCACGTTCGAATTCCAGACTTTCGGCCGCAGTCAGCATCTCCGCCTCCAGTTCATTCAGGTACTCCTGAGTGACATATTGGGCCTCGTCGGCACCGGCGGCCTGTTGAGCGATCTTCGTTGCTTGAATCTCTTCTTCAATCCCGCGCCGAATCGCCTTCTTGATCGTCTCGGGGGTGATTCCGTGTTCCTTGTTGTATGCCAATTGCAGTTCCCGACGACGACTGGTTTCATCAATCGCCTGTTGCATGCTGTCGGTCACCGAATCTGCATAGAGAACAACTTCGGCGTTGACGTTTCGAGCCGATCGACCAATCGTCTGAATCAGGCTGGTGGCACTTCGCAGGAATCCTTCTTTATCGGCATCCAGGATCGCAACCAGAGAAACTTCGGGAAGATCGATCCCTTCCCGAAGCAGATTGACTCCGATCAGAGCATCGTATTTACCTTCGCGCAAGTTACGCAATATCTCGACACGTTCGAAGGCGTCCAGTTCCGAGTGCAGCCACGCACAGCGAATCCCCTCTTCTGTGAGGTAGGTTGTCAAATCCTCGGAAAGGCGTTTCGTCAACGTCGTAACCAGCGTTCGTTCGCCTCGAGCTGTGCGTTCCCGAATCTGTTCCATCAGGTGCGGTACCTGTCCTCGCGCCGGGTGAATCAGGATCTTGGGATCGACCAGGCCTGTCGGTCTGATCACCTGTTGTACGACTTCGCCCCCGGATTGTTCGAGTTCCCAGTCAGCGGGAGTTGCCGAAACAAACACTGTCTGACGACGGCGATTGTTCCATTCTTCGAATTTCAATGGCCGGTTGTCCAGTGCCATCGGCAGTCGGAAGCCATGGTCCACGAGCGTCGTTTTGCGGGCATGATCGCCATTGAACATCGCGCGGATCTGCGGAATGCTGACGTGCGATTCATCGATAAACAGCAGATAGTCTTCCGGGAAAAAATCGAGCAGTGTAAACGGGGGCTCGCCCGGTTTCCGGCCGGACAGGGCACGGCTGTAGTTTTCGATTCCCGGGCAGAATCCAACTTCACGCAGCAGTTCGACATCGTGCCGGGTCCGTGCATTCAGACGCTGGGCCTCCAGCAGCTTCCCTTCACGCCGGAATTTCTCCAACTGCGAATTCAGCTCGCTTTCGATCTCGTCACAGGCTGCAGTGACTCGATCTTCAGGCAGCACGTAATGTTTGGCGGGATAGATGTACATGTCGTCCATCTGCCTGACGACTTCGCCTGTCAGCGGATCGATGACCGCCAGCTTTTCGATGTCGTCGCCCCACAGTTCAATTCGAAAGGCCGATTCTTCGTACGCTGGCCAGACCTCGATCACATCTCCTCGGACGCGAAAGTTACCGCGTTGCGGGGCCATGTCATTTCGCGAGTAATGAATATCACAAAGTTTTCGCAGCAGGTCATCCCGGTCGATCATTCCGCCGACCTGCAGCGGGATCATCATTTCGAGATAGTCCTTGGGAGAACCGAGACCGTAAATGCAACTGACGCTCGCAACCACAATCACGTCGCGTCGACTGACCAGAGCGCTGGTGGCGAGCAGCCGCAATCGATCGATTTCTTCGTTGATGGACGAGTCCTTCTCGATGTAAATGTCTCGTTGCGGGATATAAGCTTCCGGCTGATAGTAATCGTAGTAGCTGACGAAATACGCAACGGCGTTGTTCGGGAAGAACTCGCGAAATTCAGAGTACAACTGCGCGGCAAGCGTCTTGTTATGCGACAGAACCAGCGCCGGACGCCCCATCTGCTGGATGACGTTGGCCATCGTGAATGTCTTGCCCGAGCCTGTGACCCCCAGCAGGACCTGATTCTGCTTCTGTTCCTTAAGCCCACTGATCAGTTTTTCGATCGCCTGTGGTTGATCTCCCGCAGGCTGAAACTGGCTCGACAGTTGAAACTCGGTCATGACGGCTCGATGCGTTTTTTGATGTTGGACGGCTCAGCGGTATTATCGCACACATGGTTTCGAGTGACCAGTCGAGCTGTTTTGAGATTCGGTCTCCCGACGGACAGCATCTATCGACAATCCTTTGATTGGAGTAGAATCTGGTGGTATGACAGCGATGGAAATTTCCAAATTGAGAAGGAGCTCCATGATGGAAAAGCGACTTTGGATTGTGTCAGCCGTCTTGATGGGTTGGATGGCGTCGCATGCTGCGGCAAACGGACCGGCCGAGTCCGTGGTAGAATCAGAGCACGTTCTGAACGAACTGATGGCGATTCCCGCCAAGCAGATTCCGCGTCAACTGATGGCCGATGCCCAGGGGATTGCGATCATCCCGAATGTGATAACGATCGGGTTTGTTGGAGGTGCTCGTCGTGGTCACGGCGTTGTGCTGGTGCGTGATGCTGATGGGGAATGGAGCCTGCCGCAATTCGTCACGTTGACAGGTGGCAGCGTCGGATTTCAAGCTGGTATCCAGGGTTCGGACGTGGTGCTCGTCTTCACCACCCGCAAAGGGGTTGAAGGATTGATGCGAGGGAAATTCACGGTCGGCGTGGACGCCTCAGCGTCCGCCGGTCCGGTTGGACGCGATGCCGAAATCGGGACGGATGCGACGCTGCGATCAGAAATCTATTCGTACTCTCGCAGCCGTGGATTGTTTCTCGGCGTGGCCGTCGACGGTTCGATGCTGGAAATCGATCATGCGTCACACGCGTTCTACTACGGCACCCCGACAGGACAATTGCCCGCGCGGATTCCCAGGCCCGCGGATGATCTGCGGCATCTGCTGACGGATCTGACTCCCCATGCTAACCCGGCACCGGGAAATGCTAACCCTGTACCAGGGAGTTCCCCCAGGCAGATTGAAGGTTTGCGACGGGCACTCTTCCAGCAGGCAGGCCAGCTGCACGCAACATTGACTCCCGAATGGCGACAATTTCTTGCGATTCCGAAGGAGCTTCAAGAGGCCGGACAGATTCCCCCGGCCGAGAGCATGGCCCTGGTGATCAAGCGGTATTCTCAGGTCAACGGTGCACCGGAGTATCGCAAGCTGCATGACCAGCCTGAATTCAAGCGAACGTATGAGCTGTTGATCGAATACGAAAAGGCAATCGCCGTCACTCACCCACCACTGCTGCTGCCACCTCCCCCAAAGCAATAAGCCAGTTTTCACTTCTTGATCCCGCGCGTTTCTGATACCGACTCAGCGTACGAAGGCTTGAGAAAATGCCGGAAAATTCCCTTTCAAATGCCTCGTCGTTCTCTGGCTCAACTTCGCAGACGCTGGAATTGCTGAGCGCAGTCGCCAGCGCCATACCCGATGCGATGTTTGTGAAGGATCTCACGGGCAAGTACCTGTTTTGCAATGACGCGGGGGCTCGCTTTCTCGGTCAACCGCTCGAGAAAATTCTGAATCACGATGACGTAGTGCTTCTGGGGCATGACGCCGCGCAGCAGATACAGGTGGCAGACCAGCGGGTGATGTCGACCGGGATTTCCGAGACGGAAGAGCAAATCGTCACGGCCGTTGATGTCGTACGTGTCTTTCAGTTCACTAGAACTCCCTATCGTGACCAGCAAGGAAATCTCCTGGGCGTCATCGGGCACGCACGCGAGACGACAACTGAGTATCGGGCGGAAGAAACGATCCGTCAGATTACGACCGTCAACTCAGCCACAGGACAGGCCTACTTTGAAGCGATGGTCGTTCAACTGTGTCAGGCCTGCCAGGTAAAGATGGCCTTCATCGGTGTCCTGGGATCGTTGCATTCCACCGAGATCCGAACACTGACCGTCTGTCAGGATGGTAAACTGGTTGGCAACTTCAGCTACGATCTGACGAACACTCCCTGTGAAAAAGTTGTACGCAATGGGTTCTGTTTTTATCCGACGGGCGTGCAGCAGGCGTTTCCACTCGACTTGATGCTGGTCGAGATGGGGATTGAGAGCTACATGGGGATACCGCTCTTCTCAGGGGCTGGCCGTCCTCTGGGATTAATTGTCCTCCTGAACGATCGGGCCTTTCCGTCGCCGGATCGGTCGAAACCAATCCTCAAGAATATCGCGGCACGGTCAGGTGCGGAACTCGAACGAATGCAGGCCGAGCAGTCGCTCAAGCTCAGCGAACAGCGATTCAGCCTGTTTATGCAGCACCTGCCGGGACTGGCATGGATCAAGGGCTCGGATGGTAAGTATGTTTATGCCAACGATGCCGCTGTGAAAGTCTTCGGATCGCCGCGTCAGCAGATTTACGGCAAGGACGACTTCGAAATCTTTCCGTACGAAAAGGCTGCCGAGTTCCGTTCGGCAGACAGCCAGGCACTCGAAACTGGTCAAGGCATCCAGACGGTTGAGACACTCAAGCACGATGACGGAATTCTGCATTATTCGCTCGTCAGCAAGTTTCCAATCCCCAGCCTGGATGGGGGAGGAGTCCTTGTTGGTGGCATCGCGATGGATATCACGGAACAGAAGCAGTCTGACGAGACGATTCGAAAACTGAATCGGTTCCGCGAGACAGTGATTCGGACTGCTGCAGAAGGGATCTGTGCCTGTTATCCAGTGCCCGAGTTTCCGATTGTCGAATTCACCGTCTGGAATGAACAGATGACGAAGCTGACCGGCTACACAATCGAGGAAATCAATCGGTTGGGCTGGTATCAGTCACTGTATCCTGATCTGGAAGTGCGCGAACGAGCCCAGATTCGCATGGACAAGATGTGGCACGGAGATGACCTGCGTGCCGAAGAATGGGAAATCACTCGCAAAGACGGTGAACGTCGCATCGTCGCGATTTCCACATCGCGTCTGGAAATTGACGAGAATACTCCGGGGGTTGTGGCCTTAATTCAGGATGTCACGGATCGGAAACGGGATGAAGCCGAATTACGGGCGACAACGGATCTGCTTCATGCAGTGACGGAAGGGACTTCCGACGCAATATTCGTCAAGGATCTCGACGGCAGATATCTGTTGTTGAATGGTGCCACGTGCCGAATCGTTGGCAAAGATGCCAGCGAAGTACTGGGACGCGACGACACCGCAATTTTCGATGCCGAGAGTGCCCAATGGCTGAAAAATCGTGACCGTGAATTGATGCGGTCCGGAATTGTGACGACCCAGGAAGAAACGGTTTCTATCAACGGAGTGCCACGAACGTATCTGGCAACCAAAGGTCCATACCGGGATGAATCGGGGGACGTGATTGGCCTGATCGGCATTTCAACGGACATTACGGAAAGAAAGAACTCCGAACGGCTTTTACAGGAAAACGAAGAGAGATTCCGTTTGCTCATGGACTCGATTCCTGCGTACATCTCGTACGTTGATTCCAATGAGAGGTACTGCTGGGTCAATCTCAAGTACGAGCAATGGTATCAACGCCCGCGGCAGGAAATCATCGGAAAGACCGTTCGAGAACTGCAAAGTGAGGCCAACTATCAGGCGATCAAGGGGTTGCTCCATCGCGTTCTACAGGGCGAGACTGTCCATTATGAGCTGACATTGAAGTCTGCGGACAATCAGTTGCTAACGTTTGATAACCGCTATGTCCCGCATTTCACTGCCGATGGCAAAGTTGCCGGTTGTTACGTCCTTGTCTTCGATGTCACGGAAGAACGGCAGGCTCAGACGGCGCTTCGCGAGAGTGAAAAACGCTATCGCAAGTTGTTTGAATCGTGTGCCGACGGAATATTTGTGCTGGATGCCAGAGGACAAATCTGCTCCGCCAACCCCGCCGGGGCGCGAATGCATGGATATACTCTCGAGGAACTGCTGGAGCGGAATATCCGCGATATCGACAGTCCCGAAGATGCTCAACTGGTATCCGAGCGTTTGGAGCGTCTCCGGTCGGGAGAATCGTTATCGTTCGAAGTCGAACATTTTCGAAAAGATGGTACGAAGTTTCCTGTTGAAGTCGTCGCCTCGCCGTTCCTGGTTGACGATGAATTTTTCGTTCTGGCATTTGATCGCGATATTTCCGAGCGCAAAGCGGCTTTACGATCATTGCGACTGGCAAAATTCAGCATCGATCGCGCGGTCGATTCCGTATTCTGGATCAATTCGTCCGGGGAAATCTTCCAGGTGAATGACGCGGCGTGCCGCGTCCTTGGCTATACCCACGAGGAATTGGTCGGGAAGTCCATTGCAGATATTGACCCTCATTTCCCGCGAGAAGCATGGCCTGCTCATTGGGATGAACTCAAACGTAAAGGGGCTTTCACGTTTGAATCCGCTCATCGCACCAGAAACGGTCGTCTTCTGACTGTTGAAGTGACGGCAAACTACTTGACCTATGACGGCGAGGAGTACAACTGTTCCGTCACACGGGATATCACAGATCGAAAATTGGCAGAGAATGAAATTCGCCAGTCATTGTCGCGATTGCAAGCGACGCTGGATTCAACGGCAGACGGGATTCTTGTTGCCGATCTGAAGGGGCGGATCGTCGATTACAATCAGCAGTTCATCACTGTGTGGGGATTCCCCACAAGGGGCGGATCGTCGATTACAATCAGCAGTTCATCACTGTGTGGGGATTCCCCACCGAGATGATCGCAGAGTCTCGCAAGTCAGACATGATCGATTTTTTCAATCAGCATCAGGCTATCGAATCGATGCTGAACCAGTTGAAGGATCCTGAGAGGTTCGTCCAGCGCGTCAAAGAAATGTTCAACGCAACAGATCGGCCGTCGTTCGATGTCCTCGAATTCAAGAGCGGGCGTGTTCTGGAGAGGTTTTCGCAACCGCAATGGATCGATGGACGGCCGGTCGGCCGCGTTCTGAGCTTTCGTGACGTTACCGAGCGGAAGCACCTGGAAGAACAGTTGCGACAGTCTCAGAAAATGGAAGCGGTCGGACAATTGGCCGGGGGAATTGCCCATGACTTCAACAATCTGCTCACAGTCATCAACGGCTATTGTGATCTGCTGCTGGGTGACAACAACTCGCATCGCGAATCGTGGAGGGCATCCGTTCAGGAAATCCGCGAAGCAGGCACGCGTGCCGCACAACTGACTCAGCAATTGCTCGCATTCAGTCGACGCTCACGAATTCAACCGCGAATTCTGAATCTGAATGACGTTATCGCCGGGGCCGCAAAATTGTTGCGACGGTTGATTGGTGAGCACATTACACTCGTTGTTCAACTCGCCCCGGATATCGACGCGATTAATGCCGATGCCATTCAACTCGAACAAGTCCTCATGAACCTGGTCGTCAATTCCCGTGATGCGATGCCAGAGGGAGGACTCCTGACAATCAACACAAGTATCGTTTCGAGAGAAGTTCCGGGCGGTGTGAATCACGGGCAAGTGACGATCAATGCCGAACGAGGCAAATCTATTCAATACGTTCGTCTGCAAGTCACTGACACCGGGGCGGGAATGGTTCCGGCTGTACAGAGTCGAATCTTCGAACCCTTCTTTACCACGAAAGAAACCGGTAAAGGTTCGGGACTGGGATTGTCTGTTGTGCATGGAATCATGGAACAGCATGGTGGGGTGATCGAGGTGGCCAGCCAGCCTGGAACCGGTACGACATTTACCCTGCTGTTTCCTGCAATCGATCACGACCCGCAGGCGCAAGCTGATCGAGAACCTTCAGTACGCCATGGATCGGAAACGATATTCCTGGTGGAGGATGAACCCGGCGTCCGAAAAATGGCTCGAATGATGTTGGAATCGCGAGGATTTCGCGTTCTGGAGGCGAGCAACGGACCAGAGGCTCTCAAGCGTTTCAGAGAAGCCGCCGAACCGATAGACCTGCTATTGACCGATGTCGTCATGCCAGGAATGAGCGGACATGAACTGGCAGACACGCTGGGAGCCGAAAACAACGAACTGCGGGTCGTTTATGCCAGCGGTTACAATGCTGATGCGGGTTTCCTGCAGAGTCCACTTAAGCCACACGAAGCCTATCTGCAAAAGCCATTCTCGCAGCAACAGCTCGTCAACACGATTCGTCAACACCTTGACAAGCATCGTGGATAAAAAACTTCCAGTCTGATGGCTCCACGAAGCCGATTTTGAACCGGCTTGCAGAGTTCGGTTTGACGGTTCAGTGGGATCGACGCTAGCGTGGTACAAACTTAAGTCACTTGCTGTGTTGGTCGGGAAGTTTCCAAGATGTCTCACTTGTTGTTTATCGATGACGAACAAAGTATTTGCTGGGGGCTCACAAAGCTGGCCCAGCGGTTGGGGTATACGTCGGCAGCTGTCGGATCTGCAGAATTGGGGCTGCAAGCTGCAGAAAAGAATCCCCCGGATGTCATTGTCCTTGACGTTCGCCTTCCGGGGATGACGGGGCTTGACGCAATTGAAAAGCTTCAAGGCATCGTTCCCGATGCTCCCGTTGTCATCATCACTGCTTACGGCGACCTGGAAACTGCAGTCGAAGCTGTCCGCCGTGGCGCATTTGAATACCTGGTGAAGCCGTTTGATCTGCAGCTTGCGGAACGAACAATCCAGCGTGCCTTGGCATCTGCAAGCGACAGGCGATCAACGGCGTCTGTCAGCAGCCCTGTGGAAGAGTCGACAGAGTCTGATTCCGGGGAAGATCGGATTGTTGGCAAGTCTGCCGCGATGCAGTCGGTTTTCAAACAAATCGCACTGGTGGCACCATCTTCCGCATGCGTTCATCTGCGAGGCGAAAGCGGAACAGGAAAAGAACTGGTGGCACGCGCGATTCATCGCTACAGCCGACGCTCCGAAGGTCCATTCGTTCCCGTAAATCTGGCCGCACTGAATCCATCACTCGCCGAGAGCGAGTTGTTCGGTCACGTCCGCGGTGCGTTTACCGGCGCGGAAGGAATGCGAAAAGGTTTGCTGGAGCAGGCAGATGGCGGGACGATTTTTCTCGACGAAGTCGCTGATATCCCGATGGAACTTCAGGTCAAGCTGTTGCGAGCTCTGGAGCATGGTGAAATCTGGCCCGTTGGCGCCGATTCTCCGCGTCGATCAGATTTCCGGCTGATCTCGGCGACACATCAGGACCTTCGACAACGCGTGGCCGAAGGTTCGTTTCGACACGATCTCTATTTTCGGCTGGTTACGTTCGAATTGGAATTGCCCGCTCTGCGCGAGCGACGTGATGACATCCTGCTGCTGGCTCAACACTTTGTCGACCGCCTTTCGGCTCGTTCGGGAACCGGGCGTCCCGCGCTGGATCGCGAGACGATTGCAGAGCTGGAACGACGGCCCTGGTTCGGCAATGTGCGGGAATTGCGCAATACCATCGAACATGGCCTGGTGCTGGCGCGGGGAGGCACGATCGAGCCCAGCCATCTTCCGCTGGCGGCATCGCCACCATTTTTACCGGCTACCGATTCGAATGGCGAATTGAAGCATCTGATCGAATCGTGGGGCCGTTCTCGCCTGGCACTGTCTGGTGATGGCTCAGAACTTTATGCGCAATTCTTATCGGCAGTTGAACCAACGCTTTTCAAAGTCGTTCTGGATCATCATCGAGGCCAGGTTGCGGCGGCCGCACGCGTCCTGGGACTGCACAGAACCACGCTGAAAAAGAAGCTTGATGAATATGGAATACATGGAAAGGACGACCCGTCCTGAATCGACTGGTCCTGCTAGGCGATCAACTCACGGACCACATGGCCCGCAACGTCGGTGAGGCGGAAATCGCGTCCTGCGTAACGATACGTCAGCCGTTCGTGATCGAATCCCAGCAAATGCAGCATGGTGGCATGCAGGTCGTGTACATGAACCGGTTTTTCAACGGCCTGGAAGCCAAAGTCATCGGTCGAGCCATGGACGATCCCCCCTTTGACCCCGCCCCCGGCAAGCCAGCACGAAAATCCATAATGGTTGTGATCGCGACCGCTCAAACCAGGTAGTTCCGCCACGGGAGTCCTGCCAAATTCTCCTCCCCACAGGATCAGGGTTTCGTCGAACAGGCCTCGTTGTTTCAGATCCGTCATGAATGCTGCAATCGGGCCATCCCAGTCGGCCGCGAGTTTTTGATGTTGTGCCTGCAGGCCATCGTGGTTGTCCCACGGTTGGCCTGCCCCGCTCCATATTTGAATGAACCGGACGCCACGTTCGATCAGCCGCCGCGCGGTCAATAGCTGTCGACCGTGTATGCCTGTGCCATATGCCTCCTGCACATGCTGCGTTTCTCGCTTCAGATCAAACGCCTCAGCGGCTTCGCTCTGCATCCGATAGGCGAGTTCGAACGATTGGATGCGCGCTTCCAGCAATGGGGCGTGCTGACGTTCCTGTGAATGCAACTCATTCATCTTCTTGACCAGATCCAGCTGACGCCGTTGCTCCGGAAGCGTCAGTCGTGTGTTGCGGATATTGGCGATCAACTTGTCTACTTCCACCTGGTTCGTATCCAGGAATGTCCCCTGGCAGGCCCCCGGTAGAAATGAGGAACGCCAGTTCTGAGTGGCGACGATCGGGTATCCCCCCGGGCACATCACAACAAATCCTGGCAGATTCCGATTCTCGGTTCCCAGTCCATAAGTGACCCAGGCCCCCATACTCGGACGCGGCAGACGCCCGTCACCGCAGTTCATCAGCATCAGCGAGGGTTCGTGGTTTGGAACTTCGGCGTGCATGGAACGGATGACGGCCATGTCGTCGATGTGAGCGGCTGTCTTTGCAAACAATTCGCTGACTTCGGTACCGCATTGGCCTCGCTTCTCAAACTTGAATGGCGAACGCATCGCGGCACCGGTCTTTCGCTCGGTCCGCAAATTCGAAGTTGGCAGGGGCTTGCCATGGTATTCGTCGAGCTTTGGCTTCGGATCGAACGTATCAACCTGCGATGGCCCTCCATTCATGAACAGATGAACGACATGCTTCGCCTTGCCCTGAAAGTGTGGAAACCTGGGTGCCAGAGGGTCTGCATTCGCTGTCGATTCCTGCCCTCGCAGAACACCGTCATCGGCCAGCACCCCGGCCAGCCCGACCATGCCAAGTCCCATCCCACACCTTGTCAACATGTCACGCCGTGAAACGACGGGAGGGATCACGTGATCTCCTGAAAAAAGATTCATCGCATTCCTTTCGCATTCGTCGACTGTGTGACGGTTGGGGATGAATGATCACAGGCGGGTTCGCACTGGCGGTGTTGAGGCGTCCCATGATACTCAACGAAATCGCCCATGTGATACCCAGACCGGGGAACCTTCGGTATTTTGAACGTAATTGAGTCACACGGTGCGACGGGTGCGCCGGCGTCGCTCGGCTGTATCGTGACTGAAATGTCAGAGACTGCTGGAGGAATATTCAGTGCCGCATGTTGTGATTGTCGGATCAGTAAACATGGACCTTGTGGCCCGTATGCCCCGCTTGCCTCGCCCGGGAGAAACCCTGCAAGGTGATTCGTTCCAGACGATTCCCGGGGGAAAGGGAGCGAATCAGGCTGTTGCCGCAGCTCGACTGGGGGCGCGTGTCACCATGATTGGACGCGTCGGTGATGATGGGTTTGGAGAGGATCTGCGGAAATCACTCCAAAGCAGCGGGGTGATCACTGACCACGTGATGACGACTCCGCAGTGTTCCAGCGGCGTAGCGTTGATCGGCGTCGATTCCGCCGGCGCGAATTCGATCGTGGTCATTGGCGGGGCTAACTCCTGTTTGACACCTGCAGACATTGAATCGCTGTCAAATGTTATTGCCGCGGCGGATGTGTTAGTCGTGCAATTGGAAACGCCGGTCGACACGGTTGCGACAGCCCTGCGGATTGCCCGGCAGTATCATGTCAAAACGATTCTTGACCCGGCTCCAGCCCCGTCCGGGAAACTTCCCGAGGAATTGAATACGGTCGATGTCATCAGTCCCAACCAGACCGAAGCCGAGGCGTTGACGGGTGTGGTTGTGAGCGACATTGATTCCGCACAGGAAGCTGCTCGCAGACTGTTAAAGAACGGAGCCGCTGACGTTGTGATGAAGCTCGGCGAACTGGGAGCATTAGTTTGCAATAGGGCCGGGGAAACGCATCACGTACCAGCTACGAAAGCCAATATCGTCGACACGACCGCAGCGGGAGATGCGTTCACGGCCGGAATGGCGGTCGCGCTTGCCGAAGGTCAAGGACTGGTCGCCGCAGCACGCTTTGGATGTGCTGCAGGAACGTTGGCTTGTACGGTTTTTGGTGCTCAACCAGCCATGCCAGGTCGCGAAGCTGTGGAAAAATTTGCTGCGGCGAGCGCAGGCTGAGAACACTCCAGCTTGTTCATCAGCCCCAAAGATTCCACCAGGCTGATTTCCCGCCGGTTGACGCTGTTGCCGTTGGACGAGTGGGCTTGGTGGCCGCAGAAGTACGTCCCGACGTGATCACCTTACGTTCCGGCATCAGCACGCAACTGAGGTCCCCCGAATCGCCCCCCGTCGTATCAACCAGAATTCTCTTGGGGCGAATGACGACTTCGTCCATTTTGACGTGCCCCGACACGACGGTCAGCGGGCAGTCACGAGGAGGATCCGCATCGACGAATGTTTTTTCACACAACCATTGCGGGCGGTTCAGGCTGAAGTCTCGTTGCTGCAGGATCCGCAGTTGCATCGCGAAGGGGGCGTTCGGATCGAGTCCGGCGTGGACAAATAACAATTGGGGATGTTCAACGCACCACGGCAGATTCGTCAGAAAGTCGCGATGTGCAGCGGGGACTTTTGCATTGAGGTCCTGCAGGTTTCCCGCTTCGGCACCGTAGGAGGAAAACGTCGTTTCCGAATTGTAGTGCTTGACCCAGCGGTCGCCCCAATGTGCCCCTTCGTGGCTGGGAAACCATCCGAGTGCGGCGGCCATCGCAAATTCATGGTTTCCCGCGACAGCCGTCGTACGGGGGTGGTCATTCAATGTCCGCAGGAATAAATCGATCGCCCCTTTGGGATCGGCTCCGCGGTCGACAAAGTCGCCAATGAAAACCAGCCAGCGGTGCTGATAGTCGGGAAGCGACTTCAGTTTGTCGAGAATGATGTTGAGCTTGTCCGTCTGTCCGTGCACATCGCCGATCACGGCAATCGGCCCTTGAATCTTCGTCCGCAACATTGGTTGTGACATGGAACGGCCTTCTCGAAACTTTATCAATGAGAATCCCCGGACAACTGCTCCGGGGATTCAAGTTTAGCACACGAACGGCGCGCAGTTTTGTTCTCGTGCCGGATCACATCGCGTATCTGGAATTTGCCATCTGCCGGATCGCGCCAGCGTTCGGTTATAATCGCCGCTGTACCAAGGCCGTCAGCGCAGGCGGTCTTCCACATTTGGATCGAGCGCAACGGCCTGTTTCAGACTGTCAGCCGCTGCTTCCTGCTGGCCTGATGCCTGCAGGACGAGTGATTTCCGGTAATAGGCTTCAGCGACAGAATTGTCGATCCGTCGAGCCTCAGCAAAGCTCTCGATCGCCTTGTCATAGTCCTTTAATCCCAGGCATGCGTCTCCGCGAAGTGAAAATGCATCCTGATTCGATTCGACCTTCAGTGCCGCTTCGGCATCCGCAAACGCACTCTTGAAGTCGTTCATGTCCATGAAGATCCGCCCCCGCAAAACCAATGCCCTGACAGATTCCGGGGCGATCTTGATGGCTCGCTGAACATCATCCATAGCCTTGGACGAATCGTTGGCTTTGAAGTAGTGCGCGGCTCGTTCCACCAGCAGATTTGCATCGTTCGGCTTGGCCTGGATCGAGGTTGTCAGTACCTGCAACCGCATCAGCCAGTCATGTCGGTTTTCGTCGGCAATCGCCAATTCGGTCTTTGCCATGCGACGATAGATCTCGCAGCGATGTTCGTAGTACTTGGGATTGGCAGGATCAAGCATCATCGCACTGGTGAAATCGAGAATGGCATTCTCGAGATCGCCTACCCCCGCCCGCAGCAGTCCCCGGTTGTTGTAAGCGTTCACATACTTTGGGTTCAGCTTGAGAGCGCGATTGAAGTCGATCAACGCGGTGTCAGCTGCGCCGAGTTGAAACGCCGCAAAGCCACGATTGTTGTAGGCATCGACGTAGTTGGGATCCAGTTGCAGAGCGCGATCAAGTTGTTCGATGGCGGAAGCATACTGACCACGTGCGATGAGCAGCAGTCCCCGATTATTGAATGGATTCGAGTAATCAGGCGAGATTTCGATCGCTTTGTCGAAGTCTGCCATGGCCTCGGTCAATCGCTGCATTCCCATCAGAATGAAACCGCGGTTATTGAACAGTCGTGAATCCTTTGGATTCAGTTCAATCGCCTTATTCAAGTCGGCGATGGCAGAATCAACATCTCCGCGACGGTGGTAGATCGATGAACGGACGGAGTAATAAATGGACGCGTCTGGACGCTTGGCGATCAGCCCTTCGATTTTTGTCAGGGCACCGTCCAGGTCACCCTGATCCATCAGTTCCGCGACATCAGCAGGAACAGGTTCGATGGCCTGGTGAGTGGTGGCGGCCGTGGGAGATTTCGGGCTCTGAGCACCACAACCAGCAAGAAAAACTACCAGCAACAGCGTCGACGTATGTCTCATGGCGGGCGGACTCCTTCCGCAAGGAACGACTTCCCAAGTTACAGGTGTGGCTTGTAATTTGAGGTGCGTGATCGGTCAATAGCCGTTTCCGCCGGTTTTCGATTCAGAGGGTCGGTTTTTGTCTCTTCATCGGCAGATTTTCTTGTAACTGCTCCAAAATCCGCTGCTGGTCACCCAGTTTTGGCAGGATGACGTCGACGCCAGCTTCGAGTAGCTCGGAAACATCCTCAGGGCGTGCGAGATTCATAACTCCCAGAATTCTGGAACAAGGATAGGCCTCTTGCACTTCACGCAAAACCAATCGACGCTCCTCGCCCCAAGGGTCAATGTCAAACAGAATCACTGGTGGTGTCTCTTCAGTTTGAATCGAGACCGTCCGCGGACTGACAGCGCTCTGATCACCAGTTGCCATCTGTCCGTTCAGTTGGATCAGTTCCAAAACGTAGCGGCGGTATTCACCATCGGGCGAGCAGACGATGACGGGCGAGGCTGGTCCGCGCGAATCGATCCTCGGATGATCTGCGGCAAATGTTTCTTCGCGCGATGCGGACATCAGCAGCGGGAAACCACTCGGCTTGTTGAGTCCCTGCCATTCTGATTGCAGTCGCGCCACCGCAGAACGCAGCGGGACCCTCACCGCCAGCGGCCAGATGTCTCGGGTTCTACCGTCAGATTCGCACCAGGATCCGTAAGCGACCAGCCAGCGGGCGAGCGGGGCCATGCGGCCAAGTTGATCAATCTCATGCCGTGAATACTCATCAGGCCAACTCTGGATGAAGAGAACCAGATCGGGAATCCAGTTGGCTCTCTTGAGTATTTTCAGGCCATCAGAAAGTGACGCGAAGTGTTTCCAGTGGTCCTGAGGAACCGTGTGCATGATCCATGTCTGTAATTCCGCAGCCTCGGCCCGTGCGAGATCTCCTGTAACCATGAGTTGCGGTGACATCAACACTTTATGCAGATCTCGTGCAAGGTATCTTCGGCAATCACTGGTTTCACCAGACGTCTTGATAGATTATCCGGGCTCCGCAACTTCTGTTGCAACAATCAATGGGGCGATCTCTTCGGCCACGAAAACGCGGTGAACGCAACCGAAGTGCTCCCCCGGGTTGAACTGAAACAGCATCCGCCAGTTCCAGCGGATCTGGATCAGTCGTCCCTCGGCAACCGCTTCATCAATGTGAGGACCTCGCAGACCGACGGCCCCTGCCGCACAGCAGTGACGCCCATCCAGCGTTCCGACCACCGTCGTTCCAAGTCTCAGAAAGAAGGCGTCGTACCAGGAGTAATGATTCCAGATCGATGACCGGACGTTGGCCAGGGCTCGCCGGATGTCATACTCTGGAGAGACAGCAGTCGCCAGCATGACGATTCCTGTTACGGGATGCCCTGCGGGAAGTGCGGCGGCGGTCAGCAGTGCCATTCCGCCGCCGCCTGAATGTCCCACGATCCAGACCGGACGTCCGGGGTACTGTTTCTGATAATCGACGATGCGCTGGGCGAGCGTATGTGCCACGCGATTATTACGTTTCCAGCCGCGCAGATGGAACAGGAAGAGAAATCGATTTCCCGTGGTCCAGTCGACAATTTCCGCAGCACTCTGGATACCGCCGTCGAGCAATCCCGCGAGCAGGCCGACGTTAAGAAAACTGCGTCCTTCGATGCCGGTGAAAATCAGCACCAGGCCGTGTTCCAGTCGCTCGGGTTCCATCCTTCGAACCAGTCGCCCGTAACAAAACCAGCCGAATGGTGCCACCAGAAATGTGGCCCAGCACGCGATCCCTCGCCATAGCCTGATCCAGGAACTGCGAGGTTGCGATTCAGCGACGCTCATGACTTTTCCGGCTTGGCAACATGCTTGTGATCATGTTCGTGGTCTTCATCACCGTCCCCTTTGGGAAGTGCGGGGCCTTGCAGCATCAAGGGGACTCGCAATTCAGGGTAATCGGCATCCGACGTTCGAATTCTCAATAGCAGCGGATGCTTTCCGGCAGGAAGCACGCCTGGAATCGTGACGGTGACAACCTGTGTCCATTCTCCCTGGGGCGAGATGGAACGATCACCAACGACTGTCGAAACGAGTTCGGTGTTGATTTCGGCATCGAGGATTTCAAACGACTTTTTACGGCCATCCTTGACTGTAAACGTTGCTACAGTCTGGTCGCTCCCTTCGGGATGATAAACCATCAGCGCTGGGGGCGTTACCGTCATCTGCTGGGCTGGAAGTTCCAGCTTGTATGTCAGACGGACCTGCCGTGGTTCGGGATCGTTATAGAAGACGTCAGCAAACAGCTCTTTGGGGCCAGGGGTCTCGTTCGCAGTCTGAATCCGCAGGACGATTCTTCCTTCTTCGCCAGGCTGAAACCGCTTCTGATCGACCCGAGGAACCAGGCAACTGCAACTGGCGACAACATTTGTAATTTCAACCGGTTCCGATCCTCGATTGACGAAGACGAACGTAGCGCGTGATTCTGCGGTCGGTTGAATTGGGCCCAGATCGACAGCATATTGTCGAAACGCCAATGCCGGCCGAGGAGGAACCGGAATCGACATCGGTGTTGGTGTGGCACCGGTATGAACCACCATCGACCAGACGAATGGAGTCAGCGAAAGAACGAGGGCACCAAGTTTCGATGTGACAGTCATCCCTGTTCCCTTGAATCAATGACTCGACGAATGTTGTTCGGGTTCAACACGCAGCGCGATCTCACGATCGCATGAATGAGTGACTTTTCATCGTGTGGAGATCGTGAAACACGTCTCAGGCAACCGATCATTCCAGAGTGACGGTGGCAGGTTTGAGCCGTCGCTTGAATCAGGTTGAGGGCCGCTTCTTACTGCCGGACTCGATTGCTCTCGGGCGTTGTCTTCAGATCATCGATTTCAGCAGTCAGCCGGGCAATCTGGGCTTTTTTGTCATTCAGTTCATGTTCCATGTGGCGT
>CAZSTW010000039.1:383-9401 GCA_964609845.1 uncultured Planctomycetaceae bacterium | reverse complement strand
TTCTTTTCCAGATCATCAGCGATCACTCGCAAGTCCTGAATGTTGCGTCCCATGGAATGCGGAACCGCTGTCGCCGAAATGACGGGGCGTTCTAACATCGCTTCCTTCAAGACCTTCGGAGAGACTCGCTGTTGCCGTGGAATCGCAGGTTCGTCCGCTGGCAGAAGCCCGACTCCCAATGCCGTGAGTCCGACCGCCAATACGAGTGCAGCGATCCATCCGTGTCTGGTCATTCGATCCCTCCCTGGTAAATTAACCCGAATCAGTCTGGCGCGTTGTATCACCCCCCGGATTGTGGAGTCAACGTGAATTATTCCACCGACGTTGCCACAACGGGTGAATGCCAAGTGAAAGTCCTCACCGCACCATGTGAGGGAATCTGATTTGTACCAAACGGAGTGATGGAGCGAGTGCGGGTCGAACTTCTGTGTCGCGTTGAAACATGGTTTGGATACTGACGTTTGATGCCCGTAGGACGCCACACTGAATCGGGATGAGGTCTAAAACTTCGGCAGGGTGGCCGGGTGCTTCAGCCCCTCGTTCGTCACCTTCGAATGTCCGATGACGTACAGGTCTACGCCGACGACCGGCTTGCCCGACTTCTCGTCGCCGCGGGTGATCTTCCCGCCGTTCTCCTTCAGCCAGGCGAGTGCCGCGGCCTCGTCGGCCGCCCGCAGTCCGGCAGGCGAAGCCAGCAGTCCGATGAACACCAACCCGACAGCTTGGATTCGTCGCATGGGAGAGACTCCGGGGGTGATCACGTTCCACGACCGAGACACGCCTATGACGGACCCAACATTCTCGGCCGAACGACCAAGGTAACTTGCCCGCGATGAACGACGGGCTTCCAATCAACACTCCAACACTTTGAACCGCCAACGGCTGCGGGTCAAGTTGACCGCCTCGTTAGCCACCCGTATTGAATTTTGCGCTGAATTTGTGATCGAGCTCGTCCAACCAACGGTCCGTGATATCTGCCGGGGTTCGTATTAGGAATTGATCCGGCCATTGACCGTAACCGTATGGAAACGAAGTCGAATGCTCAATGTGGAGGAATCCATGCTCTGTGAAGGGCCTGCCACCGCGTTCCAAACATAGCAAGAAAGGTTCAAATGGGTCGGGCTCGATGATTTTGACTGCTGTTTTTTCTTGCAGAGATTCCCATTTCAATATCCACGGAATCACACGCAATGCGATCCAATTTTCGATGTTGGGGTTGGAGTACTCAGGAGTGCCGCACTTCGGATCTAGGCAACCAGCCAAATCAAAAAACACGCATGAGCGTGTGTCATCTGCGTTTGGAACATGCTGGGACCAGCGAGCGAAGCGAATTGCTGACTCACACAGCAATCTGATATTGGAACCGTAGCGGGTCGTATCCTCAGACTGCCATTGGATTCGTTCAATCCGTTCAATTGTGTGAGCAACGCGCTGCATGGCGTGGTCTACTGGGGCTAACTTGTATTTCTCACAACAGAATGCAATGAGAATACTTTGCAGCCAAAAGTTATCAAGTCCTTTTCAGCCCTGGAGTTGAAGTTGTTTTTGACTCGCGAATTGACCGAGCAATTCTTGCGCGGCAGTGGGGAGGTTTCTCAAGCGTGCCGCTTCACTGAAAATGCGGAGTTCCATCACAAGTCCCGGTCTTCGAAGGTTTGGCAAATGATCGTCAGATCGCCTTCGGTCATCTGGGAGGGTTTGGAGGTGTTCGAGGCCTCGACAACGGCGTCAGGAATTCCAACGGAGATTCAGAATCTCGCACGAACAACAACCGACTCCAGAGTGTCGACGTCGAATTGATCGAGAATTGACATGTCACCAGGACACGGCCTTGTCGCAGACTCCAAGACCGTGGCACCCATCCATTCCGTTCGAAAGCCCAGTTTGCACGTGTCGATTGAACTGATCGGGATCGTTCCAACCGATGGCAGGGTATCACTGATTCTCTGCCGCAGCGGGTTGTTCGTTGCTCGGAAGTGCATCCTTGGCAGGCGGTGTTCCGAGCGACCGGACCATCGCATCAATGTCTTCCCGAGAATAGAAACCCTCTTCCACTTGCAGAAGGATCTGGGTGACAAAGTCATCAGTCGACCAGGCCCCCGAAACCTGCTTGATCCGGGTCGTCGAACCGATGTCGACGCCGTCAACGATTTCAATCATCACTTTCTTGCCGTCGACAAGGATCTCCTCTTCACGCCGTTCTTTCACATCCAGATTTCGCATGCCTGGCGAAATCTGGTTCAACAACATCTGAAGATTTTTGAATTCGTATTCATTTTCAATGGGAAATAATCGTGTGCGTAACTGCCCGATAACCAGTTTGCCTCGCCCTTCCGAATGTTTGAACTTCGCAAGGTTGACGCGGAATAATGAATTGTCAGCGGTTCTTGCTTCGACACATTCAAATCCGCTCGGGATCGCGATTGGAACAATTCTCAGGGCAATCGCATGGACTTTTTCCGGCTCGTTTTCGACGGCAACGCCGAAGATCATATTGAGAGCCACCAACGGTATGCAGCAACAAAGCAGCATTCCCGACGACGCCATGGCCAACAGCGACATCAATCGCGACTGTAAAGGCCGTTGCCGAGGCGGTTCAGGAGTTGGCCCAGCATTTGATGCATTCGAAATCATTCCACCACGACCTTTTTTGACATTTTGATATCCCGAGTCTTCCAGCGCGACCACGGGCGGCTAACGAATCGACTCGATTAAGGCCTCGGCGATTTCGTCACGGTACTCCTCAGCGTGCATATACAACTTAAGGAACTTGGTTCCCCCTTGCGTTGGGAATTCGCCTTCAACCATTCGGATTTCTTGATTGGTTTCCGTTTCGGTGGCTTCGGAAAATCGAAACGCAACCTTTTTGCCTTGAACTTCGAATTCACGCTCGTCCGTTTTACGAATCTTCAGATCCTTCGGCTGCTTGCTGCCGTTGACACTGTTCTGAAAATCCACGGGCTTGTTCTGAGCGAACTTAATCTCCACTGCCCCCAGTATCAGAACCCCCTTCTTGTCTGGCCGCTGAAACGTCGCCACGCGCATGGTCCACAGGAAATTGTTCGATGACACCGCGACTTCTGGGTCAAATCCCTCAGGAACTTTCAGTTCCAGAATCTTTCCGGCCATTTCGGTGACAGCGGCAGGGTTGTTATCGATGCTCGGCCACAATGTCCACGTAAACCATGAACCGGCACCGCAACACAGCAGCAATGAAAGCATTCCGAGTCCCAGAATGACAACGGTCAGCTTGCCGCAACCACCTGACTGCTTTTTCGCTGCAGGTGGCGAGGACGCATTCGGATCATCGGGCCATCGGTCTCGATCCGTCATCACTGAATCCTTTTACTCGTAGCACAATCTTCCATCGCCGCGAAACTTTCGCGTCATCCGGTTGTTTCCTGGATTGGAATTCGGGGGCTAACAGTTCTCACATCGGCCGATTGATCCAACCCGAAAAACAGGTCATGAACCGGCACCAGGCGTTTGACCATCGCCAACTCCCCCTCCAATTGGTTATCGTAATCAGACTGCGTCTAAAACTCGATCCCCGGAAGTCAGCAACATGACGTTTATTCCCGCTGAAGATGATCCCTCTGCTGATGAGGCCGCTGCTCGTGATCGTGAATTGGCGGCCATTCGTGGACTCGCCAGCGCCTATGCGCGGCTGCGGCAGGAAATCGGTAAAGTCATCATCGGGCAGGCAGAAGTCGTTGATCAATTGCTGATTGCCATGTTTTGCCGATCTCACTGCCTGCTGATGGGGGTACCCGGACTGGCGAAAACGCTCCTCGTCAGCACCGTAGCCAAGATCCTGCGCCTGTCGTTCCGCCGGATTCAATTTACCCCCGACCTGATGCCCTCTGACATCACGGGGACGGATGTGTTGCAGGAAGATCCTGAATCAGGTCGGCGACTGTTCCAGTTCATGCAGGGACCGATTTTCACCAACATACTGCTGGCCGACGAAATCAACCGGACTCCACCCAAGACCCAGGCGGCCCTGCTGGAAGCGATGCAGGAACGGCACGTGACAGTGGGTTCAAACACGTACAAACTCCCCCTGCCCTTTTTCGTTCTGGCGACGCAAAACCCGATTGAGCAGGAAGGAACGTACCCGCTTCCCGAAGCCCAGCTTGACCGGTTCATGTTCAATATCATCGTTCGCTATCCGACATCGGCCGAAGAACTGCGAATTCTCAAGCAGACTACGGGTGGCGAAGAGCCTCAGTTGAATGTCACGCTCACCGGGAAGCAGATCCTCGCCCTGCAGGAAGTCGTTCGAAAGGTCCCCGTCGCCGAACATGTGTTTGTGTACGCTCGCGACCTTGTACGAGCGACCCGCCCCAAGGAACCCGAATCCCCGAAATTCGTTAAGGAATACGTCTCGTGGGGGGCGGGACCTCGCGCGGGCCAATACCTGATTCTGGGAGCCAAGGCTCGGGCACTGCTCGAAGGGCGATTCCATGTCACCACCGACGACATCAAAGCGGTCGCGCATCCCGTTTTGCGCCATCGACTCGTCACCACGTTTGCGGCTCAAAGTGAAGGAATGACGCCCGATCGAGTTATCGATCAGTTACTCGACAAGGTTCCCGTCGAACTCAATCAGCGTGCCGAGAAGCTCGCTCGCGGCTGATTGGTGTGAAAACGGTCTCAACCTATTTCTGCACAGATGCTTGCGCCGTTTCCTGCGCTGCCGAGATGGATCTGGCAATCCCTGCAAATCTTGATTTTCGGAATTCGGTGCGAAACCTGGAGTCGCCAGCAAGGGTTGGCTGAAATTGGCTGCCCCGTCCCCTATAATCCGCCTGCAATGACGATCATTTACCTGCCCACTGGTTGAAGCATGACCGATCCGACGCCACCATCCACACCTACGATCCCTCAAGATTCAGGACTTTCGCGTCCCGATTTGTCCGACGATTTGCCGCCAGTTCAGCCACCGTCGGCTGGCTTCATTATCCAGCTGTTTGTCGTCCCCGGGTTGATCGTGCTGGCCGTTGTGGCCGTGTGGGCTCTTTTTGGACAGATCGCTGCCGGTGAACAGGATTGGCGGAACCTGGTTGAGGAACTTCAAAGTCCGAACAACCATATCCGCAAGCGAGCCATGTATGGACTGGCTCAGGTTCTGGATCAGGATCGTCGGCGAGGGGAACAGGGGCAGCATCTGGCATCAAACCAGGAGATCGCCACGGTTCTGTCGGACCAATTGAGTCGCGAATTGAAGACGGGATCAAACTCCGAAGAAACCGTTGCCATCCAGCAATACCTAACCCGTGCAATCGGTTTACTTGATGTCCCGTCCGTGACGCTTCCAGCCTTGCGAGCGTCGTTGCAGCAAAAGCTCGATATCGAAATTCGCAAGAGTGGTGTCGCATCAATTGCCATGATTGCCGGTCGTCACTTCGAAAAGGGAACGCCGCTCGACGATTCCGAAACCGTTGACGCTCTGATTGAACTCTCGTCGGATCCCACTCCGCTGATGCGCCAAACAGCCGCCTTCGCACTCGGCCTGTTCAAGTCTCCCAAGTCCGATCAGCAACTGCATGTGCTGCTTGAAAACGGCGACTGGAAAACCTGTGTTAATGCCGCGATCGCATTGGCGCGGCAGGGAAATCATGATGGCCTGGCGGTCTTCAAGCGGGCATTGACCGAAAAGCCGCCGACCAAGCCCGAAGAGCAGATTGAGCATTTCATGGTGCTGACCAATTCGCTGAAAGCGATTTCGATGCTGGGACCGAAAATGTCCGACGCAGACAAGGCCGAGTTTCGCGAATTGCTGAATCCTCTCGTGTCAGAACATGCCGAGGTCCGGATTCGGTTGGATGCCCAGAACGCCCTGCTGTCATTGAAGTAGCTTCCCGACGTGGCGGGAGGATCTCTTTTCGAGAGACGCGTGGAATGGATCAGCATGCATCCGATCGCCTGGAATCAATTCACGAGCGAATTCGACTGGCCTACGACCCGGATTTGCTGCAGACGGCTGGCGAAAAACTCGCTCAGGAACTTGGCCGACATCTCACCCGTGTTCAGGCCTGTGAAGGACGCGTTCTGAACTGGGCCCCACCCCAGGATAATATCGCACGGGCTGCCCATCTGGCAGACAATGCTGTTGAATCGACGGATCCTACCGAGCTTGTGACGCGGTTTGAAAAGCTGGTCCATGAGATGCTTTCTCACGGTCACAACCTGCATGATCCGCGATATGTCGGCCATCAGGTCCCTCCTCCGATTCCGCTGGCGGGGTTGTTTGACGCAGTCGGTGCTGTGACCAATCAGGTGATGGCGGTCTACGAAATGGGGCCATGGTCAACGTCTGTTGAACTCGCCATGGTCAGCAAACTCGCTGGGTATCTCGGATGGAACGACGGGGACTACGCAGGGTTTGTCACACATGGAGCGTCGATTGCCAATTTGAATGCCCTGCTGGTGGCACGCAACGTCGCACTGAAAGGAGTCTGGGAATCGGGGCTTGGTGCACCGGCCAAGCCAGCGGTCCTCGTGGTCCAGTCCGACACGCACTATTGCATTGCCCGATCCGCAGGAATTCTGGGCCTGGGAACCAGCCACGTCATCAAAGTCGGACTCGATGAGCGTCGCCGCATGAATGTCACGGAACTCGATCAGACATTGACTCGACTTCGCCGCGACGGGCATCCCATCATTGCCGTCGTTGCCTGTGCCTGCTCGACACCGATCGGTGCATTTGATCCGCTTGATGAAATCGCGGATGTCTGCCAGCAACATCAGGTCTGGCTGCATGTCGATGCGGCTCATGGTGGCTCGGTTCTGCTGAGTGAACGGCATCGGCATCTGGCAAAAGGCCTGGAGCGGGCCGACAGTCTGGTCTGGGATGCCCACAAGATGCTGTTCGTACCAGCTCTATGTGCGTTCCTGTTCTTTCGTCAGAAACAGCACAGTTACGAGGCGTTTCATCAGGACGCTCCCTACCTGTTCGATCCGACAGCCCCCGGTCTGGCGGAATACGATCTTGGCTTGCGGACGGTTGAATGCACCAAGCGTTCTGCAGCGTATGGCCTCTGGGGAGCCTGGTCGCTATTCGGACCGCAACTCTTCGCCGATCTGGTCGACGTGACCATGGAACTGGGCCGGTTGTTCCATGAAAAACTGACTGCAAGTCCCGACTTCGAACCGCTGCATGAACCGCAATGCAACATCGTCGCCTTCAGACACCTTCCTCCTGAACTGGAGGGGGCGACCTTGGAAGAACAGGGCGAATTCCAGCGGCGGATCCGCAGGGCGGTGATAGAGTCGGGCGAGTTCTACCTTGTCGCCACGCGACTGAACGGAACTGACGCACTGCGAGTCACGCTGATCAATCCGCTTACGACTGGCAAGCACCTCGATCACCTGCTGGATGCCCTGCGTCAGGCGGGTCGAGAATGTCTTTCACTGTAAATCCCTTCAGCGGACCCTTCACGGAACGAAACTGACATGCGTGCTGTTGTCCTGGATGAGCATGGTTTGCAAGTTGTCGAGCGTCCTGTTCCAGAACCTGCACCGGGTGAAGTCCTTGTCCGAGTCCTGAAGGCAGGGCTTTGTGAAACCGATTTGCAGCTTGTCAAAGGATACATGGGGTTTCGAGGCATCCTTGGCCATGAATTTGTCGGCGTTCCTGAAACAGGGCCGCTGCGCGGACAACGCGTCGTCTGCGAAATCAATTGTGCGTGCCATCACTGCGACTATTGTGACCGTGGTCTGCAGACGCATTGCCCGAATCGGACGGTCGTGGGGATACTTCAGCGCGATGGAGCGTTTGCCGAATTCATTTCGGTTCCCGAACGCAACCTGCATCCCGTTCCCGATCGCATCTCGGACAACCAGGCCGTTTTCACCGAACCACTCGCGGCAGCATTTCAGATCCCGGCCCAGGTTCCACTCAATCACCACCAGCGAGTCATTGTTCTTGGTGATGGACGATTAGGAAACCTGTGTGCCCAGGTGATTGCTCAGTCGGGATGTCGCCTGACAGTGATTGGTAAACACAGTCGCAAACTGAGTCTGCTGGCCGCACTCGGAATCGACACCTCGCTCGTCAGTGACTTCACAGGCTCTCGCGAAGCGGACATCGTCGTGGACTGCACCGGTTCGCCAACAGGCATGGAATCCGCCCTCCGCTTATTGAAACCACGCGGCATTCTGGTCCTCAAGACGACAGTCGCAGGAACTCAGACACTGTCGCTCGCCCCGATCGTGATCGACGAATTCACGGTCGTTGGTTCACGCTGCGGCCCGTTTAAACCCGCACTGGCAGCACTGCGCGACCGACGGATTTACGTCGATTCCCTGATCGAGGCAACGTATCCATTGAGCGATGCGGTGCAGGCCTTCCAGCACGCGAGCACTCAACCTACGCTGAAACTTCTTTTCGAGCCATAAGGAAGCTTCAAAGACCATTGGTCTGCCAAAGTAGCCTTCACGCTCCTGCGTGAAGTTAGCCGCTTGCGAGAGGACGTTTGATAATCGTTGGGCTGAAAGCATCAAGACCGTGACACGTTCCATCGAGTTGCGGGTTCGCATTTCGCGGCCGGATGAGAGATGCGTTCGATAGTCGTGGTTCGCGGATGGGCCGGGCTTAAATTGTCGATTCACCTGTCGGTTCGATTCGATCTCCTTCCGGCGTGTAAGTTGCCTGCCACTGGTCCGTCGATGCGAATCCCTGGCCTGCGATTTTCATTCGAAGACCCGTCACGGGATGATCAAATTCCTCATCGTCGGGAACTGGTACGATATCGATAGAACCACAGTGCAGGCACTTCGGTGGTGACTGTCGTTTCTTTCGCCAGTTGATTCGAGCCTGCAGGTCGGAAATCTTTTTTGGAATGTCACCGATGTATTCAGCAAACTTTCGATGACGGCTTTCCGGATTGTTATCGATCTGATCGAGCAGCGATTCGAGTTCTTCGACCGTCTCAAGAGATTCGCCAGCAACGAAACGGTGACATGCTGGGCAGAAGTAGTCGGCCTGAGCGACACCAGTTCGCGAGCCATCGT
>CAZSTW010000039.1:0-373 GCA_964609845.1 uncultured Planctomycetaceae bacterium | reverse complement strand
GATACGCCGAGTAAAACAGCCACTCGTCGGGTAGATCATTCTCAAGATAGCTGTAACGTATGAAACTACTGTCCATGGTGCCTCTTGGTTTGGCCGAAACTGTTTCCAGGACATTGCTTTTGGTGGCTGAGCGTAGTCTCATTCATCATTGCCGGGGTTCAGGCTCGCTGCAATCCCTGATGTGAAGCCAGAATCGCAGGTCCGGACTGCACAAAGGTCGCCTTCACGCTCCAGCGTGAAGAAATCCACTTGCGAGCCAGCGATCAATACGCATCTCGCGCTACTACAATGATCTCGTGCCCAAATCGATCGCAATTTCAACTCCGGAAGCAGCTTGACAACAGTTCGTTGCGATGTAATGTCAGACGCTGTC
>CAZSTW010000038.1:38225-57057 GCA_964609845.1 uncultured Planctomycetaceae bacterium | reverse complement strand
CTCGACCCTTTTGTTTTTACCTCGACCCTTTTGTTTTTACCACGGCCCAAGGGGCCATCCATTCGCCCAGCCCGGTCCCTTCGGGCCGGGAAACCGTTCATTAGAAATTGTTTCCTGAGGCCCAATGGGCCGGTAGTTCGAAAAGAGCCCCAGCCGCAATCAGTCAATAGCACGTTTCCCGCTTCGGCCACCGAGGTCGCAACGCGACGAGAAGCTTGCAGTCAATCAGGCCACATTTGCAAATTGTCTTCATCACGCCGAGTCGAATGCGGTGCGGTCTTCGGGCAGTATTCCCGAGTCTTAAGCTCGCGTTTCATTTTATGCTTCTCGACGGCGTTTTCCCGTTCCTGATCAGGGATCGTGTCGTTTCGCCTGGGATGAAACCACATGCCACGGAACTACGCGGCCTGTCCGATAGAATCACCTGCGTGATGCGGCCGAAATCGTTTCGATACGGCCGTTCCCGTAAAAGAATGGCTTGTATTTCTCCACTCGATTGAGGATTCCGGTACTTCGCGCAGACGCTCCAGTCCTCCAGTCCGCTCCGCTGCCGAAAGCCATGTTGCCTTTTTGCAACTGCGCCGAAGAATCGTTGAGGTCCGGGGAGTGGAGTTGGATTCGTCGCCAAGTTCTGGCGGGTCGCCGCGTGCATCCGGGGGGCGAGACTTTTATACTGTAGGTCTTCGCTCGAACCGGTGCGTTCCCTTTCGATCTGCTGGTCCGTGCGGTTTTGTTTCCCTGAACCCCTGCTTTTCTGGATCTCCATGACCGCATCAACCCCGGCTGTTCTTGGTGAATGGTCTGCTACTGGTGGTACGTTTGCCCTGGACGCTGAATCCATTTCGGCTGCCGTTCAAGATATCAGTGCGCCGCTGCTGATCGTCGAAACCGCTCGCGGGCGAGCTTTAGCACGCGGCGGCCAGGCCACGATCGGGGCTCGCACGGGAAACGCAAACGTTTACCCCGTCGTCGGTTTGGTTCCGCCCGTGAATGTGTCGCAACTGGGTGATGCCTCCTTTCGTGCTGATCACGGGCTGAAATTTGCCTACGTCTCGGGGGCCATGGCCGCAGGAATCGGGTCGGCGGAAATCGTCGAAGAGATGGCTCGGCACGGCATGCTGGGAATCTTTGGCGCAGCCGGGCTGGCACCCGCACGCGTTGAACAGGCAATCGACCGCCTGACCCCTCTCGGGGCTGATCCCGCTCGCAAACTTCCGTTTGGTTTCAACCTGATCCACAGCCCGAATGATCAGTCACTCGAAAAGGCGATCGTTGATCTGTTCCTTCGGAAGAATGTGAAACTGATCGAGGCATCAGCGTTTCTAGATCTAACACCTCACGTCGTCCGTTACCGATTGAGCGGAATTCATCGGGATATTCACGGCAATATCGTGACGCCGAACAAAGTGATTTCGAAGGTGAGCCGGATCGAAGTCGGTTCCAAGTTCTTTGCACCACCCCCGGCCAAGATTCTGTCACATCTGGTCGACGAAGGTGCCATCACTGTCGAGCAGGCGAAGCTCGCGGAAAAGGTTCCAATCGCTCAGGACATGTCCGCCGAAGCCGACTCGGGTGGACACACAGACAATCGTCCTGCCCTGACATTGCTGCCCACGATTCTGGCACTGCGGGACCGGGCGATGGCTCAGTATCAGTTTGCTCAACCGCTGCGAGTCGGCGTGGGTGGAGGGATTTCGACCCCGTCCTCAGCGGCGGCCGCGTACGCGATGGGGGCGGCGTACATTCTGGTTGGCTCGGTGCAGCAGGCCTGCGTCGAATCGGGAACGTGCGATGTTGTCCGGCAGATGCTGGCAGACGCGGAGCAGGCAGACACCACCATGTGTCCTTGTGCAGACATGTTCGAAATGGGGGTCAAGGTCCAGGTTCTGAAGCGTGGAACGATGTTTCCGATGCGAGCCGCCAAGCTGTATGAAACATACCGAGCCTACAAGAGCATTGATGAGATTCCTGCCTCCGAACGGGAATGGCTTGAGAAGAATCTGTTCCGAGTTCCGCTGGAGGAAGTCTGGCGACAGACGACCGACTATTTCTCCACGCGCGATCCTGCCCAGGTGGAAAAGGGGAACCGCGACCCTCATCACAAGATGGCCTTGATTTTCCGCTGGTATCTCGGCCAGTCGTCACGTTGGGCCAACAGTGGCGAACCGTCACGTCGGCTCGATTACCAGATCTGGTGCGGACCAGCGATGGGGGCGTTCAACGAATGGACGAAGGGGACTTTCCTGGCTCAACCCGCCAATCGACGCGTTGCCACCGTGGCCTACAACCTGCTTTATGGGGCGGCTGTGATGCAGCGGATCAATGTCTTGCGGAGCCAGGGGTTTGCCGTGCCAGCGTCAGTGGCTCAGATCGCACCGCGTGAATTCAGTCAGTTACGTTCGATCATCGAAGCATAGCGTTTGTCACAGGGCAGGTTTTCAAGCTGTCAGCACAAGGTTTCAGAAATCGGCAGGAAGTTATCTTGCCGTACGGACAACCAGAAAACATGAGTATGTCTGCAGATCAAACCAAGCAACCACCTCTGGCGATTGTCGGCCTGAGTGCTCTGTTTCCCAAAGCAGAAAGTCTCGATCAATTTTGGTCGAACATTCGCCGCGGCGTGGATGCAATCACGGAAGTCCCCGAGACTCACTGGAATCCTGACGACTACTTTGATGCGAATCAAAAGTCGCCTGACATGACCTATGCCCGACGTGGCGGGTTCCTTTCACCGGTCCCCTTCGATCCGCTCGAATATGGGATTTCGCCCAATAACCTCGAAGCGATCGACACCTCGCAGTTGCTGGGTCTGGTTGGGGCTCGACGGGCTCTGGAACATGCCGGATATGGGGCAGGTCGCAAGTTTGATCGGTCGCGCGTCGGGTGCATTCTGGGTGTCACCGGGACACTGGAAATGGTGATTCCACTGGGGGCTCGACTGGGGCATCCCAAATGGCGGAAAGCACTGAAGGATGCGGGGGTTCCCGACGACGTTGCAAACGATGTTGTCCAGAGAATCTCGGAAAGCTACGTCCCCTGGCAGGAGAATTCGTTCCCAGGTCTGCTCGGAAACGTCGTTGCCGGACGAATCGCAAACCGCCTCGATCTACACGGCACGAACTGCGTCGTCGATGCAGCGTGTGCCAGTTCGCTGTCGGCCATTCATCTGGCGGCGCTGGAACTTTGGACGGGCCGCAGCGACATGGTTGTCACTGGCGGCATCGATACGTTCAACGACATCTTCATGTTCATGTGCTTCAGCAAGACTCCCGCTTTGTCACCGACGGGAGATGCGAAGCCGTTTTCGGATGGTGCCGATGGGACGATCCTGGGTGAAGGGGTCGGCATGCTGGTCCTGAAGCGATTGGCGGATGCCGAACGGGATGGGGACCGGATTTATGCCGTCCTCAAAGGGATCGGGACGTCGAGCGACGGTGCTGGCAATGCGGTATATGCACCAAAAGCCGAAGGCCAGATTCGCTGCCTTCAGGATGCTTACCGCGTGGCCGGTGTGTCGCCCGATACGATCGAACTGGTTGAGGCACATGGAACCGGAACCAAAGTCGGTGATGCGACCGAAGTTTCCGGCCTGATGCAGGTCTACAAGTCAACCGGCCGCAAAGGGGCCTGGTGTGCTGTCGGCTCGATCAAGTCGCAGATTGGTCATACCAAGGCGGCGGCAGGTGCTGCGGGGGTGATCAAGGCGATCCTGGCGCTGCAGCATCGAGTTCTGCCCCCTACGATCAAGGTCGGTCAGCCACCTGCCCCGATGATGGCAGAAGATTCTCCGTTTTACGTCAGTACCGAAGCCCGCCCGTGGTGTAAGCCGCATGGTTATCCACGCCGAGCGGCCATCAGTGCGTTTGGCTTCGGCGGCAGCAATTTTCACTGTGTGCTGGAAGAATCTCCTCAGCAGTTCGAAACCCCGGACTGGGACGGCGAGGTTCAAATTGTCGCGTTGTCCGCACCGACTGCGACTGAACTTGCTGGCAAATTGCAGGAGTGGGGAACCGTTGCGGAGTGGCCTGCTCTGCGACAACGTGCGGTCGCGAGTCGCGCAGCATTCCGTCCCAGCGATCCACAGCGACTGCTGTTTGTGCTGGAACGTGACAAGACCGACAGTGCGAAGCTGGTGGCTGGTGCCCTCACCATGCTCGAAAAGTATGCTGATCGCAGTCAATGGTCGACTCCAGATGGTGCGTACTATGGCCGAGGACCAGTCGTCGGTCGGCTGGGGATGCTGTTCCCGGGGCAAGGCTCGCAGTATGTCGGGATGCTGCGCGAACTGTCCTGTCAGTTCCCAGTAATGAACGATGTCCTTTCGGAAGCCAATGAAGTCTATGCCTCGTGCAATGATGCCAGCCCGAGAACGACTGCGAAGCTGAGCGACTACATTTACCCGCAGCCTGCCTGGAATCAGGCAACTCGTGATCGCCGCGACAGTGAATTGCGAGCGACTCAGATTGCCCAGCCCGCCATTGGTGCGATCAGCCTGGGGGCACTGGCCGTTCTCGACCAGTTCGGTGTTCATCCGGAAGCGGCGGCCGGGCATAGTTATGGGGAACTGACGGCGCTGTGTGCGTCGCGCCGATTTGCGCCGAAGACTCTATATCGGCTGTCGATGCTGCGAGGGCGGCTGATGGCAGAAGCTCAGGAAGTCGACGGTGGAATGCTGGCAGTTGGGGCTCCGCTGACTCAAGTGGAAGCGGCCATTCGCGAGATGGCCGTCGACCTGGTCGTCGCCAACTACAACAGTCCGAATCAAGTGGTTCTGTCCGGTCGCATTCCTGAAATCGACCGAGCCACGGAACTCTTTTCGAAGCGGAACCTGCGTGGCAAGAAGTTGCCCGTCGCGGCTGCATTTCACAGCCCACTCGTCTCCACAGCCAGTCGGGCATTCCGGCCGGAACTGGAGGATGTCGAATTCGCACCGTCACAGCTTCCGGTCTATGCCAACAGCACGGCGACCGAATACCCGGCTGATCCCGGGGCCGCACGCGACCTGCTGGCATCGCAACTGGCACGGCCTGTGAATTTTGTGAACGAGATCGAGCAGATGTACGCCGATGGCGTGCGGACATTCCTCGAAGTCGGTCCCGGAGCGGTCCTGACGGGCCTCGTCAATTCGATCCTGAGTGGCCGGGAATACCGGGCAATCGCCCTCGATTCGTCAAATGGTCGTCGCGGTGGCATCTTTGATCTTGCTCACGCTCTGGCGCAGTTGTCAGCATCAGGCTATTCGATCCGGTTGGATGCCTGGGACCCGCGACCCGCTGAAGCTGCGGAAACAGGGTCAAACCGACTGCGGATCCCGATTTGCGGAGCAAACTACGTGAAACCACGCACACCACTGCCACCAAGAGCCCCGATGGCAACATCTCTTGCACCGGAAACGCAGTTGCCAGTCGTTTCCCGGCTGGAGATGTTCCAGGGTGCGGCCGTGGAGCCGACGATTGTTGCTCAACAATCCATCGATCCCATGACGACATCGGCAGACAACATTACACCGACTTTTTCGCAGGCATCTTCCATGAATCCCTTTTCGCAATCCGATTTCGGATCGGGGTCACCGCAAACGGACGACAGTCTGGCGACAATTCAGAATCATTTGAAAACACTGCAACGGATGCAGGAAGAAACGGCGCGGATCCACCGTCAGTTTCTGGAATCGCAAGAGGCGGCACTGCGAACATTTGAAGAACTGGCGAAACGCCAACTCGATCTGACTCTCCGACAGCATCTGTCGGGCTCGAATGGAAGTTCAGCGCATCAGATCGCGGTAGACGCAGCGCCGTCATATGCCCCGTCAATTTCAGATCTGATCCCGCCGGCTCCCACGAATTACAGCGCGGCTTCTGTTGCGGCCATGGAACCAGTGGCTCCCCCCGTAGCCCCCCCTGCTCCCCAGGTCGCAGTGCCGACAATTTCTGCACCTGCGTTTGTTGTCCCAACCCCACCCGCTCCTCCTACGGTCGCGGCCGCTCCTGCAGTTCCGGCGCCGATTGCTCCCCCTTTCACCAGTTCGCCCTTGACGGCCACCGTCCTGGCTGTGGTCTCAGAAAAAACGGGCTATCCGACGGAAATGCTGAATCTGGGAATGAGTCTCGATCATGATCTTGGGATCGACTCGATCAAGCGGGTTGAGATTCTTTCGGCTCTTCAGGAACGAGTTCCCAATCTGCCCGCGTTCAAGCCGGAGGAACTCGGTTCGCTGCATACGCTGAATGACGTCGTGGTACTCGCAGATGCACGCACCGGGGCTCCCCCGGCGATGACGTCGGCCCCAATGGCACCGCCGGTCGCAGCTCCTGCGACCTCTGCTGTCCCTGTCGCTGCAGCAGTGTCGTCTGCTCTGACGGCAACCGTACTGGCAGTGGTCTCGGAAAAAACAGGTTATCCGACGGAAATGCTGAATCTGGGAATGAGTCTCGATCATGATCTCGGGATCGACTCCATTAAGCGTGTGGAAATTCTCTCGGCACTGCAGGAACGAGTCACCGATCTTCCTGCGTTTAAGCCGGAAGAGCTCGGTTCACTGCATACGTTGCAGGATGTAGTCACACTTGCTGAAGCCAGAACAGGTGGTTCGGCATCAATTGCAGTTCCTGCGGTTCCTGCGGCTTCGGTAATCGTACCGTCGGTGTCGCCCGTACCATCCGTTCCCGCTCAACCCTTATCTGGTCTGACAGAGACCGTGCTGGCTGTCGTTTCCGAGAAGACGGGTTATCCCGTCGAGATGTTGAATCTGGAGATGAGCCTGGATCACGATCTGGGAATCGACTCGATCAAACGCGTCGAAATTCTGTCGGCTCTCCAGGAACGCGTTCCCAATCTTCCAGCCTTCAAGCCGGAAGAACTCGGTTCGCTGCATACGCTGAACGACGTCGTGGTACTCGCAGATGCACGGACGGCCCAAACTATGGGAGTTGCCGCTCCCTCGGTGGCACAGCCACCTTTGCCTGTACCAGCGGTCGTAGTTGCGCCCGCTGTCATCGCGCCGCCTGTTGTTCCTCCTTCTGTTGCCCAGTCGACGACTCTACCAAAGCCTGCAGGAGCTGCTTCGAATCTGACTCCGACGGTCCTGGCGGTCGTGTCGGAGAAGACGGGCTATCCCGTCGAGATGCTGAATCTTGAAATGAGCCTGGATCACGACCTGGGGATCGACTCGATCAAGCGCGTTGAAATTCTTTCAGCACTGCAGGAGCGAGTTCCCAATCTGCCAGCATTTCTGCCCGAAGAACTCGGGGAACTGCATACGTTGAAGGACGTTGTCACCCTGGCCGAAGCTCGCACGGGTCAACCACCAAAAGCGGTAGCAGTGCCATCGGTTCCCGCCCCCGTTTCAGCACCTGTCGTGGAACCTGTTCGCAGCCAGACCGTTGTTCCACCCCGACGTCAGACAATTCCGGGTGAGCCTTGTGACCAGCCAGCCACACTGATTCGAAGCGTGATCCGTGCTGAAGCACTGCCTCCAGTGTCAGCAGCCCCCGAGCTACCCATTCAGCGTGGTTCAGAAATCTGGGTGACGGAAGACGGGCTGGAATTGTCGCTGCGCATCGCAGCTGAACTTTCCGCACGTGGCTTCAAACCACGCGTCGTGAATCTCGACGAACCTTCTGCATCTGCGATCCCGGAACGTTTTGCTGGTTTGATCATCGTCTCGCCGGCGGAAGGGACTACCGACCGTCAGTTGTGGCGAGCCATTGAATGGCTGCAGAAGGCGGGACCCGCACTGCGGCGGACTGCGGCCGGATCGACGGCTCTGTTCGCCACCATTTCGCGGCTGGATGGTCAATTTGGATTTGGCCCCCGTCGTACGATCACGGATCCGATTTCGGGAGGCCTGGCAGGTCTGTTGAAATCGGCGGCACGCGAATGGCCGGAACTGACGTGTAAAGCCTTTGACCTCGCTGCAGACTGGCCATCAGCCGGGGATGCTGCTCAACAGATCGTGAATGAACTGTTCCGGCAAGGTCCCGTTGAAATCGGGCTGTTGCCCGGCGGACGATCGACCCCGAAAGTGGTCGAGGAATCCCTGCGATCGATGATCAGCAGTCCAGTAGCGATCAAGCCGGGCGAACTGATCGTCGTCAGCGGAGGGGCTCGCGGAGTGACTGCCGAAGCAGCTCTGGCGGTCGCTCACCAATGGAAGTCGCGGCTGGTAATCCTCGGACGGAGTCCACTTCCACCCGAAGAACCGGACTGGCTGAAGAAGCTGACGAGTGAAACGGAAATTAAACAGGGCCTGATCGCCAGCTTGCCGCGTGGGACATTGCCAAAAGTCATTGAATCGAACTATCGCCAGATTCTGGCCAGTCGTGAAGTGACCAACACGCTGGCGCGCTTGCGTGAGGCCGGAGTGCCGGTCAGCTACCATGCGGTTGACATCCGGGATCTTGCCACGGTTCGACCATTGCTGCTGCAGTTGCAGGGTGAGTTCGGGCCGATCCGTGGAATCATACACGGGGCTGGTGTACTGGCCGATCAGCGGATTGAAGACAAGACGCGAGATCAGTTTGATCGCGTTTACCAGACCAAGGTCTCTGGCCTGCGCAACCTGCTGGGTGCGGTGCGACCTGACATGCTGGAATTCCTCTGCCTGTTCTCATCCTACACAGCTCGATACGGGCGAGTCGGCCAGTGTGATTATGCCGTTGCCAATGAGGTCCTGAACAAGCTCGCTTGTCAGTTTGCCGTGGATCATCCTCGCACGCACGTCGTTTCCTTCAACTGGGGACCGTGGGATGGAGGGATGGTGACGGGTGGTCTCAAGAAACTGTTCGCAGCGGAACAGGTCGGCCTGATTCCACTGACCGATGGAGCGAATCTGGTTGTGCAGGAGCTTTCTCAATCGACCAGCCGAACGGTGGAAGTTCTGGTTCTCGGAAAGAACGAGGAACTTCTGGCAGCAGAGGCTGTACCGGCCGTTAATTCCGCACCGGTCCAACCCGTACCAGCACCCGCAGCCATTGCACCGTCGCCTGCATCAATGACTGTGCCACGTCAACCGGAACCGACACCTGTTCCTGCCCCAACGGCTCCGTCGGCAACAAGTGTCCGAAATTCGTCGAATATCCTGCTGGCTGGCTCAACACCAGTTCCTGCTGGGGCGTCAGTGGCCCCCGCTCGTCAGTCGGTGCTCCTGCAAGGATCATCCAATATTCTGCTGGCAGGTGAGCCCGTTCCTCCTGTACGAGTGATGACGCCTCCCCCCGTCCGGCAGCAGGGATCTTCCAATGTGTTACTGGCGGGATCACTGCCGGTACCGCAGCAGCCGAAGCCGGCTCCCGCACCCAATCCGAGTGGTTCCTGGGTCTTTGCCGAAATCGGTCAAACGGGAGGAAACGAAGCGAATGAACTGAAGGTCGCCTTTGAACGAACCATCGACCTGAAGCAGTATCCGTTCCTGGAATCCCATGTCATTGGTGGTCGCGCAGTTCTTCCTGTCGCTGTCGTGATGGAGTGGCTGGCACATGGTGCGATTCATCACAATCCGGGACTGGAGCTGGAGGGAATTGATGACTTCCGCGTCTTCCATGGCGTTCGGATGGACCGGGTTGGCAGTATCACTCTGCGCGTCATGGTCGGCAAAACGATTCGTGTCGGAGGACGATTTACCGTACGGACTCAACTCGTCAGCCAGTCAGGTGGCCGCGATGTTGTCCACGCGGGTGGAACCGTGACGCTGACATCCCAATACAGCGCAGCGGCCGAACCACGGTTGAAAGTGACTTTGCGAGGTTATTCACTCGACATGGCAACCGCATATGCGACGAAGCTGTTCCATGGTTCGCATCTGCAGGGGATTGCTGCGGTGGAAGCCTGCTCGCAGGACGGAATCATTGTTGATTCCCGCACATCGCCCGCCCCGTGGGCATGGATGCGTGAGCCGCTTCGCAGTGCCTGGATCGCCGATCCATTGTCGATTGATGCCGCCCTTCAGGCGGTCATCCTGTGGGCTCAGGAAATCAAAGGCCTGCCATGCCTTCCCTGCTCGATCGGCATCTACCGCCAGTATCGAAAAGTCTTCCCGCATACAGGGGTCAAGATTGTCGTGCAGGTGACGCAGGCGTCGGAACATTCGATTCGGGCCGATATCGAGTTCCTTGATCTGTCTGGCATGGTCGTGGCAACAATGACGGGATGTGAAAGTATTGCCGACGCATCTCTGGCAGCGGCGTTTCGGAATAATCGACTGGCTCCCGAAGGGGGTTGATCGATGTGCGGACGTGACTACAGGTCGAAATCTGTGAACTCACCCGTTTCTGCAGCTGAGTTCGTTTCGCACCTGCCATCGGACGTGACGCCGACCGCACAAGTAGTTTTTGATCCGTGTTTGAACTGTGGAGCTTCTGCGGCTACTCTCTTGGTGGCTGATTTCCCTCTGAAAGGAACGTACCTCCAATGCGTTTGATTCTGTCGTATGCCGTAGTCGTGTGGTGCACTGTTTCATTCGCCGGGCAGGCGGTCGCTCAAGACCTGAAAAAGGGAGTGACTGAGCTGGCTCATGTCGATACAGACTATCATTTTCAAGGCGAGTACTACGGCAGTGTGAAGTCTCAGGAAGGCCTCAATCGTGTCGTTGGACTGCAGGTCGTTGCCATGGGAGATGGCAAGTTCGACGCGCTGTGGTACCAGGGGGGGCTACCTGGAAACGGTTACGATGGTTCCAAGACACAAAAGCTGAGCGGTCAGCGGATCGCGCTGAAAGTGGAACTCTCGGGTGAGGGGCTGATGATCGAGCTTCAGGCTGGACATCCCGCAACCGTGAAAAATTCGGGCGGAACGTTTCTTGGCAGTCTGATTCGCATGAATCGGACCAGCCAGACTGAAGGAGCCCGTCCCCCCGCAAATGCGGTCGTTCTGTTTGATGGAAAAGCGACCGATCGCTTGAAGAATGCCAAGATTACGCCGGATGGGTTGCTGGAAATTGGTGCCGAAACGACTGAGCCCGTTCAGAACTTCACGTTGCATGCCGAGTTCCGTATCCCCTACATGCCATACGCTCGCGGTCAGGGGCGTGGCAACAGCGGCTTCTATCTGCAGAAACGCTATGAAGTCCAGGTTCTGGATTCGTTTGGCCTGGAACTGCAATTCAATGACTGTGCCTCGCTGTACCGCTTCAAGGCCCCGGACCTGAATATGAGTTTTCCGCCATTGCGATGGCAGACCTACGACATCGACTTCACGGCGCCGAAGTTCGATGCCGACAATAAGCGAGTTGCCAAAGGTCACATCAAAGTTCGCCATAATGGAGTGATTGTTCACAACAATCTGGAACTGGAAAATAAGACCGGAGGGGGCTCACCTGAAGGGCCAAATCCGCTGCCGATCCTGTTCCAGAATCATGGCAATCCGGTTCACTTCCGGAATATCTGGCTGGTCAATCACGATGCTTCGTCGGCGCCCGCTCCGTCAGAACTCACCACCACAGTAGCAAAGGCCAATTGCAGTTCCCCCTGTACTCCAGCCTGCTGTGTGCCCACCCCTTGCTGCCGTGCTCCCAGACTGCGCCGATGCCGATAGCGCATTGACGACGGTTTGACGCGGCAGCCCTCATACGATCCCAGGTTAATCCACAAAAGGCCAACCATGCTGAACCGCTCTGGCTTGTTGTTTGTCGTCGTTGTCTGCACAGCTTCGTCCTTGTCGGCGGCCGACCCCAAGGTTCTGACAGGACACGCCGATCCCGCCTACGCTGCGGTCTACACCCCGGATGGAACGAAGCTGGTGACCGGGAGCTTCGACAAGACACTGCGATTGTGGGATTTGAACTCGTCCTCAACGTTACGATCGATGAGTGGACACACGGGGCTGGTGCTGAGTGTCGCGATTTCGAAGGATGGCAGCCGCCTGATCAGCGGGTCACTCGATAACAGCATCCGCCTTTGGGATGTCCCCGTTGCAAAGCCGATTGTGTCTCATCAGGCGAATGCCGGATCAACAAACCTGGCCGTGAACGCCGACGGAACACAATGGCTGACAGGTGGTGCTGACAAGGTGCTGCGTCTCTGGAATGCAGCAGACCGCATGCTGGTGAAGGAAATCGGGCCGCTTCCGCACCCGATCGTCCGCGTCGCCTTCCGCAATGACAAACTGCAGATTGCTGCTGCGGACGCTGCAGGTTTCGTTCGTCTGTTCAATCCCGCTGATGGAGCCGCCCAAGGTGTCTTCGGGGCTCATGCTGCAGAGATCACCGGACTGTTGTATCCATCCAGCAACGCATGGGTGATGACAACGGCGGCGGATGGACTTGTCAAACGCTGGCCCAACACAGGAACGGCCGCGAAGACGGCAGCTGGCCACGAACAACCGATCCTCGCTGTGCGGGTCAGTCCCAACAACACGATGGTCGCCACGGGTTCTGCCGACAAATCGTGCCGACTGTGGAACTATGCCAATCAGCAGCCACTGCGGAACCTGGACGGCCACGGTGGTCCAGTCCGTGCCCTCAGCTTCCAGAACGATGCGGCACGAATCATCACCGGGTGCGAGGACAAGATCGCTCGATTGTTTGATGTCAACAACGGGATGTTGATCAAGGCCTACCCGGAACAGGCGGGACCGATCACAGCGGTGGCGATTCATCCGAACAATCAGGAAGTGGCTGTCGCCGATACCAGCGGAGCGATCAAGATCTGGAAGGCGAATGAAGGGACCGAAGTTCGTACGCTCGCCGGACATCCCGGAGGGACGTTTGCCATCGCGTATGCGACGAACCAGCAACACCTGGTTTCCGGTGGTGCTGACAAAAAGGTCCGAATCTGGAATGTGGCCGACGGTGCTCAGGTTCGCGAGATCGACGGAGTCGATGTCGTTCGAGCGGTCGCAGTGTCATGGGATAACCAGAAGATCGCGGCGGGGTCCGATGACAAGAATATCCGCGCGTGGAATCTGGGGGACGGCAATCTGTTCGCCACCTATGCCGGTCATACGGACAAGATTTCTGCCCTGGAATACAGTCGTGACAACCTGAAGCTGATCTCGGCCAGTCATGATGGCACAGTTCGCGGCTGGAATCTGCAATCAGGCAAGCAGACGCAGCATTATGTTGCGGCCGGAGGCGGAGCGATCAACGGAGTCAGCTTTGCTACCGACAATATCAACTTTGTGTTTGCCGGAGCTGACAAGAGCGTCTACTGGGACGCGCATGTGATTCAACTGGTTCATGTGGCCGATCCGAAGCGAGTTAACGCCCTGGCAATTCACCCGAACGGGGCTCAGCACTTTACGGCCGGGGATGATGGCAGCGTGAAGGCGTGGGATGTCAACAGCGGTGCCATGGCCCGGGAATACAAAGGCCACCAGGGGGCGGTCCGATCGGTCGCGATCAATCCCAATCAACAACAGATTGCCACCGGAGGCAGCGACAAAAAGCTGAAGCTCTGGAACATCAACGACGGCACGAAGCCTCAGTACGACATCACTGTTCCCGCAGAGGTTGTGCAGATCGCTTTCAGTCCTGACCAGAAAAAGCTGGTGGTGGCCGGAAGCGATCATCTGATCCGAGGCTACGATCCAACACCTCCCAACCCGCAGCCTGCGACACCGCCGTCTCAGGAACCGGCGCAGGTGACGGATGGTCATCCTGCCAGCATTACCAGCTTGGCATTCGCTCCCGACAACCGGACGGCGGTCAGCGCGGCGGCCGATGGTTCGGTCCGTGCGTGGTCGATTGCTTCGGCTGGAGCCACGCTGGTCCTGACGGGACATCAGTCGCAGGTCTACGGCGTTGCCTTCCACCCGACATTGCCGTTACTCGCATCCGCATCCAACGACAAGACCGTCAAGATCTGGGACTATGAAAAGAACCAGAACCTGCGCACGTTTGCTCCACAAGTCGGCGCAATCTATGCTCTGGCATTCACCCCCGACGGCAATTTTATCGTCACCGCTGGTGGCGACAAAACGGTCAGGGTCTACAAACAGGACGATGGGACTCAGGTGCGCCAGTACACGGGACCAAACGATGCTGTTTACTCAATCGCCATCAGCCCCAACGGACAGCAGGTGGCGGCTGCGGGGCTGGATCGAAAGATCTTTCTGTGGAACTTCGATAATCCCGCTCCATTGAAAGCGATTGCAGGTCACAAGGACGACATCTACAAGGTGGAGTTCAGCCCAACGGGGACAAGACTGCTGTCGATTGGTTACGCAGGTAACATCAACATCTGGGACCCCAACCAGGAAAAGCCACTCTTTTCACACAAGCTTCCGAGTGTGGTCTTCTCGGCAACATACGCCCCTGGCGGGAAGCAGATCGCCGTATTGGCGAACGACGGCAAAGTCTATCTGATCGACGTTCCGCCCGAAGCGCAGTGATTCAAGGCGGAATGAAAACCGTTGGAAGGACCTCTTGACCGTCAGCAATACGCGACGGACAGGAGGTCCGTCGTTCGTTTGATTGTGAGTTTCTTCGAAGACTCGTTGAACGTAGTTCCCCCGCACCTTGGGGTGCATACGTAGGCGAGGAACTCTGGTCGATTCTGGTTATTTCTGTGGCCAATCTGCGATATGCAGGCAAAACGGGAGGGTGAGGCTCCAGCCGAACCGTCTTCGGATCAGGAAGTGATAACCAATTGCGGCTCGGCGGGAGCCTCACCCTCCCGTTTCCGGGACCCCTCGACCTTGTTGGCATTGGTACCGACGTGATGTTCCTCAGGAGAGCTGAGGATGTATTCCACGTCCGACCATTGAGACTGAAACAAGATCCAGGGAAACATCCACTTATCATTTCGCGCCAGTGCATGACGCTTGCGGTTCTCCATTGCTGACATTTGGATTGAGTGCGTGTCGCACTAAAATTCAAGGTCTGTTTCGCCTCCGGCTGGTGTCGCCAATCCTTGCAGAACCTTTGGATCAATAGTCTCACTGATGAACCTAACCGATCCGTCACCCATGAGAAACAGCGCTCCATTTGCGAACGGGCTGCCAAATCCCTCAGGAGATTTGTTGATTCCCAAGCTGGCATCCCGCCAGTTTGTTGGATTGCCCCAAGGTTTGAAATTTCCTCGTGCCTCGCCCGCCATCAGTGTCGTTGACGTTCCGTCTGCAAAATCGCGGATCGACATGCCGAAACCACCACCCATCACCAATCCGTTTGCCGCGTAACCTGTTGTTGCATATCCGTCCCTTGATGGCGGTTCTCGGGAGTCGGGTGCGGGCTGGTAACCTTGGATAAAGGTCTCAAACGCCGATCGATTCGAAGGATCATTCCAGGGTTGTGTAAGATCAATCTCGGAATACAAGGTAGCGCGATCCACCCACGGGAGAATCGCGGTCATCCAGCTATGCTGAGCCTTACCACGGGGATTGAACGTTCCTCCTGACGGAAATGTGTTTGCTATATCGTGATAATTGAGCAATGCCAACCCGATTTGTTTTAAGTTGTTTTTTGAAAACGCTCGACGAAATGGTCCTCTTCCGATTGACCAGCGAGCAACAGGCTCATCCGCTCGTGCGATCCACTGAAGTTCGTGAACCATACCGACCAGGCAGATACCCGACAGACAGACGCTGATGCCTGCGATGACGATTGCCAACGTTTGCCTCGTGTGCCAGCACTCTCCTCGACGTGATCGCCAGCGTCGCAACTGGCGATCCAGTGTGATCGACAGAACCGCGGTGGCGATGACGGCGACGACCAGTCCTGCCCCGTCAAACCGAACTGTGGGTAGCACGCGTTGTAGAAACCAGACCCAGCCGACGAGCAGCATTCCGGGATAAATCACCAGGAAGTAAACAAGGATTTCCAGCAACGGGATGCCGACGCACGACAGGAGGATCAGCCCACCCAAAGTGATGCTGCCGCCAAGAATCCATCGTCGGGTGGACATGGTTCGCTCCATGATGTGCCGATTACTTCTGGATTGGCATGACTGAAATATCAGACAACCTTGCGATCCGTCCTGAAGTCATCAGAACGTATTGGCCATCGTCGTAGATCTCGGGTTCGTAGACGAGGATTGTCTCTTCCGATTTGGCCGAAAGCCCGGCGATGTAAATGAACTTCAATCGCCCTTGCGGTTGAGCCATCCACGCCTCATCGGCACTCGACTCAGACTCGGATTTGTCAGGGAACTGTCCATCATGTGTCGCGGCATGTTGCCAGAGGAGAGTGCGCAATCGTTCCAGTTTCGCTCGCCGTTGGTCCTGGGGTTGTTCGACCGTGGTTTGCTTTTTCAGTTGATGGGTGATGCCATTGGGTTCCCAGGCCGCTGGTGTCATCAATTCACGGGCACCGGAAATCACTGACAGGACTACTGTCATGGCCATTCCCCACAGGAGCAGGATCGCAACGGTACGGCGAAACGTCAGACGTGGGAGCGTGGGGATCTCGACCTGAACATAATTCCAAAGCCAACGAACGACTGCGGCCGTTAACAGGAAGAGGACGAAGAAGAATGACAATTCCTCCATTCGCCGTTTGCCCAGTTCCGTCAGGATCAATTGAGGCGATGGCATTCCGGCCTGAAGTTCTTCAGATAGCATCAGCCAAAGCAAGACTACCAGCGCGGGCGGCCTGCTGATCCGACCAGCGAAAAGCCTCGTCGTGTGGCTGGGAAATAAAGAATGCCGATGTCTGAGAGAATTCGAATTCATTCAGGTGTTTCCTTCAATTCGAATCCGGGTGACAAACGCGCAAGCCTGGCAGATCAGCTTTGCATGCTCAAATCCGTGAAAGCACTGTTGTCGCGTTTTGGGTGAACAGCATACAGGACAATTCGTTCGTCCTGTTGACTCGGTATCGGGTATTAAGGGAAGTTGAGTACGATTCGGTTCAATCGAAACCAGAACCCCATGATGAATCAGGGCCGAGCAAAAGAAGTCTTTGCTGCAGTGAGAACATTCCGTGTAGCCCATTCCTACCGAGCGATCGCTGGCAGGAGGTCCGCCCTTTTCGGGCGGTTGTCCAATGAAAAATGGATACAACGTCCCGAGAGGAACCCTCACCATCACCGCAGTGTTGCCAAAGTAAAGATCGACGACGAAGGTTTCCTCGCTCCCGCAGCGGAGACAGGTCATGCTGGCGGCAGTGGTATTGTAAGTCCCCATTGAGGCTCCAGATCGTATGCCGTATTTGTGTATCGATTGAGCAATTCCTTGACTGGAACGCAGCGGCGACACCAATCCGGGCATTTTCATAAAATGGAACACCATTCGCAATTCTCGCGTCTGGACACTACAACTCGCAGGCGTATCGAGCGTTGGGGCGCGGTTTGCTCAAAAAACGGGCATAGCCTCGCTCAATCGTTGCGCTTGTGGATGAATTGAATCACCTGGTGGAGCGGTTCCTTGGATCAGTCACAACCGACGACGGCAGAAAGCCGCCGATTGGGGGCAGAAGCGCGTCGCGAGCCTGACGCAAACTGGAAACGCTGGGGCACGTACCTCGCCGAGCGTCAATGGGGAACCGTCCGCGAAGATTATTCCACCAATGGTGCGGTCTGGAATCACTTCACCCACGATGATGCCACCTGGCGGACGTACCGCTGGGGTGAAGATGGCCTGCTGGGCTTCACGGATCGCCAATGCCGACTCTGCTTCGCTCTGGCCCTGTGGAATGGTGTCGACCCGATCCTCAAGGAACGCCTGTATGGCCTCGCCGGGCACGAAGGGAATCATGGCGAAGACGTCAAGGACTGCTACTTCTATCTCGATGCCACGCCGACTCATTCCTACTGCAAGGCCCTGTACAAATATCCGCAGACGGTTTTTCCCTATCAGGAACTTCTGGAAGTCAACCGCAAGCGGTCGCGGCATGAGCTGGAATATGAACTGACCGATACGGGCATTTTCGATGGCGACCGCTATTTCGATGTCTTCGTTGAATACGCCAAGGCTTCTGCTGACGACATTCTGATCCGCATTACCGCTCATAATCGGGGCGATCAAGCCGCGCATCTCGATCTTTTGCCGACACTCTGGTATCGCAACACATGGTCGTGGGAACGTGGCTACGAAGCCGACATTCCCAAACCGAAGATCAGTCAGGTCAGCCGCAGTCAGGTAATCGCCGAGCATCAGACGCTGGGACGCTACCGTTTTGACGCGGATACAGACCCGCAGGGGAATCTTCCTTCGTGGCTGTTCACCGAGAACGAAACGAATACACTGCGTCCCACGGGAAGCGGACGAACCCGGATGTCGTCAAAAGACGCGTTCCACCAGCATGTGGTCCAGAAACAGCGAGGGATCGTCAATCAGCTTCCTCGAGGAACAAAGACGGCGGCGTGGTACTCGATGACGATTCCGGCGGGTGAATCGACAACCATTCGCTTGAGGCTGACCGACGATGCGATTCCCGTCGCCGCCCCATTCTCTGAGCAGTTTGACGAGATTTTTGCCCTGCGTATCGCCGAAGCCGACGAATTTCATGATTCCCGAGTTCATCATGGCTTGACGCTGGACGAGCGACGCGTGCATCGACAGGCGAGTGCCGGACTGCTTTGGTCGAAACAATTCTACTACTACGCAGTCGGTGACTGGTTGCGTGAAACTCCGAAGCGGATTCATGCGACAGAGCCGATCGAAAAGAACCGCAACGCTGGCTGGACTCATCTGTTCAACCGTGACGTGATCTCCATGCCGGACAAGTGGGAGTATCCCTGGTACGCGGCCTGGGACAGCGCGTTTCATATGATCCCCTTCGCAACGCTCGATCCGCATTTCGCCAAGGATCAGATGCTGCTGTTCCTGCGGGAATGGTACATGCACCCCAACGGCCAGATCCCGGCTTACGAATGGAATTTCAGCGACGTCAATCCACCGGTACATGCCTGGGCCTGCTGGCGTGTCTACCAGATGACGGCGCGTAACGGTGATCGTGATC
>CAZSTW010000038.1:24487-38215 GCA_964609845.1 uncultured Planctomycetaceae bacterium | reverse complement strand
CTGGCGCGTTGCTTCCAGAAACTGTTGTTGAATTTCACGTGGTGGGTCAACCGCAAGGACGTCAACGACCGTCACGTTTTCACGGGTGGGTTCCTGGGGCTCGACAACATCGGGATCTTTGACCGATCCAAGCCGCTTCCCACGGGCGGGCATCTGGAACAGGCTGACGGAACTGCCTGGATGGCCTACTATTGCTCAAGCATGCTGTCGATTGCGTTTGAACTGGCGGACGGCAACCCCGCGTATGAGGACATGGCGTCGAAATTCTTCGAGCACTACATGACGATCGCCGCGGCGATGAATTCCATTGATGGAACTGGTCTACTACGATCACCTGCACGTCAACGGGCAAAGCATTCCACTGAGAATTCGGTCCATCGTGGGGATCATTCCACTCTTCACGGTCGATGTGCTGTATGACCGTGTGATTCGTCAATTGCCCGGATTTCGCAAGCGGATGGATTGGTTCCTTGGCCACCGCAGCGACATCATTGATACGATGACGTACATGGAAAAAAGCGGCCCGGAATGCCCGATGGAAGGGTTGCGGTTGCTGGCGATTCCCACGCGAAAACAACTGGAGCGAATCCTGAAATACGTTCTGGACGAGGATGAATTCCTGTCGCCGTACGGAATTCGATCGCTCTCGAAATATCATGAGAAGCATCCGTTCAGCTTCTACGTGAACGGGAGTGAGATGCGAGTTCAGTACGTGCCGGGTGAGTCTGACACGGGAATGTTCGGTGGGAATTCGAACTGGCGCGGTCCGGTCTGGTTCCCGCTCAATTACATCCTGCTGGAAGCGTTCGAACGCTATTATCAGTTTTACGGAGACGATCTGAAGGTGGAATGTCCGACAGGTTCGGGCATCCTGATGAACCTGAAGGAGGTCGCCGACGAACTGCGTCGAAGGTTGTCCCGGTTGTTCCTGGCCAATACCGAGGGAGTCCGGCCGTGCTATGCCCGCGGTGAACGATTCATCAATGATCCCAACTGGTGCAATCTGGTATTGTTTTACGAGTATTTTCACGGCGACACAGGCCGCGGCCTGGGAGCCAGCCATCAGACAGGCTGGACTGCGTTGATTGCACCGATCCTGGAGCAGCTTGCGAAAGAACGCGCGTAATAGCAGTTCGTGCCGTAAGCGATCTGTTCCTTCACTGCCCAGGACCGAGGCGTTCAAGTCCGAGTTATTTGGAGTCGTGATTCAGCGAGTGAATTTTGGGGATACGAACGTAAACGATTTCAACTGGTTCGACGGTTCCGTTCCAGCGGGATAGATCGTAGCCGCGTCGAAGACCGCGGTGGGATCAATGACACTACAGGGCTGGACACTGATATTCATGTTCGAACCATTCCCTGACACACTGGTGACAGTCACACCGGCGAACCCGACGATGCTATAAGTCGTGTTGCTGCCATTTCCACTGGCAGCCTGGTACGGCGTCGTCGAGGCTGGCTTGAAGAGTGGAAGCAATCGCGGCTGGCCGATAATCGATGAGAAGGCACTCGTCAAAGTGGACCTGAGTCCCGGTGTCCCTTTCCATGCTTTCGGAGAGCTCATGCTGACCGGGTAGGCCCCGCTGTTCACGAGGTACTTCAGATCACTGACGGCGGGGCCGTTCAGAATCCAGTTCTTGTACGTGGGATCCGCATTTGTCCAGGGGCCGATACACAGCAATCCGAAGTTCCCTGGAGACTGCTTAGGACTTGGATAAATCTGGATCGACGGAGTGCCCGTTCCATCTTTATGCACAGTCCCATCGGGAGAAACGCCTGTTGCGAAATAGGCATTCCAGGAATTGACGTCAAACGCCACCGGTAGCAGAGTGGAAGTAAATGACGAACTTCCCCAGTAGCCGGTTTCCCAACTGGAACCGTTGGCTCCTGAACTGACTCCTGAGCCAGTACCACCTGATCCCCCTGAAACAAGGCCCACGGGGCCGAATGAGGTCACCAGACCGGTATAGATCGTCGTCGACGCAGTTGCCGTCAGTGCCGTATCTTTTCGTCCGAGTATCGGAGCGAAGAAGAACGGCAACCGGCCGTTTGCACTCGCGTCACGTCGGACAATGACTTTCAGCGTATTCGGAAATCCCGAATACGACGCCGTTGACGAAAAGTTGTTGGCGGTATCCGTGAAGCCAAAAATCGTATCGCTGGCGAGCAGATTCAGCGATGAGACTCCACCGGCTCCGTTGTACCCGCAATATTTGGACGAATAAGTCTTTGCGCTTGCTTCGGCGCTGTTGATGAGTCCCTGTCGATTCGTCTGCGACGGGAGCGTGTAAGAAGCATAATTGTCAGTGAGCTGGCGAGCCCCGGCCGCTGCCGCAGAGTCTGCCGCATTTTGAAGGGCGCTCTTCGTGGCTGCCATCCAGCCGATGTCCACACAGAACGCCACAAATCCCATCAGCGGTACCAGCAAGACTGCCACAATGACGGCAACCGCGCCGCGCCGGTCCAAAATCCACCGTGATACTCGAATCGCTTTCCTCATGATGTGCCTCTCAAAAAATGGATCCAACACGTCGAGCGTTCGGGGGGAAACGTTGTCAAAAAACAGTCATTCACCCCTGTTTCAGCATGACGATCGTCTTTGTCACCACGGAATTCGCAGGTACGAAACAATGAGTTCCGCTCCAGGAAATCGCCGATACGGGAATCGCGACTTTCACCGTAATCTTGTCGTTCCGTTTTGCGGACGCCACATCGGCCACAGCGTCGTTCACCTTGATCGTGATCACAGCGGAAGCCGCTGTCATCTTGCAGGATGTCAGGATGTTCTTCACATCGCTGATCACATCGGAATTGCTGCTTCCCGCAAGGCTGCCCGCAACGCAGCCTGCATATGAAGCTTCAGAGACATAACACTGTGCCCTCTGGACCTGTCCGATCTCGGTGATTCCCAGGATCACAGTTGCAAAAAAAGGAGCCAGCAGCGCCATCTCGACCGCCGCCGCACCGCGCCGATTACAAGGCTTTCTGACAGGTGATTCACCGCGACTGACATGTCGTGATGAAGTTTGAACTGCACACTTATGACGTCGCATCGCATCCCTTTCTGTTTGCTAATCGTGACGCATCGTACACAATGCGGTGAACTGTCCCTTCAGCGATCCAGAGACGGGGAACAGAGAAACTTTCGCTGCCGGGACAGAAATCTGAACCGTAATCTGATCTCCCGTCCGGGCCGCAGCGACATCGGCTTCGACGTTGTTGACCAGGATTTTTGTGGTCGCCCCCGTGATGTGTTCCGCCTGCAGCAACAGGTTGACCCTGGATCGCACGGTGGTGTTTGAACTGCCGTAACAGATGCCGACGCGGCAGCCCTGGCGTGCGGCATCCTGTATCAGGTGGTGCGCCATGTAGCCGATGGCGATCTCGAAGATTCCAAACACTACCAGAAACAAGAGTGGTGCGACCAATGCCATCTCAACGGTACTGGCACCACGTCGAGACATCGACCGCCGCTGTGGTCGCAAAGTGGACGTCTTCATGAGGACCTCCTTCATCAGCCGTGATCTCTCCGATGTGAATTGATCCCAGTCACGGCCGTCGACAGATGTGCATCAGCAACGCTAGACCACAGAATTCCGAAGTCAAAACAAAATCAGATATTTTTGAAAAGAGGCTGATTGTTGAACACATTTTCGGCGTGATTTGGACATCTCGAATCATCTTTGTCGACGAATGTCATCATGATGATGCCCGTGAGATGTCACTTCACATCATGACGGACGTTCTGGCACTGATTGGGAATATGCCGCGAATTTCCGTCAGAAAATTCGCTTGCCGCGTCGCGCAGTGACTGAGACTTGATCATGCCGCATGATCTTCTGTGCGCAGCATGTCACATCCGTAGATCTACTGAAGGAGGGATTTCCATGAAACGTCTCTGTCGTAGCGTCTGGTGCACAGGCCTTGCATTTGTCCTGGGGAACTTCATGTCTACGGCCGCACAGGCACAGACAATTGGTGACGCAATGATCACCTACCTGGACAGTCAATTGAACACCCGAGTGGGAGGCGGCGGTTCTTCGCACATGGCCTCTGAAGCGTTGCGCGTGAGTGGTGGCGAATTTTATCCTGGCGATCTCGGTGCGGACTACCCTGGAGTCGGTGACAGGGTCTGGGGAACGGTGGTAACCGTCATTCGTTTTGTTGACGGGAGTGTCACGGACTCCAATCCTGACAATCCCTGTCAGCCTGGTGATATCCTGCAGTTCGGCGGCCCGGCCTCGTTCGGAGATGTCACTTACCCGTCGAATTTCACCGCGGTGATCCGAAAATGTGACGGCACCAATCGTTCAGTGACCGTCTACCAGCAGAACTTTAACCGGGTACGGGTCGTTCAATCGGCATCCGTCAATCTGAATCAGCTCACCGATGGCTGGGTGCGAATCTATCGTCCCAAGGCTCGTGTGGATGTTCTCGGAACATGGAAATTCACCGTCGTCAACAACGCCTCCACTTCGCAGACTTTTACGATCATGTATGACATCACAACTGTCGCTCGGTTAACCGCCACCGCGTCGAACACGTACGGAAGTTACTCAATTCACAAGGTGACGACAGATGGCGCGGTTCCTTGTGTCGTTAACAATGACAACACGATTTATGTCGAAACGGCGAAGGCGAACGAAATCTACACCGCTGTCGATGGAGGATTCGCTTTCCGCCAGCTTGCTCAATGAATGCAAAGCGACCAGAGCGGAAATTGTGAGCCGGATTTGATTGTGTGAGCACTGGCATGGTGCGACGGTCAAAGACTAGAATCCGCGCTATGCCCTCACAATTGACATTGCTGTTTGGTGACGCCGGGACAGGAAAAACTGAGCGTCTGCTGAAGGAGTACCGCGCGGCGTTACGGAGTGGACGCGAACGGAAGCGCCCGGGGACCGTTCTGTGGCTGGCTCCCACACGCCGCGTTCAGCAGGTGATCGTCGAACGCCTGCTGAATACTGATGAACCGGTACAGCTTGCTCCGCGCGTTTTAACGTTCGATGTTTTTGCGGAACAGGTACTGGCGGCTGGCGGAAAACCGGCCACACCAATTTCCCCCGTCATGAAACGACTGCTGCTGCGGCGGATCGTTGCGGATCTCAGCAGCCGCGGGCAACTTGTCAACTTCTCGTCTGTCACACAGACGACCGGATTTCTGGATGTCGTGTCCTCCTTCATTTCGGAATTGAAGCGGGAAGAAATCTGGCCCGACGAATTCCTGGAAGCCTGTTCGCATCGTCCTCCCAAGCGAGCCAAGCGGGATCGCGAACTCGGTTTGATCTATTCGAAATACCAGTTACATCTGTCGCGACAGAACTGGTACGACAATGAAGGTCGCTTCTGGCTGGCCCGGACAGCACTAGCCGACGGAGTACGCGGACCATTTTCTACGGTCGAATTCCTGGCGGTCGACGGTTTTGCAGACTTCACGCAGACGCAATACGAAATCCTTGGGCACCTGATGTCGTGGATTCCGCGTGCTACCGTGACGCTTCCCTACGAAGATCCTCCGACTCGTCCCGAACTGTTTGACAAGCCGCGAACGACGATCGACCGGCTGCGCAAATGCCTTCCAGCGGGAACGCGATTTCACACCGAGAATATGGCCGCCGACCGCTCGACATGGCCAGCCGGAATGCGCGTCGTCGCCCAGTCGCTTTTCTCGAACCCGCGCGCAGTGACTCCTTCACCGGATGCCGCTGGACTGGAACTCGTTGCAGCGACAGGACCGCTCGGGGAATGCCAGGCGGTCGCACTCAGAATCAAACGCCTCGTGATCGAGGGCATTTCGCCATCTCGAATCGTCGTAGCCGTCCGCTCGGTCATGGAATCCGGCCCTGCCTGGCGCGACTATTTTGAGCAGGCGGGAATTCCAACATGGTGCGAAGCGGGGACGCCACTGGCCAGCAGTCCGATCGTCAAGGCACTGTTTTCCGTCTTGCAACTGGAATTGGAAGACTGGCCTTTTTCGAGACTGACTCAGGTTCTTGGTTCCAACTACTTCCAGCCGACATGGCCGGAATTATCGCGCGGTCGCGGAACTCGACTGGTCGGTGCCGCACTGCGACGATTGAAGCTGCATGCGGGGCGCGAACTGATGATGCGAGTCCTGGCTCGTGTCGGTGCCGGTGCGATTGTGGATGAAGAGACGGGTGAAGAGTTCACGGGGGACACGCAAGCCACCGTCGCAGCACTCGCCAAGCGCGCCGAAGCGATTCTGAAACGACTGTCGCTGATCATGGACCGCCTGCGCAAGAAGTGTTCGCTGACGGACTGGGGAGATGTGATTGCGTCGCTGGGCCGAGATCTTGGCTGGCAGACATCGGATGCCGTTCCACCTGGGACCACGGTGTCCAATGATGCTCGGGACTGGGATCTTCTTCAGGGAATTATCCGGACGGCCGGAGAGGCCGAGCGTAAGCTGGTATTGTCAGCAGATACAAAAAGCGTCAAGCAACTTCGACTTGATCTGGCGGGATTCACGGCCGAGTTGCGTGACCTGCTGGGGGGCGAGCAGATCAAGGCCGCTGGCGATCCGGGAGGATGTGTCCGGATCATGGACGTGGAACAGGCACGGCATCTCGATGTTCCGTATCTGTTTGTCGTCGGCCTTGCCGAAAGCAGTTTTCCCTTGAATCGTGGAGACGATTGCCTGTTCGGGGAAGTCGAGCGTCAGGAGTTCGCACGGCGAGGCCTGCCTCTGCAACATCGCGAACAGCATCAACGCGATGAAATGTTTCTCTTTTACAGCGTTGTCACGCGTGCCCGAACTCATTTGACGTTGACGTACCCCGCCGTCAACTCCAAGGGGCAACCGGTGTTTGCCAGCCCTTATCTGGTCGCGTTACGGTCGTTGTTTGATGAACATGCCCTGAAGGTGTACCACGAAGGACAGCTTGATCCGGTTCCGACCAGTCAGCGGGCGATGACCGAATCGGATCTCAGACTGCTGGCGATCAGCGAAGGGAGATCAGGTCATCCCGGCCTGTTCTCAAAACTGGCTGAACGCCCCGGTTGGCTGGCGACCGGTCACAATATCCTGGCTTCGATCGATGTGAATGCCGCCAGGTTTCATGAGCGTGGCTTTACTCGCTACGAAGGGCGACTGGAATCTCCCCAGAATCTGTCCTCACTCTGGCAGCGATTCGGGACTCGACATCAGTTCAGTGCGACGGAGCTGGAAGCGTATGCGACATGTCCATTCCGGTTCTGGGTCAACAGCGTCCTGAAAGTTGACGATTTGGTGACTCCCGAGGAGGGGACCGACTATGCAGCTCGCGGGAGCCTGGTGCATGTCGTCCTGGCTCAGATGTTGCGAGAAGGTCTGGATCTGCCAGAAGAGCGATTGGCTGAGCGGTTCCATGAACTGGTGCAGGATCATCTGGCCAGGCGATTCCATGAAACCGAATTGCAGCGGGCATTGACGTCGATTGAAGAGCGATTGCTGACCGAGTGGGGTCGGGCGTTCGCCCGACAGCAGATCAACTACGCTGCACAACTGCACGAAGTCTGGACCGGTGGCGTTTCCGCACTGCCGCCGGAAATTCCATTTGGAAATCCTGGTGGTCGCGTTGCCGGTGAAGAGGCAACCGACCCGCTGGTCTTTGGATCGGGCAATGCCATCGTGAGCGTTCGGGGGCGAATCGATCGTGTTGACACGGGATTTGCTGCCGGTCGCCGGGTCTTCAATGTGATCGACTACAAAACAGGCAATCCCCCGCGGTCGACTGAGAACGATCTGCGGGCGGGCCGGTCCCTGCAGCTGGCACTTTATGCACTGGCAATCCGGCGACTGGGAATTGCCGGTGTCGATGCCGAGTCTTATCAGATGGGGTACTGGAGTCTGAAGGCGACGGGATTCAAGCGGGGTTATCAGCGCGACAGCAAAACTCTGGTTGCAATGCCCCCAGATCTGGTCTCATCGCTGGAACAGGCGATGGATGAAGTCATTCCAAAACTCGCCCGAGGGATTCGCGACGGAAAATTCCTGGTCGAGAATTCGGACGAGAACTGTACCGGATATTGCCCGCTTCATACGTCATGCCGGGTGAACCAGATCCGCCCGTTAACTCAGTCCTTGAACAAGATCGGTGATATCCTGGGATATCCGTCCGATAACTCGCAAAACATCGAATCACAACCTGATCCGGGAGATGAATCTCGTGGCTGATGCCCTGGAATATGCAAAGTCGCTGGTCGCGGTTCCTTCGGTCAGTCGGGACACGAATGCCCCTGTCAGTGCCGTGGTCGAGAAACATCTGGTTGACCTGGGCTTTCAGGTCGAACGACAGGAATTTCTCGACCCCCATGGTGTCCCCAAAGTCAACGTTATCGGCCGCAAGGGACCGGGTTCAGGAGGACTGGCCTACTTTTCACATACGGATGTGGTACCAGCCGACACATGGGCCGTTGCGGCTCACGGCCCGTTCACACCGACCGTTCGCGATGGTCGGTTATATGGACGTGGCAGTTGCGACATGAAAGGTTCACTGGCATGCATGCTGGCAGCAGCAGCCCGCTTACGCGATGTGGAGTTGACCTCGCCACTGTACATCGTCTGCACCGCCGATGAAGAGGTTGGTTTTCACGGAGCTCGCCGCGTCGTCGATGCTTCGAAGTTCTACCGGGAAATGGTGGCAGGACAAAGTCGTGCCGTCATTGGCGAGCCGACAGAGCTGAACGTTGTGTATGCACACAAGGGGATCTATGGATTTCGAGTCATCTCGCGCGGCAAGGCGGCTCATTCGAGTACCCGTCACGGAGTGAACGCGAACATGGCGATGATTCCGTTTCTGATGGAGATGAAACGGATTCACGACGAAACGCTGGCAGACCCGGCATGGAGAAACGACGCGTTTGACCCTCCCTGGATCAGCTGGAACCTGGGAATCAACGACCATCATTGTGCCGTGAATATCACTGCTCCAGAGAGTGTCTGTACCGTCTATTTCCGACCAATGCCGGGACAAAATGGCGATCTGCTCGTCGAGCGGGCACGAACTGCGGCTGCGCAGTGCGGTCTGGAATTCCATCTCGAATGCCGCGGCCTGCCATTATCGGGCGACCCCAATTCCGAGTTTGTCCAGGAAACGCTGAAGATTGCCGGGAAATCTCAGGCAAAAACGGTGAGTTACGGAACGGACGGTGTCTGCTTCACGGAACTGAAGCAGATCCTGGTCATCGGCCCGGGAAGTATCCAACAGGCCCACACAGATGACGAATGGATTGCACTCAGCCAATTCGACGCTGGAACCGACGTTTACGAAAAGATGATCCGGCGGTGGTGTGCCACCGCGTGATGCGGGGAATATCGAGTATCTCCGCTCTCGCACACATGTTGTGACGACATTTCTCTGAAAATCGCACGTAAGTCCTTATTTGATTGTCGTGCCGCCATCGCTGGGGCTGAAGATCTCCTTCTGATCAGCGTCTTTCTGGCAGCATTGATTGGGTTGTAATAGGCGTTTGTGAAACAGGTTGCGCCGTCTGAACCCGGAAAAGCCAGCGATGTCCCAGGAATCGTCAGCAATCTCGGCAGAGCGGCTTGCGTTTGGAGGGGTCTTGGCTGAAAATGCGGCCCGAATTGATGGCCTCCTTTTCCCGCCTACGACCGGTCCAGCAGCCAATTCATGCATGATGAACTCTGTATCCTGAGTGGACGTGCGAATCCGAAACTCGCCGCCGAAATCGCGTCCTACCTGGGGATTGGCCTGGGAGCGGTGGAACTGGGGAATTTTCCGGATGGAGAAATCTCGGTCCGCCTCGACCAGAACGTCCGAGGTCGCGACGTGTTTCTGGTCCAGCCAACCGGCCCCTCCGTCAACGAAAACTTGATGGAATTACTGATTCTGATCGACACCTGTAAGCGGGCCAGCGCAGCGCGTATCACTGCTGTTCTCCCGTATTACGGCTATGCTCGCCAGGATCGTAAAGATATGGGCCGAGTTCCAATTACGGCAAAGCTGGTCGCCAATCTGATCACCAAGGCCGGGGCGGACCGCGTCCTGGCGATGGACTTGCACGCAGCGCAGATTCAAGGCTTTTTTGACTGTCCGGTCGATCACCTGTATGCCGCTCCAATTCTGGATGACTACTTCCGCTCGCTGAACCTTCCTAAGGAAAACCTGGTCATCGTCAGCCCGGACGAAGGGAGCATCAAACGTTCGCTACAGCACGTTGATCATCTGGGAGGCGGGTTCGCGATCGTCGACAAAAGACGCGCCAATGCGTTTGAAACCCGCCAGGAAAATCTCATCGGCGGTCCCATCGCTGGTAAGACTTGCATCATTTTTGACGATATGATCACAACCGGCGGCTCAATGGCGGGCGCGGTCAAGACCGTTGCTCAGCACGGTGCCAGCCGAATCTACGTCGGTGCCACCCACGCCGTTTTCTGCGGCCAGGCCGCCCAGCGACTGCGCGAAGTCCCCATCGTCGAAATTGTTGTTTCCAACAGCCTGACCTTAAAGCCCGAACAGATGTTGCCAAACATTCGCGTCGTGTCTGTCGCGCCACTCCTTGGTGAAGCCATTCGACGCATTCATAGAAACGAATCTGTCAGTTACCTGTTTGACTGAACGGAAGACAGGCCCTCCATCGAAACCTGATGGATCGGGAATTTATGGGAGCGTTCCCAGCCCCAAAGATCGCAGGCCCCGAGCCTGGGTTGCCGTGTCACCCCCTGAGCATGCCGGTATTGGCATCTCTCCAAGTTTGTTCGATGCGAGTCCACCGTCTCCCGTTCCCATCGAATTGACAGTCCGAAGGTCTCTTCAATTTCATGAAAGTCAGACTTTCGCACGATGATCTGAGGCCGAACGATGAAGAGTCATGATTCCGATATCTTCTATCGTTCTGCCCCACATCGTCTGCCATTCTGAAATTGATTTGACGAACTGGACAGATGCGTTCCTCCGTTCGTATGCCCCCCAAGGGTTCATGGAAACGACTTGTGGCGTCTCTTCAGTTGCGATCTTTGTCAGGAGCGGCGAGCCGGACTTCTTCCATCATGGAATAAAGAATCACATTGATCGCCAGTTTGACGGCCTCCTCTGGCAGATAACCTTCGCAGTTTCCAGCCGCCTGTCGCTCCAATGCACAACTGATGTCGTATTTGCTGTAGATGATGGCCAGGCGGCCTTCAATCACCAGTCCCTCAAGAAACGGTTCCGCATCGCGAACGACAAATCCCATGGCATTGCCCCCCTCGGCTCCTTCGCTCATGCGACGCTTTAGTTTTCGAATGTCGCGGCCATGCTTTTGAGAGAACAGTTCATGATCAACCGGGATTCGTTCCAGTTTCTTGTCAGGATACAATTTCGCCACAAATTCTCGAAAGCCTTTGTCGAACGGTTTGGCTCCGCAGCACGAGTCAGCGAACAAGACCCCGCCCCGTTCCAGATACTTGCGTAACTGCTGCCGATCCGCCTCACTTGCGGAAAACTTGTTGCGGCCATGCATGTAAATGATCGGATATTGAAAAACATCCGCATCGGCGAAGGCGATTTCGTTGGCTTTGGTTGATGCCGACATGGCAGCGGTGTCGTTCAGCGCCAGCAGCAACCGACGCAGTGCTCGAGGGGCCGCGTTCCAGGATCCATCATGACGAATCTGAGCGATCTGCAATAGTCCTCGCTCAATATTGTCGAAATCCGTATTCTCCTTCACAACCTGGGGGATATCAGACTTGGCGGGCGGTTCTCTTCCGGTCGCATACGCCAGGACATTAACTCCTATCTGGGTCGCGCGGATGATCCGCCCCTTCAAGTTGACGTTCCGCTTCGGAGGATCAACACGTGACCAGTAATCCCAGAGACACCCAAGGTCTTCGGGGGAATACATGATCGATGTCCGACAGCCGAAATCGACTCCGAACAATGGTGATGCATCGGCCTGCAAGGGGTATTCACTACGAAACACGGGATGTTCTGCCGTCAGTCGTTTCAATTCCCCTTCGCCTGGGGGCATGATCTGCTCAACAAGTGCCCGGAAACCTGCTTCAAACTTCGTAGAGGTACAGGTTGGTGCGGCAAAAATGAATCCCCCCTCCTGCAGATAATCCTTGAGGAGCTTGACCTCGGCGGGGGAAAGTTTCGGAGCTTCTTCCCCGGTCATGAATAACACGGGTGCCTGCAACAGCGAGTTCACTCCTCCGGATTCGACAGCCCGTGCCAGATCGAGATCTTGAGTGGTCAGCAGTTTGGGCCACTTCGGCAAGCCACTGACCATGTCGACCAGGTTACGCACATCGCGTCGATGGCGATTCCAGTCATTTCCGGGAACTTCAAATTTTCGCTGTGGATCGCGCGGGCCATATTTCAGTTTGTTAATCAGGACTGGAGCCAGCCCTTTGGAAAGAAACAGCAGAGCCATGCTGGTCCCGACGACGGGATGCCCTTCGTAGCTGCCATTTCCCTGCCAGAAGCCGCTGACACGATTTTGCATCGCCACCAGATAGGCGGCACCTTCTCGATACCAGTCATGATCACCGAAAAAGCGAAGCCCGCTCAGCCGCCCTGCGCGTTCGACACCGTAGATGTAATACAGCAACCAGCCGTTTTCCCCGCCGGGATTGTGTCCCACGGCAAAGTTCCTGCTGAGCCAGCTTATCCCCTTCGCCAACGGCAGATTCGGTTCGGTTCCCTGACAACAGGGGGGCGTTCCATCCGGGGCGACGCCATCATCCGTCCGCAGCATCTGCTCACAAATCACCAGCGACGAGATCCCGGCAACGGTCATGCTCCCCTTACTGGCCGAGGAATTAGCCGAGTTACCATAGCCCCAGCCGCCATCGCCATTCTGGGCTCGCTCCCAATATTTGCGAGCTCGCTCCCACGTTTCTGGACTGACACTCGCACCGGCATCAACAGCTTCTCGCAGCCCCAAAACGGCAAACTGTGAGTTGCTCGGATCTGCGGTCCCTCCCCCATTCAGCCCGTAGCCCCAGCCACCAGCCAGATCCCCTGCTCGATTCTGGCCACCTTCCAACCGCTGGGCGAGTTGTGCGATCCGGACGGCATCAACAGAAGTTTCTTTTGCTGCCACCAGCGCCATAATGAGCAGCGAGACCTGATAGGTTTCGTGATTCCCCAGCGATCCCGGTTCGCGCGGGATGCTCCGTAGGTAGTTCAATCCCCTTTTAACCCGCTCATCCTGGGGAGAAATTCCCGAGTTCAGCAGCGCCATCACTGCCAGACTGGTGACACCAACGTCATCTCCTTTACTTCCGATGTCCCAGTGTCCCCCGGCAGCCTGCTGGCTGATCAGGAATTTACATCCCCGCTCAATCGCTTCTTTGACGGCTGCTCCCGACAAATCTGCCGCATGCAGATTACGAATTCCCGAAAGCAGAATTCCAGTCAGAACCAGCACAATCATCGGTATCACACGGTTGATGTTCTTTCCACGAACGAGCTGACTCCCGGGTTGAGTTGTGCCGCGGAAAACGTCACAGGCGAGATGACGATGACAGGGTACTTGCGAGACTGCCCGCATCATCGGCGAACGCAATGCACAACGGTTCAATGGTTCGCGTTCACCGACAATTGCGATGACAACATCAGGTGTCATTGAGTTCTCGCTCCCGATCCATCGAAGTTTTCAAAACGGGAATCCAAAAATGGGGACCAGTCTGCGACATGGCCGTGAAACGGGCATTGCGTTCAAACACGGCCTTGTCGCAGACTCCAAGACCGTGGCCCCCAAGACCGTGGCCCCCAAGAC
>CAZSTW010000038.1:0-24387 GCA_964609845.1 uncultured Planctomycetaceae bacterium | reverse complement strand
ACGGCCTTGTCGCAGACTCCAAGACCGTGGCCCCCAAGACCGTGGCCCCCAAGACGCTGGCACCCAATTCCCAGATTCAAATCGGCAATTGCCCTGTTTCTTGATCCATCATCCCTCGCTCGAACAGATTGCTTCGCCTATACTACCGAAATCGCTCAAAATCACCTAACGGAATTTGAAATCCAGAGCGGTGAATGGGACGGTTTGCGAACCCATACGTGGTACGTGTGAATCCCCATTTTAGCCTGTGTTTCGCAATGAAGGTAAGAACATGGCTGTTCATTCCCTGGCTGGCCAGACAGCACCTGCCTCGATGTTAATCGATACCGGTCGTCTCATCTCCGATTACTACGACCAGCGGCCCGACCTTTCGAATCCTGCGCAACTCGTCAGTTTCGGGACCAGCGGGCATCGCGGAACCTCGTCCAACGGGACATTCACCGAATCTCACATCGCCGCCATTACGCAGGCGCTGGTTGAATATCGCCGCAAACAGCAGATCACGGGCCCGTTGTTTCTTGGCAAAGACACGCATGCACTGTCGACTCCAGCGGAAAAAACCGCTCTTGAGGTCCTCGCGGCCAATGGAGTTGAAGTCGGTATTCAGAACGGCAATGGATTTACCCCAACGCCGACAATCTCACGAGCGATCCTGTGTTACAACAAAGGGCGGACTGAACAACTCGCCGACGGGATTGTCATCACTCCATCGCACAATCCGCCGGCAGATGGTGGATTCAAATACAACCCTCCGAATGGAGGTCCCGCAGACACCGATGTGACGGGTTGGGTGCAGAATCGAGCGAATGAAATTCTGAAAGCGAATGGCGCGGCTGTTCAACGCATCTCGTTCGAATCGGCCATCAGTGCATCAACGACCCATTCGCAAGACTTCGCAAAGGCATATATCGATGACTTGAATCACGTCGTCGACATGGATGTCATCCGCGCGGCGGGACTTCGACTGGGTGTGGACCCGCTCGGCGGGGCGGGTGTCGGCTACTGGGAACCGATCGCCGAGAAGTACGGCCTGAACATCACCATCGTCAATGATCGCGTCGATCCGCAGTTTGGTTTCATGACACTCGATCATGATGGCAAGATCCGCATGGATTGCTCCAGCCCGTACGCTATGGCGAGCCTTGTTGAGTTGAAAGATCGATTCGACATTGCCTTCGGAAATGATCCCGATGCTGACCGCCATGGCATCGTGACCAAGTCGTCAGGACTGATGAATCCGAATCATTTTCTGGCAGTGGCAATCCAATATCTGTTTACACATCGCCCTCAATGGAACCCCGCTGCGGGTGTCGGCAAGACCTGTGTCAGCAGCCACATGATCGACTGTGTGGCTGCGTCGATCGGGCGTCGCCTGTACGAAGTTCCGGTGGGGTTCAAGTGGTTTGTCGACGGACTTTTCGACGGGTCGCTGGGATTTGGCGGCGAAGAAAGTGCCGGGGCCAGTTTCCTGCGACGTGATGGCTCTGTCTGGTCAACTGACAAAGATGGACTGATTCTGGCGTTGCTGTCGGCAGAGATCACCGCCCGCACAGGCCGAGATCCTGGTGAGCACTATCGCGATCTGGTCAGTCGATTTGGAGATCATCGATACGTTCGAATTGATCAGCCGTTGACCCTGGCGGAAAAGGAGCGATTCAAGTTCCTGACACCTGCCGCGATCACAGCAGCATCATTGGCCGGTGATCCGATCGAGCAAAAATTCAGCGAAGCTCCGGGAAACCGTAAGGGAATCGGTGGCGTTAAAGTGACAACTTCGGCAGGCTGGTTTGCAGCAAGGCCATCGGGAACAGAAGCGATCTACAAGTTGTACGCGGAAAGTTTCCGTGACGACGCGCATCTGAATGTGCTCGTGTCAGAAGCGCGCGGCATTGTGACGGCGGCACTTGCGGGAAGCTGAATCTGTAACAGGTTCAGCAAAGTACGTTGCGCCGCAAGGCGATTGAAGAATTGATTACTTTGACGGAAGTCTTTCATGCTGACGGAACGAGCAAGCGGCGTTTTACTGCACCCCACTTCGATTCCCACACGATTCGGCATCGGCGATCTCGGCCCCAGAGCCTATGAATTTCTCGACTGGCTGGCTGGAGCTGAACAAAAGTACTGGCAAGTGCTGCCCCTCTGCCCGGCCGACGGTGGCGGCTCCCCCTACCAATCAGCGTCCAGTTTCGCGGGAAATCCACTACTCATCAGTCCTGAACTGCTGGCGCGCGATGGTCTTGTGACGGAATCCGAGCTGGCCGAGGCTTCTCTGCCTGAAGTCGAATACGCACTTCATGTCGACTTCGCGATGGCATCGCTCCGCAAGACGCAATTGCTTGAAAAGGCGGTCATGCGGATTCACGACCGGGCTGATGGGCATTGGCATGAGCAGTTGCATCAGTTTGTCAGCACGCACCACGACTGGGTCGAAGCCCATGCACTTTTCATGGCGGCACGTGAGGCGAATCACAATCGTCCCTGGCAGAACTGGACTGAATTCGTTGACGTGAAACCACCCTACATACCAGCGGGGCTGGCTCATCGATTCATGGTCCATGTCGTTTTGCAATTCCTCTTCTTCCGGCAATGGCAGCAATTGCGAGACTACGCGATCCAGCGTGGCGTGAAGATCATCGGTGACATTCCCATTTATGTGTCACATGACAGCGCCGATGTCTGGGCGAATCGTCAACTGTTTCAACTGGATTCCGCAGGAAATTCGACGTTCGTGGCAGGGGTTCCGCCCGACTACTTCGCAGCCACTGGCCAACTCTGGAATAATCCTCTGTATGACTGGGAGGCGATGGAACGGCAGAATTACGCCTGGTGGATTCGACGCCTGAAAGCATCACTGGCTCTGGTTGACGCCGTTCGGCTGGACCACTTCCGCGGTTTCGAAGCGTTCTGGTCAGTCACGGCGGGTGAACCGACCGCTATGAACGGCCGCTGGATACCGGGGCCGGCAGACAAACTGCTCGCGGCTTTTGGACACGCACTTCAATCTGCGGATGCGGCATCGGGAACCCCCAATCTACCGATTATTGCTGAAGATCTGGGAATGATCACTGCCGAAGTTCACGCACTCAGACACCGATTTCAACTTCCGGGAATGAAAGTCCTTCAGTTTATGTTGCCGGGAGAACCGTGGGACAACACGCGACCCGAAGACTTTGAGATGAACTCCGTCGTCTATACCGGCACGCACGACAACGATACGTCTCTCGGCTGGTTTCGAGAACGAATCCTGCCGCATCACGAGTTACTTGAGCGATTGCGACGATATGTCCCATGCCACGAAGATCAATTCCCATGGGAATTCATTGAATACGCCTGGCGTTCCGGGTCGCATCTGGCAATCGCACCGCTGCAGGATATCCTGTCACTCGATTCAACCGCCCGCATGAACACTCCCGGTACATCCGGCGATCAGTCTACCAACTGGCGCTGGAAGTATTCGCCCGGCATGCTGGCAGATCATGCTCGACAGCGACTGGCGGACCTGACGCGTCATACTGGTCGTCGCTGAACATACATAAACCATTTGCACCATCACGATTTCACGAACACTGCTTCACGAATACTGCCATGCCTGACACTATCCTGTTTCTATGTACTGGGAACTACTACCGCAGCCGGTTCGCCGAAATCCTGTTCAATTGGCTGGCTCGTGAACAGCAGTTGGACTGGATTGCAGACTCTCGCGGGTTGCGTCTGGAGGCATTGAATCCCGGTCCGATCTCCAGATACACACTCAATGCCCTGCAGGAAATGAAGATTCCAGTCGCAGAGCCGATTCGCTATCCAATCTCGGTTGCAGCCAGCGATTTTGCAGCAGCACGCCACATCATCGCGGTCAAGGAAGTGGAACATCGACCGATGATTGATCGCGCATTTCCCGAATGGGTCGAGCGAGTTGAGTACTGGGGGGTTGACGATGTCGATTGCGCCGGCCCTGAAGTCGCCATTCCTGAATTGGAGGTCCTCGTCAGGCAACTCGTCGAACGATTGGGCAGCGGCCCCCGCAATTGAAATGAGATCCTTCACGTCGATCGCCACACGCGTTATAACGGATCGGCAGGCGATGATGTGTTAAGGTCTCCAGACGAGGTGTACGATGGCCGAGCGATTACGAGTTGGTGTGATTGGTCGGACGGGAAAAGGAAGCTACGGACACGGAATCGATTCCGTCTGGGCGGACATCCCCGAGACGGAAGTTGTTGCGGTTGCGGATGAGCACGAGGCTGGGCGCCGTGATGCTCAGAAACGAACCAAGGCAACGACCGCGTATGCAGACTACCGTGAGATGCTCGACAAAGAACGATTGCAAATCGTTGCCATCGGTCCACGCTGGATAGACCAGCATCGCGAAATGGCCATCGCTGCGGCCGAACACGGCTGCCATATCTACATGGAAAAGCCGTTTGTGCCAACGCCCCGACAGGCGGATGAAGTCATCCGGGCATGTGAGATGCGACACACCAAACTCGCACTCGCGCATCAGACACATTATTCGCCCACAGCATTTCTCGCTCGGAAAATGATCGCAGATGGCGAGATTGGTGACGTACTGGAGCTACGTGGGCGAGGCAAAGAAGATCAGCGCGGCGGAGGCGAAGACCTTTGGGTTCTCGGATCGCATGTCCTGGACCTGATGCGATTCTTCTGCGGTGATGCCCTCGATTGTTTTGCAACCGTTTCTCAGGGTGGCCAGCCCGTCACCGCTGTTCATGTCGCGGCGGGAAACGAAGGAGTCGGTCCACTGGCAGGAGATGCAATTCACGCTCGATATACATTTTCAAAAGGTGTGATCGGCAGTTTCAGTTCTGTACGTGGCAAAGGGGGAACCCCCTCTCGCTTCGGACTGCAGATTTTCGGCAGTAAGGGAATTATCGAGATCGGTACCGGCTTCCCGGCGCCGACCTGGATCTTGAAAGACGCTGGTTGGTCCCCCGGCCGCAGCGGAGCCAGCTGGCAGCAGATCACATCGAATGGTGTCGGAAAGCCCGAAACCATTAAGGATGGCGGGCTACACCTGGGAAACGTCGCAGCCGTGAAGGACCTGCTGGAAGCAATCCAAAAGGACCGCCAGCCCGGATGCAGCATGTACGATGGCCGCGCTATCGTGGAGATGATCAACGCTGTATTTGCCTCGCACTGTGCTGGCAAGCCTGTCAAGCTGCCGCTTGTCGATCGAGACAATCCTCTGGCTGCGTTGAAGGGATGATCAGCAACGCTGATGTTTCGAAACCAGACTTGGCGGTCGTTGCGAACGTTCTGACGGATTCAATGGCAGGAATCATCAAAGCGACAACGGGAAAGCGACGATGTGTGGTCGCTTCCCCGTTCGGTCAACCGATGAAATGGTCAAGTGGGCTCACTTCAACAGTTGCTGAGCGAGCACTTGTCCAAAGCGAGTGGCGGTATCGTAGTTCTCTGCTGTAATGATCTTGCCGTCGACATACACGTCATCGGCGACTGTCGCAGGATTTCCAATTGCTCCTGAGCCGAACATGGTGGCGCCGTTCTGCTGGATATGCCATTCGGACGTGGTTGCCGCTGCAAACGACGATGTTGGAGCGGCTCCGTGGTATCCTGCGACGTTTCGCCCTGCGATCGGACTTTGACCATTGACACGAGCCCACGCCAGCACCGAAACCCCGTGGCAGATGGCCGTGACATACTTCCCCTGGGACTGAAAGTCGTTCACCAGCTGGTTGACGCGATTGCGGACGGCCACGGATCCGTTGTAATTCCCATTTTGATACGTCCCCGCAAACGCGTACTGGTAAGAGGACGCACCCCACCCTCCAACAAAGACAATCGCCGAATAATTCGCAGCATTGGCGTTGGCGAGATCCAGATCTGGCATGACGACACCCCCATCGGCTCCTTGCCCTGATCCCGGGTGAGGCACACATTGAGCTCTTTGTGCAGCCACGACTGTCACGGGGATGCCAGCCTTAACCAGTTCCGCGCGAGTTTCAGAATACTCACGATAGTAGAAGTCGGTATTTGCGATGACCATCAGAACCGGGGACATTGTCTTCTTGACATCGTTGTCTGCAATACGGGCGGTTGCCGAAGGGGACGATCCCTGACGGTATTCTGCCTGTGCAACGACAGTCAAGACAACAGTTTCATCGGGGTCGACAATACTGTCGTCTACAGGTGTCACCACGACAGTTGCAGTTGATTGACCTGAAACAAATGTCGCCTTTCCCGACAGGCTGGCATAGTCGGTATTGTTTGTGGCCGTTCCTGACACCGAGTAAGCGACCGTCAGAGCACTGGTGGCCGAACCTGTCCGCGTCAACGTAAAAACGGCGGGATCGCGCATGGTTTCAGAGGCCGACGGGTCGGTCGCAGTTATGTTGACGAGGCAATCGTTGTCGATGATCGTCACAGTGGCCGTAGGTCGGCCCACCAAATATGCGGTCGTCTTGGAGATCGTCAGCGTCACAACTTCATTCGGCTCAGCGACGGTATCGTCGATCGGTCGAACCGTAATTGCCGCGGAGGACTGGCCAGCGGGAATTGTCACGGTTCCAGTCAGCCTGTCGTAATCCGTCGCGTTCGTCGCACCACCAGATAGCGCGTAGCCTACCGTCAAGGCTTGCGTAAGGGCCGCTCCGGTACGCGATACGGTGAAGGTGGCAGTTTCGCGACCAGCTTCTGCCCCCGACGGGTCTGTCGCCTGAACAGAAACTGTCGGCAATACCGCCGACTGGGCTGTTCGGCAATCGACCGCAAGGAACAATGTCAGGAACGAGTAACACAGAAATCGCAGTTTTTTCATGGCAATATCTCCAGCGGGTGAGTCGTCGAATTGCTGGGAAACAGATGATTCCCACGACAGCAATCCGTGCTGCGGGACCGGAGCCGATCCCAGAAGCACATTTCCCCGAAGAAATGGTGACTTGCCGGAAGACCTTTCACGAAAAACTGAAAAAATCCTGAGAATTCACGACACTGATTCCGATCGGATCGTGGACTGGTCTATGTCAGTGAGTTGGCTTCCGAATCCGCATATGATGAATGATGATATCCGCCTTGAACGCACCAACCCCAAGTTGTGATGGCGCAAGGAGTTTCCATCCATCGAGCGGGCGGAGATTCGACCCGTCCCCCTGGTACGTCGTCACCAGTGTGTTATCGAGGAACGCACGAATTTCTAGTCGCCTCACTTCCAGTCGGGCCGTGTATCGCTGACCATTCTTCAGGCCAAGACTTGTAACGCCCGTCGGTTGACTGCGCAGATCCTCGCCGTTGATCAGCTGTAATCCCGATAATTGCTTTCCCCAGGCATCCAGTTCGAAAGTCGCGTCACCACTTCCAGCGGGAAATATCAGGGCCACGGAATGCTCACCGCTCGTTCGCGTGAACTCCACTTCAAAATCGTACTCGCGAGGAACCGATTCCAGGATGGCAATCCGCGCCCACTCCCGAGCCCTCCCGGTCAATTCGTCTCCCTGGCGATGCCAGCTCCCGGAAACAGTTTGAGTCCGCGGCTCCACCCGTGGGATCAATTCGGCCCACTGATCTGTGATCGTCAGTGGTGTTCGTTCGACTGCACGGTTCGAATTTCGGAACGGTGGAAACAGCAGCGCGATTCCGAGAACAATGGCGACTCCCAAACCCAGCGAGATTCCAAGTCGCCTTGCTGAGGAATACCGATTGGTGGAAGCCAACGGACTGGCGTCCGAAACATCCTGTTTTGTCGCGGGTTGTACGGCTTTCGCGTCCGTGATGAAGAGGTCTTCATCGGGCTGCATTCGCGTTTGAGATGTCATCTCCACAGAACGCGCGACATGCTGTAAAGCGACGTCCATTTGCGTGTCGAGGGCCGGTGGTGATTCACCATTTTCGGGAAGGCTGAACGGTATCAGTACATGGGCGACTTCCACGGGCGTCTGAAATCGATCGCCAGGATCACGTGCCATCATTCGGCTCAGAATTAAAGCGAGGCTGTCAGGTAGATCCGCTCGCAGTTGCTGGATCGGTACGGCGTCCGTGGTGACGTGTGCAATCACTTTTTCGACGGCTGTACCTGCGGGAAAGGGAACATTCGCGGTCAAAAGGTAATACAGTGTACATCCGAGACTATAGATATCAGACCGAATATCAGCACGTCGGGCATCGCGTGCCTGCTCGGGGGCAATGTAGTCTGGCGTTCCCAAGGTCACGCCTTCTGCGGTCAAACCCTGTGGAACCTCGCCATTCCCAGGATTGGCCAGACGCGCCAGGCCAAAATCCATAATCTTGATTGTCCCGCTGGCCGTTCTCATCAGATTATGAGGCTTGATGTCCCGGTGGACCATTCCCTGCTCGTGAGCGTGTTGCAACCCAAGTGCCGCCTGCATCACGTAGTTGCAGGCATACATCACCGGAAGTCGACCGAGTCTCGCGACGACGGTGGCCAGGTCGGTCCCATCGACATATTCCATCACGAGAAAATGTGATTCTCCGGCCTGCTCCGCATCAAACGCGGTGACGATGTTACGGTGATTCAGTCGAGCGGCGGCCTGTACCTCGTGCCGAAACCTCTCGACCGCCAGCTGATTCTGCAGCAAGCGAGGATTGATGACCTTCAGCGCTACCATTCGCCCCATCAGACGATGTTTTGCCAGGTAAACGACTCCCATGCCACCACGCCCGAGTTCACGAATCACTTCGTAGCGCGAGTGATTTCTCAGAACATCGTCGCAGACAGGATCTGCTGGCGCACTGCTGCTGCTGATTTCATGTGCGGAACTACGAAGCTGCCCAACGAGACTGTCGTGGGGAACCTGCCTGAGTTCTTCACAGCATGTTTCACACTCAGAAATGTGAGTTTCCATGAGACGTAGTTCGTCGTCCGACAATTGTCCATGGACGAATGCCGCCAGTTGATCCCGGGTGGGATGTGGATCCGAACGATTCACGACACGACTCCTGTCTCCAGCCAATGTCCTCTGCATTCAACATGGCAACATCAATACAATGGTGGATGAAACTGAAACCTTTCAGGAAATTTGCGAATCGGCCGGAAAATCAGCAAGTTTCTTGTATCCCAGCCCTCAATCAATGAGTCCCTACCCAAGTTTTCTCAATGCGGCCATCACCCGTGACTTGGCGATAAAGACAGCGTTGGCCGTCATATCAAGCTCTTTGGCGACATCATCAGCGGTCAAACCATCGAGCGCAAACCGCTGAAACGCCTGCCAGGTTGATGGTGTGCAGGTAGCACGAACGCGGGACAGCAGATAGCTGCTGACGCGTTCATTATGCTCGCGATCCCATAACTGGCTGAGTTCACTTTGCGGATCAGACAACTGTTCGATCACGGCGGCAAAATCCGTCCCACCGGGGGCATTTGGCTGTTTGCGCCCCCGTTTCCAATGGTCCCGCAGGCAATTGACGGCGATTGTACGAATCCAGCTGCGAAACGCCCCAGCCTGATCCTGGCGTCGAAACTCCGGAAAGCGGCGGACAATCACCATTAAAACGTCTTGTGTCAGATCATCAACATCTCCTGACGACGCACCGCTCCGCACCAGCCACCCCCGGATCAATGGGCTGTACAGATCGATCAGCATCCGCCATCTCTGATCGTCGGGATCTGATCTGAGAGAATCAAGAAAACTGACAGACGTTTCCATGGAATTCACAGCAGTATCGACGGAGTGAAACAACGCTCGACCAGCACTTTTACCACGCGACGAGCGCTCGCGGAACTAATCGTACGACTCCTCCGCGCCGTACACGGTGCAGGCAGGCAGGCTGTCGAGAAACAGTTGGCCGTAGCGTTTGGTACGGACGCGCGGGTCCAGAATGGCCACAATTCCGGTATCGGTCTTCGTCCGGATCAGTCGACCGACCCCTTGCTTCAATTTGATGATCGCTTCGGGAACCTGGTAGTCAAAGAACGGATTTCCTCCATCCGCGCGAATCGCCTCCAGCCTGGCTTCGAGCAGGGGGTGGTCAGGGACGCTGAAGGGCAACTTTGCGATGATCACATTCTGTAAGGCATCGCCCGGAACATCGACCCCTTGCCAGAAACTGTCAGCTCCGAACAAAACCCCCGCTGGATCCTGACGAAATTTTTCGAGCAGCATCGTTCGTGGCATGTCAGAACCTTGAACGTACAGTCCATAGTTCTGGGAGATGAACCACGGCGTCATTCTGCGAGCCACTTCGCGAAGCATCTGGTAGCTGGTAAACAGGACGAAAGCGCGCCCGCGCGTTTCGTCCACGTAGTGCTGAATCTTTCGGCAGACGGCACTCAAGTATTCCGAAGGCGCCTCTGTCGGGTCAGGCATCCCTTCCGGCAGAAAGAGCTTCATTTGCTCAGCATAATTGAAGGGACTGCCGAGTTTCAGCTCATTCGTGCGAATCAGCCCGAGTCGCTGCCTGATAAAATCAAAACTCTGTTTTCCGACGGCCAGCGTCGCACTCGTCAGGATGGCGGTTTTTACCTTGTTGAACAGTTCGTCACGCAGCACAGGTGCCACATCGACCGGGGCAGAAACCAGCCGAACACGTTGCTGCTGAGGCCCGCTGGTCTCGATCCAGTAGACGTAATCCGAGTCCGATTGCTGCATCCACGAATTCAGTGAATTCGCCAGTCCGATACAGCGTTCTGCCGCCGAAGTGAATTCGATCCGCTCTTCATCACGTGTGATTGGAGTTGAAAGTTCAACAATCCGGGCCGAAAGCTCTTTCAGCAGTGGCGACACTTCATTGACGACATCTGGCGGTTGACGCAAGCGCCCATTGCGAGCCCCCGCGTTCTGACGCCATTCAGCCAGATTCGCAAACAGATCACGGCTGACAAACCGAATCCGGTCCACCTGCTCTTCGGCTGCCGTTCGCAAAGTGAACGACGCGGCATCATTCAGAGGAAGTTTCGTCAATAATCCCTTCTGGGTTCGATCGTTGTACAACCGGTTCATCAGGTATTCGACCTGCCCGCCCGTGACCGAAAGTCCCAGGTGATCCGCAGCGACCTGTTCGAGAGTGTGTGCTTCGTCGAAGACCACCACATCGTACTCGGGAAGCACGCTGGCTCCTTCTCTGCGCAAGGCCAGATCCGCAAAGAACAGAGCGTGGTTCACAACCAGGACATCGGAATTCCAGATGCGTCGACGGGCTCGATAGTACAGGCAGCTGTCGTATGTGGGGCATGACTTGCCCAGGCAATTGCCATGCTCGCTGCGAACTTCATCCCAGACCGTCGAATTCGGCTTGAACGACAGATCGGACAGACTGCCATCCCCCGTATCGTGAGACCACTCAACGATCTGCTTCAGATGTTCCATATCCTCCGGCTGCGAAAATAATGAACCAGACCGATCCACCGCCCCCTTAAGTCGTCGCAGGCTGATATAGTTCGATCGACCTTTGACCAGGACCGCTGAAAATTCAACCGGCAAGACAGCATTGAGAAACGGGATATCCTTGGCGATCAACTGCTCCTGCAGACTGATCGTATGGGTCGAAATCACCACCTTTCGCCGCGGGACACCGTCTCCCTGCCCTTTGGTAGCCGCCAGGATTGCTGGAACGAGATAGGCGAAGCTTTTTCCGGTTCCCGTTCCAGCTTCAACGATCAGGTGTTCGCCTGCTTCGATGGCATGCTCAACCGCTGCCGCCATCTCCAACTGTTGTGGACGTGATTCGTAGGCCCCCAGACGTCGCGCGACATGGCCACCGTCACCGAGCACTTGCCGACTATCGAGCGTCACCGAGAAGCATCCCTTGTTACGAGACACACCGGACCGCAGTGACACAGATATCGTCACGTTGCGGCGAGTGCCCACAGAACGCCTCGACGGTATCAATCAATGCGGTCACCATCGAATCCGCATCAGGACAGTCGAGCGGGACGGCCGTCAGCAGGCGATCCTTACCAAACATTTCTTCTTTCGAATTCATCGCTTCCGTAATGCCGTCTGTGTAAAACAACAACGACTCACCAGGACGAAGGTTGATTGTCATTTCGTTGAATTGCTGCTCTGGCAGTACTCCAATCGGTAACCCCGATTCCCGCATCCCGATCAGGCTGACCTCACCATTGGCAAGCCGATGAACGGGAGGAAGATGCCCTGCATTCGCAATGCAAACGGTCTTCAACCGGGGATCTACGATGGCAAAAATAAGCGTAATCAGCCTGAATCCCAGCCCGCTGTTGCTGACTTCTGTATTCAGCCCGGTCATTGCCATACCTGGCGACGGGGAACTGATCAGGTGGTAGCGTGCCGATGCATGCAGGCGCGCCATCAACAGGGCCGCAGAAACTCCTTTACCGGCGACATCACCAATGGCGACCGCAATTCGACCGTCTGCCAGCTTGATGTAGTCAAAATAATCGCCGCCGACCTGATAAGCCGATTTGTAATAGTCTGCAAACTCGAAACCCGCAGCCTGAGGTGGCACGCTGGGAAGAAATCCCTGCTGCACTTGAGCTGCAAACGCCATGTCGCGCTCCATATCGCGGCGGCTAACGATCGCATCGTGCAGGGTCGCATTCTCGACGGCCAAGGCTGCCTGGGCAGAAACACTCACCAACAGATCCAGGTCGTCATTACTGAACGGAGTAGAAACTTCCAGTGTACTCAGCTGGATAACCCCCATCGCCGTTCCATCAGAGGCGACCAAGGGTGCACACATCAGCGAACGCAGCTTCAAATCCGTCAGGCTTTCGCTGCTGCGGAAGCGGCGGTCGCCCATTACGTCGGCGCTGAGAATTGCCTGAGTCTGCGCCATCGCCTGGCGAACAACCGTCATACTGATCGGAACTTCGTCGTCGTTGGGATTCAGGCACTTGGAAGCACGGACACGCAACTTGTCGCTGTCAACATCCTTCAACAGGACGAACCCGGCATCAGCCTGACTGAAAATCTTGAACAGCGACTGCAGGATGACAGTCAAGACTTCTGGCAGATCCAGCACACGTCCCAGTGCCGAACTGATTTCAAGAATCGCTCGCAATTTGATTTCAGGTCGAACGTTCAATCGCAAGCCGCGGCCGGTTGAACTGGCTTCGAGTGCCGACAGAACAGACGATCCCTCACCCGCCATCGGCCCATCGAAATCAAGGGCAGACGGATTTTCGGGAATCACGGCTTGAGGCCCCGTCGGCCGGGAATCATCTTCGTCCTCAAGTGTCCGCGTTGCAGGATGAGCAGCCTGGTTTCCCAGCACGACCTTCTTGCGGGCCGCAGGTGGTTCGCGGTCGAGGTTTTTCAGAAATTGGAACGTATGGTCACAAACACGAATCGAATCTCCGTCACGCAGTTCCGCCTTGACACCAACACGCATGCCATTGATTTCAGTACCGTTTCGACTGCGCAAGTCCTCAAGGTAGTAGCGACTTCCGTCGAAGATGATATGAGCATGGTTGCGTGAGACGGCTCCGTCATCAAGAACAACCTGGCAGGTGGGATGGCGTCCCATGATCGTACGCTCAGCCTGCAGAGCAATAATCTGCCCGGCTGAGGGTCCCTTGGTTACTTTGAGGAATGCCACGATCACAACATCCTGTCTGCTACGGAGCGATAGCGTCGTACGACAGATGCTATCGAACCAGCGTCACGGCAGCAATTGGGAAGTGGTGGAAACGAGTTCCGGCGAGAGTACGTGGCAACGTCACAATGTCTTTTCTACGAGTCTTTTCTGCGAGCAAAACTCACTCGACCAGCCGAAAAGAGCCAAAATTGTGTTCCGCCAGCGGTTTCATGAAAAATGTCAGCCCGGCTCCCCCTCCCTTTTGAGTCACCACCCCGATGGTGTGAATTGTGATCCGGCGCGTTCTGTTCCGTTCCGACATCGATTCAATGATTTGTGATGGGTTTCCATCGGTTGGTTCGCCGTCTGACAAAAAATAGATGACTTCCGGATCGAGGCTGAATGCCGCATTCAGGGCAGCATGTGACGCCGTCCCAACACTCATTCCTCGTGCAATCACCGTTTGAGCCGCCATCTGTTTGGCCTGAACAGTCGCTGGCAGCAATCGTGGTTGCCAGACTGAGGCCGTTTTGTCGAACAACACCAAATCGAAACTGACTGAATCTGGAAGCGACTCGACCGTTTTCAAAAGTGCCATCTTGGCGGCCTCCATCGGATAGCCACGCATACTCACCGACGTATCGAGCACAAATACAATCCGCTTGGCACAAATCGGGATGCCGTAGTACGTCGTCTGTTTCGGATCGTTCACTTCGTCAGCAGTGATCACAGCGGGAAATTTGAATGTCGCCTTGTTTTCCATCCACCAAAGGGTCCAATCGCGATCATTGTCCTTGTACTTGAGCCCGGTGACACGAGTCAGATGTTCGATGATTTCAGCCTGAACGAGCCCTCGCGAACCGGGAAGCATCTCGACAAGAAACCCAATAGCAGCGGGATCGTGGATGCGAGTGATCGCCTGGACGACACATCGGCGATATCCAAACTGCGATTCAAACGGCTTGGCTTTACTGAGGATGCCAATCATCCGCACAGCTTCAGCCCCGCCTTCGGTCCCCAAGTCGTCAATCAAACTCATCGGAACAATCAGGTGCCCTTTGGGGCTGACAAGGTAATCATCCAGTACCTTAACCACCTCGTCGATCCGTGCTGCGTCCGGGATCGCAACCATCCCTCCCAGCAGGCCCGACAATACTTCCTCGTGTTCCGGTTTTTTCGAGTTGCGGACAAATTCGGTCATCAGCAACTTATACGTTGCGGGATCGCTCCCCATCACGCGCAGGGCTCGTCGCACTGCCATTCGAACCGTCGGCTCTGATTCCTGAAGTCCCCGTTTCAGCAGTATTTCTACTGCTTCGGGAGACGGCACCTTCGCAAAGGTCTCGACCGCTTCGACGCGTGCCTCAGGTGATTTGCTCTTCAACTCACGCAGAAATTTCTGCCGTGCCGCCGCCAGTGCGGGATCAACATCCACCGCTTGAGCAGACACTGTGATCGCCACGAGCGCCCAGCCACCCCACAAGATCGCGATGATTCGATTCGCAGAGCGCATGGATTACTCCGAAAGAACGACAATCGTCGACACCTCGGCCACACATGATAATCGGCTGTTTCCGCTGGCAAACCCCTCATAACGACTTTGTCAGCGGAAAGTGCGACCTGGCATAAGCCAACAGGATTGCAGTTTGCATTCGAGCCGGGAGTTATTCAGCAAGAATTTCAACGAGATACGCGACGGAGCCAAGGCACAAAGGTAGAGCGTATCTACGCCGTGGCAACCCTGCGTCAGATTCCCCTTCAAAAACGGCAAGTGCCATTACGAGTTTGTCGTTAAGCCTGTCAGGCAGGCACGCCTGCAGACCTGCCTGCCTGACATCTTAAAACTCAGACAAATCATGTGATTCCAAGTCACATCGTTGGCACATCCACCCAGCGACGTTCTGCGTAGGACTGCAGAACAGCATCGGCGACTGCTTGCGAACTTGCTCCATCGTCGAATCCCGGAACGGCATCGCGTCCCTCGATGATTGCGCTGACAAGTTCGTACACCAGATCATAACGGAAGACGGTGCTGGGCTTTCCTTCGGCAGGGTTGCGAGGACTTCCCGCTGGCTTCATGAATTCAGCGGGGACGAGGGATTTTTCCATCTTCCCACCATGCTTGCCGACCAGAATGTAGTTGGGATCAACAAGCTGATACACGGCCGATCCTTCGCTGCCGTTGACTTCTGCCCATTCAAATCCAACGCCGTTGTTGTGGTGCCCCTTCATCAGGGTGCTCCCCTCCCAGACACCAACAGCTCCCGACTGGAAAGTCCCGATCAAGGCTGACCAGTCATCGACTTCTGATGGCGCACAGGGCTTTCCATCCACGGTCTTGTCGCGAGGGACAAACGTCTTGACGGCTCCGCAGACACTTTGAATCGGCCCCATCAGATCCTGGGCGAAATCAATGCGGTGAATCGTCATATCGTACAGGTCACCCGCCCCCGCCAGTTTCTTGTATTGTCGCCAGCCCCAACTGGTTTCCGGCAGATCGAGAAATCGCTGGCTGCGGAAATGGCGAGGTTCACCAAGAGCCCCTGACTTCAGCAGATGCCTCAGATACTTCATCGAGGGGGCAAACCGGTAGGTGAACGCCGTCATGTGGCGAACACCTTTGGCCTTGGCGGCCTGATACATTTCTGCGGCTTCTTCGTAGCTGACCCCCAGCGGCTTTTCACACATCACATGCTGGCCCCCTTCGATACAAGCGAGAGCGATGTCGCGGTGAGTGAAGTTGGGAGTCGCAATGATGACGGCATCGATATCGCGATCAGCGGCAATTTCCTCATATTTCGTCGTGTATTTGGCCGGGCCCCATTCCTTCTTACGCTGATCCAGCAGTTGCTCGTTGGGATCACAAACCGCTGCCAGTTCACACCGCGGGTCCAGCTTGATTCCGGGAACGTGGTGAAAGTCCGACACCAGACCTGCCCCGATGATCGCAATTCTTACCTTTTCGTTGGCCATCTCTGTCTTTCGTGATTCAATGATTACATCGCCGTCGAAACTGTCGAGGCGGGATTGTTTCAGACGAACGACCGGTTTGCAATTCTCGGCGACGCTCAGGCTGACAGCATCACAAGGACACTTTCCGAATCCTCCTTGAGACCACCGTGCCTGCTTCCGTCAGCACACGGAATCTCGGCCGTGAGAAAAGCGCTGTCACGAGAGTTATCGCGAATCAACCGGTAACTTTGTCGAATCCGCGAGAAAACACATCTGTCTCTTGCGATGTGATCGTGCGATTGGTCTATTGCTGGTAATGGATTGATTGTTCAAAACAGGTGAGGAATGGATCATGAAATCGGCACTCCGTCGGCGTGAATTTCTGCAGGCCGCGATTGCTGCCGGGACGGCAGTAGCATCGGGGGGAATGCAGCCATATGCACTGCAAGCGAAAGAACCTCGCAGCCCGAACGAAAAGCTGAACCTGGCGATCGTTGGTGTCGCCGGACGTGGTGCAGCGAATCTCAGCGGAGTTTCCCACGAGAACATCGCCGTTCTTTGCGACATCGACGACCAGCGACTCGAAGCGGCTGCCAAAAAGCACCCTGGTGCGAAGTGTGTTACCGATTTTCGCGAAGTCTTTGATGCCTCCAATCTCGATGGCATCGTTTGCAGCACTCCGGATCATATGCATGCCGTCGTGGTCTCGGCCGCACTGAAACGCGGACTGCCGGTCTACTGCGAAAAGCCGCTGACACATTCTGTCTACGAAGCCCGTGTGTTGCGGCAATTGAACGCTCAAGCTCGCGTTCCGACCCAGATGGGGAACCAGATTCATTCCGGAGCCAACTATCGACGCGTTGTCGAACTAATCCGATCAGGAGCAATCGGGGCCGTTGAACAGGTTCACGTCTGGCAAGGGGGCGGTGTTCGTTCGTTTCCGAACGTGATGACCTCGGCTCCACCGCAGCACATTCATTACGATCAATGGATCGGTCCGGCACCCTTCCGTCCCTACAGCGAAGCTCACTTTCATTACAACTGGCGGTACTGGTGGGACTTTGGAGGAGGCCAACTGGCTGACTTCGGATGCCACTTTATGGACCTGCCATTCTGGGCGCTGGAACTCGGGGCTCCCACATCCGTTTTTGCCAAGGGAATCAAAGGGCATGACGGCGACAACGACTGTCCGATGAAGATGCAGGTCGACTACAAATTTCCGGCACGTGGCGGAATGTCACCCGTAAACCTGACCTGGTATCACGGGGGACTGATGCCGGAAGGTGCTGAAGTTTACAAGATGGGTTCGGCCGTCCTCTTCGAAGGGACAGACGGTCGGCTGATTGCGGACTACGGCACCCATAAGCTGTTCATGCAGGAAGGCAAGTCCGCGATGCCAGTCAAGCCATGGATCACTGATGCAGTCGGCGGCCATCATCACGAATGGACACAGGCCATTCGAAACCATGGAACTACCTCATCGCATTTTGAATATGCAGGAAATCTGACGGAAGCCGTGTTGCTCGGCAACGTCAGCTACCGGGCCGGCACGGCCTTCGACTGGAATGCCAAAGCATTGACGACGAGTTCGCCAGAAGCCAACAAGTTTCTGAAACGGGACTACCGCGAGGGTTGGACGCTGTAATATCCTTGAGTAAATCCGCGTCTGAGTCGAAGTTACTTTTTGGGAAAGTCGATGAGCCCCGAGTCCATTCGATCGCTGATGCTGACCTGTTGTCTGGTGCTGACGCTTTGTCGTCAAAGTCTGGCACAGGATGCGGTTGACTACGTACGCCAGATCAAACCGGTCCTTCAGGCCCGTTGCTATTCCTGTCATGGTGCGTTAAAGCAGGAAGGCGGGCTCAGGCTGGATACAGTCACCCTGGCCACAAAGGGTGGGGACTCGGGGGCCGCCCTTAAAGGAACCGATCCTGACGGAAGTCTAATTCTGCGTCGCGTCAGCTCTGCTGATGACTCGACTCGCATGCCGCCCGAAGGTGAGCCTCTGAAACAGGCCGAAATCGCAGCATTAAAGTCCTGGATTGCTCAGGGTGCCAAAGGACCTGCTGATGAGCAGCCTGAGCGTGATCCGCACGAGCATTGGGCCTTTCGCCCGCCCGTCCGTCCGGTGATTCCCGTTGTCACCAATTCCGCCTGGTCAAAAAATCCGATCGACGCATTTATCGCTTCGGAACATCAGAAACGCGGGATTACTCCGCAAAAACCTGCTGACAAGCGAGTCTGGCTGAGACGCGTTTCACTCGACCTGACCGGTCTGCCACCTTCACTCGACGACCTCAACGCCTTTCTGGCAGATGGCTCGCCGGAAGCGTACGACCGAGTCGTCACGCGACTTCTCGACAGCCCCCAATATGGCGAGCGATGGGGACGACACTGGATGGATATCTGGCGTTACAGCGACTGGTGGGGCCTGGGGGCGGAAGTTCGGAATTCACAGAAGCACATCTGGCACTGGCGCGACTGGATCATCGATTCGCTGAATGGAGACAAACCGTATGATCAGATGTTACGGGAAATGCTGGCGGCGGATGAACTCTATCCAAACGATCTTGAAAAGTTGCGAGCGGGGGGCTTTCTGGCTCGGCAGTACTTCAAATTCAACCGCACCAGTTGGCTCGACGAAACGATCGAGCATACATTCAAAGCGATGTTGGGTCTCACGTTGAATTGCGCAAAATGCCATGATCACAAATACGATCCTTTCTCACAGCAGGAGTACTACCGCCTGCGTGCGATCTTCGAGCCGTATCAGGTTCGGACCGAATCTGTTCCGGGTGAAATCGATTTTGAAAAGAATGGAATCCCACGTCCATTCGACTGCAATCACGACATTCAGACGTTCGTCCATGTCCGGGGAGATGATCGCAATCCGGACAAGTCAAAAGTGATGGAGCCGAGTGTTCCCGCGTTCCTGCTGGCAGATCAATGGAACATTCAGCCCGTCAAGCTGCCGGTCGAAGCCTTCCAACCGGGGATCCGGCCATTCGTTGTCGAAGCCCATTTGAAGGTTGCCCAGCAACGCATTGCAGATGCAACTGCAGCAGTTGCGGCAGCGAAAAAGAAGCTTACAGAGGCAACCGCAGCACATCAGACAATGCTCGCTGTGACAGGCGAAGACCCGCCTGCAGACGCTTTATCGGTCATTAAGCAGGCAATCTTTTCTGACAATTTTGCAGCCGCCCGGCCCGATGCATGGGAAATAAAGGACGGGTCATGGGCATATGCCGATGGCCGCCTGAGACAATCCAGTGTCGGAACCAGGCGTGCGGCAATTCGTTTGAAGCAGATGCCACCGTCTGATTTCGAAGCTCGCTTCAAATACATCCCCACAGGAGGGGACATGTGGAAGTCGGTCGGGATCACGTTTGACGTCACGGCCACTAATCACGAAGTCATGACCTATCTCAGTTCAGTCGCTGGAGGTTCCAAATCACAAATTGCCTATCGTCAGGGGGGCGATCATGTTTATCCCGCTGGTGCCATGCAGAACCGCCCCGTTGAACTCAACCAGCCTCACGAAATGATATTGCGTGTCCGCGGGACATTGATCAATGTCGCTATCGACGGACAGCACTCGATTGCTTACCGATTGCCATTCGCGCGCCAGCCCGGCGCCTTGGAACTGATCACGTTTGATGCGAAGGCCGAATTTCTTTCGTTTGAACTGAATGAGCTTCCCCCCTCGTTCATCCTGCAGGAAACGACGGCTCCGAGCAGCAATGACAAAGTCAACGATGGCCCCTTGCCGCTGGAACATGCAAAGCTCGCGATGACGATTGCGGAAAAAGGTCTGGCAACTGCCGAATTGCAGCCAGCGTCGATTCGAGCTCGCGCAGAGGCGGATCGGGTTCGTGGGCTGGATCCTGCACCGCCAGACTTAACAAAAGCGGTCGCAGCAGCAGTTCGCGCTGAGCGGTTAGTCACCATTGCGAAGGCGGACGAAGAATTCAGTCGCGCGGAATTGGAGGTTGTCAAATCCCCTGCCGACAAAAAAGCGGACGCTGAGAAAAAGCTGGCGGCGGCAAAAGCGGCGTTGGAGACTGCCCGAAAAGCTTTAGAGTCCCCCGGAGAAACGTACACGTCGCTGCCTGGAGCTTTCAAGACGCTGGAATCAAACATGGAGAGCGAAGAATCTCGCCGCAAACCGTTCCCCAAGACCAGTACTGGCAGACGTACTGCGTTTGCCAACTGGATCACCGACCCCAGACATCCGCTCCCCGCTCGCGTAGCGGTCAATCACATCTGGTCGCGACATTTCGGTAGGCCACTTGTCCCAACGGTGTTTGATTTCGGTCGTAAGGGGACTCCGCCAACACACCCCGAACTTCTCGACTGGCTGGCTGTTGAGTTCCGAGAGCACAATTGGAGCATGAAGCATCTGCACCGAATGATCGTTACGTCGAATACCTATCGACTGACATCGTCCAGTGCCGCAGTCGCACCAGCGACGATTGCAACTGATCCAGACAATCGCTTCTACTGGCGAACGAATCCAATCCGCATGGAAGCACAACTGGTACGGGACAGTTTGCTCTCTCTGGCGGGAGAACTTGATCTGACGCGTGGTGGCCCATCGATTCCTGTAGGTAACGAAGCGTCGCGTCGGCGGAGCCTTTACTTCGTTCATTCACACAACGAACACCAGAAGTTTCTATCGATTTTCGATGATGCCAGCGTGTTGGAGTGTTATCGTCGGTCAGAGAGTATTGTGCCCCAGCAGGCACTGGCCCTCGAAAACAGTTCACTGGCCAGTTCGATGGCAGAAAAGATTTCACAGCGTAGCACGGCCCCGGGAGCCAAAACGGACGACGAGTTTATTCGCACGGCGTTTCTGACCGTCCTTGCCGTTGAACCGACTCCAGAAGAACAGGCGGCTGTCAAAGAGTCGATGATCCGCCTGAAGGATGCTGCCCGAAAACGGAACAGACCGAACATTGACCAGACGGTCTTGACCAGCGTCGTGCTTGTTCTGTTAAATCACAACGATTTTGTCACGATCAGGTAATCGGAGGGACACCAGACCTGACACCAGTCCACGTTGGAAACCGACGCTACCGTACTCTGGATGATAGATTTCTTACTGAAATGTCGCCTGGTGAAATCACGCCGCCCGCAAGGAACTCGAAATGAACAAGCAACCTCATTCCTACTGCAACTGCTCAAACGGCGGGGTGCATCGACGAGCTTTTCTCGCCGACGTCGGAATGGGATTTACCGGTCTGGCCCTGGGGGCGATGCTCGCCCGCGACGGGGTCGTTCGGGCGGATGCACCCGCCGAGTGGCAGCCACCGAATGGCCAGCCGCACTATACACCGAAGGCAAAGAGTGTCGTCTGGCTGTTTATGAACGGCGGCGTATCGCACATGGAGAGTTTCGATCCCAAGCCGGAATTGACCAGGTTCGGTGGGAAGTCGATCGCTGAAACCCCCTACAAGGACGCTCAAAATCCTGAAAAGCTGAAACTCGCCCGTGTCACAGTCGTCAACGATGCCAACGGACAGCAGCGGAACAAGCTCTATCCGCTGCAGGTTGGATATCGGAAGTACGGCGAAAGCGGGATTGAACTGAGCGACTGGGTCCCTCACGTCGGAAGTTGTATTGATGACATTGCCGTTGTGAGATCGATGTACACCACGGACGACAACCACGGGGCACAGACTCAGTTTCATTCCGGTCGACATATGCTCGACGGAGAGTTCCCAACCCTGGGTGCCTGGGTTCACTACGGGCTGGGCTCTCTTAACGACAATCTTCCGCAGTTCATTTCGATGGGGAACCGCGAATACTGGAATGCCAAAGATGGTCATTATCTGGGGCCCGCTCATGATGGGATCCCCATTCGAATTGACCCCAACAATCCGCTCGATTTTGGGAAATCAGCGCGAGACTCAAATTCCGAGGAACAACAGATCGGGTTTGATCTTGTCGGCCGTTTGAATCAACTGAAGAGTGTTGAATACCCGAACGACCCCTCGCTGGCAGCGAGAATCAAAGCCTACGAACTCGCCTACCGGATGCAGACCTCGGTTCCTGAAACACTTGCTCTCAATACAGAGACCAAAGCCACACACGAGATGTATGGCCTGGACGATCCCGCAACTCGCGATTTCGGCATGCAGATGCTGGCGACCCGGCGCTTCATCGAACGCGGTGTTCGTTTCATTCAGGTACAACATGGTGCAGGGGGCGCGGGAGCCTGGGATGCACACGGAGGTCTGAAGGCAAATCACGAAAAGAACTTCAAGGCGGTCGACAAGCCGATTGCGGGACTGCTGAAAGACTTGAAGCAACGTGGTCTTCTCGATTCCACGATTGTGTTGTTTGCCAGCGAATTCGGGCGGACACCAGGCACCCAGGGATCCGATGGTCGGGACCATCACATCTTCGGATTTTCAGTCTGGATGGCGGGGGGCGGGATCAAGGGAGGCGTTGTTCACGGCGCGACGGATGAGATCGGTTTTCATGCCGTCGAAAACCGCCATTATGTGACCGATATCCACGCGACAATTTTGAAGCAACTCGGACTCGACTCACATCGCCTCGAGGTCCCTGGCAGAAAGCGGCTGGACATCGATCATGGAAAATCGATCGATGAGATCATTGCGTGACGACAATCAGTTCGTCGGCTTTGCGACGGGGACTGCAAACTGTCGCAGACGTTCGCCCACCAGCGTTGCATTCGGTCGCAAAGTCCCCATCACCCCGGCAAGTGCAGATTTGACGGCAGGGTGATCACTCGCGACCCAGGCATCGTTAACTGCAGCGACTTCGTCCTTCGTCAGCAGAAGACCGAATCGCTGAATATGGAAACTCAACTGCGAGGCAGCAACCTGACGATGGGCTGGCTCCAGCTGCGTATTAATCGCGACTGTGGCCAGGCGCCGTTGTGCGCTGGCTGTGGAAATTCCACTGAGCGCTGCCAGAACGTTTTCGGCGACGACAGGATCATCCGCAACAAGCGACAACTGCTTCTCGGCGGCAGCAACGTCAAACACTTGACCACCACGTCCTGAGTTCAGCGACGCCAGCCAGTATGCGGCAGCCGCCTTTTGCTGCTGACGTTCCTGGTCAGAGAGCGGAGGCGATTTGGATGACCGCGAGAACGGAGCAAACTGACGCTCGAAATCAGAAGCGGTCGACGATTCCGCGATGTAAAGAGCTGGCTTGCTGCGAGCGACCAGGCGGCTGACACTGGCACGAACGTCTTCGCTGCCATAAACGACGATTGGCAACGCCGCGGTCCGGGAATCAGCCCGCAGATTGGAAATCGTCTGCGTCAGTTCCCAGCGTGAGACGTTCGCGTGCACAAACACCACTTCAATTCCTGCATTTTCAGAGGCACGTTCAAATCCTTCGCGACCGGTCGACGTCATCACAATGTCGTATCCCATGTCGTTGAGGTAGGAACCGGTCTGTGTTCCACGAGCCTGATCAGGGTCGATGATGATCGCCCGACCACGCCCTGGATCTGTGAGTGCCCGAGAAAGGACCGACACCACGCGACTGGAATTGGCGAAACCGAAGCGAGGCTCAATTCGCAGAATGGCGACAGCGGCAGCAAATTGAATCCGCACGTCAGGCGAGTTCAATGCAGCGACTAGTGGCGACTTCAAGCCCTTCTGGTTCAGCAACTGCTCCCGGGTTCCGATCTGAGACAAGACTTCAATCGCCCCGATCGCCGTCGCAGGTTGTTCGGCCACCAGAGCGTCACTGAGAACATTCGCGACAGTTTCTTCGCCCGCCGTCACGGCGAGATACATCGCTGTTCCCGGCGCTGCTTCATGCGGCTTGTCCCAGCCCTGCTGAAGAATCTCAAGTCCTAAAAGCGAGGCCAGGTACTGTCGTTGCGGTTCCGCCTGGTCGGGGGAAAGCGATAGCGACTGGCTGGCGAAGCGCGTCGACATCAGCATCGATGCGTTCTCTCCGGAA
>CAZSTW010000037.1:46862-57422 GCA_964609845.1 uncultured Planctomycetaceae bacterium | reverse complement strand
ACTAATTCGATTCCGTGCCGGTCGCTAAGCGAACCCAGCACTCAGGCCTCCATCCGTCACACTCCGTTGTGTTGCAATCGGAACTGGGCTGCGGCCTGAAGAACGGCAATCAGATTGTTGGCCTCAATGTATGCTTCATACTCGGCCCGTTCTTCTTCCGTCAAATGGCCTTCGTTGGCCTTGCCTGCCAACTCATCGACCCTATCGGCGAGCCAAGAGTCTGCCGGAAGATGCGCCATTTGGCGCAATTGATCGGTGGAAAGAATCGCGAATATCGGGGCTGTACCCCGATGAAACGCGTGCTGTGAATCGAATGTAATGCTCGTGACCAGAGTTTCCACCCGAAGTTCAAAATGAAACTGAGTCAGCCAAATTCGACCCGAGTGTCTCCTGCCGAAAGCCTTGCGGGTTCGATTTCCGCCGCGAAGAAACTGGGATCGAATCCGAACGGCCCTGGCGATAAGCTGAAGTTTGTCCGTTGGTCGGAAGCCCATCGTTCATCACGGGCAAGTTACCTTGGACCGTTAAGTGGAGGTTTGGATGATGGATCGCCGGTACTGGTTGAGCGGTCTTTGTATCGCTCTGTTGGCATCCGTGCCGTTAATGAGTGCCAAAGAGACCGCCACCGAGCAACAGATTTCGGTCCGGTCGTTCTCACAGAATGACGTTCTCGGCATTCTGGGCGCTCCAATCGGGACAGTGGTCCGCATCAATGGCATCGCACGCGACGGCAACAAGACGAATTTCAAAGCCGATCAAGGGCGATGGATTCTGGAGATTGAACGGGTCAACGGTCGCCCACTCAAAGACACCGTGACGTTTCGGGTGAGTCCGAAGGAAGGAGACATCAAGTCCCTCGGTCGATTCGAATGTTACGCCGCAGAGTATGGTGGATTCTTTGGCTATGCGAAAAATCCAGATAAGGTCGATATCGAACAATCGCCAAGCACAAGCACCTCAGCCGAAGTCAGTTATCATCCGCAACTGATTCTTTGCAAGTTGAAAACCAGGAAGGGGGGCTGAACGTCCCCCCGTGCCGGGCGAGTCATCTGTGGGAAGGCCGAGCAGTTCGTCATCAAATTGAACCGACCACCGCAGATGTGGCGATGTTCTTTGCCTCACTGAAGGTTCTCTGTAAGCCGCGAAAGAGAAACGCCCGACATCTCCAAAGCCAGGACACTACCCGAGTCCACGGCTTCGTCGAAATTCCGGCAACTCATTCAGTTTAGATCAGTCGCGCCCGCCGCTCGTGAGCAGTTGTCCGACGAATTGTGTGGTCGGCAGCGTTCCCATCAGATAGGTATTTCTACCGTCGACGATTTCGACTTTCTTTCGAGCGGTCGATGCCAGTTCGTGACCGTTGCGACCCAGCGGCAGCAGATGGACTTCATGCTCGCCGACAGGTAGTTCGACTCTCAGGACTTGGATCGTATCGGGAAGAAGAGCCCAGCAGCGTGTGTCTGCGTTTTCGGTCGCCTCCCAGGCCACACCAGCGGCCATGGCTCCCAGACTGAGCAGGCTCCCTTGATCGACTTTTCCGGCCTCTTCAACCGCGTAGATCAATCCTTTTTTCACCACGCGTCGCGCGACCGCCTTGGCGATCACTTCGGGATAGTGAGCCTCTTGCTGCCGAGCGGCCATTGATCCCACATCAACAATTGTCGCCGTCGAACCGACACGCGTGCCGTCGACATGTACGGAAACCCCCTCTGGTACACTGGGGAAGTTGATCACCTGAGGAACCTTCACCGGAGCGAGTGTTGGCGGGATGGCTCGATTTGAAAAGGCATTTACGATCCGATCCGCGATCAGCAACGAAACCTGCGTGGCAACTTCTTCCTTTTCCTGTTTGATGGGGCCTCGTCCGACGAGTGCGAACACGTAGAGAACTCCCCGACCGGCCCCCACCGGGGCTTCATATTGGGCCCGCTGAAGATCGGCGTTGGCATCGCGGAAGCCGGGATCGAAACTGGCAACTTGAACACGGGCTTTGGCCGCCTGATCCAGTGTCAGCGGTGATTCTTCCGCCAGCATTGCCCGGATATACGGGCCGAGTGCCACTTGTTTGTAGGCCAGTTCTGCAGGGACAAACTAGGGTTCTCCCGCCTTTTGCTTGGAACGGGCCAGGTCGATCGTCTTCTTCTGCTTCTCGGTCACTTTTTGAATGATCTGCTGCTGCTTGTCGACGATCTGCAAGGCATACGCATTGGCGTCGTTTCCGTCAGACATCAGATTGGAAAGTGCCAGCATCGCACGGATCAGAACTTTTTCATAATCCTCGCCAGCATAGGCCTGGGCATTGTCGTCCGTCAGCATGGCAGCGGTGAATTCGCCGATTTCCTTCTGTTCGAAGTTGTCGAACCGGTCACGTACTCCTCGCAGAATTTTCTCGGCCTCTTTCGGCCGGCCTGAGGCGAGTTCGATCATCGCCTTATCAAGCAGGAAGACATCCGCTTCACGTTTGTGACGTTTCAGTTGCTTGTCGACCGCTTCGCGTGCGACGTCAAGGCGACCGGCATGGTATTCCTCACGCACGATCCAGACGCGGTCATAATGTGATGCACATCCCCCTGCGGTAACAATCAGAAAAGCGGAAAGACAGAAACGAACCAGTCCTGCGACCATGACCACAGGCCGCGGTCTGACCGGTTCGTTCGGGGTGTCCCATCGTGACTCGCCCAACATTTCCACCTTCCGCAATCAACGCTCAACCGTAATGTTTCAGCTTGCCAAGAACCGACTTGTGGTAGCCTTTGCGAAGCTCGGCTGATTCCTTATCTGTCGTCAGATTCACCACGTCGACCAGTTCCAGCGTCAGCAGGTAATCACGCTGGTAGTCCTTGTTGTTACTGCGAGTCGTTCCTGAAGTGATCTTCGCAAACAACAGGTAATCAAAGGGCTGTTTCGCCTGCTCCATCACGGCGACAAACGACCGCAAACTGCTGGGGACCAGCAAGTCATCTGGACGCAGGTGACATTGACGCAGTCCCGCTTCAACGGCGCGCCGATTGATGACTTTGAACATCTCTGATTCGGTGATCGCAGTATCAATCTTTTCGTAGATCTGTTCGCCAAAATCACCCAGCTCTTCGATGCTCTTGTTTTCCACACCCACAAAGCAAACCTGCTTCGGAAGGTGTGTTCCATCGTGGGAGACCGTCTTCACATCGGTCAATTGACGACCGAGCAATTTACCAACCGATTCGGGGACCAGGCGTTCCCACGTTTCTGCTCCGGCGGTGTGGCTGCCGACCATGTCACGATCGGTCTCATTCAGTACGTGAGCGGTTTGTTTGTTGCGACATCCCGTCACCTGCGCTACCGCGCCACAAACTACCAGATGGCCCATCCCGCTCAGAAACCGTCGCCGATCCATGGCTGTCTCCCGTCGAATCTCAAATCGCGTCCCACGGAAACCATTCCGGGGTGATGTCGGTGTAAGGTGATCTCACCCGACAATTGCGCGTGCTTCGGTAAATGATTCGGTTGGAACTCGACGAATCTTCAACCTCGCTCGGGCGCGCGTCCGCAATCTTTATGGATCTTATTCAGATCGGCATTTTCTGGACAGATCGTCTTGAACTCGCCCGAGACCGGGGAATCTGCGAAGCATAGGCAGGCTGTAAAACATGGAGGGACTGCGCCGCCAAGCGAGCCAGCGAGATTTAGTGAGCTTGTCGATGTCGGGGGAATTTCGAGGCACCAGCAAATTCGGATCTACCGATCCGTCGGACAGGCACTCGCCCGCAGCACCGTTTCCTGAACCGCCAGGTCGTGCATCGGGGACCAGTCAAACATTTTTTCACCCCGGATCACTTTCGCAAAGTCGGCGGCGTCGCCGACATAGCGTTCGTATCCTGGCACAGTCACATCCTGGTAACCCTTCTTGTACTTTCCATGTTCCTTCGCCAAAGCCACTCGGACCGTTTTCGGACTGTCCAGCGGCTCAATGTGAATCGTCCCTTCCGTTCCACACAGGACGATATGTCGACGAGAAAACCCTTCGACTTCCATCGCAGTTGATTTGACCGTCGCGAGCGCGCGCGGATACGTCAGTACCGCCAGCATGTTGTCTCGCAGAGAATCAGCCTGATTTCCGATGTGCTGGTGATACGGGGTAACTGCTTCCGGTGGACCCAGCAGATCCACGACAACATCGATCACGTGGCAGGCGAGTTCAAACATCATTCCGCCCGCGTATTCGGCATGCCTCAATCGGTTTGCCGGATCAACAACCTTGCTCATCACGCAATGGACTTCGAATGGATCCCCCAGAAATCCTTTTCGAAGCAGATCCTTCATCAACACCACAGCAGGATTGTATCGATACATGTACCCCATCTGCAGGCAGAGATGCTTGCGGGCAGTTGTATCGAGGATCCGTCGAAACTGAAGCAGCGATTCACCCGCGGGCTTGTCGAGGTGCACGTGTTTTCCGGCATCGACACACGCTTCCGCATAGCCGAGTAACTGACGAGGCTCCGTTTCCACGGCCACAGCCTGCAATCCGGGAACATTCAGCAGTTGTTCGACCGTCATCCAGGGCAAATCTCGATACGTCGCCTGCCGCTCGGCCTGACGCTTCAGCTTTTCATCAGGTTCAACAACACCGACAACTTCAAAATCGTCGGACTTCCGGTACACATCCATCTTGCCAGAGGCGTGTGCGTGTCCGGTCCCGATCTGGCCAATCTTGATCCTGGGCATTCCGATCACTTTCTCAGCAATTGCGACAGGCAAAGGGAATGAATCGTTCGCGATCGGCTCAGACAGGGTTGCTGGAACAACATCAAAGGCGATCAATCGCGCTATCGCCTGGTCCTGGAACTATCTCATTTACTGTTCGGCTTGACGTAACTGAGATAAATCAGGAACGCCAGCGGAAGTCCAATCAGAATCCCCGAGAAGGGGACAATCCCGGGCAACTTGATCGGCTTGTAAAACATGTCGTAAAAGACGAATGAATCAAGCAGACTGAAGCCAATGACGGACCAGCACATTCCGATCAGTCCCAGCTGTTTACGCTGGGCCTTGTCTTCGTCGGACAAAACTTCCGCCTGCTTGGCGGTCGATTTCCCAGTGGTTGCCTTGCCTGACCCTTTGACAGGGGCTGCGACTTCCTTTCGCAGGCCTGCAGCATAGTACTTCGCGATCCCCTGATTGATCGCCAGCGGAGTCGCAATCACAGGTCGGATCGGTAAGTTGAACCGCAGTCGAATCTCGTCTTCCAGTTCAGAATCAGGCTCTTCAACACACGCGACAAGCAGTCCGCCATGGTCGGCAAACAACGGCAGGCAGACGTGTCGCCGTACAAGAGCGCGAGGGACCTGATCCAGGACAGAATCGTCTGGCAGCATATCCGCCAGGTCGACATACGGTCGCCCCAGCTCGCGTGCAAAGGCGCGCGCCGCAACGTCAGGTTCAACCAGCTTCAGCTGAACCAGAGCGTCACGAATCGACAATCCCGATCGCTCTGCGTGTGCTTTGGCCTCGCGGATCTGATCGGCTGACAACACTCCGTCATCCTGCAGATACGAAGTCATTGGCCGACGGCCAGTTGTCGCATCGGTGTCATCAATGACTCGCCCAAGACTCTGATCATACTCCTGCTTGGTCTCCTCGTCGGTCAGACAAAGCATCGCCTTGGCCAACTCATTCAGCAGGTCCTGAGATTCAACCGAGTATTGTCCGGTCGCATACTTGCGGACATGCGCATTGAGTTTCTTGTAGTTCTTGCGAACTTTTTCGGCATCGTCTTCAAACTGAACCAGTCGCAGCAACTGATAGTGATCAGGCGGTCGCTGGCCTTCCGGAATCCCCAGCCATTCCTTGTAAACGTCGAGTGCCATCGAAAACTCTCCCTGTTTGGAACCCGACTACTCGACCTGGTATTCGCTGGCGAGCAGTGTGAAGTCGCCAATCCCCGTCTCGGACAGGCCCGAATCGCGAACGATTTCGGTCTTGGCAACTCGATTTCCTGTCAACTCTTTGGCTGCAGCGTGAATTCGCCCGTTGGAATCGTAGCTGTAGGTCACTTCGACAGGTGATCCCGCCGGAAGATTTGGCGGGAGGTTATCAATCCGGAAATCGCCGATCTGCGTACACGCATTCGGATCGGATGCTTCCCCTTCCAGAATGTAGACGTGGATCGAGGTCTGGTTGGCCGAATTGGTCACGAACTTCTGGCTGACACTGATCGGAATCTGCGAGTTCTTCGGAATCATCACATGATTGATCTTCCGGGTCCGATCCTGTGGGCTGGTCACCTTGACCCCGAGTGAGTGCGAGTTGACGTCTGCCGTCTTGACCGCTTTCAGCCGGTTGGTGATCAGCGTATTCAGCCCTTCGACACCTCGGCTTTCGCGTGCTTCCAGAATCGCCGCATGAATTGCCGCCCCCTGGGCCACGGCTTCTTCAGGTCGCAGTTCGCGAGATGGCTTGCGCTGGCACACTTCCGTCAGCATCTTTTCGACAGCGGGCATGTAGGTGGAACCACCGACCAGCACGACTTCGCTGAGAGTTCCCGGTTCGACACCCGCCTGCTGCAATACCAGCTCGGTTGTGTCGCGGGTTCGCTGCAGCAGGTCGGCACACATGCGTTCGAAGTCTTTTCGCGTGAACTGCAGGGTCAGGGTCTTGCCCTTGTAGTAAACCGAGAGTGGAACCTGATCCTTGGTACTGAGTGCTCGCTTCGCATCTTCACATTCGACCGTAAAGTTGCGCATCGCATCCAGATCGCCTCGCGGATCTTCGCCAAAACGACGGGCAAATTGTTCGGCGACGTGGTCGGTGATGCGTTTCGTCCAGTCGATCCCCCCCAGCATCACGTCCCCGTCCGTTGCCAGCACGCGGAACTGTGTCGGAGTGTAACGGACGACGGTGACGTCGAACGTCCCCCCACCGAGGTCGTAAACAAGGATCGTCTTTGCTTCCTGTTTCAAATCGGCCCGACCGAGTTCGCCCTTCATCCAGGCATAAGCCAGCGTGGCGGCCGTCGGTTCGTTGATGATGTCGACCACATTCAGACCGGCGATGCGGCCCGCATCTTGCGTCGCCTTGCGGCGGACATCATTGAAGTAGTAAGGAACCGTGATCACGGCATTGGTGATGGGGCCAATTGTCTTTTCGGCATCCTGTTTCATCTTCTTCAGGATCAGGGCCGAGATGAATTCGGGGGTCAGCTTCTTGTTCTGATAAACGACGAAGAAGTTCTTGTTCCCCATCTGTCGCTTGACGGCTTCGACGATATGATCGGCCGATTCCTGAGACGATCGTTCGAACGATGGGCCAACAACAACCTGGCCATCGTCACCAAGCAACACGATCGACGGTGTGATGTTGCGACCGTCGGCATTCGGTAACGATTCAGGACGACCATCTGCCGTCAGCCTGGCAATAGCGGAATAGGTGGTACCAAGGTCGATGCCAACGGTATGACCGTCTAGGAATTTCATCGTGCGGCCTGTTTCCAAGGGTTAGCGAACTTGCACCAGCATTTCGACAGGATTTACCAGCCGTCGATTGGCGCAAGTCCAAGAGATGAAGGTCGGAAGCACCACTATTCTGACCGCACGGTGACGGAAATCAAGCGCGCCGTGCTTTTTGGTTGCCGTCCAATGGCGCCGCAGAGATTGACGCACATTCGGCGTCAAAGCCTTTGAGTTGCCGTCGAATGCCGCTCAGAAAACGGACCGTGAATTCGGCTGTAAAGTCTTGGGGTTAAAGTCGAATCCCGCAGCAGTGATGAATGCACCTTCAGCTCTAAACTTGATGGGATGCCATCGAGATTCCTGATGAACAGAATGGACGACAGCCTGTGAAGAGACCATGACTTTCGTGTTAAAAATCCTGGACACCGCACCGCTGGAGTCTGGGATTTCCCTGATTCGAGGCGAAATCGAGTTCCCAATCGCTATTTGGGAGCAGGTGCCAGGCTGCCCGGGATTATTTTGTTGAACAATTCCACCGCTTCAGGATCACGTCGGCTGGGGCTGGCAACGTAATTTCCGACAACCGCTCCCCCGCGAGCGTAATGACCGATGGCGGCTCCCCCGGACGCGATGACTCCGACAGAAGCGCCCCCCAGAATCAGCCCACCCAGTGCGACTCCACCAACCGCGAGTCCCCCGAGTGAGATTCCGCCGATCGAGATTGCACCAACTGAGATTCCACCGACTGCGATGAAACCGACCGCGTAATCCCCGATCGCGATGATCCCGCGGGCCATTCCTGTTGACTCGCCACTTTCGTCATCGGGACCGAATGCGATCGAGACCAGAGGCCAGCCAGCCAGAGTCCGCCTGGTTTTGTACCTGATTGTCTTCGGCTTCTTCTTGATTGCCATTGCGCACCACCTTCAATTTGAATTCACGGCTGAAGCCCTTTCATTATACCGTGCGCGGGATCACTTGAGGGCATTACCTGAAAATCAGGGAAAGGCTGAGTGTCGATGACGGCACTCACGCGTCCCCGAAGCCCCTAAGCCGGTGCTGGAAATTCGTATTCTCGCAGCAGTTCGCAAACCTGGATTTTGTACCACGAGAAGTATTTTTCGCGTCCCAGCTTCTGCGCAGCGACATGTTCCGGGTGTTCTCGCCATGCCGCAAGATGCTCTGCCGTATCGAACTCTACAAGCGTGACGAATTCACCGTCAGCGGCCGCATAATCCTGATACTTGAGGAAACCCGGCATGGACGCGGCCAGCCCGTACATCCGAGTGCCGAGATCTGCCAGTTCAGCCTCAAATCCGGGATGAAGTCGCGTACGAAAGGTAATGACAATTTTTTCTGCGGCCATATTTAATCCCGTCTATAAAGAGAATCCTTCCGACACATCACTACGCCTCACATGCTTCTGGTTCATCATTCAACGAAACGTCAATCCAATCAATGGTACAGGCAAATTTGCGAGACTTGGATGTCAATGTCGCTGCGGTTGAGTTTTGTCGACGGGAACCGCCAGTAACCCGGGACGCATCATTGAAAGAATAGTCACCAGATGAAAGACGAACCTTCAATCAGAGTTGCGAAGGTACCTGCCGGGATATCATTCCATGATTGAACGATTCCGCTGGGCCACCGGATTTTCAACCGATCAACCCTCGTCGCACTGCCAAGTCCGAACAACAACCTTCGTTCGTTCGAGGCATGGTAGCCATCGCCTGCCGTGAGCTGTTTGACGATCGTCTGACCCGCGACTGTGATTTCCACCGTGGCTCCAATGGCATCGCGACTAGATCGGGTTCCGCACAACTGAAGGGACAAGAAGCGTCCGGATCCCTGAGTCTGATTCGTCAGCAATCCGGCAGATTCTTTCAGGTGAGAGACCGCAAAATCGTCACGGCCATCGCGGTTCCAGTCCACTCGGGCCAATCCCCGGCCCAGATGAGGTTCCTGAAAGAACGGGCCCAGTTGCGCCGCAGGGATTTCTACAAATCGTCCCTGACCAGGATTGCGGAAGAACTGGGTTGGCATCCTGTACGGCTCACCAATAGAAGCCAGGTCATCAATGTGGCCATTGGTGACAACGAGGTCTTCCCAACCATCGAGGTCGGCGTCGAGGAACTGAGTTCCAAATCCCAACATCGGAAAGCTGGGGTCACGCAGCCTGGATGTGCGTGTCACGTCGGCAAACTGTCCGCGAGAGATCTGCCGATACAGCGTGTTCGATTCCTGATAAAAGTTGGTCACGAACAGGTCCAGCAACCCGTCCCGGTCGGCATCACCAGCGGCCACTCCCATACAGGCCTGTGATTTTCCATCCGCGTCAACAGCGACACCAGACAGCATCGCGCGTTCGTCGAATCGCAATTCTTCCTTCGATGACGTAGTGTTAACAAACAAGAAATTCGGGACTTCGTCATTAGCAATAAACAGACTCAGCTGGCCCTCACCCTCCAGATCCATCGCAACAATCCCCAGGCCAAGTCCGTTGGGAACTTCGATGCCGGCATCTCGCGACACATTACGAAAGTTGCCGTCTCCTTGATTCAACCAGACGGTATCGGGGGCCGCATCAAAAGCCCGAGGTGAGCATGAACGAATGACACCTTGTTTTTCGCAGATTTTTGTCAGCAATTGCTCACCCGCTGCGTAATTAACATCAAACAGATCGGGCAGGCCATCCCCATTCAGATCGGCAATCAGACAACTGGTGGTCCACCAGGATTCGACAACTCCCGCACCAGCGGTGACGTCGACAAATGTTCCATCCCCCTGATTCTTGTAGAGTCGGTTCTGTCCGAGATTGGCCACATACAGATCGGGAAAGCCGTCGTTGTCAAAATCACCCACGGCAACGCCCTGGCTGAAATCGCGATCCCCCAATCGAGCTTGATCGGTGACGTCGTCAAATCGGTCAGCTCGGTTACGAAACAGTCGATCGGTCGAGGTTCCAGCACGATCCATGCTTGGATCGGCTCCACCTTGCGTGAAGTAAAGATCGGGCCAGCCATCGCGGTCGTAATCGATCACCCCGACTCCACCACCGGTGGTCTCAAAGATTCGTGCACCCAGTGTCGATTCATCAGCGGCGTTTTCATACGTGAAGTTGACACCGAGC
>CAZSTW010000037.1:38536-46852 GCA_964609845.1 uncultured Planctomycetaceae bacterium | reverse complement strand
CGAGCGGAATGGCTTCATTGGTAAAGCGGATGTGAGCGCGGGCAGATGGCTTCGAATCTTCTCCTGTGGAGGTGGACGGAATAGTAAGCGGCGGAGCATTGCGCAATGGAAAGCGAGTGAGATCGATCTGTCGAGCAGGGTTGAGCGCAGGCGCTGTTTGCGGAAGATCGGCATGCAATTGTGGCGTCACTTCCTGCAGGATTTCGAACGCCCAGGGAAGTTCGGCATTGATCGAAAGTGCGATGCTGGACCAGCTGGCGGCTTCCCACAGACGACCGAGTTGCCTGTTCAGGATTGCGGCTCGACGCATGGATTCCACATGATCGCGATGATGAAACAGGTCGTCCAGAATTGAGGCCAGACGTTGCAGGATATCGGCACGTTCCAGAAACGCTGCAGCCTGGGTTGATTCGCCGAGAAGAGTGAGCGTACGTCCAAGTTGGTGACTGGCGGCCAGATGATCGGGATCACGACGTACGGCTTCCCAGAAGCAGCGCACTGCCACTTCGGGCTGGTTACGGGCTTGAGCGAACTGCCCGCGAATCATCCAGACATCGGGGTGACTTTCCGCATCGACAGGCAGATTTTCGGACCACTTCACGAATGGTTGTGAATCAGCTTCTTCAAGCAGAAGTTGCCCCCAGCGGACGACTGCCTCCAGTTCGTGCGGGCGAACCGCAAGAACTTGTTGCAATAACCCTCGCGCTTCATCAGGGCGATTGAGCGACAGTGCCAGACGGGCCGCCCCTAACTTGGGGAGCGGATCGTCCGGAAACTGCTGAGACGTTGCATCGAGCAGCGCCCGATCTTCGATCTGTCGCTGCGAGTTTCCCAGCAGCAAGAGATGTTCGACGGTCGCTGTGCGATTCTGGACGAGATACAGCAGGTGTGGTTGCGCCTGCCAGCGCCGGCCTGTGATATTCAGTAGAAAAGCCATCCTCAGATGGGCCAGTTTATGGGCAGGATTCTTTGCCAGAAGTTGCTGCAGTTGTGTTTCAGACTCAGAGATTCGTCCCAGATGGCAAAGCATCTCGGCGACACCAAAATCAGCGGATTCACTCGATTCAGAAGTGACTCGAGGAACCCGCTGGTAGTAATCGAGAGCGTCAGCGAATCGGTTCGTCTTTAATGCGGCCTCGGCAGCGACGATCAGCGCCCACGGAGAAGGATTCGAAACGGCTGCTGCCTGACGTGCGATTTCTTCCGCGCGTCCGTAATCGCCGCGAGCGAGATTGAGTCGAGCATCTTCAAGGAGCGAGTCTGAAGTTCTTTCTGTTGTCCGTAAAAATGAAACTGCGGTCATCCCAAACGCAATGACAGCAACAATCGCCACGCACCACAGGAGCAGGGTTCGCGATGTCCCCTGATTCGCCAGTTGCATATTCGCGCAGCCTGCTAGGGAATTGGAAAAGCCCGGTCGTTGGACCGGGCTTCCGTGACAATGGCCATCAGTTCGGACGATCGTCGCCCACGAGTGCGAGGTCAGGCCTTAAATCTAAGATGGGGTGGCTGGCTTATCAACATGCCCCAAAATATGGATTGGGCCTTAGAAGTCGCTCGTTGTCTCACCACCTGCGACAGTTCCAACAGCACCCCAGACACCAAAGCTGGCTGGCGAACCGGCACCGTAGTTGCCACAGTCGATGTTGCTGTTGACGAAACGGACGGAACCATCCGCCATCAGAACTTGAGCTCCTCCGGTGTGGTAGCTGCTGGCGGTGTGAATCCCCCATGCGTTACTCGCGTTATCACCAATACTCACACACGATGGACTATTGGGTGGCAGCACGGTGGTCACAGCTGACCAATGTGCATGCCCGAAGGGCCACAGCGAACCTTGTCCCCACGAACTGACATTCGTCCCCGTGGTATACGTCAGGTTCGGGCCAGCCAATGCCCTGCAGACTGTTGGATTGGTATCGAATCCTGAAACCCCATACGCGGCGTTCCCGATGAGCGACCGGCTGTTCTGTACACCCGCCCCCCGTTCTGCGATGGCAACCGTATTGCTGGACCCGTCGGTACAGTCACGCATCCCCTTGTAACCTTTCTGGCTGAATTGGAACAAGCCGTTGGTTGCCCCTGCATAATTGTCATTGATCGTCGTGCCAACGCAGAAATGGTAGTTCTTGGCAGCGACGTTACTTTGCAGCGTCGTTGGCAGGGACGAAGGGCACAGCAGTACTGACAGTTGAGTATTCCATGGCTTGAAGTTTCCGTCCCAGCAGACCGGTACGGTGTTGTTCTGAGGAATCTGGTTGTAGGTCGGCGCCTGATCCATGTACGGCAGCAGCCTGACAAACCCGCATTCGTCACCACCACGTCCAGCACCGTCGTTTGGCCCCCCGCGCAGATCGCAGAACTTGTTAAAGACATCGTGATAGTTGTGCAGAGCCAGCCCAATCTGCTTCAGATTGTTCTTGCATTGAGTCCTTCGCGCGGCTTCACGCGCCTGCTGTACCGCTGGAAGCAGCAATGCGATCAAGACGGCAATGATCGCAATGACCACCAGCAGCTCAATCAGTGTAAAGCCCCATCGACTGTACCGACGGCTTCGTCCGAGAAATCTCATGACATCACCTCCGCTGAAAGAAATAAACCGAAAAGAACTCGCGAAATCGCGATTTGAGACGGGAATTGACGTGAGACAACATCACATGCGAAACAATACAAATCCACGGGAATTCAGTCAAACAAATTCCGATGCGTCGCAAACGTTTGTTGTCCGGAAACACCTTGTGTCGACACGTCGAAGCGGAGTGAACTGCTTTATTTTGCCGAAATTGACGATTCACATCGCACTGCCGGGACTGGCAGACCTGGAAGCTCGAACACGGCTCGTGGCCAGAATCACTTGCCGAGTTGTTCAGCGTTCCCTTAAGTACAATTGTTGATCCCTGGTGTGGCGAGCAGTTCCGGTATCGAACGGATACTCCTGAATCAGAGAATTCCCCGGCAGAAATCCTGCACAGCGTCGGACCGGATCAGGTCCGTGATGTCCTGACGGCAGACAACAGGCAAGCGTCGAGTACTATGAAAAATGGCCTTTTCATTGTTCGAAAAACACGAGGAGGCGAAGCACGAGATGCCGGGACCGAGAATTGCGTGCTCCTGCAAGTCAAGAACGGACACTTGCTACCTGTGTTTCGGCGCCATAGTGAATGATTCACTCAATCATGAAACGTTCGGATGATTTCTGACATCGGAACATCTGTCAGGCTGAGAGCCTGCAGGACGCGAGCCAGTGTCAGAATCGCATCGCAGGCGGGATAATCACCACCAAACCAGACGCGATGGTCGGCAGTGATGCCGAAGTTCGATTTGTGCTGCATGATCGCTGCCGGAAGGTCTATCGCCGTGACCTGATCAACCTGGCACGTGGTTGCAACACTGTTCAGCCATTGCGACTCGGGTCTCAACGATTCATCCAGCGCGATACGGATTTCGCGATGTTCGTGGAGTTCGCACGTTACCAGCAGTCGAGCCAAATCACAGATCGAGACGAGGTCTCCCTGGTCTGTGACAAAGGCGCACCGTTCGCCATCATCATCCACGATCACGCCCAGGTGCTGTTGACGCGCCACAACGGACGCCGTCACACGTCGCACGTCGGCATCTTGTGGGTCGCTGAGATTTCTCTTTCGCATTGGCAACGGTTCGTGCGTTAACTGGCAGGGAAGTCTCGAAAAGAGTGAATCGAGGATTCGAGGGAGCTGCCGGGTGGCACTCCCGCAGACGATGTTCAACGGCCGCAAGGCATGAAAGAACTTCCACAGCCCTGCCTGATACGGAACACTCGCGTGAAATGGTCGCTGGACTCCGGCAGTACGAGTGGGACGTTCCACTTTGGAGGTGGCGCGCGATTCGAGTTTCTGCAAAAGCTCGGGCTGATTCCAGGGAATCGACGTCCTTCCGGCCAGTCGAAATCCCGTCCACGCAGGATCGCAACCAGCTCCCGTGACAAATACTCCTCCCACAGCATCCAGATGATGCACGGCAAAATGGAAGCAAGGACTCGTTGTCTGACCGAGATCAATCACATGGCAACCCATACGCCGCAGGCCAAGGGCGACACCCATCACAATGTCGGGGGACGACGATCGTTCGTCAAATCCCATAACAACCACCGGACCTCGCCGGACTGACGAAGGCGGCAATGTTGCAATCGGCGAACTGGAATCTTTCACTGTTGAAGGAGCACTCGCAGTAACGTCATCTGCCGCCCCGGATGTCCCGAGTTCTTTCGCTGCGGATTCTTTCGTGACTGCTGTTCGTCCGCCCCTCGGTTGTTCGTCCCACAGAATCGACGCAAACGCGGCGCTCCAGTCTGCCGCGCGAATGCGATCGAGTTCATTGAGATAGAGCCCCCGAATCCCCTCACGCGTGATCAAAGACCGGCCAGTGGAATGCTCGCGCTGGGGCCACGGTCGAACCGATAACCCGTGACCGGAAATCGCGTTTTGAGAACATGACCGGCAGGCAGCAAATCCCGAAGCCTGCCGCGCGACGTGGACACTGAAGGAGACGGGGTGTGATTCACCAGGACAGTGAAATTCGGTGGAAACGTCGTTCAGGATCATGGCATCAAGTGCCACTGCTTTAAATGCCACTGTACGGCTGCTCTGAGCCGTGCAGTGCGGATTTGCAATCAGCTCTGCCTGCGCGGATGGCATGGTCAAATCCGGGCGCAAAACCGCATACGAATCCACCGAGTCCGCGGAGTTCGTTCCGGCTCTGTGGTCGCGATCCGTTTGCAAAAGTTCCGTCCCTGGAATCGCCATTCCTTGGTTCCGTCCCATTGGTTGTCTGAACCTTGTATGATAACCGCCCAATACGGTCAATCGGCAGTTGCCTGACCGGACACTCTGCGTTAGGGTGTCAAAGTCGATTGATCGGAAATCCATGAGCCAGAACGCTGTAAGAGCATTGCCATGCACGCCGTTGAATTCGTGAAGCAACCTCCGCAACAGATCCCCCCGGTGGTGGTCTTGACCGGCTCGCAACGGCATTTGAAGCAGTCGGCTCTGGCAATCCTGAAGAAAGCCGTGATCGACGACGACGATTCATCGCTGACCGTGTTCAACAGTTCCAATACAGATCTGCAATCCCTGACAGACGAACTACGCACCATTTCGATGTGGGGTGACAGGCGACTTGTCATTCTGGAGGACGCCGACGACTTCGTCACAAAATACCGCGGCGGGTTAGAGAAATACGTCGAAAAGCCTGCCAAGAAGTCGGTTCTGGTGCTGGATGTCAAAACCTGGACCAAGACGACTCGACTGGCCAAGCAGGTTGCGGCGAGTGGTCTGGACGTGGAATGCTCCGAACTCAAGGGAGTGCAACTGATCAAGTGGCTGCAGGATACTGCCAAGGATTCGTATCAGCAGTCACTCGATCGTGATGCGGCGGTACTGCTCGTCGAACTGATCGGGGAACAGCTGGGGATGCTGGATCAGGAGCTTTCCAAGCTGGCTTCGTACGTCGGGGCTGGAGCCAAAATCGGCGTGGAGGATGTCAGAAAACTTGTCGGGGGATGGCGAACCGAAACAACGTGGGCGATGACTGATGCCGTCCGGGACGGTGATCTGGGATTCGCGGTCAATGCTCTCGATCAATTGCTGACGGCAGGAGAACCGCCCCTGAAACTGCTCGGCGGGATTTCTTACGTCTTCAAGAAGCTGGCCGTGGCCACAGATCTATCTCGGACGATGCCACTCGATCAGGCGATGCGGCAGGTGGGTGTCTTTCCCCAGGCAATTGGTCCGAGTACTGCATTCCTTCGCCGGATCGGCCGTCATCGGGCAGAACAGATCCTGCATCTGATCCGCGCGACGGATGGCGGTTTGAAAGGGAGCAATTCGTTGCCAGATCGGATGCAACTCGAAAAACTTCTCGTAGAACTCGCTGGTAAACTTTCGTAGTGAGCCCTGTTCGCGCCACCGCGATCCCCGGATGTCGAAAGGTATCTCACTCGGGTGCCACGGTCTTGGAGTCTGCGACAAGGCCGTGTCTTCAGTTTTTCGTTGGCAGTCTCGCAGCCAATTCTCAACACGATGACCATCAGAGAGGCTTCAACATGTCTCGATTTATCCTGAGCCCCGAGCAACTCGCCGCATTTCAGTCCGATGGTTACATCGTTGTTCCGAACCTGCTGGATGACGAGGAGACCGACTTGTTGCGAACGATCGCCAAGGCGGATCATGAACTGCAGCGGGATGCCGGAAGCCGTGCGGACGGCGAAGGGGGAGCGGTCAAGCTGGTCGTTCGCAATGATTTGCCCGACGACACCATTTATGGAGCGATCGTTCGCAGTCGGCGCATTGTGGAAACGATGCAGGCACTGTTTGGTGATGAGGTCTATCACTACCACCACAAGATGATCCTGAAAGAGGCCCGCGTCGGCGGTGCCTGGGCGTGGCATCAGGATTACGGATACTGGTACAACAACGGCTGCCTATTCCCTGACATGGGAAGCTGCATGATTGCGGTTGACCGGGCCACCAGAGAAAACGGCTGCCTGCAGGTGGTCAAGCGGTCACACCTGATGGGACGCATCGACCATATGAAAGTCGGCGACCAGACAGGTGCCGATCCTGAACGCATCGCGGCGACACTGCAGCGTCTGGAACTGGTCTATTGCGAATTGGAACCTGGCTCTGCCATTTTCTTCCATGGCAACGTCCTGCATCGTTCCGACCAGAATAAGAGCGAGCATCCGCGCTGGGCCTTCATCTGCTGCTACAACACCAGGCACAATGACCCGTACAAGGATTCCAAGCACCCTCGCTATACGCCGTTGGAAATCTGGGACGATTCACGCGTTACGGAAATCGGGAGAATGCAAGCAGGAAGATAAGTGGCAGAACGATGGGGGGGGCAGAATGATAAAGGCTATGAAAAATGCGTGAAAACACTTTGCGATTTCTCTGAAAATGATTCGCGGTACGAATGCCTCCTGCATTTATCTTCATCATTCTGCCCTTCGCCTTCGTCTTTCCTGCGATTCACGCTTGGCGGAAACCGCAAGAAGACAGGTGGGCATAAAGGCAATACGGAACGGCATTCAGAAAGATCAAAGTCAATCTTCGTTGGTGCGCAAGAGGGTTTCGAAAGTGATGTCACGGCGATTGAAATTCATCCACTGGATGCATGCTAATTGAGTGTGATCAAGGAGCCGTTGCAGGTGATCTCGCATTTTGAGTGGATCATCTGTTTTTGCAGTAAACGCCAATGCGGTCCCATCGCAAATCAAGCACACGTCTTCGACTCCAACCGCATGGCTTCCGTCAAAAACAGGAACCTTATGGAATGCGGCGTCCGTGCCGCCAAGAAAATGGATCACCGCATCACGATAGACAGAGACCTCAAGGAACGCTCCCCAGTCGGCGAGTATCCCGGCAACAGCTTCTTTCAGCCATCGGCTCGATTCGTTGATTGGCTTCCAGTCGGCTTCGTGAATTGTGAATTGACGCCGCTCCGCGAGGGTCAATGTCGTTGAGACAAATTGATGTGTGACTCGCTCTGATCGCATGTTCACCAGCAGCCCGTGCTTCATGCCGGTCAACATCAAGTAATGGATCGCCTGTGCAAGATGCGGCTTACTCAATGTTTCAACGGCCTTGGTTTCGACCATCAGGCCAAAAGCAAAGAGCAGATCCATAAAATAGTGTTTCACGAATCCTGCGTGACTGAGCGTGATTTTGACCTCCTGTTCGGCGGGAAATATTCCAGCCTCCGAACAGCGGTGCCGGATCGCTGTCGCATAAATTGACTCATTCAACAATCGCCCAAGTTCATTTTGAATGTCGAATGCGATTCCCAACACCTGATGCGCCAACGTGTGAAATTCGTCGTGACCAAATATGCGGATTTCAGACTCCACTTCAATGGGCATAGCAGACGTACCTCCGTCGGTATTGTCTTCATCATTCTGCCCTGCGCTTTTCTATCGATTTACGCTTGGCAGAAATCGCAAGAATTCAAGCAGGCAGAAGAGTGGGCAGAATGATAAAGGCAAAGACAAATGACTGAAAACACATTGCGATTCGCGATCCAAACGCTTCCTGCATTCGTCTTCATCGTTCTGCCCCCCATCATTCTGCCCTTCGCATTTCCATCGATTCACGCTCGGCAGAAATCGCAAGAAGACAGGTGGGCAGAACAATGGAGGGCAGAATGATAAAGGCAAAGACAAATGAGTGAATCCACATTGCGATTCCTCTGAAAATGATTCAAGCTGATCTCAGACGATTCGCGACCCAAACGCTTCCTGCATTCGTCTTCATCGTTCTGCCCCCCATCATTCTGCCCTTC
>CAZSTW010000037.1:0-38436 GCA_964609845.1 uncultured Planctomycetaceae bacterium | reverse complement strand
CCAAACGCTTCCTGCATTCGTCTTCATCGTTCTGCCCCCCATCATTCTGCCCTTCGCTTTTGCAAACCTCATTCATGCTGAAACACGATTTCGCAGATCTTTCCGAGATCATCACCAAACGTCTTGGTCGTGATGCCGTCTCGAATGTGTGCGTTGTTCACGAAGATGGCGAATGTCAGGTGACGGCCCTTGGCCGTTGTCATGTATCCTGCCAGCGCCTTGCTCGTCATAAATGTGGTACCGTTCATCGTATTGTCGGAGTACAGGGTTCCCGTCTTGGCCTGAACCTTGTCCCGCACCGGGCTGTCGTGGGGGATGTTCTTCGCCAGAGTACCATCGACACCCAGCCTGGGAAGTGCTTGCAGATAGACAGGAAAATCGGGACGCGTGGCCATGGCCTGTAACAGTTGCACCGTTGCTTGAGGCGTCACGAAATCTCCGCGAGCACCCCCTGCTCCACCACCGAATGAGATCGTGTCGACATCGACACCTGTTCGCTTCAAAAAGTCGTGCTGGCGCTTCAGGCCGGCGGACAGAGTTCGTTCGGAGTGATGGTGTGCCACCAGCAGCGGCAGCGTACTGGCCTGCAGGTTGTGACTCACTTTCAAAATCAGCTTCGCTGATTCTGAAAACGGCGGCGAGACGTGGACGGCAACCTGAGGCATCGCTTTCACTTCCGCGGACGTAGGCAGCGCATGCGATGCCCCATTGCCGACCGTCGGAGCATCAACCGTGACCCCTGCGCGATGCAATGCTTCAATAAACAACGTTCGTGCATGTGCGACGGCATCGTGAACTTCATAAACCCGAACCAGCGGCTTGTGACCTTGCGGAATCTGGCCTGTCACCGAAACCCACCCGTGACCCAGGCTGCGAACGGAGGTTGCGAGTGGCTTGCCATGTTCAACGGTCATCACCTTGGACTCGATATGAATCCCGGCAGTCACAGGCCTGGAAGTCAGTTTGGCTGGTTGCCCCGCTTCTGTTGGCTCGATCAGCAGATCAATGACATTGTCATTAATGCAGATGGGCGAAACATGGGTCGGCCCGCTGCCGGATGATTCTGCCCTGTCAAACATGCGATCATCGATCAGAACGTCACCATGAACCCGTCGGATACCGGCCGCCGCAACTTGTTTCGCAAGATCGTTCAGTCCACCTAATGGATCAGGGGCGGTCAGTCCTCCATCGGCATTTCCGTTGGAGTATGTGTGGTCAGAATCAACGAACGAGATCTTGCCATCCACCGTCGTTCGACCACCAAAACTCAAGTCGCCTGAGGCAACCAGGATCAAGTCGCCCATCAGTACATGTTCGTGAACTTCACCGTGACGAACCACTGGCGTTCGAAACCGAAAATCGGCCCCCAGAGCATCCAGTGCACAGGCGACGGAATACAACTTTGTTGTCGATGCGGGTGCGAACAACTTTTGCGGTGCATGTTCGAAGATGACCTCGCCCGATTTTCGATCGACAAACAACGCACCCCAGTGTGCATGTTTGAAGTGCGGCTGATGAACAACATGACGGATCGCCTTTTCGAGTGACTCTTCCGCTTGAGCCACTGCACCCAGGCAAATGCAGGCTGCCAACGGCAGCAATGAATGAACCAGCCAACTGTGGAATGACATCGCGATGAAAGAATGTCTCACAGGATGGAAGCGAGAAACGAAGTGTCGAGACATCGATATGTCCTTGAAGATAGGGGCGGCGGACCGGGATTCGACCAGTATAGTCCGTCGTGAACCATTCAGACATTGAACGGCACGAGTACGCAGGACAATCGTCTTTTCAATGTAGGGTGGGACCAGCTCGCTTCGAGCGCCGGCCCACCATCTTTCTTTTTCGGTGAATGCGACTTGTTGTTCTGCAATGGTGGCCTGCGTGGCGAAGCGCCACTTGTCCCACCCGACATCAGCACACACGTGACTGTGGATGTACTTCGATTTTCCGAACCCGTTGAAATTCCAGCCGTAATCAACTGAGTGAAACCGTCGAACAACCTGCGACCATCAGCCAGAACGCGCTAGCGTCCGGTTTCTGGAGATACGAGTCTGCAGTCATCCATCGGAACCGGACGCTAGCGCGTTCCGGCTGATCGATGTCTCAAAATTCATGGCGGCAGCATCTGGCAATCGCAGAGACAAAGATGTGGGTAAAATTGACTCCACCCTACATCCTGCCCGGCTTCAAAAAGGCATTGGCCCTGACGAGTACGAGAGTGAAGAGGAGACCTTCGGTCGGACGATTCGGCGGGGTCGGGAGACCCGCGCCGAATATCGAGAACAGAGCTGTGTTTCGTACTTACTGGTATTGCTGTCGCCATTAGGTGTACAACAGACGGGCACAATCTCCGTTCCAAGAGAATTCGGGAGTAACCATCATGGCTTTGTATGCATCCGATGTTTCGCGTCGTGATTTCCTGGCTCAGACGTTGCTCACGACGGCTGCAGGATGGAGTCTGTTGGCTCCCGAGCAGGGACAGGCCGCAGAGGCCTCGGCCGGGGAACTGCGGATCGCGACGTTCCGGTTCGATGTCACACCGCCGAAGGGACATTCCTGTTGCGGAGGCTGGATCAAACCGATCGAAGTTGTCGATGACCCGCTGGAGGCTGTCGGAATTGTCCTGCTGGGTGCTGGCAAGCCAATTGTCCTCTGTGCGGTCGACTGGACGGGATTGCTCAATGAAGCACATGTGCAGTGGCGGACGGCACTGGCCCAGGGGGCCGGAACGACGCCCGATCGCGTTGCTGTTCACTGTGTGCATCAGCACAACGCTCCGATGGCCTGCCTGGAGGCTGAGCGAATTGTTGCGGCTGAGGGAGATTTGCCTCATATCGTGATGGTTGATTTCTTCAATCGATGCCTGGATAGCGGTCGTACGGCCGTCGAAAAGGCGATCAAACAGCCTAGGTCGGTGACTCATCTCGGTACGGGGCAGGGAAAGGTGGTCGGCGTCGCGTCGAACAGACGCGTCAGCCGTGATCACGATGGAAAGGTGCTGGCAATGCGTGGCAGCGCCTGCAAGGACGAACGGTTGATCGCACTCGACGAGGGCCTGATTGATCCGTATCTCAAGACAGTCGCCTTTTTTGACGGAGACCAGAAGCTGGCCTCGCTCCACTATTACGCGACGCACCCGATGAGCTATTACGCCGATGGGCGCTGCAGCAGTGATTTTGTCGGCCTGGCACGTAAACAGCGCCAGCAGGAAGAGCCGGGTTGCCAGCATGTCTACTTCACCGGTTGTTCCGGAAATGTTGCTGCAGGGAAGTACAACGATGGTTCGCCCGCTGCCCGGCAGACACTGACGAAACGGGTTTACGACGGACTTGTGGCATCGGAAGCGAAGCTGGACCGAGTCGATCTGAAATCGGCCGCAATTGCCTGGAAGACTGCTGAAATCCTGCCTCCACCCCGTTCGTCTCTGCATGCGGAGATGATTGCTCAACAGATTGCTACCAAAACGAATGCGGTCGTGAATCGGAACCGTCCCTCGTACATGCTGTCATGGCTGCGCCGGCTTGAGAAACGGATTCCGATCGTGCTGAGTTCGCTGCATATCGGGGGGGTCAAACTGCTTCATCTGCCTGCCGAGATGTTTATTGAATACCAGCTTCGCGCTCAGCGGTTGCAGCCCGACCGATTTGTCTGCACGGCCGCTTACAGCGATGGGGGCCCCTGGTACATTCCGGTCAAGGAAGAGTATCCCAATGGCGGATATGAAGTCTCGGTCGCATTCTGTGAACCCGAGATCGATGATCTGATCACTGCCGGAATGACACAGATTCTTTCCTGACGACGCGATCAGCAGTGCCCATCGCCCTGAGGCATTGGTAAGATCCGTCTATTCGCAACTGCTCACTGCCGCCTGAAATGGGGATTTTCATGATTCGAGTCTGGACCGTTCGATTCAGTTTGGCTTGCACACTGGTTTGTGCCTTCGTGACATCTGTATCAGCCGCAGATGTGTTTGAACGCCATCAGGCGCGGCTGGTCAAACGTCTGGCGGAAGAGGGCGAAGGTCTGAAGCAACTGGAAATGCAGGAGGCCTCAAAACTGAAGCCGCTGGCAGCCACGATTGGCTCGCCCTGTCTTGTCGCACGTACGGACGATGGGGGCTATGCCAAGTTGCTGGTCGCCTGGGGTTTAAAGAAGGGAAAAACCTCTGAAAAGCCGATTCCCGTGCTGCTGATTGAACGGTATGTCACGTATCGTGGCGATCGTCTCGATCTGACTTCGGCGACCGGAAAAGATGTCATGTTGTTTCCCGGTTTTGGATTCAATCTCGATATTGGACAAGTGGTTCCGGTGGGACAGGGGGAAGACATTGTTTTCACGGCCGATGGCGAATTGATTCCTGCGGCTAATTCGAAGCTGGTCGCGCTGAATGGATCGCAGTTGCCACCCGCCGAGAAAACCGCACAAAATGACCCGAATGCCCACGAAGGAGTCTTGGCCGAGGATTTCTCCGGAACATGGAAACTGAATGCCGATGGTCGCTGGCTCGGTGAAATGGAGCTTAAAGTGACGGACGGCGGTCGTGCCACCGGTTCGTTTATTTCCGACGAATCCAAGAACTCGTACGAAGTCTCGGGGCAGACAGGGGGAACGCCTCACAACCTGAAGCTCGAAGTATTTCTCGCCAACACGCAATTGTCCGTTGATGGCTATCTCTGGACAAAGGACAAGTCACAGATGGCTGGAACGGTCACGATGACCGGACGGAAATTCGGTTTCGTTGCGACTCGCGTGAAGACCGAGTAATTCGCAACCACTGCGATTGGGGCATCACTTCATCGTTTCGATTTTCGACCAGTTCCCGGGCAGGTCGACAACGACCGTGACAAGGTCTTTCGAAACGGGATGATGAAACGCCAGCGATGATGCGTGCAGGCAGATAAACCCATCAACGTGCGATCGCGAGCCGTACTTGCGATCACCGACGATCGGCCAACCCTGCGCTGCCAGTTGCACTCGAATCTGGTGGCTGCGGCCCGTTTCCGGTTTGATCTCAACCAACGTGAACCGTCCGAACTTGCGAATGCGACGATACCCTAACCGGCAGTCCTGACCATCGTCATCATCATCTTCGACAACAGAGACGACGTTACGCTGGCGATCTTTCGCAAGCCGGTCTGCCAGGACGCCAGCAACTGGCGAGACTGCTCCCTCGACTGCGGCCAGATATGTCTTTTCGACGCTGCGGACGCGAAACTGTTCCGACAGCCGGCTGGCTCCTTTACTCGTCCGGGCGAACAGGACCACACCTGAAACAGGTCGATCGAGTCGATGAACCACGCCCACGAAGACATTTCCCGGTTTGTTGTATTTTCGGCGCAGGTAATCGCGAGCGGCATCAACCAGAGTTGGCTCTCCGGTGTGATCCCCCATCGTGAGAAGTCCAGCGGGCTTATCGACCGCCAGACAATGATTGTCCTCGTACAGGACTTTTAATGAATCCGTCACCCGCACTCCTCATAAACACCAGAACCACACATGACATCCATAACAGGATACACGATGAGTCGGGTGAACATGTACTCGAACGGGATTTCCGAAGTCGTCAGTGACGAATTGAGGGAACGAGCGCGGGATGAATTTCCCGCTGATCGACTTCACAAACGAGACGACCGGTCAGGTGTTGTCGGCGGAGTGAAGTTCAGGTTCAGAAGCGGTCCCGATTATCAAAACCACACGAAATCCCATATTGTCTCGCCGCCAGTTCGGCCACGATCTGAGACGCATTGCCGAACGGCACTCGAATGGAACGGAGTGCCGATCGCCCCCACGGATCAGTCTTGGGGATTGATCAGGAAGTACTGGACTGAATGGGTCACGTGCGGCGTTCTTTGGGAACTGCGAATAGAACGCTGGATCCCAGCCGTCCTGAACTCATTCCCACACTGTCCAGGTGAAGGCGGAAAGAAAGCGAAGCTGCTCCGGTGCGATCGTCTTTCATATCCCTCAACGGTCGGGCATGCGTTGAAGAGCAGAGAATGTTCTCCATGAGCTGACGATACGTTTGCGGCAAAGGGCACACGCAAAGCCGCGAAGACGCCAAGGGGGAACGGACAGGCGATATGTGTAATGGCTGAGAAGATTGCATCTTGAGTGAAGCGGGCGTGAGACTTATCGTTCAATGTGTACGAGTAAAAACAGGCCACGCTTTGATTTTTGGGCTTCAGAAAGAACCGCGGGGGCCAGCTTGCTTCAAGCTGGGTGCGCAGCACAAGAAACCTCAGGCCGATCACTGATGCACGAATCGCGACTTTGTTCGGCGCAGGTCTCACATTCGCTGAAATGGCCGAAGGGTTCCTTTTCGATTTCATGAAAACCATTAGTCAGCAGAACGATGTGGAGCAGGATTCCGATTTCTTCCATCATTCTGCCCTCCATCGTTCTGCCCCACTGAAATTGACTTGGATGTAACCGGCACCCCTGTGAACTTCGCGGGATTTCAACGCAGACTTCGATTGGTAGCCTCAGAAGTCCCGGCGAATTCCCATCGGCCCGGCGTTAATCACTGTCGTCGAACCAATCGTTGCCTGCTGGCCTGCGCTTGCATGAATGTGACCGCAGACGACCAGAGCCGGGTGAACTCGTTCAATTGCCGCCAGGACGGCGCGGCTTCCCAAATGCTTTTTGTTCGAAGCAACATCCACATAGCCGCGCGGCGGAGAGTGTGACACAAGAATTCCACCGCTGGGGCAAACTTCCAGAAGCTCAGCAGCTTGTTCTTCGGAAAAATCGAAGCTCCAGTCGCCGAACGGAGTGACCGGAATGCCACCTCCGACACCAAAAAACGAAACACCGTTGATGGTGACGCCGCTCCCATGCAGGACATGAGCACTCTTCCATCCCGAACAACCTGCCACAAGTTCGTCGTAGGATTCGTTGTTGCCGGGTACCAGAACGGCAGGACATGTGATTGCCTGCAGAACATCCAGACAGACATTCAAGCGTCGACGGCTGTTCCCGAAATCGCCAGCGCCGATCACAACATCAACGTCCCGTGCCGCTTCAACCAGCCTTTCGGCAGCAGTCACATCACAATGGAGATCACTGAACAGCAGCAGTTTCATCGGGTGCCTTTAACAGACCGGCAGGACAGCGATGCGTGCCCCCTGAGATATTCGAAGAGGCAGTACACAACGCGCGTAATGATTTTTGGCCGAGTCTGATTTGCCATCGCCAGCATAGGCTCGGACGGTGCGCAACACTACCTCATGCAGCACTTGTGGACAGGAATTTGTGAAATCCATGTTGCTCGCGTGGCTGGAAAGCACACGCCTCGATCATGAGTTACATGACGACGCTGAAGGCGTCGCAGAGCTTAGTTTCCCCGCACATCGGGGGCAAACGCAGGGGAGTAACTCTGGTTAAAGATTGGGCATATCCGCAGACGCATCGACCGATTTGGCATGGATACCGACATGATGGTCCTCAGGAGGCCCAAAGGGCCAGTTGTTCACCCAGCCAGGGCCATTCGGCCCTGGAATTGATCCCACCAAAATTTTCCTGAGGCCTGAAAGGCCGGCCGTTCCTTTTGACGTGTCTAGAGACCAGAGGAATGCTCGGCCCTTCAGGCCTCAGGTCCTGTTATTACATCGATTTCCAGGGCCGCAGGGCCCTGGCTGGGTGAATAGCTGGCCCACTTGGCCCGCAAGAATGGAACCTCCCGTGTTTCTGAAAAGTACTCCGTGTCGGCCGACTCATTTACCCAGAATGGGTTACGTCAAGAATGATGACGGAACCCCGTTGGGGTACAGGGGGGATCGTCCGGACCCAGGGTAGCTCACTTCGTGAGCAACCCTGGGTTGTAAGACGCAACTCCGTTGGAGTTGAATACAGCAACGGGCCTGAAGGGGCGTTTGAACGAAGACTTCACGCTTTCATCGGCCAGCCCGACGACTTGGTCGATTGCTGGCGGACTTCGGTTGCTGAGACGGAATCTTCTTGATGATCTTAGCGAAACAACGTTCCCGCCACAGCATCTCGTTCGATTTGCAGGACTTTGTTCAGTCGTCGCAGGTGGCGTTCTTCGCGGGTGAACTGGGCGTTGATGTAGGCTCGCACGAGTTCTACCGCGACTTCTTCACCGACAATGCGTGCTCCCAGGCAGAGGACATTCATGTCGTCGTGTTCGACACCTTGATGGGCTGAATAAATGTCATGACAGACACCGGCGCGAATTCCTGGAATCTTGTTGGCAGCGACACTGATTCCGACGCCGCTGCCGCATAGCAGAATGCCACGATCCGCTTCACCCGCCACGATCACTTGACCGACTCGCAATGCGTAGTCGGGATAGTCGACCGAGCAATCCGAATCCGTACCGCAATTGACGACCGTATGGCCCGCCGCCTGAATGACAGACACGATCCGCTGCTTCAACGGGAAACCGCCGTGATCACACCCCAGAGCGATACGCATGTTATTACTCAGTCCCGTTTCTCAGTGCCTGATCTTTATCTTTGCGAAACTACGAATCTCCCGGATCACACGATTCTGCTAGCCAGCATTTCTGACCATGCCAGTGGACTCGGATTCGTGCGATGTGATTCTTTCATCGTGCGATCATCGCGATTTGCTCTCGCCGACCAGCGACCAACGGGAGCGGCATTTGCCATCCCGAGCGGCAGCTCGAACCGGGTCGAGGGCACCGCCCTCGTCAGGGGAGGTCGGATTTGCCCATCAGGTATCGATCGCATTCGCGGGCAGCTCCGCGACCTTCGTTGATCGCCCAGACGATCAAGCTTTGACCACGTCGGCAGTCGCCTGCCGCGAAGACGCCTGGAACATTCGTGTTGAACTGTCCGTGAGTGGCTTCATAATTGGAACGTGCATCCAGCTTTACTCCCAGTTGATCAGCCACTGGCGATTCGGGGCCGAGGAAGCCGAGTGCCAGGAAGGCGAGATCTGCGGGGATTTCTCGTTCGGTTCCGGGGATCACCTTGAATGGTGGTGCGGACTCGGCCTTGGCGATCCGCAAGGCTCGCAGTTCTCCCTTGTCGTTGCCGAGGAATTCTACCGTTGTCGTGCTGAACAGACGTGGATCTTCACCGAAGACAGCAGCCACTTCTGCGTGACCATAGTCGACTCGGAAAATACGTGGCCACTGTGGCCAGGGATTGTTGGCAGCTCGCGCTTCCGGCGGTTGAGGGACGATTTCCAGGTTCACTACGCTCTTGCATCCGTGACGCATGGAGGTCCCGATGCAGTCGTTCCCTGTGTCACCACCACCGATCACGACGACATGCTTGTCCTTCGCGTTGATGAATTTGCCATCGGACAACTGCGAATCCAGCAGGCTCTTGGTATTCCCGTGCAGGAATTCCATCGCCATGTGAACACCCTTCAATTGTCGACCTGGAATTGGCAGGTCGCGTGGCTTGGTGGCACCAGTTGCCAGCACGATGGCATCGAACTGCTCGCGCAGGTCCATCGAACTGATGTCGCGACCGATTTCAGTATTCGTCCGGAACTGCACACCTTCTGCGGCGAGCAGGTCAACCCGGCGCTGGACCAGATGCTTTTCCAGTTTCATGTTCGGGATGCCGTACATCAGCAATCCACCGATACGGTCCGCTCGTTCGAAGACGGTGACTTCGTGGCCGACGCTGTTCAACTGAGCTGCCGCAGCCAGCCCGGCCGGACCACTTCCAACGATGGCCACTCGCTTGCCAGTTCGCTTGGCAGGAGGATTCGGCTGGACCCAGCCTTTGTCGAACCCGTGGTCGATGATCGAACATTCGATGTTCTTGATCGTGACTGGCGGATTGGTAATCCCGAGGACGCACGATCCTTCACAGGGAGCCGGACAGACTCGCCCGGTGAATTCGGGGAAGTTGTTCGTCTTGTGCAGTCGATCGAGTGCTTCGCGCCAGTTGCCACGATAGACCAGATCATTCCATTCGGGGATCAGGTTGTTGACGGGACACCCCGCAGCCATCCCGGCCATCAGCGACCCGGTGTGACAGAACGGCACGCCGCAGTCCATGCAACGCGCTCCCTGCGTCTTCAACTGCCCTTCCGGCATATGCTCATGAAACTCGTTCCAATCCAGGATGCGCAACTTCGCATCCCGATCGTTCGGAACCTGACGCTGAAACTCTTTAAAACCAGTCGGCTTGCCCATGTCTTTACCAGGTAGAATGAACCACGAATTACCAGAATTTCAATACACCGCGATGCACATCAACGTCGTTTTCTCAGCTCTTCGCCGCCTGCAGCTTCTGTTCAGCCAAGGCTCGCTTGTAGTCGATTGGCATGACCTTCACGAAGCGTGGCAGTTCGTCGTCCCATCCCTGCAGGATTGAAGACGCAACCGTCGAACCAGTGTACTTGTGATGCTTGGCCAGCAGATCCTTCAGCATCGAAATGTCTTCCGGAGCGACCACCTTTTCGAGTTCGACCATTTCCAGATTGCAGTTACCGAGCAGAGCGTCGTGCTTGTCGTAGACGAAGGCAAAACCACCCGACATCCCTGCCGCAAAGTTACGACCGGTGGGCCCGAGGATCACAGCACAACCGCCGGTCATATATTCCAGACCGTGATCGCCGACCCCTTCCACCACGCACGATGCACCTGAGTTTCGCACGCAGAATCTTTCGGCCGCTCGACCGCGGAAGAAGGCTTCCCCTTCGGTCGCACCGTACAGAGCAACGTTTCCGATCAGGATGTTTTCTTCCGGCTTGAAGGTCGAAGCAGCTGGCGGATAGACCACGATGCGACCGCCCGACAATCCCTTACCGACGTAATCGTTGGCGTCCCCTTCGACTTCCAAGGTCACACCGTGAGCCAGCCAGGCTCCCAGGCTTTGTCCTGCGGAACCCTTGCAACGAACGTGAATCGTGTCGTCGGGCAGGCCCTTTTCACCCCACTTCTTGGAGACTTCGTGGCTGAGGATCGTCCCCAGTGCGCGGTCAATGTTCTGAACTTCAATGTTCAGACGAACTCCCTTGCCCGCCTCCAAGGCATCCTTCGCTTCGCGGATCAGTTCGTTGTCGAGCTGATACTCAATGCCATGCTGCTGTGTGATCGTGCAGTAAGTCTGAACGTTCGCATGTGGCTTGACTGCAGGAGTCAGGATGCGTGACAGATCCAGGTGCTTCAGCTTCCAGTGCGAAACCGTCTTGTCGTACTCGAGAACATCACACCGACCCACCATTTCGTTGATGGTACGGAACCCGAGCGACGCCATGATCTCGCGGGCTTCTTCAGCCACCATGAACAGGTAGTTGATGACGTGTTCAGGCTGCCCGCTGAACATCTTCCGCAATTGAGGATCTTGCGTGGCGATCCCGACCGGACAGGTGTTGAGATGACACTTGCGCATCATGATGCAGCCGAGCACGATCAGGGGCGCGGTGGCAAACCCGAACTCTTCGGCACCGAGCAAACAGGCAATCACCACATCGCGACCAGTCTTCAACTGCCCGTCTGTTTCCAGGCGAACCCGGCTGCGCAGGTCGTTCAGGACCAGGGTCTGATGCGTTTCGGCGATACCCAGTTCCCAAGGCATCCCGGCGTGCTTGATACTCGTCAGCGGCGAAGCACCTGTCCCCCCGGAATCACCCGAGATCAGGATCTTGTCGGCGTGTCCCTTGGCCACACCCGCAGCGACCGTACCCACCCCGACTTCCGAAACCAGCTTCACGCTGACGCGGGCCGATGGGTTCGAGTTCTTCAGGTCGAAAATCAACTGAGCGAGATCTTCGATCGAATAGATGTCGTGGTGTGGAGGCGGACTGATCAGCCCGACACCCGGCGTTGAATGCCGTGTTGCGGCGATGATCTTATCGACCTTGTGACCGGGGAGTTCACCCCCTTCACCCGGCTTGGCTCCCTGCGACACTTTGATCTGAAGTTCATCGGCATTGGTCAGGTACCAACTGGTAACGCCAAACCGTCCCGATGCCACCTGCTTGATGGCCGATCGCTTCGAATCACCGTTGGGGAGAGGCTGGAACCGCTTGTAGTCTTCGCCCCCTTCGCCCGTGTTACTCTTGCCGCCAATCCGGTTCATGGCAATGGCGAGGGATTCATGGGCTTCGGCCGAGATCGAGCCGTAGCTCATCGCCCCCGTACAGAATCGCTTAACGATGGCAGCCGCCGATTCCACTTCTTCCAGCGGGACCGGAGTCTGACCTTCCTTGAACTTCAACATCCCACGCAGATGACATTCTCGCGTTGTCTGCTCGTTCACCATCTTGGCGAATTCGCGGTACGCCTGCTTGTCCCCCTGCCGGGCCGCTCGCTGGATATTCGCAATGTTGTGCGGATTCCACGCATGCTTTTCACCTGCGGATCGCCAGGAGAAGAGACCGAAGTTGGGCAGTACCGGAAGCTTGTTCGATTCACGAGTCGGGTAGCCGAGTTCATGCCGGCGCAAGGCTTCTTCGCCGAGGATGTCGAAGCCAACGCCGCTGATACGGCTGGCGGTGCCTCGGAAGCACTTCTTGATCACTTCGTCGCTCAGGCCGACTGCTTCGAAGATCTGGGCACCCTTGTAGCTTTGCAGGGTGGAAATCCCCATCTTGGCCATGACCTTCAGAATCCCCTGCTTGGTCGCCTTGCGATAGGCCGCAGTGATCTGGTCATGAGTCCATTCGCCAGCCAGTTCACCATCATCCTGCAGTTGCCAGAGAGCTTCGAAGGCCATGTACGGATTGACCGCATCGGCACCAAAGCCTGCCAGCAGACAGAAGTGATGAACTTCGCGAGCTTCACCTGTTTCGACAACGATCCCGATCCGCGTCCGTTCTTCATTCCGAACCAGGTGATGATGGACCGCTCCCGATGCCAGCAATGCACTGACGGGCAATCGATTCGCTCCGGCCAACCGGTCTGACAGCACGACCAGGCTGTAACCTTCTTCGATCGCCTGGCTCGCTTCACCGCAGATGCGATCCAGCGCCCACTTCAATCCGGCAGGTCCCTGCGACTTCGGATAGGTGATATCGATCGTCTTGGTCTTCCAGCCGCGATAGTTCAAATGCTTGATCGCAGCGAGTTCTTCATTCGTCAGGATCGGATGCGGTACCGCCAGTCGATGACACTGGGCTTCGGTCGATTCCAGCAGGTTTCCTTCGGGACCGATGTAGCACTCCAGCGACATAATGACTTCTTCACGCGTGCTGTCGATCGCCGGGTTGGTCACCTGGGCGAAGAGCTGCTTGAAGTAATCATAGACCAGTCGTGGCTGGTCGCTCATACAGGCCAGAGCCGTATCATCGCCCATGGACCCGATTGGATCCTTCTTGGTGGTGATCATCGGAACGAGCATGAACTGCAGCGTTTCGGTCGTGTACCCGAACGACTGCATGTGCTGCAGCAGTTCGTTGTTCACCATCCGTTCCGGCGCTTCAACTTCCGGAAGTTCGCTGAGCAGCAGTCGCTGGTTTTGCAGCCATTGCTTGTACGGTCGTCGATTGGCGAAGTCCTTCTTCAATTCTTCGTCAGGGATCATGCGTCCCTGCTTGAAGTCGACGAGGAACATCTTGCCGGGCTGCAATCGCCCCTTGATCTTGACGTTCGCGGGATCAACATCGAGCACACCAACTTCGCTCGCCATGATCACGCGATCATCGTGCGTGACGTAGTAACGGCTGGGACGCAATCCGTTTCGATCGAGTGTCGCTCCGATGACGGTACCGTCTGTGAACGAAATCGACGCAGGACCATCCCACGGCTCTTGCAGGGCCGAGTGGTATTCGTAGAAGGCTCGCTTGTCTTCAGGCATCGAATCGTGGTTCTGCCACGCTTCGGGAACCATCATCATGACTGCTTCCGGCAGGCTGCGGCCGGTCATCACCAGCGTTTCGAGAGCATTGTCGAAGTTACCCGAGTCGGAGCAATAGGGCTCGATCAGCGGGAACAACTTCTTCAGGTCGTCGCCGAACAGTTCACTCTTCATGACCCCCTGGCGAGCATACATCCAGTTCCCGTTACCGCGAACCGTGTTGATTTCGCCATTGTGAGCGATGAATCGCTGCGGATGAGCGCGATCCCAGCTCGGGAAGGTGTTCGTCGAAAACCGGCTGTGAACCATCGCCAGGTGCGACGTGTAATCGGGGTCCTGCAGGTCATTAAAGAACGGCATGACCTGTTCAGACGTCAACATCCCCTTGTAGATCAGCACCTTGGACGATAGCGAGCAGATGTAGAACTGCAGTGCCTGAGCAAGCTGCCCTTCGCGGATCGCATGACTGGCCCGCTTCCGGATGATGAACAGCTGTCGATCAAAGGCATCCTGATCAATTCCTGCTTGCGACGCGACGAACAGTTGCTCGAACGCGGGCATCGCGGCGCGGGCAGACGGACCGATGTCAGCTCCCACAGGATCATGCGGGAGTGGTCGCCAGCCGATCAAGGTCTGACCCTGCTCAGCGATCAGCTTGTTAACGGTCTCCTTGGCAATTTTTCGTTGTTCGGGGTCAGTTGGCAGAAACACCACGCCAACGCCATACGTGCCGAGCTTTGGCAGCGTGACGCTCAGGTCCGCCTTCGCGACCTTGGCCAGGAACTCGTGTGGAATCCCGGTAACAATCCCGGCTCCGTCACCTGTGTTCACTTCGCAACCACAGGCGCCACGATGTGCCATGTGTTTCAACATGCGCAGAGCGTCATCCACGATCTGTCGTGATTTTTCGCCCTTGATGTGAGCAACAAATCCGACCCCGCACGAATCGTGCTCGTTGGCAGGATCGTAAAGTCCGTGAGCCTTGGGGGTTCCGTCAGAATGGAACATTTCTGGGTGACGAATAAACAGTGGTTCGGTCATTTCAGTCATCTCTTGGGACGGCGGTTGACACCGCTCTGGTTACTTCAACTTGTCTGAATCAATTCGTTTGCAGGTCTTGCTTCTGCTTCGGCATCTGCGTGATGCCGACGTTCGCCTGCCTGCCGAAAGGACCGAAGGGATCGAATCAAACGGGGTTCGTTCTCGCTCGGTCACTCGGTCACGGATCTCACTTGATCATTGGGAACTGTTGTGACATCCGTTGCCAAATCGACATTACCGGCGGCATCGTGCGCGGTGCCGGGTCGGGAGAACGTCTCCGGATCTTGGTGCAGCAATTCCAGAAAGCGACTGATCGCCGTCGTAAACGGCTTCGTTCGCTTGTAAACAACGTCGAGGCGGCGAACCCACTCGACGTCAGCCAGTTCGATCGCGACGAGCGAACCGATTTCCAATTCGCGGCGAACGGTCGGAATCGGCAGTAATCCAATTCCAGAACCAACTTCCACCGCTCTCTTAATGTTTTCGATGTTATCAAAAGCATGGACGACATTGATCGAAACTTTGGCCTGCTTCAGCCAGCGATCGATTTCCTGCCGCATCCGCAATTCCGACGTAAACCCAACCAGCGATTCACCATTCAACTCGCTGACCGGAAGCGATTTTCGATTTGCCAACCGATGCTGAGGCGCCACAACAACGACGATTGGCTGGTCCTGCCAGGTTTCGCAGATCAGGTCGGCCCGACGAGGAGCAAACGACATCAGACCCAAGTCGACTTCTTCGTTCGCGACCCGTTCCAGAACTTCTTCCGGATGCAGATACTGAAGATCAAGCGCCGCATCAGGATAGAGTCGCTCGAACTCCTTCACGTAGCAGTCCATCTGCAGCAGACCGACGGAATAAATTGAGGCAACGCGGACGGGGCCTACCACCTTGTCGCGACGCTGCAGAATCCTGTCTTCCAGCCGCCGGTAGTCATGCAGCAACTCTCGGCATCCGTCGTAATAGATTCTGCCTTCTGGAGTTAGCTCCAAAGGCCTGACGGCGCGATTGAGTAATTCGCAGCCAAGCTGTTCTTCCAGAGCCTTCACAATTTCACTCGCCGCTGGCTGAGAAATTCCATGCGACTTCGCCGCCTTGGAAAAACTTCCAAGGCTCGCAATTTCGCAGAACAACTCAAGATCGCGCAGGTTCATCGGTTCGAAGATATCTGGTGGGGAGATAGAGACCTAGGGACAGTATCGCCAATCGCGATGCAGATCGTACCGGTCAGATCCAAAGAAAGTCAACGATTGTCCACAGAAATTGGACTCAAATCCCGCAAAACCGTGCTTTGAACCAGCACTTTCGGCCGATTTGCGGATCATGGAGTAAGCGTTTGGCGACCGCCCATGCTTCGCAGTTGTTATGCCGCCGAGGATTGAGCCGATTTGAAGTTGCCGTCATCGCTGACGTCTTCAAATCTCACGCTCATTCGCTTCGAGACCCCGGATTCTTCCATCGTCACCCCATACAGGACGTCTGCGACCGTCATCGATCGTTTGTGGTGGGTGATCATGATGAATTGCGTCGACTGGCGGAATGCCTGGACGACTGCCGTGAAACGTTCGACGTTGGCCTCGTCCAGTGCAGCATCAACCTCATCCAGAATACAGAACGGACTCGGCTTGCTCCGGAAAATTGCCATGATCAGTGCGATCGCAGTCATCGTCTTCTCGCCACCGCTCAGCAACGAGATACTTCGCAATTCCTTGCCGGGGGGACGAGCGGCGATGTCGATGCCGCAATCGAGAACATCGTTGGGATCTTCCAGGATGATGTCTCCTTCACCCCCACCAAACACCTGACGGAACAACTCCTGAAAGTTCGACCGGATCGTATCAAAGGTTTCGGAAAACAGCCGACGACTTTCGCCGTTGATCTTGCGAATGATGTCCTCCAGCGTGTTCTTGGCTTCAACCAGATCCTGGAGTTGCGACGACAATTGTGTGAAACGGTTTTCCAGCATTTCCAGATCGCGCAGGCTGTCTGTATTGACCGCCCCCATCAGCTTTAGTTGCTTACGCAGGCGATTGACTCGGGCTTCGATTTCCGGGCGTACATCCGCGAACGTCAGGTCGTCAGTGGACCCACTGCTTTCAGGCACTGATTCACTTGTGGCATCCTCATCAGCCTCAGTCGCTTCGGTCTTATGACCTTTTCCGCGAGAGCCGTGTGATTCGGCACGTGCCTGACGCTCTTCGATAATGAGACGCACGGCGGACGCACCCGACGCAACGACCTCGTCCAGCTTGATCTGATACTCCTCGTCGAGGCGTTCATTCAACTGGTCAAGAGCATGTCGAATATCCCGCACTCGGATCTCTTCGGCGTGTCGACGGTCTGACAATTCACGCCGTTCCTTACGGATGGCCAGTTCCTGTTCGACAAGCTGACTGCGTTCGACCCTCAGCGCCAGCTTTCGAGCGTGCAGAGCCGTCGATGCAGCGAACACATGCTCGTTCGCCAGCAGCAGTTCATCGCGCAGAGCGCGTGTGTTAAGGATATTCAGCAGGATCTGTTGTCGCTTGGCGAGTGATGCCTGACATCGGCGCTCGGCTTCCTCATACTGGGCCTGGCGTTGCCCCAATTCTTCCTCCAGACGGACGGATTGAGCCCGCAGGGCTTCGAGACGCTCTCCCTGTTTGGCGAGATCAAGCTGGTCAGCAGATCGCTGCACTTCGAGTTGTTGAAGCTGATGCTCAATTTCCAGCATTTCTTCCGTGGCAGCGGCCAGAGTCGCTTCCAGGTGATGCAGGGTCTGTTCAGACGTTGCGGCCTGCTCTTCAGCACTCACCAATTCCTGCTGACGCTGTTCTATCTCGGCTATGGATGCGAGTTGCTGACTGGCGATCGAGTTTCGTTCGCGTCGTAGTCGATCCAATGTCTGATCTTGAGCCCCGAGGTCACCTTTCAGGTCCGAAAGGCGTTGATTCGCATAATCGAGTTCGGCGGCAATCGATTCCAGATCCGAATCGGTGCCCGTCAGTGACTGATAGACCGCCTGCAAGGTCGACTCTTGCGAGGCGATGTCGCGATCGAGTGTGAGCAGATCGTTCTTCAAGCGTCGCAGTTCGCTCTTGCGTGAAAACAATGCGGTTTCACTGCGGATGGTTCCGACAAATAATGTCCCATTGGCCTCGAGTAGTTCACCCTGAAGTGTGACAAAGCGAAGCCCCTTGCCAGGTCCCATCGCCAGACGGACCGCAACTTCCATAGTCTCCACAACCCAAGTATCTGCCAGCAGGCTGACCGCAAGCCCGGTTGTCCCTCGATCAGACAACACCAGCCCATCGGCTCGCATCACGACACCGGGTTCGCGCGACAGATCCGGAAGCTTTTCAGGATCAAATTGCAGGTGAACAAATCGCGAATGCTGTACTGCTTCTGGAATCGGCTGGCTGGCAGATCGATCGGGAATCGCTACGAATCCAACTCGATTTGTCAGCAGAACGGTTCCCTGGTTGAGGTAGTCGAGCAATCCCTGGTACTCGCGCAGGACGATCAACTGGGCTCGCGACCCCAGCGCGACTTCCAGCAGTGCGGCATGTTCCAGATCAACATCCAGCAGGTCTGCGACACTGCCGATGATCGAATTCCACGGAGGATAGGGCGACGAGCGAGCTCGCTGCAGAATATCCTTGACCCCGATCCCCAACCCTTCCTGGCGTAGTTCAAGATCCTCCAGCAGACTCTTGCGGGCAACGGATGCACTGCGACGCTCCCGCTGTTCTGCGAGTCGTTGCTTCGCTTCTTCCTGTTCGCCAAGCAGTGAGGCTCGTCGGGCTTGTGCTTCCCTGAGAGATTGCTGTGCAGAGGTCTGACCGAGCACCGCTTCATCGACGCGGCGCAGACATTTTTCGCGTTCCAGTTCCTGGCCGGCGATATCCCCATCAAGCTGATCCAGCTGAGAACCAACCTTGGCCAGGAACGCTTGAATCGTCCCAATCTGCGACTTGAGTGTCGAAACGGTGTTAGCACCAGTCGACACCATTTTCGTCAATTCCAGACGACGCGTTCGATCGAGTTCCAGTTGCTCACGACGAACCGCAAGATCTCGCGTCATCGTTTGAAGCTGTTCGTCCTGTGCCGAGCAACGATGTCTGTTTTCAGAGTACGAAACGTCGTCCTCGGCCAGGCGGCGCTGATGACGCATGATTTCATCGGCCGTCTCGTGCACTCGACGACCAAGTACCAGTTGCTGTTTGTTCAGCCTCAGCAGTTCCGACTCCAGTTCCTGCAACCGGGCCAACTGGTATGTGATTGTCGTATCATGACCGGCGATTGCTTCGCGACCCGCCGCATTCCGCCGATCAACTCCGCGAAGCTCATCGTCCAGTTGAGACAGATCGGCATCGAAGGCGGCTTCACGCGCTTCCAGTTCGCGATGCCGCTCTGTGAGTTCATCGACACGCCCGGCCGAAGATGCAAGCTGTTCTTCGACGAGACCAAGTTCGGCGGTGAGGTGCCGAAAATCGTCCGCTGCCAGCCCAAACCACCACTGCTTCAGACCAACAGAAACTTCTCGATACTTCGCGGCTTTGGCAGCCTGACTGCGAGTGGAATTGAGCTGAGCTTCCACTTCATCAACGATGTCGGTCAATCGTTCGAGGTTTTGAGCAACGCGTTCAAGCTTTCGCTGGGCCTCGACTTTGCGCGATTTGAAACGACTGATCCCGGCCGCTTCTTCGAAGACCGCACGGCGACTGGTGGGATTGGCCTGCAGAATCTGGTCAACTCGACCTTGTTCGATGATGCTGTAGGCGCTCGTCCCGGCACCAGTCCCCATGAAGAGGTCTTTGATGTCCTTCAGTCGGGCGGTGGCTCGATTGAGCAGGTATTCGGCATCACCATTACGCCAGATGCGACGGCCGATGTGAATTTCCTGGGCATCGCTGGGAAGCCACCCTGTGGTATTGTCGAATGTGATTGTGGCTTCTGCGTAGGCGCTTGGCTTGCGACCTGCGGAACCATTGAAGATGACATCCGTCATCTCTTTCCCGCGCAGACTGCGAGCGGACTGGTCACCCAGAATCCACTTCATGGCGTCAACGACGTTGCTCTTCCCACTGCCGTTCGGCCCGACGACGCCAGTAATGCCCGTCGAGAAGTCGAACCGCGTGCGGTCGGCAAAGCTCTTGAAGCCGAACAGTTCGAGGGATTTAAGCATGTCGAACGACTGATTGAATTCTGGAATCGCCGACGTGGCGACGCCCGGTCTGGATGGTACCAAAGCCCGGCTCGAACAAGCCGGGCTTTACATGGAAGTGAAACTTTAATTTGCTGGTATCAGGGTCTCCTGCAGTCCGAAGCTGCCCAGGTCAGGTAATATGATGGCTTGAATTACTTGTCCGATTTTTTCCAGGTTGGCAGCCAGGAAAACATTCCTTTTGGCTTTTCATTCTCTTTGGATCCGCGGCCTGGCAGTACCACACCATTCCGTTCAGACGCCGATTCCGTTTCCTTTGCAGGCTTGGATTGAGGATCTGATTTCATGTCGGCGTCCTGGGGAACGTTCGCCATGTTTCCGCGCAATTCCGCCTGCTTCCGCTCGATATCGCGTTCGCTCGGCTCTTTCTGTTCCGGGAACAGGTTGGGAGTCATGTTGGGACGTCCGACTTTCGTCTTTCGCTTTTTGCCAGGTGCTTCAGCGGAAGTGTCTGGTCGGTAATAGACGCGGCCCCCTTCGGGGAGTTCATCAATCGCCAGAGTTTTCGGCAGGTTTTTCTGCTTTGACGCATCGGCGAGCAACTGCACGACTTCGGGATATGTCGCTCCCAACTCATCTGCGGCCCGAATCACATCGGCGACCTGCAGTGAACATTCGCGCCGTTGGTCGGGCTTTCCGACTTCGAACCTCGACAGCGTTACGGTCGATGCCCCCGGTTGCGATGTGATGATGATGTGTCGCCCGGCCGACAGGTACATTGGGGGCTGGAATTCCTGATTGGCACCGAACAGCACGATTTCTGGACGGGTCCGGGTGAGCGCGTGGACCATCGGCTCACCTTCCGTACGGAGTGCATGGAGCGCGAATGCTCCGGCACGGCGAGCTGGCTTCCCTTCTTCTTCACTTTCACGAATCCCGAGAGTCTCGGCACGAATGAAAGGATCACGTTTATCGAGGGTCCAGAGCGACCGGAACGCCCCATAGCGAGTTTCAGCACTTGGTTCGTTCATCAATTCACGCAGTGCCAGGTGAGCTTCCGCGTCTTCAATCGTGGCGATGGCAGACAGGGCAAAGACTCGGAAGGCTCGTTCGTGACGTGCGGATTCGATCAGGGCACTCAGGCCATCGGAATTCCCCAGATAAGCCAATGCTGTGGCCGCATAGAATCGAACTTCCAGCAGCGGGGATGTCAGAGCTTCCTTCAGGATTGGAATCGCTTCGTTTCCAATCGCCTCCAGTTCCAGACTGCACTCTTCCGCCCGTTCCGGAGTAAAGATTTCCTTGGCCAGTTTCTGCATCCGAACGCGGGTACCGACAGGAGTTTCGCGGAATGCCAGGTGACGGATCACCTGCAAATACCGTGGATAGTTGTCCTTGTAACGGGGATGGACACTCAGCACGAGTTTCTGGTCAGTCTTGGCTTTCGCCATTGGCTTTTTAATTCCATGTTCATCAAAGTCATGGAACCTTCGTCCGATCACTTCCGCCAGACGTTGTGAGTTTCGAATACTGCGGAAGTCGTGCCGCAGATACATCGCCAGTTCGCGTTCCTTGAGGACCGTTGCACCACCAAGCACGCGGCCTCGCTTCAACAATTCTGGTGAATTGCTGGCATCACTGCCGATCCCGGCCGTCAATATTGCTCCCTGGGCACGAGCATACGCATGTCCTTGCAGAGGCGCGGCCATCCCGGGGACAAACGCCTGTTCTGTCAGATAAGTATCCATCAGCCAGCCGCCAGCGAGGCTGCTGGCTTCGGCTCCGTCGGGCATGCGGATTTCGACGTCCATCGTTTCGCCCTTTTTCATCAAGGGCTGAAGATAGGCGCGAACGAGAACCAGCGCAGTGTCAGGTGACTGAAGGAGCTGGTTGGGATTCGGGACACCGCGACGCTTCATTTCATTCATGAGCGCCGTGCGATATTGAGAAGGTGCTGGATCGCCTCCCGTCCCATTCAGGCCGACAACCAATCCGACCCCTTCCACGATGACCGGCTGCAGCCCGGAATAGGTCGTGTAATCCCCGATGAGCGGAGTTTCAATTTTCGTTTCGTACCGTTTATCGGTGGGTTCGTCGTCGTCATCGCCGCGAGGTGGAGAGCTGGCAGCGAGAAATGTGTAGGAACAGGTGACGGCAATTCCGAACAGCACTGACCAACCCAAGGGGCGCAATGGAAACATGGCCTGCGAATCCTTTCGTGGGATGGAAATAGCACCGGAATCCTGCCGGTGAATCGTGTTTGAAGCGAAGATATGAGGTCGTCCAGACCGGACACCCGAAGGGCGTTCGATCCCGACGCGAGTTCATTGAAACAGGATGTCATTGGGGTCAGAGAGGGTCGAAGCGTAGGTGGACATCTCAAGTCGGTCAAGATGAGTTCCACGCACGAAGCCCCGTTTTCAGGCGATCGGTCTTTTCTGCCGATATGCGTGATTTCAGGGAATTCCAGCGTGGTTGATCCGCTTGGGAACGCCTGACTGACATTGCTGCGATTCACCAAAAGCGGGTAACCATGGGGGCTGTCATTCCACATCAATTGCGGCTTACATTGCCGTTTCATACAGGTCAACCGCCATGTTCGGCAGGAAATACCCGTCGCGATTTGAAGCCCGCCGAAAGGCCTGGGAGCATTCGTCACGCGGTCGCTGGTGGCTCGAAGTCATTTCAGCGTGGTTCCTGCTGATCGGAATCGCCATGGCCGTTGAGCCAGAACTCGTTGTGGACCCAAGGGTCTATGTTTCGAGTAATCCGTTGCCAGCACCGCGACTTTTCACAGCGGGCATAACTCCGAATCAACGACGTGTCGCGTCTGAACTGAACCAATTGGTTGATCGGACTCGACTGGCTGGACAATCCGCGACGATGACACCAGGCCTTCAACCTCTTATTCCGACGAATTCTCCACTGGCTCCACCCGTCCAACGCGCGATGCTCAGTTCGCTTGGAGGGGAAGTCTATGGCAGCATGCAGACACTCAGTCTGCAGATTGCTGGCCTGGCACTACGGACTGCCAGCAATCGAATCGTCAACACAGACCTGTTTCTGCATGAGGGAGACAGTCTTTTTCTCGCGGATTCCAATTCAGACTCGATCAATTCGGGTTCATCTGTAATTCGGGGACAGCATTCCATTTCGTTTGTCAGCGCCTGGATGCAGGGATACGGCGGTTCGGGCGGATTCAGTTATGACGGAAATGCGTCAGCATCTGACTATGGCGTAGGAGGCATGGCGTACGGTATTGATCTGGGACGGGATGAGACGGGCGTCATCGGAATCATGGGTGGAAACACATCCACCTCGTTTGACGACAATCTGTCCGATTCTGTCAGCGTGAATTCGTTTCAGATCGGACTCTATGGCCTGAAGCGGAACGAGGTTTCGTACTTTTTCGGTGTGATGAATTACGGACACAACCGATTTGATGTCAATCGGATTGCGGGTCTCGGGGTCGCTCCCACTGCGGCAAACAGTTGCTTTTCAGGGAATCAGTTTGGCAGCTACTACGAATTCGGATTGAATTTGGAAACAAGTTCATTCCGGCTGCAACCATTTATCGGGATGCAGCATGTCCTCATGTCGAACAGCCAGGCGCACGAGTCCGGTCCTGCGGGCTTGAATGTTGCCGCAGAAAACTTCCATTCGCTTCAGTCGCAACTCGGAGCGCGATTGATCGCTCATCGACTGACAGACACTCATGGTCGACGATGGAGCCCGTATCTCAATGGACGCTGGGCCATGGAACTGATGGACGATCAGGCCTCAGTGTTTGCTTCATTGAATGGAGCACCCTCAGCCGGTTGGGTTGTCTCGGGAAATCAGCCCGCACGAAATGTCGGCATGATCAGTCCCGGACTGTCCGTCGAACTGAGCCGCGGGATGTCACTGTTCGTTGCTTACGAATATCAGTGGGGTGCCAACTTCCGGGCACAGACGGGAACGGGTGGATTCCTGTTCACGTTCTGACGCCTGAGAAATCAACGTCGCCGATCACGGCGATTTAGACTTCACACAACGAAATCCAACCGCATCGTCCCCATCATCGATCTTGTATTTCCGACGTGTACTGCTGGTCAGTTTGTCGTACGGGTCTTTCCACGAACCACTTCGCAAGACGATCGTTTTGGAATCCGCAGGAACCGCTGTTCCGTCCGCAGGAGCCTTGGAATAGTCGTCCGACCAGCCATCGGCCGTGAATTCCCACAGATAACCGTGCATGTCGTAAAGCCCCCAGGGGTTCGGTTTGAGTGCACCGACCGGCGGGTCATTTCCAGCAGCATTGCCCGTATGCCAGCCATACTTGTTCAGTATGGAAGCCTTCTTATCCTGATCACCTTCAGCGCGGGCTTCATCCCCGAAACTGTACCTGGTCGTTGTTCCGGCGCGGCAGCAGTATTCCCATTCGGCTTCGGTGGGAAGACGAATCACTTCGTCCTGTGCAATCAGTTTATTCTGGCGTAGAGCTTCGGTGATTTTCCTGCAGAACTGATTTGCCTCTTCCCACGACATCAATTCGACAGAGTTCCTGGGTCCCTTCCAGCGACTGGGGTTTTTCCCCATCACCGCCTGATACAGGTTTTGCGGGACTTCATATCTGGCAATCGCGAACTTCGACTTCAGCGCCACTTCGTGAACAGGCTGCCCATTCGGTTCACCTTTTGATCCCATTTGAAACGTTGCCGGGAACTTTCCCTCGCCGGGAGTGATCGCCACAAATTCGTCTACAAAAGTCTTCAATAACTCGACCGTCTTGTCGGCCGGTTCCTGGGCGGGGGCTTCCATCTGCCAGGCGAGATTCATCGTCACGATTGTGATTGCGGCCAACCAGGCCATCCGTCCGAGGCTGCGGAACATGGAAATCTCCGGATAACAAATGGAATGATCTACGAGGAATCCTGCTTACTAACGCATCTTGCGCAGTAGAACCGGCATCCCGAATGTCTCTTCGAACAAAGTGCCAGACTGTTTCAGCGCCAGCTGTTCCAGGCTGAGGTCTTCAACCTGGGGAATCGAAATGACCAGGCGACCACTTTCCCTGGAGAATCGCAATTCGTGAAGTCGTTGTGCGTGCGATGCTTCCAGAGCGTCGGCGACACGCAGCATCGCTGCCATCTTCACAACAGCGATTCGCTGATCTCGATTCAACGCCGTAAAGACCGTATGCGTTGGCTTCGGCGATGCCCGACGGTGATAACGCGTGGTGAGTGATACGAGTTGTACGTCCGAACGACTGAGCCCAAACAGCTCGCTGTTCTGAATCAGGTACATCGAATGCTTGTGATAGCTGCCAGTGCTGACATACAGCCCGATTTCGTGAAGCAATGCAGCAACTCGTAACAGCAATTCGTACCGCGGGTCGAGTTGATGTTCATCCCGCAATCCCTGAAACAGGATTTTACAGAGCTTGGCAACCTGTTTGGCATGTTGCTCATCGAAGTCGAACTTTCGCCCCAGATCGACGGCCGATCGAATCACCTGATTGGCGAAGTCTTCGTTCCATCCTCCGCGGGTCGCCATCTGTTTCAGCAATCCATCACGCAGATTGATGCTGGAAACAATCACCTGTTTCAATTGAAACGCCTGGGCAAGCATCACGTAGGCAAGCAAGGCTGGCCCCAGGGTCCCGGCATCAGGGAACGTGATGTGATACTTGTGAACCAGTTTATCTTCGTTCAATGACAAGACCGTATCGGTCAGTTCTTCCAGCGCCGACAAAGGAATAGGGGTCAAGTGCCCTCGATTCCAGTCGGGAATCAGTTGCTGTGCAGCGAACCGCATGTCCCCACCCAGGACGACCATTTCCTGTGATGCACCCGGTGGAACCTGTTGCAGAATCTGATCAATCACGCGCTGGATCTGCGTTTCCATCAGTCGCCGGGTTGTCGAATGCGACGCGTGGTAGGATTCGAGCGTCTGATGGATCCGCAGCGAACCAAGCCTGTAGGTATGAGCGAACAGTACGTCCGCGTTCTGTACCTGCAATAACTCGGTACTTCCTCCGCCGACTTCTGTAATAACCGTCCGTGCCGCTGCCAGTTCGGGATCCGCCTTCAACAGCGGTTGAACGCCCAGGTACGTCACACGGTTCACCTCGGCTTCGTCGATCGGAATGACCTGGATCCCCGTCGCAGTATAGATGCGATCAAGGAACGAAAGTTTATTCAGTGCTTCGCGAACGGCGCTGGTGGCAACAACGCGAACCTGATCAGGACGATCAATCCCATACTCGGCGAGAACCCGTTTGTAGCTCTTCAGAACTCGCACACATTCTTCAATGGTACTCTTTTCGATCGAGCCACGCGTGAAAGTGTCTTTCCCGAGTGCCACGGCCTGTGACAGTGATGACAGCAAATGGACATCACCCGCATCGTCGATATCTGCAATCGCCATGCGAATGGAGGTCGTTCCAACATCGATCACGGCTGCCGTACGGGTAGAGACGGGGCGCGAAGTCGTCGGGTTGGCGGGATCGGCAATCATGGTGAACTTGGTGGTACGAACCTTGAAAATGACGTTTCAACAGGGAGTCCGTTCGTCAGGCCTCGATCAAACGACGGGCCCATGCCGCGGCTCCCATAGCCCCAGCGTCGTCGCCAAGCTTGGCAGCCTTCAATTCATACGTCTTCTGGTAGGAAGGCATCACATGTTTCGCGAGCGATTTGGCAACTTCATCGATGTAAAGTCGTGGCATCGCTTCAACCAGCCCACCTCCCAGGATGATGACATCCGGTGCGAGAAGATTGACGGTTCCGGCCAGGGCGATTCCCAGGAATTTCGCGCCGTCCCGCATGATTTCCTGAACGATATCGTCCCCGGCTTCGATCGCTTCCTGAATGGTTCCGCTGCGAATATTTGCCAGATCCGTTCCCGCGACACGCAGGATATGCGGGGCCTGGCCCCGATAGGCGGCTTTGGCGATCTCGGCAGACAGAGCCAGTCGACTGGCGACCGTTTCCAGGCATCCACGGCGACCGCAGCCACACATGGCACCGTCGATCACGACAGGGATGTGACCGATCTCAAGACAACTGGACGTCTTTCCCCGGAAGATTTTTCCTTCGTAGACCATTCCGCCGCCGATCCCGGTACCGGGGAATACACCAAGCGCCGTTCTGGCACCAATCGCGGCTCCGAATCGAAATTCGCCATACACTCCGGCATCGACATCGTTGCAGATCCAGACTGGGCAGCCGAATTCTTTCTCAAGAACTTTCTTGAGCGGCACATCTTTCCATCCCAGATTCGGGGCGGCGAGAATAGTTCCTTCATCCAGATCTAACGGTCCGGGGCAGCCGACGCCAATCCCTCCCAGTCGTGATCGATCAACGTTTGCTTCTTCGAGAAGTTTTTCAATGGTGGCCCGGATCCGTTCCACTCCGGCTGTGGCACCTTCCGCACCACGTGTCTTCTTCTTGCGGCGTGCGATTGCTTCAAATTTGCGGTCGAAGAGAACGGCATTCATCTTCGTACCGCCAAGGTCAAAACCGACCCAGACCTTGCCTGCGGGCTCGGCATCTTTAGCAACATCCAGCCCACCAGTGGCGGTCCCGGAGAGAAGATCAGCATCCTTGAGTGACGGTTCGAGCATCGAGCATTTCCGTGCGGAGTTCCATTTCACAACACGACCATCAGGATAACAGAATTACAATGGGAAAACACGGACGGCAAGGTGCAAGGCCATACGCAGCGCCGGAAAGGGGTTTTCAACAGAGACAATTTGGATATGCTGAACGGACGCGTTCCGTATTCGTTGTCGGGGTGATCATGTTTTCTCGTCGTACCTTTCCTGTCATTCTTTGCGCCGTAGCGGCGGGTTTCGCCTGTTTCCAGTCGGATATGCGCTTGCTTTCTGTCGCTCAAGCACAGCCCAGCGCCAAGGATAAGGGTAAGGAGAAGCCCAAAGGGCCTCGCAGCAAAGATACCCCGGCGATTCCTGGTGTTAACGAGTACTCGTCAAAAAACTTCGTACTGCGAACGGACTTGTCTCAAGAAGAAGCCAAGGAACTACTGACGCGGCTGGAAACAATGCTGGTGCTCGTCAGTCGGTACTTCGGCAAGCCGAACTCTCAGATCATTGAGATGAACGTCGTCAAACAACAAACCAACTGGCCCCCGGGCTCCATCGATGCAGAGGCGCTTCCCAGCATTGAATCGGGTGGCGGGATTACGCTAAGCGTCACATCGTTTCAGCGCAATGGATCTGGACAGAGGCAGGTCGTCGGTGCGAAGTCGATCGTCTGGGCAGTTGCCGACCGGGGAACCCCGCAGCACGAAGCCGTTCATGCGTACTGTCACCAGACGTTCGGGCGAACTGGTCCAACATGGTATTCCGAGGGAATGGCCGAACTGGGACAGTACTGGAAGGAGAAGGAAGACGGAGTCAATATCCATGACGGAGTTTTGCAATACTTGAAGTCCGAAGAGCCAAAAGAACTGACAGAAATCGTCGCTGCAGGCCAGCGGACGGGTGACAGTTGGCAGAATTATTCCTGGCGCTGGGCGCTGTGCCATCTGCTGGCAGCAAATCCAAATTATGCTCCTCGCTTCAAGCCGCTGGGACTGGCGCTGCTGAATGAGCAACAGACGAGCTTTGAAGCAGTGTATGGTCCGATGGCCAAGGAAATCACGTTTGAATACAACTTTTTCCTGAAGCATATCGATCAGGGCTTTCGCGCTGACCTATGCAGTTGGGACTGGAAGGCCAAGTTTCAGCGGTTGAAGGGAACCGGTTCCGTTCAGGCAAAAGTTGAAGCGATGCGAGGCTGGCAACCGGCACGCGTGGCGGTCAAGTCGGGAGATAAACTGAACATCACCGCAACCGGCGAATGGGCACCCTCAAAATCCGGCAAGAAAGTGACAGCGGACGGTGACGACGAAGGCAAAGGAAAACTGGTCGGCATCCTGTTCGATGACTATGTTCTTTCCGAGCCCTTTGAACTAGGTGCCAATTGCGAATGGGAAGCAACAGGCGACGGAAATCTCTTTTTGCGATGCCGCGATGACTGGAAATCGATTGCGGACAACAGCGGTGCAGTCACCGTAAAGATCAAGCTCGCTGATTAGAGCGTATCTCATTTATGTGTGGCGTCCCGCGGGCATCAAACTACAGCGTCTAATCCAGGTTTCGACGCGACACGGAAGTGCGACACGCACTAGAACTCTGACATGGGTGGTTGATCGTGAACCACTGGTTTGCAGGGAAATGCACGCAGGAACAGAAACTCGATCTTCGCCTTTGTCTTTTCTTCGGCTTTCAATGACTTGCGTTTCCCTCTGTATTCCTCCGTGCTTCTCCGTGCACTCTGTGGTAGATCTTCTCCCGTCCCCAGCTTGGCATGAATGCGGTTTACCACAAAGGTCACGGAGGGGCACAGAGAGTAATTCAGAGAAGGGCATGTCCCCCAAAGCCTGTTGCTGTCGGATCAGTTGCCGAGGAGCTGTGACATATTCCACCACATTGTTGCCGGACGGCAAGAAGGCAGAAAACGCCTGCAGTTCCATCGTTCATGCTTTGCCGTGTGGAGCAGCGGACTGACCGGCCGGTGTGCCGCCTGCTGGTGCCGGAGCATGTGGTGCGGAATGCGGTGTGAAATAGGCAACGATCACAATGCAGACAGCCATGCCCGCAATCCCGACCCACAGCATTGGGTTAGTCTCAGCTTTTGTTGTCAGCACAGCGGTGATGGCACTAACCGAGACTGCGGTGCCGAAGACGATCGGCATCACGATTTGTGGCATCGCAGTTCCACCCGTGAACATGGCCAGCGTCAATGTCAGAGCACCCCAGGCACCGAGCGATCCGGCTGCAAAACCCCAGAAGATCCCTTGCTTCGTGAAGCTGAAGAAGGCTTCGCCCGGCTTTTGAGTGTAGGCCATGCCTGCCAGGCCGCCAATGATGCCCCAGACCAGATAGGCCACGCCAATCATCACGTAAGGCTTGAAGGCACTCTTTTCAAACGCACGAGCCTGAGCCAGTGTTGGACCGTAAGTTCCCCAGAACAGACCGGTCAACAATGCGAAAACGATGGGCATGTATTTCATAATATTGCTTTCTTCATTCAGATCGGTTCTGGAGGATTGTGTGTCGTGCAACACGGCCCGCTATTCACGACCCTTGTGCCGCTGGCGTTGCGTGATGATTCGTTCCAAGGCAGTCTTGGGAGTTCCATCGGGATGCATCACCCCTGCGAATGGGAATTGATGCGGAGTCGCATCTGAGAAATGTGACAGGTAAACGCCGGAGACGGTTGGCTTTGCCAGCAGCAGTTCCATCACTCGATCAATACATTCGGCCTGTGTCGCTTCGCTACAGTCTTCCGGCCACAACCGGGAATCGACTTCGCAATCGGGATACGACAACGGATCATCATCAATGCTTGAAGGGCAGGCGAGCGTAATCTGGATCGGCAGATTCAACACGCTCCACGCATCGATCATGCGCGAGATGTCCATCAAGTCACGCCTTGCACTGCCACGTGGCAGGTAGCCCATGGCCATCTCGAGATTAACTCCCGCGAGCCCAACGCCCGAGCGATGCAGTGCATCAACAAACTGCAGCGGTGACAGTCGATGCTGGCCCCGTGCCTGATAATCACCCCATGGCTGATCGACACGGATCACGAGTTGAGCTTCTTCGTCAATCTGCTTGGCGACACCGAGGACACTCGCTGTCAGCATCAATCGGCTTTCTTCGTTGAGCGTCAATGCCCCGCCCGAGTTTGCGCGAGCAGCCACTTCCCAGATGCGAATGCGACCGACATAGCGAGAGATCGCCGTTTCGACAAAGTCACAGACGAAACTGCGCAGATTGAAGACGTCATGTTCCCATCGGGCCAGCCACGCGGGTAATCCATCGGGACCAAGGTCGATCAGGGGTCCACCGCGTACTAGTAGCTTCTGATCTCCGCGTTGCTGTTCGCACCATTCCAACTGCCGATCGACCGCCCCCCAGTCGTATTCTCCTTCGACCGCTTCTATACTCCGCCAGGGAACCGCCACCGCAGCAGCATTAAATGCTGCCGTGAATAATTCATTCGCATCTGGATCAGGAGTCGATCCCTGCAGCTCGCAACCGACCGACGCGGGAAGACTCTTGTATCGCTGCAGTCGCCCGGCCAGAGCCTGCGATGAATACCCGAGCGTCAGGACTTCGGCCGCCCGAAACGCGTGATGCAGAGCTTCGGTCGCCAGTTCGGTCGATTTGGCGATGTCATCCTGACACGAGGCCGCGCGGGCAAAAGCACGATGTGCTGCTCTGGAGGGAGCTGCAAACCCCGCCGGGATCTGCATCCCTGCCAGCTCCCACGCCGATGCCTGATTCCGAATCTGAACGATCTTGCCTCGAGCCAGTTCGACAGCCAGCAGATAGGGTTGTTCACGCTCCGGAAGGGAAGCGGTACTGATAAAGGGGCGACCAAATTCAGGAACGGGGTAGGCGACGTGGAACTTGCAACTTTCCGACGTCGTTCGACGACAACCGACAAATTCTTCGTCGACTTCGATCCGAGTGGGAAAGACGCGTCCATCGGAGCCCGTCAGGTATCCGCGATAGACCTCGGGCCAGTCCGCGATCAGCGACGTCGGGTGGACAGCGAAACGGATCAAGCCCATGCGCAGCCCCGGCATGCTAATGAGGAATGTGATGATCGAAGGATGTCAGACACGGTCCATCCGCGGATCTGGGTTTTCAATAATAGTAAATCGAGACGTAGACACCTTCGAAACGGACGACTCAACGGAAATTCCGCCAACCACCGATTCTCACGTTCCCGAAAGTGTAGTTGTGTCGTCCGGGTTGTTCAACATTGTTGGCAATGTTAGTCTCGGTTTGGATATCTGTCGTTTTGGGTAGGTTTCTGAAGATTCCAGTTCCGTCGGGTTAGACGGAACCGTGAGTGTTGCTGCCCAACCCGAGACACGATGGTATTTTCACCCTGTTTGAACTGATTCGGCACGATGGTCCTGCTCGAATCCCATGCCCCTCATATTTGACTTGTGACACTCCGATGCCCACGCTTCCTTCGGCCATTCCGTTTCTTCGCAGTCAGTTGACTGGTCGCACCCCGACTTGCGGTAAAGTCCGTGATGTCTACGACTTTGGTGATCGACTGTTGTTCGTCGCCACGGATCGAATCAGCGCTTTCGACTGGATTTTGCCAACCGGAATTCCCGACAAGGGACGCGTCTTAACGCAGATCAGCCGGTTCTGGTTTGAATACCTGAAGGTGCCGAATCATCTGATCAGCATGAACCCCGCCGACCTGCCGCTTCCCGCCGATGCCAATCTGCCAGAATTGGAAGGACGAAGCATGGTCGTAACGAAAACAAAAGTTTTTCCGGTCGAATGCGTTGTCCGAGGCTATCTGGCGGGTTCCGGCTGGAAGGAATACAAGGCCTCGCAAACCGTCTGCGGACTGCCGTTGCCAGCCGGGCTGCGCGAATGCGACCAGTTGCCTTCTCCAATCTTCACGCCAGCGACGAAAGCCGAAACGGGACACGACGAGAACATCTCGTTCGAACGGATGTGTGAGATCGTTGGAGCGGATCGAGCCTCAAATCTGCGCGAATTGAGCCTGCAGATTTATTCTCGGGCTGCGGAGTATGCACGTGGCCGTGGCATCATCCTGGCCGACACCAAGTTTGAATTCGGCCTGCTCGATGACAAAATCATCCTGATTGATGAAGTGTTGACTCCGGACAGTTCGCGTTTCTGGCCTGCCGACCAGTACGCTCCCGGGGGGAGTCAGCCGAGTTACGACAAGCAGTTCGTCCGAGACTGGCTGGAATCGACAACCTGGGACAAGAACAGCCCGCCTCCACCCTTGCCCGCCGACGTCGTCGCACGGACGCGATCCAAGTATGTCGAAGCATTTGAGAAGCTGACGGGCGAGGCGTTTGCCTGGAAATAAGGATAAACCATATTTCACGTGGCGCCGCAAGCAGTCAATGAATCGAGTCCGCGTGTCTGGGTCGCAGAAACGTGGCTGATTACCATCGACAGGGATGCCGTCTGCCGACATCAGCTTGCAGACGAGCGATTGCGACAGGAAACTTTGCGAAAGATTTCCAGCGGAGAATCGCTTCGAAACTTATTTGGAAAGTCCGTTCAACAGCTGGATTGCCAGCGAATTTCATCCGTTGCGTGGATCCCTGCGGCTCAAACGCTACTGATACGCTACAACTGGTTGCGTGATCCCTGGCGACTTAGACTCGATGACCTGACAGCGGGTGAACAGTTGTTTCAGGCGATTGGCCATAAGCTTCCTGAACGCAGCGAAGTTATTCAGACGCGTACCAGCCCTCAGGATCTTGAGATGGATCCACAACTCGGCCTTAGTGTCATGCTGGTCGTGTTCGCAATGATGGCCATGATCGGGGGAGCGTTGGAAGGTGCAGGAAACGCACCGATGCCGTTATTTGAATGGCTGTTCCGATGGGTGGGACGTACGGCGGGTCTGGTCGCCGTTGGTATCATCGGGGTCATGGTACTGATATCCGGGGTCGCTGCACTGATTCTCTGGTTTCGCAACCGCCCATTGAAAGTTGTGATCCGCTCGCATCTGTCCAGACTGGGGTGGTATCCTGTCAGGACGCGAAACCTGGTCGAAGAGCGAGATTTCTGAAGAGACCCCATGATCCCTGCGTCATCTGAAGTCAGTCCCCCCAAGATCGGACGGATCGATCTGGTGATTGTGGCGATGGTCTGGACAGGCTTTCTGTTGTATAGCCTGGTCGCTGCACCGATACCGGCTGTCAACGAACCACACTACCTCTGCAAGGCGAAACACTACTGGCAGCCTGAGTGGTGCGCTGGAGATTTCTTTCTTGAATCAACCAACGCCCATACGGTGTTCTACGCGACAGTCGGATTCCTGACGCAGTGGTGCTCACTGGAGCAAACCGCCCTCATCGGCCGAATCGTCGCGCTGCTGATACTTTCTCTGGGCTGGTGCAACCTGATGAATACGTTGCAACCAGAACGCTGGTTTCCGTTGAAAGCCTGTGTGCTGTTTCTGGTGTTTCAGGCCTGTGGCAGCTTTTCGGGTGAGTGGATTGTTGGTGGAGTTGAAGGAAAGGTCTTCGGATACGGCTTCCTCTTCGGCGCACTCGGGCAAGCCAATCGAGGCCAGGTTGTCTCAGCAGGAGCGTTGACGGGACTGGCGATTTCGTTCCATCCCGTGATTGGAATCTGGGGTCTGCTTGCGTATGCAGGAACTCTGTTTCTGGAAATCGCGCCGAGTATGATCGGCAGGGCGTTGCAGAGGTCCACTTTCAAATCTGCTACAGAACTCCCCGTATCTGCAGTGCCGGGATCTGGCCAGATTCCAGTGATCCGCTGGCTCTGCGGACTTTTGGTACTGATCGCATGTGCTTTGCCGGGCTTGATACCCGTCTATCGCCTGCTGAGCGAAGCCGTCCCGGAACAGACCAAAGCGGCAGCCAACTTTATTCAGGTTCATTATCGACTGGCACATCATCTGGACCCCCGATCTTTTCAATGGAAGGCCTATGTTTGCTACGTCGCGTTGATCGTCACCTGGATCTTACTCACGTGGAAAGTGCCAAGGACTGCGGCTGAGATTCGATTTGACAGGCTGGTGGGCTTCTCGACTCTGTTTGCCGTAACGGGAGTTCTGATTGGATTCAGTCCCTTAACTCAGCGATCACAACTGCTGAAGTTTTATCCATTTCGGGTCGCGGACCTGCTGGTTCCTCTGGCAGTCTCAATCACTCTTGTCAGAAAATGGCCATTCGATGGCCGGAAGATGTCATTGCGATTTGGATACGCAAGCCTGTTCGTGTTCGCTCTAGTGCGAGTGAACTCGGTGAGCGAATCAAGTCGCTATACAGCTCAGCAGACAGCCGACTGGATCAGTGCGTGCCACTGGATCGACAATCATCTTACGAAGGACATACTGGTCTTTGCCCCGCATGATGGCAGGGCCTTCAAATGGTATGCCCAGCGGGCCGAGTACGTCGCCTACAAGGACTGCCCGCAGGATGCGGCTGGAATTGTCGAGTGGAATCGTCGCCTGCAGTTTCTGCAGAAATGGTTCAGTGCCCATTTTGACGACGAAAACTATACGGCTGATGAGTTACGAGACTTCCGCAGGCAGACAGGTGTCACTCACATCCTGACCGATCGGATTGGCCCACTTGAGCTGGATCCCGTTTTCGAAAACGAAACGTACGACATTTACGATTTGACCAAGCTGGATTGAATTACGAGAAAGCTGGGCGGATGTGTTACGGGACGTGGGTCATTCAGTCTGGTTTTGTACCGTCACGTTTCAGGCGTTTCAGCCCTCTCTTGATTGCGTCCCTTCCCTTTTCGATGAGCTTTTCAGCATCACCTCGAAAAGCATCCTGAACGTCTTCCAGCTTGACTCCCAGTTTTTCCAGCAGTGAGTCGCGGGCAGCAGTGCCGATCACTTCCCACAAGGATTCGAGAATCGCATCCGACGTGATCACAACGACGCCGTTGACCATTGGGAGTTTGGCATCAAACGCGATCTGCATGCCATCGATTTTTCGATTCAATTCATTTACCGCAACCTGAGCAATGGTCCGCATGGCAAGATTCAAGCCGTCTGGCATGCTGGCGTGGATCTCGTGAAACGCCAACTCCCACTTCATGGCCAGAACGCCTCCTGGTGTTCCATCGGCTGGAACATCCGCATTCATGACAACATTGACACGCCCTTCATCAATCCAGCGAAACGGCCCCTTCAGGTAGTCACCGACGATCGCCACTGGTAATCGATCGGCCTTCCAATGGACTTCATAGCCCGATTCGTTCCGCTGACTCGTGATCGAAAGAGGTCTGCCTTCCACCGTTCCAACGATATTGGAATGAAAGAGCGTGTCAAACATGATCGAGCGGCTGCGCATTCGATAGGATTCGAGCGCCGCAATGTGAACGTTATAGGGGGCAGACTCGCCCGATGCGGTATGATCGATGATCTCCAGTTCACAATTCGTTGCCGAGAACTTGTGAATTTCAAAGGTCTTCTTGTCTGCACGAGGTTCTCGTCTGCTGACGCGTTCATAACGGCCCGTCACGTGTTCCAGAGTCACAGATTCGAACGAAGTTCTGGACCAGAGAATCGTCCAGATCGAAAAGTGGCACGTCGCCTTGGCACAGGTGAGATCGAAGTTGGAATACTTATCCTCCGCCCGCTTGAGCTTGATGTTCGTCGCTTCCAGGTTTCCACGCAGGAATCCGCCAGAAACCTGGTCGAACGTCAATTCAATTCCCGATTTTGGTTTCAGATCTTTCAGTGCCCAGCGAAGCATTGGATCGGCCCCGATGAACTCGATGGTAACCAATCCAATCAGACTGATCAGGAACAGAGTGAGGCCGCCGACTCGGATCCACAGCCTCCATCGACGCCTTTGAATGGAGCTGTCATTCGCGATCTCTGGCGGAGCATAGACCTGTGTTGTGCGACGCGGCCCATCGGATGTCTGCGATGCTGCCCCAGTTGCGGCTCTGTCCCGAGGGACCTGCGGAGCCGATGTCGCTGGCTGCGAAAATACGATCGTTAATACCGCAGTCAGAACTTCCGTCAGTACACTTCCCGTCAGACTGATTGCCATAACAAGAATCTCGATCGCCGGAATGGCGATCACTGCGATGAGTTCGCTGATCAAGACAACGATGATTTCCATGGAAGGTCTTTTCGATTCGATTCTGTCCGGCGGATCGATTCGTCAACGTGTGACGGATTGTGACCTGCGATTATAATCGTGCCCCCACTCTTTCCGAGGGCATTTCAAAGTTCAACTTTCAGGAAGGTGTTGAGTTCTGTTCGAGAGTTTTGCATCGTAGAGTGTGCGTCGTTCTTCAAAACAGTCATTTCTCTTTCAGGCCCTGGTCATGCATCCCGTACGAATTGGACCGTACCTGATCGATCGCAAGATCGGTGCAGGGGGGATGGGAACGGTCTATGTTGGAAAGCATGAGCAGACCGGACAAATTGCCGCGGTCAAGATTCTGCCCGCGTCGTTGGCTCGCGAGAGTGGATTTATTCTCCGTTTCAATCGCGAGATTGAAGCGTTGAAATTGTTGAACCATCCCAACGTGGTCAAGTTTTACGACAGCGGCACAGATGACGAAGAGACCTACTACTATGCGATGGAATACGTCGAAGGAGAGACTCTTTCCAACCGATTGCGACGTGATCGACGAATCCCCTGGAAGGATGCGATCCAGCTCACCGTACAGATCTGTCTGGGTTTGAAGCATGCTCACGACGTTGGCGTCGTGCATCGCGACTTAAAGCCGTCCAATCTGCTGATTTCGACTGGCGGGACGGTCAAGATCACCGATTTTGGTGTTGCTCAGGTGTTTGCCGCAGACCAGTTGACGATCACCGGGGCCGTGATCGGGACCGCAGAATTCATGTCGCCCGAGCAGGTGGAAGGACGTCGCGCAGATCGCCGTAGTGATCTCTATTCCCTGGGTGCGGTCCTGTACACGATGCTGGTGGGGCAGCCACCGTTTGCCAATGGAACGCCGCCAGAAATCATGCAGAAGCAACGCTTTGGCAGGTTTGATCCTCCGCGAAGCTACGTTCCTGAGATTCCCTCATGGCTTGATGAAATCACTTGCCAGTTGCTGGAAAAGAATCCCGAAAAGCGATTGCCGGATGCGTATGTTGTGTCACGCCGACTACTGGAGGTCGTGAAGAAAGTCGAATTGAAGAATTCGACAGCCCCGGGACCCGATGCCGAAACGCGTCTGGATGGTCCGATCGCCGGCGGCAGGCTGGGGGCCACGCTGGTTCGCGATCTCGTCCGTGCTCAAAGCCTTCGCGACGAACCGACATCGGTGTTTGACCGCCTGATGAATAACCTGTGGGTCCTGGTAGGACTCCTTTTGCTCGTTCTGGGTGGCCTTGCCTGGTTCTGGCCGACGGTCGAAGATACCTCAGTGGAACCAAGTTCGGAACCTGAGCGAATCTTGAAGACTGCGAGATGGCGATGGAAGATCGGGGATACTGTGGGAGCCAAACGCCAACTGGAAGCATTGCGTAATGTGATCGCAGACGACGAAAGTAAGCAGCCGCTGGTGCGTTCCGTCGATCGGTTACTCTCCACGATCCGAAATACGCGTCCGACGTTCCAGCAGAAATTTGTGCGAGAAGCGGTTGATCGCGCCAAGGCCCAGATGTCGACAGATCCCGCCAAGGCGAAGGCCATTCTGGAAGGGATCCTGTTTCTTTATGAGAATGATCGTTCTATGGTCGATTCTGTTGCGGACGCGAAATTGCTGTTACATCAACTGCAGAGCGCCACCCCGGCCGAAGACGGTCCGGAAGATGCAATGCCCCCGGCCGCGACTTTGGATCCACCTGCAACGAAGGATGAGAAAAGCGAGAAGTAAATAGAGACTTAGTGCGGGTCGCACTTCCGTGTCGTGTCGAAACATGGGTTAGACGCTGCAGTTTGATGCCCGCGGGACGCCACACTTAAATG
>CAZSTW010000036.1:50787-58323 GCA_964609845.1 uncultured Planctomycetaceae bacterium | reverse complement strand
CTGGACTGAGGCTGGACTGAGGCTTTGCGAAGGAAGGCCCGGTCTTCGCGTGGAGCGCACATTCCGGGACTTCGCGAAGACGCTCCAGTCCCGGCCACCCACCTAGCCTTCATCGCTCTGCGTGAGGTCAGCCGTTTCCAGTTTGATCACTACTACCATGGGACATGGCCCTAACAGGAAGCGGCCCCGACTGACGTTCTATCAATGATTTCGCGAAGACTGCCCAATTTTCGGTTGACGACGAACTGATAAGTTCGTCTGGTATGCGATCGGCTGACTTTACGCGGAGCGATGAAGGCTACTTTGATGGAAAATCCATCGCTCGCAGCTACCCATCCGCAGAATGAGACCACACTATGTGCCGCACGATGATCGTGACTCGTCATTGTCTGGTCGCTCTTTCCTGTTTCGGCTTCCTGATCGCCTCGAGCCGAGCGCAGGACTCAGCGCCCCCCAGTGATGCGGCGGTGCTTGAGGCGGTCGCCAGAAGCCTCCCCTTCCTGGAAAAGGAGGGCGTTGCCTGGATGCATGAGCGAGACTGCATCTCGTGTCATCATGTGCCGTTCCTGCTCTGGTCACATCGCGCGGCCCAGTCTCGCGGATTGACGGTCGATGCCAGCAAGCTGGCGGAGTGGGATGAGTGGACTCAGAAAGACTCGCTGTCGCATCGCAATCTCTATCGATTGCAGACCTACGAACTTGGCAAAGTCGAGGCAGCGAAATTGCCGGACTCGGTCAAGGAAAAACTCAAGTCACTGATCGAGCAACCCTTCAAGACCGAAGCGGAGTTCCTTGCCAGGCTGACTCCGCTACTGACCAGCGATGAACGGACGTCCTATCTGACAATCATCCTCAAGACAGCCGAGCGAACCCCGTTCGCCGTGGACCGGACCGGCGGCGGTTTGGATGTCCTGGGACAATTGCTGCTCGCCAATCACGCAACGACGAGCGTGCTGGTGCAAGCCGAATTTCGCGATGGCGTGATCGACTTGATAAAACAAACCCAGTTAGCAGACGGCTCCTGGACGCCAGGAAATCAATTTGCCACCATGCGTCGCTGGCCGCTGGCCACAGCGAATCAGACAACAACAATGTGGGCCACGCTCGCCCTGGCGGCCAGCGAAGCCCCCGGTCAGAAGACCTCTACAACGATCGAGAAAGCGATCACCTATCAGCGACAGCAGCCATCGAATCCCGACAATCGCGAATGGCTCGCAACACGGCTACTGTTTGAACACCAGTTCGGTACCGCGGCTGAAGTGACAAAGCTGCATCAGCAGTTGATTGAGGCAAAAAACAGCGACGGCGGCTGGGGTTGGGAAAAGGGCGTCCCCAGCGATGCTTTGACGACAGGCCTGGCGCTCTACGTCCTGGCAAAAGTGCGAGCCAGCGCCGACTCGGCGGTCTTTCGAGAAGCACGCACGTTCCTGCTCTCGACACAACAATCCAACGGTTCGTGGCTGACTCCGTCTAAAAACATCACCAAGTCCACCGCCCCGGAACGTCTGAAAGCCCGCGACGAAATCTACCACTACTGGGGTACCGCCTGGGCCGCTATTGGACTGCTGGAATCGGTGGATAAGTCCCAGCATTAACTGATGACGGTGGCTCTGATTGAGTGTCTTGAGATTTCAGGAGTGGCAGCGGGGGCAGCACAAGCCTGTTTGCTGCAAATACCGTTGACATTGACCTACAAACGGTCCAAAGTTCCCGTGAGGTCTCTTGAGTCCCAATAGATTATTGAGCACGTCGGATACCTAGTCATTTAACATCAGAAGTAGGCGAATTCACGTTGGCACTGACGACCCAAGGCGATCGCAAGTGCCACCCACAACGGGCTATTTCGTTCGATTCGCTTCAGTGGACAGGCAGCACTGACAATGCCACTTCGCCGTCAACCCAACGCCGGCGACCCCATCGTATTTTTTCAGCACATCGCCACTACCTTCGTGTGATCTCAATTGACGCCCACTACGCAAATGTGCACACTCGTGTCGCAGCAGCAGTGAGCCCATTTAATGCCCCGGACCGTGGGCTTGTCTTCAAACCTGACCATAGCAGGAAATCCGAATGGCGGATCCTCTTTTCATAAACGACTTGGTATCTCAAATTTTGTCTGGACATCTACGAATTCCCTCGTTTCAGCGTGGGTTTGTATGGGACGCGGATCGTGTAGCCCACCTAATGGACAGCATTTTCAAGGGATACCCATTCGGGTCCCTTCTCTTCTGGCGAACAAAAACATCGCTCCAAACGGAGCGCACGCTTGGTCCATACAAACTTCCAGACAACGACCCAGATTATCCTATCGATTACATATTAGACGGGCAGCAGCGGGCAACTTCAATATTCGGCGTTTTCCAAAATGTGCTCCAGCCTGAACCAGATGAGGATGACTCTTGGACGAAAATATACTTTACATTAAATTCGACGTCGGACGCTCAGGATTCCCGTTTCATGTATTTACCTGACGACGAGGTGGATTTGTCAAAGCATTTTCCTCTAAAAATTCTTCTGGACCCACCCGCATATAGAAAAGTTCTTCGCACGATGGATGACGCGATCGCAGAACAAGTTGATAACCTGTACCGTGCTTTTACCGCAGCTCGCATCCCGGTTCAAACGTTCGCCACAGACAACAGAACTGCTGTGGCAATCGTTTTTGAAAGGATAAATCGGTTGGGGGTGGAGTTAGATACACTGCAACTCCTTTCAGCGTGGTCGTGGAGCGATGAATTTGATTTGCAAGAACAGTTTGCGTCGCTCAGGGACGACTTGGCACCTTTCGGATTTAATGGCATTGGTAATGACACTGATTTGCTGCTTCGATGTTGCGCTGCGATAATATCGGGAGATTCTTCGCCTCAAGCGATAATCACCCTGAACGGCTCCGAAGTCCGGCGGCGCTTTGGAGAGGTTCGCGCGGGCGTACTAGGGGCAGTAGATTTTCTACGTACGAGTTTTTCAGCGTATTCTGCAGATATTCTTCCGTATGCGAATATCATTATTCCCCTGTCGGTGTTTTTTGCAACGGACAAAGACCAAAGCACACACCCATCCTCATCACAGCACAGAACATTGGTGCGATGGATTTGGCGCGCTTTTTTTAGTCGTCGCTATAGCAAGCGACTTGAGCAGTTGAATCAGGATGTTTCGGAGGTCAATAATCTCAAATCCGGTGTGCCCAGCAAGCTTGGGGAGTTCGACTGTGTTATCACCCCTTGTTTTTTCACCGAAAATTCGTTTAATGTGCGAACCACCAACACGCGCACATTCATTCTGATGCTCGCGTCCGCTTCACCACGTGATTTCGTGGGTGGAGGGGTGATCGCCCTTGGAAGTGTACTTCGGGAATGCAATTAAAAGGAATTCCATCACGTATTCCCGCAGGCCATGCTAAAAAGTCAGGGGGTTGGTGGTGAGAGAATTTCGACTTTGGTTAACTTCTGCCTGTTGCCACGCGCAGCAAATAACCGAATCAGCGACCAGCCTCCATCACAATATCGATCTTTAATGCCTTTTGACACGCTTGAGTGTAGGGCGATATTGCAATCGGCCCTCTGTCCGGTGGACATTTTTCATGATGATTTCGATAGATTTGTGCGCGATAGATCTGAAATCTTGGTGAGATGGGCTGAGAGGCTCGTTAATTGAAGTCTGTGAATGACTTTAGCTGAAAACGACGGCGCGTGGTCGCTCTGAGCCAACTACCCCGCAGTCCTCAACGGCTTCTTCTCCTGCCGGAATTGATCGACGCTGACCGCGACGGTGATAATGATTCCCAGGATCATGTCCTGGATGGGGTTTGTCAGGCCGACGGCTGTGCAGCCGCTGGTGATGACGGACATGATCAAGGCTCCCGTCAATGTTCCCAGCACGGTGCCTCGGCCGCCGCTTAAGCTGCCTCCTCCGATCACCACGGATGCGATGACTTTCAGTTCCAGGCCTGCACCTGAGGTCGGGTTGCCGACCGTCAGGCGAGAGAACTGATAAAGGCCGGCGATGCCGACGAACAGGCCGGCCAGTGTGTAGATGGCGATCTTGTTCCAGCGGACGTTGATTCCACACAGACGTGCCGTTGCTTCATTGGAGCCGAGGGCAAATACGTAACGGCCGAAGACCGTCCAGTGCAGTGCGGCGGCCAGTAAGCCTGCCAGGGCCAGTGTCACCCAGATCCCCAGGGGGACTCCGAACCACAATGCCTGCGGCCGGACACTCAGCAGATCCCCGAACCAGTAGGGGACTTGAGTCCCCGTATCGGGGCGGACGGTTGTCTCTGATGCCAGAATCTTGGCCATTCCCAGGTACAATTGCATCGATCCCAGTGTGACAATGAACGGGACCAGACGCAGATAACTGACCAAGGCGCCGTTCACAAACCCGCAGATCGCACCACAGGCGATTGTGATCACCACGACAACGACTGAGGTCCAGATGGCCGCAGGCCGGTAGGCGACTGTCAATTCGGAGACTTTGGCGACCAGGGTCTCACGCTGAGATTCCAATCGCTGCAGTTCAGCCCGGTCGGTTTCAGACTCAGGGTTTTTCGCCGCCAGGTCGTCTCGAGTCTTGGTGACCAGTTCCAGTTCCGTTCGGGCAGCGGTTAATGGCTTCATCACGGCGCTTAAGGGCTGCATCCCGAATGTCCGGGTGGCGACATCCTCTTTCAGGCACCAGGCCAGGACCGTCGCGCAGAGTGCGATCGACATCCCGACCGAAAGATCGATGCCGCCGGCAATGATGATCACGGTCATGCCAAGTGCCGCCACCGCGACCGTTGCCGTTTGAGCCGTCACCGTACGCATGCTGCGCTGGGATGCAAACTGGGCTTTTTCCCCGTTCTTGAGCCAGTCGGCGACGCAGAAGAGCAGGATGACAAGAATCACCGCCAGAAACGGTCGCACGATCTCAGGCAACACCAGCTTACTCTTGAACGGTTCATTCATCGTTGAGCAATCGATTGAGACGGGAGGAACGACACGCACGTGTCGACATTTGAGTACAGGGCATCACCCCGGATACGTCGACGCGGACCGACGGATCACCTTTTTACCGTCGTTTTGAATAAAAGTAACGGTCGATGCAATTTGTAGGGTGGAGACCAGCTCGCTTCGAGCGCCGGCCCACCATCAGGAAACGTCGAGAACAGATGGTGGGCCGGCGCGGCGAAGGGCCGCTGGTCCCACCCTACTTTTGTGACATGCTCGCTTCGCGCCATCCAGCGCAGGAGAGTTTCCGACGGCCATGAGAGCTCACGGAGGCACGGAGACACGGAGGAGGGCACGAAGGAGCCTGATGAAGCGGCAGGAACTGCCGAATTTGCGATTTTCGCCAGATTCGTAGGCGAATGCCACCTTAACGATGTGCTGCATCCCCTGTTTGTTGAACATGTTGTGGCGAGTTCTGAAATTCATCAAACGTGGGCCGTACGCCAAGCCGTGTTGTCGTGTTTGGGGCGGTGGAATAAAACGTCATCGCGATATCGCTCTCCGTTTTGGTTCACATTCTGCCTCTGTGGCCATGAGGCTCTCCATGACAATTCCTCAGAAGCGTTGCGTACGGGTTTTCACCAGTCTTCTGTCGATCGCAATGGTCGCACTGGCCAGTACAGCGCCGTTGCGGGCCACTGCGGCAGACCTGTCTCCGCTGGAGCAGCTTGGAAAGCAGATCTTTTTTGACAAGGACCTGTCGAACCCGGTCGGACAGGCGTGTGCCAGCTGTCATGCTCCGGAAGTTGGCTTTACCGGACCAGACTCTGATATCAACCTGAAAACCGGGATCTATCCGGGAGCCGCTCCGGGGCGGTATGGCAATCGGAAACCTCCGTCGGCGGCCTATGCAGCGTACAGTCCCAAGCGTGAATTCGATCAGAAAGAAGGGACCTGGGCCGGGGGCCAGTTCTGGGATGGGCGAATGGATGATCTGGTGGCTCAGGCCAAGGGACCGTTCCTGAACCCCCTGGAAATGAACAACGCGTCGGCAGTGGATGTCGTCGCCAAAGTGCGTGAATCGAATTATCGAGGGCTGTTTGAAAAAGTTTACGGAGCAAAAGCTCTGAATGCAGCAGATGCCGAAGAAGCCTTTGACTTGATTGCCCGAGCGATCGCGGCCTATGAATCGTCGCGCGAAGTCAATCCGTTCAGCTCAAAATACGATGCCTTCCTGGCAAGAGAAACGACCCTGACGGCTCAGGAACTGCGCGGGTTGGCCCTGTTTGCAGGAAAGGCGAACTGCACGGCCTGCCACCCGCATCAGCCTGCCGCGGACGGAACACCTCCCCTGTTTACGGACTTCACGTACGACAACGTGGGGGCTCCCCGTAATGCTGGCAACCCGTTCTATCGGGCTGTCCCTGCGGTGAATCCTGACGGCGCAAAGTATCGAGACCTGGGCCTTGGAGGCGTGCTGAACGACCAGACCCAGCACGGAAAAGTGAAGGTTCCGACGCTGCGCAACGTCGCGAAAAAACCGCACCCGCAGTTTGTAAAGTCTTACCTGCACAACGGTACCTTCAAAAGTTTGAAGGAAGTCGTCAGGTTCTATAATCGCCGCGACAAGACGCCAGACGCCTTCGATCCACCCGATGTCGAAGAAAACGTCAACCGGGAAGAACTGGGAAAACTGGGGCTGACCGATGCGGAAGAAGACGACGTTGTCGCGTTTCTGGAGACGCTGTCTGACGGATTTGTTGCTGCGCAACCTGCAGTGACGGAACCAGAATTTCCGGCGATCGCTCCTTCTGTCCAGACGCGAGGTGATCACTTCAAGGGGGCTCGCGACGTGATCCGCGTGGTCCGTTTCCGGCGCGTGGTGGAAGAAGCCTCGAAGGGCAGTGACACGCGTCAGAGGTGAGTGAGCGGTCAGCAGATAGCATTCAGCTTTCAGCGATCAGCATGAGAAGATGGGCTCAAGCAGAGACCCGGCGACGCAGAGGGAGAAACGCTGGTAGATTGTTGTGCGTATTTTTTGCGGTGCGACTGGTCACTCGCAAATTCTCTGAAATCCATCTGTTTCCGGCCCAAGGCCATCCGTTCACCCAGCCCGACACCTTCGGGCCGCTGTGGATTGCGGTAATGCCTTACGCTTCAATGCCTTGCGTTATTGTGAGCTGAGCATTTTGGTTTGCAAAGCGATTTCAGGATCGCAACGCGATCGTCGTAACTGGCGTTTGATTCAGCTTGTCTTTCTGATCGCTGACGGCTGATCGCTGACAGCTCATCACAAGAGGAATCACCCAGCCGAGTTAGGGCCGGTGTACAAACCCTTGCCTGCACGCACCTTGACGGCTTGTGTTTCCATCCGGCGGGCTTCCCAGAGGGAAATCAGAGTCACTCGTGCGAGATACACCAGCACAGCTCCGGTGAGCAATGCCGCACACAGCATCTCTAATTGCAATCCGGGGTGTCGGATCAGGTCCAGCACTTCTGACAACATCGGAACCTCGACGTTAGAACGCTTTTCGACCGTTGCTGACGTCTATCAGGTCGCTTTCGCAATTGGAAAGTCAACGAGGTCGATTACAGCTCATAGAACTCT
>CAZSTW010000036.1:0-50639 GCA_964609845.1 uncultured Planctomycetaceae bacterium | reverse complement strand
AGAACTCTATACTTCGGATCGATCAGGAAACAACACCAGCAACGCCGGTTTTCCGAAACCTAACGGAGATGTAACCTGCTGGCGGTTTGATCGGGACCAGACTGTTGATTGCTGCTGAAATTCCCTTCCATGATTGTCAGGCAACGCAATTGCCAAGTGAGCCGCAATTCCGTATGAACCAAACAGACGAATTGCGTTTCCTTTGGAATGAACATGACCGATTCATCGCAAACGGGTGTCTTACCGGCGACTGAAGCCTTGTCCGCCCGAACTGATTCGCTGGCCAGGCTGAAATCTGTCATTGAGCAATCGGGAGCCCTGTTGCCGGCACAAGGCCCGATTACCGGCTTTGCGTTCCTGAACCCGTTGCAGGGATTGGAACATCTGCCATTTGAAGAAGGGATGATGCGGGGGGCGCTGCTGTTTGGTTGCCGTCCCTATCTCTCCAAAGACTTTTACCGGGACAAACTGGCCACCGGCCGGATCGTTCTCGAAGATCTTAAAGCTGTTTTGCACAATGAATTGGGGGATGGAGCGGCGACGCCAGTTGCACCGTCAGGGACGCGATTCGACCTGCGGATGGCGATGCTTCAGTATCCGCTGCGTTCGGCTCCCGCCGAGGAACTGCGATGGTTCATTGCGGAAACCGATGCACTCACGACATTCAGTGCAGAAACGCCCGTCCCGGTCAGGACTCGTTTCGTCGAAATTACCCGTCACTGGGTCATGCGCGAGGCCCTCAGCAACCCCGTCGATTTGAACCCGCAGGAACAATCGGATCGACGTTTTGTCGCGGATCTGGTTGAGCGATTCGGCAGGCGATCGCCGGAAAACTGGAGTGACAAGACCTGGGAAGAGTTTTCTCTGCAGGCCTTATGGTATGTCTGCCGGGATGGCGTGGAACTGGTGGAAGTCCCCCCCTCTGTTACCCATCATTCGGCCCGCCATCGAGATCTGCTGCTTGAATACACGGGTGACGACAGCGATCTGCTTGTCCACCCGATTCTGATCCGCTTTTGTGCTTCCTTCACAGACCAGGGAGTCTCGGACTGGCCGCTCCCTGATCGCGATCTGGGGCTCTTGAAATCGTTCTGTTCGCTTTACGGCGGTATCGCTGGCCAGCCTCATCGCTGGATGCGGCCGCTCGCCAAAGAGCTGCGCCGGATTGAAACCGAAAATATCACCCCGCTGGAATCGGTACTGGAATCACTGGAAGTACTCGGAGTAGCCCCCGAGGATTGGACCGACTTCATTGAATCGACTGTTCTGGCGCTGCGCGGCTGGACCGGGATGCTCTGGCAGATGGAAGTGCGCGACGACCGTGTCGCGATACCGGTTGCTCCGGGAACCTTAATCGAGTTTGTTGCGGTCCGTCTGCTGCTGGAACGAGTTGCACTGAAGCATCTGTGCGACCGAGCCACGCCACCGCTTAAAATGCCGCTCTCGGAACTGCGGTCTTATATTCGCAGCCGGATTGAATCTCATGCGACAGTCTCGGCAGAGCAGCGATCGTTTTACGTGTTTCAACTGGCTCAGGTCATGGGCTGGAATCCACGTTCGCTCTATAAGATGTCGGCTCGCGAATGGGCCACGCTGGTCGCTGAAATCGAAGCCTTTCCTCCACTGGCGCGTCGGCGGGCCTATCAGCTCGCATTCGAACATCGGTTGCTGGTGAAAGGGCTGGACGCCATCTGGGTTAAGAACCAGCGTCCCCCGGAAGCGGTGTCGAATGCCAGCTTTCAATCGGTCTATTGCATCGATGCACGAGAAGAATCGTTTCGTCGGCACCTGGAAGAGCTGTCGCCACGGATCGAGACGTTTGGAGCAGCCGGATTCTTCGGGGTGGCAATGTACTTCAAAGGGATTGCCGACGCTCATTTCTCGGCCCAATGCCCGATCGTTGTCAGGCCGAAGCATTGGGTCATCGAAGACATGGCGTATCCGTTCGAAGAAACACACCAGATGCGAGTCCGTTCGCGCCGGGCTCTGGGAATCGCTGTCCAGCAGATTCACCATGACACCCGCAGTATCGGCTCGGGGGCCGTCCTTTCGGCGGGTCTGGGAACGCTGGCGTCAGTCCCACTGGTCATGCGAGTTCTATTTCCGGAATTCACGGCGAAAGTGCGTCGTGCCTTTGGCCGTCTCGTGGCTCCTCCCCTGGCAACGCGTCTGCGTCTGGAACGTACCGAACAAACTCCCGGCTCAACGGATGGGCATGTCGGGTTCTCGATCGAAGAGATGGCGTTTCTGGGTGAGCGACTGCTGCGAGACATCGGTCTGACCAGTAACTTCGCCCGGCTGGTCTTTTTCATCGGACACGGGTCCGCCTGTCAGAACAATCCCCACAAATCGACCTACGATTGTGGAGCGTGCACGGGGAACCCGGGCGGTCCAAATGGTCGCGCCCTGGCTGCGATGTTGAACCACCCCAAGGTCCGTGCGATTCTTGTGTCACATGGACTGAATGTTCCAGAGGACACCATCTTCATCGGCGGATTGCACAACACAGCGGACGATACGATTACATTTTTTGATCTGGACCAGTTACCAAAATCGCATTTCGACGATTTCGAAGCAGCTCGCCGTGCCTTTGATATTGCGTGTCGCAAGAATTCGCACGAGCGCTGTCGGCGGTTTTATTCCGCGCCGCTTGATGTCACGCCGGATGAAGCTCACCGTCACGTGAAGGACAGGTCCGAAGATCTCGCCCAGACTCGACCTGAGTTTGGTAATGCCTCAAACGCGATGTGCATTGTCGGACGAAGATCCCGTTCGAAAGGTCTGTTTCTGGACCGTCGGTCATTCATGCAGTCGTACGATCCCAAACAGGATGACGCCGATTACTCGATTCTGGCCCGCATCCTGTCTGCAGTGATTCCGGTCTGTTCCGGAATCAACATGCAGTACTATCTGTCAGCTGTCGATTCTGGCGGATGGGGTTGCGGAACAAAACTGCCGCATAACATTGCCTCGATGCTGGGCGTGATGGACGGCGCTGCCAGTGACCTGCGCTGTGGTCTGCCGGTCCAAAGTACCGAGATTCATGAACCTGTCCGGTGCCTGTTCGTCATTGAAACGACCACGGCCGGAATCTTGAAGATCATGAAGGACAATCCCGTGATCGGTCGAATCCTGGGGAACGGCTGGGCTCAACTCGCCGTCCTTGACCCCGATTCCAACCGAATTCAAGTTTACCAGAACGGCGTGTTTCGCTTATACGAGCCCACTCTGACGGAACTGCCCAAGGCATCGTCATCTGTCGACTGGTACCGGGGCTGGCGAAATCATCTGGCCTTCGCGTACATCGACCCCAGTACTGCGGATTCGTGAGCAGGCTTTTTTATTGCAGTGTGGGACCCGCTCGCTTCGAATGCCGGGCTCACCGTCAGGAAACGTTGAGTTGAGTAGCGATGGTGGGCCGGCTCGGCGAAGCGCCGCTGGTCCCACCCTACGTTCTGTCAGATTTCAAAAAGGCATTGGCACTGGATTCGTGAGCGAGACCCGTTTGAGATCCCGCTGGCGTGTGCTACTATCCGCCAAACGAGACAAGCTCCGAGACAACTTCGGTGGGTTTGCAAATCGTCGCATGTTCGTGTTGAGGAACTTACCGACGAGTTACGGAAGGCAACGACGATCGTGGGGAACGGATTGGGGTCAACCCCGGCAGGAGAATCAATCACCGAGCCAACGGCCAGTCTCCCCGCGCCGCGTGACAACTCATCCGTCCTGAAACGCGATTTGAATTTAAATATTGCGGATGGGGCCACCTACGGATTGATGGTTGGCGGCGGTGAAACTTATCTGCAGGCATTTGTCCTGGCCGTCGGACTTGGCGAAGTCTTTGCAGGACTTGTCGCCAGTCTTCCAGTCCTGATTGGCAGCCTGCTGCAACTTGTCTCTCCTGCTGCCGTCCGGGCACTCCATTCGCACAAACGCTGGGTTGTCGTGTGTGCAGGCCTGCAGGCCGTGTGCTTTGTTCCGCTGATTATAGCCGCCATCAATGGCACAATTACGGAACCTGCGGTGCTGGTTGTGGCATCGATCTATTGGGCCGCCAGTCTGGCGACCGGACCTGCCTGGAACACCTGGCAGGGGACGATAATTCCCAGGGAGATCCGTGCCAAGTTTTTTGCCAAACGATCACGACTGTCGCAGTTAGCGACCCTGATTGGCTTTCTGGGGGGTGGGTTCGCTCTGCAATATGGGAAAGCCTCACCTGACCCGACAGACGTCTTCACCGTCTTTTGCTGGCTGTTCAGCATTTCGTGCGTGTGTCGTGCATTGTCAACGATCTGCCTGTCACTGCAAAGTGAACCGACACCAATCCCTTCCAATATGCGGTTTCTGACGCTGCGTGAACAATGGCGCAAGTTTTCACGCGGACCATCCGGGCGACTGCTGATTTCGGCGGTTGGAATGCAGGTCGGGGTTTACGTGGCAGGGCCGTTCTTCGTGCCGTACATGCTGAAAGAGCTTCACATGACGTACACGCAGTTCGCCATGCTGCTTGGCGTGTCGTACATCGCGAAAGTGATCTGCCTCCCCGCCTGGGGCCGCCTGGCCCATCGGCTGGGTGCCTATCGCCTGATCTGGATCGGTGCTCTTGGAGTCGCTCCACTGGCAGGTGGCTGGGTCCTCAGTGCCAATTACACCTGGCTGCTCATTCTGCAGGTCATGGCTGGGGCAGCCTGGGCAGCCTACGAACTGGCTCTGGTCCTCTTGTTCTTTGAGGCGATCCATGAGTCAGAGCGAACCAGCCTGCTGACACTGTACAACGTTGCGAACTCTGCAGCGCTGGCCGTCGGTTCTCTAATCGGTGCCGCGATCCTGAAGGGTGTGGGGGTCTCCATCACCGGGTATTTGTGTGTTTTCGCCGGTTCGACGATCATCCGAACATTGGCTCTTTTGCTGCTGCGACGCGTCCCGGCAACGGTCGTCATGTCCGACAATGTCCCGGTACGGTCGCTGAGCGTCGGCCAATCGATGGATTCGCCTATCCTGTCGGGGTTACCTGATCAGGTGAATGAGTGACTGATCAGGAACGTGTCAGACCAGATCAAGTCGAACGCGAAATCAAATTCACCCTATTTCTCACTCGTCACCGCAGCGACCGGCGTTGTTCCTTTCAAGGCAACCTTGGCGTACCCGGAAATTCCGACCACAACGGCAGCGAGTACCAGAATGATTCCCTGCCAGAGTTTCGGATTCGCCCGCATTCCGGCAAACGCTTTCGAGCGACCGACCAATGCGGACGAAAGAAAGAAGATCACGAATGCCAGCAGGATCTTGGTGCCAATCAGTGCGTGGTACAGCGGATCCTTTTTGTGTAACGGGGCCAGAACAACGAGATAGTTATAGAAACCGCTGATCAGAAACAGCGCGATACCACCGTGAATGAATTTCTTCCACTTTGCGATCACCAGTTCTCGCAGACGTGCATGAGCTTCATCGGGCAGTTGAGCGGCTGCAGGGCCCAGGACAAACCGAAGAAAAACGAGACCGCCAACGAGCACGATGGCGGTGCCGATGTGAATCCAACGCGAAGCAACAGCAATCCAAAGCATTTATTCAAACCTGATGGACTGATGCTGCCAGCATCAGCCGGGATGTTTCTGGACCTCAATCCACTGGATCGACACTGGCAGCGTCAACCAAGTGGCCTGGTAGTATAGTCAGCCAATCGTCTGATGACACCTGATCACTCAAGTCTCGGGCCTTTTTGATACTGGTCTGGATGTAGGGTGGGACAAGTGGCGCTTCGCCGTGCGGGCCCACCATGAATTCTCAATGTTTCTCTATGGTGGGCCGGCGCTCGAAGCGAGCTTGTCCCACCCTACTTTGAAAAAGCCATTGCGCTGACAAGGGGCGCAGTCACGGGATAGCCCCAATCCTGCGATGACACCAATTGCTTGACACACGACTGTCGATTCTTGATCGTGTTCGGAATCCTTGAGCCGTGATTTCTTGAGTCACGTTATTTCAACCGTTAATTGCTCCGGAATCTATGGATATGCCCCAGGAATGCGGATCGACGTTTCCATTTCGGCAGAGATGCACTCTTCGTCACGTCATGTATTTCATGGCCGCCGTCTTGCTCATGATGGCTACGCTGTGGAATAGCGACGTCAGTGGCGAATCGCCACCTACGCCAGCCGTCTGCACGTTGGAGGACAGATTTTTCGAGGACGAGGTCTGGGCCAAGGTCGGTGAACGAACGTGCCTGCGATGTCATCATCCGAAAGGGGATGCAGCTGAAAGCGGATTTATCCTGACTCGGCGAACCTCCGAGAATCCTGGCTGGCTGCAGGACAATTGCAAGACATTCCAGAAAATGGCCCTGACGCTGGAAGGGGATAAATCAAAGTTGCTGTTGAAAGTGACGGGCGGGCTGGACCACGGTGGTGGACAGGTGCTGAAGCCCGATTCCACCGGCTACCGCATTCTGGAACGGTATGTACGACGACTGAACCCTGCCAAGGATGTTTCTATCCCTGCGGAAACAACGGCACAGTACAACGTTCGCCCCTTCTTTGAAGGGGTCGCGATGACGTCTCCACGACGATTGCTACGCCGCGTCACTCTCTCGCTGGCGGCTCGTTTGCCCACCGCGTCAGAACTGGCGGCCGTTGATCAGCGCGGACATGAGGCCGTGGACTCCATTCTCGATGGAATCCTGCAGGAACAAGCCTTCTATGACCGGTTGAAGGAAGGATTCAATGACATCTTTCTGACGATCGGGATCGAAGACAATGCCGAGACGCTGTTGTCTTACGACCATTTTGAGAAGACTCGCCTGTGGTACGACAAGCATGATCTCAGCCATGTCCCCGAAGCAGAACGACAGCGAGCTCGCTGGAAACTTGCGGATGTCTATCGCGAGGCATTGCTGCGCGAACCGCTGGAACTGATCACTCACATCGTTCGAAACAATCGTCCGTTCTCCGAATTGGTGACGGCAGATTACATCATGGTTTCGCCTTATACGGCTCGAGGCTATGGCATTTTCGATGACGTCAAAGACCAGTTCAAAGATCCCGAGAACCCTTTCGAATACATTCCTGCCAGACTGAAAGCACTGAAGGGACGTGATGGCAAGACTCAGGAATCTGTCACCGGTATGTATCCTCACGCAGGTTTTCTGAGCACGTTTCATTACCTGCGTCGATATCCATCAACCGAAACCAACCGCAACCGGTTGCGGGCAAGGATGCTGTACCAGCATTTCCTGGGGATCGACATCATGCAGCTGGCTCCCCGCGTGACCGATGCAGCTGCGGTTGCGGCCAAGTATGAAATCCCCACCATGCAGGCGGCCGACTGCGTAGTCTGCCACAAGACGATCGATCCTGTGGCAGGCCTGTTTCAGGACTATAACTTTGAAGGAGCCGTGGGGCCTCGCAAAGCGGGCTGGTATACCGATATGTTCAAAGCGGGATTCGAAGGGGAATCGATGCCGGCCGAGGAGCGATGGCGTGCCCCTCAATGGCTCGCCCAGCGAGTCGCGAAGGACCCACGATTTCCGATCGCGATGGTGGAACATGTCTATTACATCCTGTTCGGACGCAAAGTCCTGCAGCTTCCCGATGACATCGACGATCCGATGTTCAATTCCCGAAGGCGAGGCTATGTCGCGCAACGTCAATTGATTGAGCAGGTCGCCAGTCGATTTGCCAAGGAAGATTTCAATTTGAAAGTTGCCTTCAAGGCCTTGATCAATTCCGAATTCTATCGCGTCGATGGTTTGGCCGCCGCAAATGCGGACCCGCAGCGACGGGCTGAACTGGATGACGTCGGTCTGACGCGATTACTCAGCCCTGAGCAGATGGAGCGGAAGCTGAATGCCATTTTCGGAAAGCGCTGGGGACGCCTGGAAGATTCGATGAAAGTCCTGTACGGCGGAATCGATTCCATCACCGTTACTGAACGGAATGCCGATCCGAGTGGAGCGATGGGGGCCATTCAGCGACTGCTGGCAAACGACGTGGCCTGTTATCACGTCGCTCGCGATTTCCGACGTGAGGCCGCAGAGCGGTTGCTGTTTCCACGGATTGAGCCGACCGACCTTCCCGGTGACGATGCTGCCAATCTGAAGATCAAGCAGGCGATTGTCGATTTGCACCAGCGACTGCTGGGACACGAGCGTGCCGTTGATCATCCGGAAATCGAGCGGACATTCCAGTTGTTCACAGGGGTTCTGGCGGACGTCAAAGCTCAGGGACGATTCGAACCACGCGAATCCTATTTCTGTGGTGGTCGCGAAGAGTTTCGCATGGAAGACCCTCATTATTCCATCCGGGCCTGGCGCGGAGTCGTCACTTATCTGCTGCGACAACACGAGTTTCTTTACGAATAGGCTGCCTGATGTCTCGACGATCCTTCCTGAAACTGTGCAGTCTCGCCGGTCTGGGCTTCGCCGCACCGGTTGACCTGACTTCGCTTGTTGACGCCAAAGAAAGCCCAGAGTCGGTGGGGTATGGCGGTCCGTATTACATCGTGTTCAATGCCTCGGGGGGCTGGGACACCACGTACCTGATGGACCCGAAAGGGATCGAGGGAATCAACCGGCTTTACAAAGACGAAGAAATCGTCACGGTCGGAAAACACCGGATCGCGCCGATCAAGAAGCACATTGAGAAAGGGATGAGTAACGAAGACTTCTTCGCGAAATACGGCCCAGAACTGCGAGTCTTGAACGGCATGGATCTGTCGGTCAACAATCATTCTCCATGTGCCAGGTACATGGCGACCGGAAAACTCGACAGCCTGGCCTATCCGACGTTTCCAGCATTGGTTGCCGCCTGTCATGGTTCCGCTGCTCCACTGGCGTTTTTGACGTTCGGCAATTACTCGGCAACGGGAAATCTGGTCCCGATGTCGCGTGTCCCCTATCTGCAGTCACTCAATCTGCTGGCCAAAGCAGATTCGGTCGAGGGGAATGAGCGAGCCCCGTATCACGATCCGTTTGTTTCGGATCGCATTGAACGGGCTCTGGAACAGCAATTTGAATCGCGCGTTGGTGAAGCGAGGTTGCCGCGAGTCGAACGAAGTCAAAGTATGCTCTATTCGGCCCAGGTCAATTCAAAGGCGCTGAAGCGGGTTGTCCCGTTCATCCCCAAGGAGGTCGCCAAGGAACGGCTGGCTCAACAGGCTGACATTGCTCTGGCATCGTTCAAGGCGGGTGTTTGCGTTTCTGCCAACTTATCGATCGGACAATTTGACAGCCACAACAACAACGACCCAGATCAGATGAAATTGATCCCGGAATTTCTGGCGGGGATCGATTATGTGCTGCGTAAATCCGAAGACCTGCAGATTCGCGAAAAGCTGATCGTCATCGTTCAAAGCGAAATGGGACGGACTCCGACATACAACAATGGTAACGGCAAGGACCACTGGTCGATCAACTCGATCATGTTCCTCGGAAAAGGGATCACGGGAGACCGTGTGATCGGTGCGACGGATGAAAAGCAGCAAGCCGTTCCGATCAACCCTCAATCGCTTGCCATTGATAAAGAGAACGGCATCCGAGTTCGACCGGAACATATTCATCTGGCGCTGCGGGAATTCGCGGGCATTCAGGATCACCCGTTCAGCAAACAGTTTCCGCTGGAAGTCCCGGCAAAAGAGAAGTTGCAGTCCTTCTGGAATTGAGGTCACTGGTGTCATCGCAGATTCTTTTGAAGACCGAAGAGTTTATCCGCGAAAAGCTGGCCGGAGACAGTTCCGGTCACGACTGGTGGCACATTGATCGTGTTCGACGAAACGCTGTCCACATCGCCCGGGACGAGGGAGCAGACTTATATGTCGTGGAACTCGCGGCATTACTGCACGATGTGGCGGACTGGAAATTCCACGGCGGCGACGATTCGATCGGGCCTCGGACTGCTCGCGACTGGCTGACTCGCCACGAAGTTGACCCGACTGTGATCGATCATATCTGCGAGATCATCGCGACCGTCTCGTTCAAGGGGGCCGGTGTTGCTACTGAGATGTCGACAATCGAAGGAAAATGCGTTCAGGACGGTGACCGACTGGATGCGATCGGTGCCGTTGGAATTGCTCGAGCCTTTGCCTTCGGAGGTCATTTCGGCCGAGCCATGTACGACCCCGAGGTCCCTCCTGAGCAACACCAGACGTTCGCAGCGTACAAATCCAAAGGTGGGCCGACGATCAACCACTTCTACGAAAAGCTGCTGCTGCTGAAGAACCGGATGCAGACGGCCACAGGGCGGCGGCTGGCAACAGAACGCCATCAGTTCATGGAGCAGTTCCTGGATCAGTTCTTCGGCGAGTGGCGTGGCGACAGGTAGTTTTTCACGGAACGACAAACGAAGCCTGCGAGACCTGGCCTGCTCGTTCGAGGTCTGCTTTTGCCTGCTCGACTCGCCCCGCAGCACTGTGCCAGGCGGCTCGTTTTCGCAGGGCCTGTTCCATGCGATCGTCCAGCAGCTTGGATCGTTCGTAATCCTTGACCGCTTTATCCCAGTCCTGACGACGGGCGAAAATATCGCCACGTAGCGAGAAACCAGCTGGATCGGGGGCTGCGGCAATCGCGGCGTCGGCGTCGGCCAGTGCCTGATCCAGTTTGCCAATGGCCACAAAGGCCTGACTGCGTGCCTGCAGTGCATTCACATTCTTCGGCGCCTTCTTCAGGCTGGTTGTCAGTGCCCGGATGGCCATGTTCCAGTCTTCGCCATTCGCATAATGCCGACCGAGTTCATAAGAGGTCTCGGGATTTTCGGGTTTCGCTTTGTAAGCCGCATGAAGGGTGTACAACTGCTTCAGCCAGACGCGGCGAAGATCATCGGCATGAGCCGCATCGCTGTCACCCATCTTGGTCAGGACTCGTGAGCGAGCCTGATACGACAAATCGAAGTCCGGGTTACACTGAATCGCGGAGTTCGCATCTGCCAGAGCACCCTTCAGATCACCGATCTTCATTTTCATGTAACAGCGGGCGTAGTAGGGGATCAGCGAATTCGGACTTCGTTCAACCGCCTGATTCAGGTGCGTCAGGCAGGATTTACCATCGTTATTGATCTGAATGTCTCGAACAGAAAGAGCGTAGTACAGTGATGCTTCCCCCGGGGCGAGAGCAATCAACTGTGCAAAGTCCTTGAAAACCTGCGTCTTTTCCAGCGAGATCGCCGTTCGCACATTCAGAAAGCGAACGTCACGTGGCGAAGTATCTTCCCAAAGATCGAAGAAGTCTGATGCTTCGCGATTTCTGTTTTGAGATCGCAACAGGCTGATTTTACGCGACGCGGCCTGATTGCGTGTTTCTGGATATTTCCAGGCAGCTTCCGCAGCCGCCAGTCCACCACGAACATCACCTCGAACACGCGACAGACGCATCTGAGTCAGATATTCACGTGGCTTCGCGGTCCCATCCTTACAGCGGGTTCCCAGCAATTGCTGGGCTCGATCAAGATCCCCGACATATTCGGCGATAAAAGACTCGATGGCCCTGTCATCAAATGCTTTCCCCCCCAGCTTGCGACATTCCGCCAGGTCCTGTTGAACGGATTTCAATTCCGCAGGGGGAACATATTTCTCGATAAATCGATCATTCAGCAGGATGCGACGTGCTTCCACGGGTGGATCGACGTTCCCCAGACCCGAGGCAGGATCGCTGAAGGCTCGTTGACGAAGTGGGATGTCGGTCAGCGACAATTCATCCCGCAAATCGAGCCAGTCGAGTGTGACCCAGGCTCGCTGCTCATACGCGGGGGCAAATTGAGGGTTCGCGCTGATGAAACCTGTCAGCAGTTCTAACGCCTGTTCGAACTGGCAGGACGCAACCAGCGTATTCACCTTCTGCTGAGTCGACTTCCAGTCAGTCGCCGGTTCTGCCGCATGAATCCGTCCAGCGATGATTCCGTAAATCGCAATTGTCGCGCAAAGGGACTTGAAGACTCGACCAAAATACTGCGCTGGCATGCGTTCACCGCTGGGCTGAGTGGCCGCTACGTCCTGGGACGTTGGAGTCAATGTCGTTGACCGTTGATAGACGGAACGTGGCATTCGGAATCCTTTCCTGAGCCGAGGTGAACGCGCGAATTATCGGGGAGAGTTGCGTTATGTATGAGAATGTCGTTAACGCTGCAACAGGAGTTGCGTGACTTCTCAAGACAATCTCGTTTCAAATCGCATTGTTCCAGCCGAGCGCGGAGGCACGGGTCTCGCTCTACTTTTTCCATCGCTTGAGTAAGCCGGGCCACCCAGAAATGCGATCCCAATCGCACCCCACCGAGTTCATCTCGGTGGAGACTGAGCGCAGGTTACCTCTGTGTCCAACATTTCTTCTGCTGAGAAACGTAAACAGCCCGCCGGACGCGAGAAAGCGTCCTGCAGGCTGATTGAATCGTAAACTGTCGCTCGTGTCCGGACTGACCAGAATCAGTATGGAGGCAGCGAATTGGTTGGAACAACCACAGTCTGGGTATATGGGCTTGGCGAAGCAATGATCGGCGTACCAATCACGGCACCATTCACGGCTGCGGTCTGGGTATATCCCGACGAGTAAGCCGTCTGATCAATAGTTTGCATCATGGTGGTTTGTGGCGGATAGTAGCCGCCTCCACCTGTGGGGCACCCGCCGCATGGCTGGCACCGGTTGTAACCGCCGAGGCCACTCAGGCAGCAGCAACCTGTTGATGAGATGGCGAGGGTAAGACCCGTTAACAAAAACGCGATTTGCTTGGACATGACGCTTCCTTCGTGTTCGACCCGTCCGGACAGGAATGGAGATGTGAGGTGTGCCAGATGGCTGGCTTGCGACCAGTGGGAGAACCGGCCTGCCCGACGGAGTGATTCCGGCGAACGGGGCGTCATATACTTGAAGACCGCGAATTGCGCGAAGACCAATTTCCAGAATTTTTGTCGCGAATCACGGAATTTACTCAAGTTCTGGCTCAACACCTCAATTTGATCCCCCGCAACCCGGTCGGATCGGCTTCCCGACAGCCGATTTCGCTTCTATAATCCCCGCTTCGAACCTTGGCCGCTTGCCGCATGTCTGGCGCTGGGCGGCTGGTTTGCTTTTTGGTGACCCCCTTTGAATTCAAGGATATAGTGGTGCTACGGACTCATACCTGCGGTGAATTGCGTTCAGGTCACGTGGGACAATCGGTGACACTGTGTGGCTGGGTCGATACGTATCGCGACTTTGGCGGACTGGTCTTTATCGACCTGCGTGATCGCTACGGAATTACGCAAGTCGTCTTCAGTCCTTCATTTGCGGAAATCCACGAGATCGCCCGCGGTCTCCGCAACGAAGACGTGATCTGCGTCACAGGTGAAGTGGTTGCCCGTCCGGCAGACATGCATAATCCCAAGCTGGCGACCGGTGAAATCGATGTCCGTGGTCGACAGCTGCAGGTCCTGAACAAAAGCAAGACACCGCCATTCTTTCCAACACAGGTCGACCTCCCCAATGAAGAACTCCGTCTGAAATATCGTTTCGTCGATCTGCGACGGCCTGCCGTTCAGCAGGCCCTGATCCTGCTACATCGGATGTCAAAGGCGACACGTGACTATTTTGACGAAAACAACTTCCTGGAAATCGAAACCCCGATGCTGGGGCGGAGCACGCCCGAAGGGGCTCGCGATTACCTCGTCCCCAGCCGGGTGCACGAAGGTTCGTTCTATGCTCTGCCTCAATCGCCACAGATCTACAAGCAGATCCTGATGGTTGCCGGGTATGACCGGTACTTCCAGTTGGCCAAATGCTTCCGTGACGAAGACCTGCGAGCCGACCGGCAACCCGAGTTCACACAGATCGACGTCGAAATGGCGTTTGTTCAGCAGGAAGATATTCTGACGACCATCGATGGACTGATGGCCCGACTGGTGAAAACCTTGCGCGGCACAGACCTTCAGCTGCCGCTGCCACGATTGACGCATCGCGAAGTGATGGAACGATTCGGCAGTGACAAACCGGACCTGCGGTTCGGACTGGAACTGATCGACCTGGGTGACATTGCCGGTGCCTGCGATTTCGGTGTCTTCAAGACCACGATCGCCAATGGTGGTCGCGTCCGTGGATTCTGTGTGTCTCAGGCGGCCGAGAAATACAGCCGCAAGCAAATTGATGAACTGACCGAGTTCGTCAAACAATATGGTGCCAAGGGGTTGGCCTTCTTCCGCGTCAAAGATGGGGAACTCGATTCCCCGATTGCCAAGTTCTTCAGTGCCGAACATCAGCAGGCGATGATTGCGAAATTCGGTGCCAAACCAGGTGACCTGCTGTTCTGCGTGGCAGACACATTTAAAGTCAGTTGTGCCGCACTCTCGGCCCTGCGTAATCGTCTCGCTCGGGAACTCAACCTGTTCGATCCTCAGGAACTCAAGATCGCCTGGGTGCTCGACTTCCCGATGTTCCAGTGGAACGATGAAGAAAAGCGATGGGACGCCGAACACCATCCATTCTGCCAGCCTGTCGACGAGGATATCCCCCTGCTGGAAACCGATCCCGGCCAGGTGCGGGCTCAGTCATACGACCTGGTCTGTAATGGATACGAAGCAGCGAGCGGCAGTGTCCGAATTCATGATCCGGCAGTTCAGCAGAAGATCTTCAATCTGCTGGGGATCAGCAATGAAGATGCGGAAGCTCGCTTCGGCTTCCTGCTGGAGGCACTCCGTTATGGAGCACCCCCGCACGCCGGCGTCGCACTGGGGCTGGATCGTTGGGTCATGCTGTTCCTGGCGTCGGACAATATCCGCGACGTGATTGCATTCCCGAAGACTCAGAAGGCCAGCGACATGCTGACCGGAGCCCCGGCTCCGGTCGATCTGCGCCAACTGCGAGACCTGCACATCAAGGTTGATGTTCCCAAGTAGTGTTTTCGAAACATTTTCGAAGTCGCAACTGCTGCTCACCTGAGGATCCTGCCATGTTACGCCTGACTCTTGCTGGCTTGCTGGTCTTGTCGAATGTTGGACTGTTTGCAGCCGACTTTCCTGTTGATAAATCGCTGACGGATTCCGATTTCGAAACGATCTTTGACGGCAAATCGCTCAAAGGCTGGCACGTGAGCACTCAGACTGGCCACAGTGGGACCAGCATGCACACCAGCGGTGGCAAGTGGGTTCTGCAAGAGGGAGCAATCGTTGGCAGCCAGGATATTCCTGGTAACGGTGGCATCATCCTGACCGACCGTCAGTTCGGCGACTTCGAAGTAATCGTCGAAATGAAAAACGATTACGGGCCTGACAGTGGCCTGTTCCTGCGCAGCAACGAACGTGGCCAGGCTTACCAGTACATGGTCGACTATCACAACAACGGGAACCTGGCCGGGATCTACGGTGAAGGTCTGTCCGGCGGAATTCACCTGCGGAATTTCGACTTCCTGGACGATGTCAAGAAGATCCAGATCAAGCAGGCTCCTGTGGCTTGTCCAATCAAGCCCGAAGACTGGGCCTCATTCTGGAAGCACGACCAATGGAACGAACTTCGTGCCCGGATTCAAAGCAATCCTCCGAAGATCACCACCTGGATCAATCGCGTGAAGTTCATGGAATTCACCGATAGCGAAAAGCGGCATCCAGACACCGGCAGCATCGCACTGCAGGTGCACGGAGGTGGTGATTACACAAAACAGTTCGTTCGCTATCGCAATGTCCGCGTGAAGACGTTGAAGTAGATCGTGGTGCGTCCATCCGTGCGGTGAGACAGGATTGGGGCTACTGGCAGGTAACTGGCTCGTCTGGTTCCACGGGTTGACGGGGGCAGCACGACTGATCGGTTATGGTGCTGCGATACCGAGACACATGACGTCATTCGTCATCAGATGTCTCTGCGGCGGCGTCAGCTTCTGCGCGGAGTTCCTTAATCTTGGCTTCGATCTGCGTCAGCTGCTCAGGTCCCAGAGTCTTCAGGCTTTCCAGCCAGTCCTTGTGATATTCCTTGCGATGCTTTTCAGCGAGGTCCTTCCATTGCTCCTCGGGAACCGTCAGTGAGGACTCTTTTCCATCAGCCGCTTGGGGCAAGGAAGCCTTGATTCCATGGAGTGCGATCCAGCGGGGATCGTATTCGTGCGGCGTCTTGCGATCCCATGCAATCGCTTTTTTCATGAGGCTCTTCGCGTTAGCGAGGTCTTCAAACTGAATGAGTCGCAGCAGCGGAGGTAACTGACCGTTCAGAACTTCGACCGAATCGCCCACTGAGCGGTCGGTACAACGCTTGATGTCGTACCATGTGCGAATGCGGGCGGCATACAGCCAGAAAAGGGCGTCATCTTCTTCCTCCTGTTCGAAGAGATAGCGTGACAGATGAAAGAAGACCGCAGGAGCGTACCGTTCAGGATGCTCCTGAATTGTTTCAGCCAGCCGTTCCTTTTGTTCGTCAGTCCCTTTCATGAACGTCGAAATCGCCTGCATTTCGCGAGTGGTATCGATTTCTTTATAGATCCCCTTCAGGGGAATGACCCGCTCCTCGGCCGTAGCAATGACCGTTCCGAATACGATCCAGCAGACAACAAGGCACAACAACTTGACCATCGAAATGTCCTGGCAGATGAGAATGTCGAGGGCCGCAAGGATTGGGTAGCATTCGCAGAGCCCGAGACCTCAAAATTACCACATGCAAGGTTTCGACTGATTGAGAAGCCCGTGGTGACGATGTTTTTCCACATAGACTTGAGCGGTTGGTAGGGATGAAGTGGTTTTCGGGGGTGGGTGATCGCACGCCAAAATCCAGGCTGCCGTTTCGACGTTTTGCTTCTGCAAAGAGCAACGATTCTTCGGGGACTTCGCAGCAGTGGCATATTCAGTCGTGCCGAACGATTTATGAAAAGACCTCGGCGTAAAGCGATTGTCGATCGTTGACGTTGCCAGTTGGGCTTGCCATGCCGCCGAAAATCATCCGTTCCCGAAGGCGAGAACGGCAGCACATTTGCGGTTGAACCTCGCCTAGGAACTCGGGATGATCTCCTCGCCGTGTTCGCTACCGATGGAGACCACCATGACGCCACGAATGTTTTCCTGCAGTTTCACGCTGATTGTTTGCTCTGGACTTCTTTGGACCAGTAACGCAATTCACGCGGCAGCACCTGCGGGTGGGGCGGTCAGTCCGATCAGCTTTGATCGTGATATTCGACCGATCCTGGCGGATAACTGCTTCGCTTGCCACGGCCCGGATGAGAAAGAGCGTCAGGCTGGATTGAGACTGGACTTGCGGTCTGGGGCGACCAGGCCGGCAGAGTCCGGGAAGGTGGCCATTGTTCCCACGAAGCCTGATGCGAGTGAATTGATCAAGCGAGTGACCAGCACGGACGATAGCCTGCGGATGCCGCCTCTCAAGGGAAAGCATAAGCCGCTCACCAAGTCTCAGGTGGCGCTGCTGACTCGGTGGATTGAATCGGGTGCTGAATACTCGTCGCACTGGGCATTTACTGCTCCTGTCCTGCCCTCAGTGCCCGATGTTCAATCCAGCGTGCGAATCCGGAATGAGATCGACCGGTTCATCACCGCGAAACTCGCTGGATCGGGGATGACTCAGGCACCGGAAGCGGACAAGATCACGCTGTTGCGGCGGTTACATCTGGATCTGACTGGCCTGCCGCCGACCATTGCTGAAGTCGATGCGTTTCTGGCGGATACCGCTGCTGATGCCTACGAACAGCAGATCGAGCGTCTGCTGAAGTCGCCGCATTACGGTGAACGCTGGGGCCGACACTGGCTCGATGCCGCTCGCTATGCCGATTCCGATGGCTTCGAAAAGGACAAATCGCGTCAGGTCGCCTTCTATCGCGACTATGTCATCAACGCTCTCAACAAGGACCTTCCCTACAATCAGTTTGTTATCGAACAACTGGCGGGTGACTTGCTCCCCAACGCGACTCAGGACCAGATCGTGGCGACCGGATTCCTGAGAAATTCGATGCTGAATGAAGAAGGGGGCGTCGATCCAGAACAGTTCCGCATGGATGCCATGTTCGACCGGATGGACGCGGTCGGAAAGACATTTCTCGGCCTGACGATTCAGTGCGCTCAATGCCACTCGCACAAATACGATCCGATGACTCAGGAAGAGTACTATCGTCTTTTCGCGTTCCTGAACAATGACCACGAAGCCCAGCGCGTCGTTTACAATCCCGAAGAACTGGCTCTGGCCGACGAACTTCGCCAGAAGATGGCCGACATCGAAACGGGGTTGAAGCGACGTCTTCCCGATTGGCGCGAACGGATGGCTGCCTGGGAGGACTCCGTCAGTCAGGGGCAGCCAAAATGGGTCGAACTGCAACTCGAGAACGCTGGCGACAACGGACAGCGTTACATCGACATGGGGGATCACTCGATCCTTGCACAGGGGTATGCGCCAACAAAGTATACAACCAGCCTGCGCGGAACCACCGACATGCAGAACATTACCGCGTTTCGGCTGGAACTTTTGAATGATCCCAACCTTCCCTGCAACGGACCCGGCCGCTCGTTCAAGGGGACGTGTGCCTTGACGGAGTTCGCTGTTGAAGTTGAACCGGTCGTGCGGGCTGAAGGAACCGCCCCGGCGAAAGAGAAGGTGAAGTTCACTTCGGCCACCGCAGACTATTCCAATCCCGAACGTGATCTGGAGCCTAATTTCTATGACAAGACGGACAAGAAGCGAGTCACCGGAACGATCGATTATGCCATTGATGGCAAGGACGAAACCGCCTGGGGGATTGATCAAGGTCCGGGTCGTCGCAATCAGCCCCGGAATGCGGTTTTCACGGCCGAAAAGCCAATCGGTCACGCTCAGGGGACTCAACTGAGCATCAATCTGCGGCAGATGCACGGAGGCTGGAACAGTGATGACAATATGAATAACAATCTGGGCCGGTTCCGAATCTCGGTGACCAGTTCACCGAATCCCGCTGCTGACCCGGTTCCACGTCAGGTGCGCGAGATTCTTTCGATCCCGCGCGAACAGCGGACCGAATCACAAACGGCGATGGTCTTTTCCTACTGGCGGACCACGGTCGCCGACTTCAAGGAAGCAAACGACCAGATTGAAGCCCTCTGGCAGCAATGGCCTGCAGGATCGACAACACTGACATTAATGGCACGTGAACAACCTCGTGATACGCGGATGCTGGTTCGTGGTGATTTCCTGAAGCCCGATAAATCTGTGACGCCCGGTGTTCCCGCTTTCCTGCATCCACTCGATCCGCGCGACGCCAGTTCGCCATCAAGCCGGTTGACACTGGCACGCTGGATCGTTGACCGTCGCAGCCCGACTGCGGCACGTGTCATGGTCAATCGTGTCTGGCAGGCCTATTTCGGAACCGGGATCGTCGCCACCAGTGAGGACCTGGGGACTCAGAGTGATCTCCCTTCGCACCCCGAACTGCTGGACTGGTTGTCCGTCAAGTTCATGGATCAGGGATGGAGCCTGAAGCAGCTTCATCGATGGATTGTGAACAGTGCCACGTATCGGCAATCGAGTCGAGTCACCGCCGACAAGTATTCGCAAGACCAGTTCAATCGGTTGTTGAGCCGTGCGCCTCGTCTGCGTGTGGAAGGGGAAATCGTACGTGACATCGCGCTGGCAGCGAGTGGGCTGCTCAATTCCAAAGTCGGTGGCCCGAGTCTGTTTGCTCCTGCACCAGCGTTTCTGTTTGTTCCTCCTGCCAGCTATGGTCCATTCACGTGGTCAGAAGAAGCGGGGCCTGATCGGTATCGGCGTGCGATTTACACATTCCGGCGGCGATCAACGCCGTATCCCATGCTGACAAACTTCGATACTCCCAATGGAGACTTTTCGTGTGTCCGTCGTGTTCGTTCTAACACGCCGCTGCAAGCCCTGACGACGCTCAACGAAACTCTCTTCATGGAATGTTCGAGGCATCTGGCGCTGATCGCATTGAAAGACGGTGGCCCGGATGACGTGAGCAGGATCAAGTGGGCCTTCCGGCGCTGCGTGTCGCGTCTGCCGAGCGAACACGAGACGAAAATTCTGCTGGATCTGCTGGCACGCGAGCAGACTCGCTTCACTCAACCGGGGATCGATCCCTGGCAACTCGCTGCGAACGATCCCGCCAAGCCGCCGATGCTTCCTGACGGGAAGACTCCTGCACAACTGGCTGCCTGGACCGTTGTTTCGCGGGTCCTGCTGAATCTTGATGAAACTGTCACGAAGGAATGACCATGAGTCCTGAAAATAGCCCCCTCATGCCAACGCCCGTCGCGGCTGGACTGCCAATGCCAGCGTCACCGAATGAGATCACCCGCCGCTGGTTCTTCCGTGACTGCGGTGTCGGACTCGGTTCTGCCGCCCTTTATTCGCTGTTCCAGAACGGGGCACTCGCTGCCAGTGGTGCAACGTCGGCATTGAGTCCCCGATCGAGTCAATTGCTGCCCAAAGCGAAGCGGGTGATTTACCTGTTCATGGCGGGGGCTCCGTCGCATCTGGAACTGTTTGACAACAAGCCGGAACTGGCAAAGTGGGATGGAAAGCTGCCACCGGCCGATCTGTTGAAGGGATACCGGGCCGCATTCATCAACCCGAATTCGAAGCTGCTCGGTCCGAAATTCAAATTTGCGAGACATGGCGAATTGGGCGCCGAACTTTCGGAACTGTTGCCACATCTGGCGACCGTGGTCGATGACATCGCGATCATCAAGTCGATGGCGACCGACGCGTTCAATCATGCTCCCGGGCAGATCATGATGAACACAGGGGCTCAGCAGTTCGGACGCCCGAGCCTGGGGGCCTGGACTCTGTATGGTCTGGGAAGTGAATCGCAGGATTTGCCGGGATTTGTCGTCTTCAGTTCGGGGAAGAAGGGCCCCAGTGGTGGTTCTTCCAACTGGGGCTGCGGGTTCCTGCCGACTGTCAACAACGGCGTCCTGTTCCGATCGGGGGCGGAACCGGTTCTGTACCTGCTGAACCCGCGCGGAGTCGACGAGGCTATTCAGCGAGACTCGCTCGATTCAATCAGACAATTGAACGAACTGCGATTCGAGGCGACAGGCGATCCAGAGATCTCAGCCCGGATCAGCTCTTTCGAGATGGCTTACCGGATGCAGGCGAGTGCTCCGGATCTGATGGACCTGAACAAAGAAACCAAAGAGACCCTGGAGATGTACGGTGCCGAGCCCGGCAAGTCCTCGTTTGCCAATAACTGTTTACTCGCACGCCGCCTGGTGGAGCGAGGTGTCCGGTTTGTGCAACTGTTTCATGAAGCCTGGGACCAGCATGGGAATCTGGTCAACGACCTGAAAAAGAATTGCGGTGACACCGACAAACCAACCGCAGCACTTCTAAAGGATCTGAAGCAGCGAGGCTTACTGGAGGATACTCTGGTCATCTGGGGTGGTGAATTTGGTCGCACGCCGATGGTACAGGGGGGAAGTGATGGTCGTGACCATCATCCGAACGCCTTCACAATGTGGCTGGCGGGAGGTGGCATCAAGCCGGGAATCACGATCGGTGAGTCCGATGAATTTGGCTTTAACGCGACGACGGATCGAGTTCACGTTCATGACCTGCATGCCACGATTATGCAGTTGCTGGGCTTTGACCACACAAAGCTGACGTTCCGTTTCCAGGGCCGCGATTTCCGGCTGACCGACGTGCATGGCAACGTCGTGACCAAACTGCTGGCATGAAAAACTGATCCACGGAGAAGATCTATTTCTTTCTCGCAGCCAGTCGTGCGACGGTCCGTTCTGGAAGATCGACTTCTTCGTACTGTTGGACGGTCAGGTTGGGAAACAGCGTGGGAAGTTCGCCGGGTTCGAGTGCGAACCTAGGGTTGCAGAGATGATTGTCGGGACGTGCGAATTGGCCGCGAGAGAATGTTTCGTAAATCAGTAGACCGCCACGTCGTAGTGCCCGTTCGATTTGCTGAGGGATCCAGGTCCGGTCCAGATACCTGCAGACCACGATCAAATCATATGTCGAAGGAGGCAATTCGAAGGTTTCCAGGTCGGCGGCAATCCAGTTGATTGGAGCGGCCCCTGCTTCATTCGCCAGGCTGGCAGCGAGTGAAAGTCCCACAGGAGAAATATCAATCCCCGTGACCGACCATCCCTGTTGAGCCAGCCAGATCGCGTTGTGGCCCAGGCCACAGGCCAGATCAAGGGCGTTACCCGCTGGCAGACTTTGGGCGTGTTGGAACAACCAGTCATCTGGCGGATTCAGGATCGCCCCAACGGTTCCCTTGATGGAGTACTTGGCATCCCACCGATCTCGATCAGTCGCAGCCACGAGAGACACCCTTTGTCCTTGTGAGAGATTGCGGCTGGATATCAGCGATTGCCCCCGTGGGCCGACTTCTCACTTCTGAAATGCACTGGGGCCGGGTGAATTCACCCGACCCCAGACTCTATTTGAATGTAAGTCGCTGTGTGAATTACTTCAGACGACCGGTTGCCATCAGCTTGCTGGCGTTGCCGGCCTGACCGAAGGCGATCATGCGTGCCAGGCAGATCTTTTTCATCGCTTCACGAGCTGGCTTCAGGTATTCGCGTGGATCGAACTTGTCGGGTGTTTCGGCAAATACTTTGCGGATCGCACCGGTCATTGCCATACGGCAATCGGTGTCGACGTTGATCTTGCGAACGCCATGCTTGATCCCTCGTTGAATTTCTTCGACAGGGACGCCATAGGTCTCGCCCATCTTCCCGCCGAACTTGCGGATGATTTCCTGCAGATCTTCCGGGACCGACGAACTGCCGTGCATTACGAGGTGAGTATTTGGCAGTCGGCGATGGATTTCTTCGATCAACGACATCTTCAACACTTCGCCGGTCGGCTTCGTCTTGAACTTATAGGCACCGTGGCTGGTTCCGATGGCAACGGCGAGAGCATCAACACCCGTGGCCGCCACGAAGTCTTCGGCTTCGTTCGGATCGGTCAGGTGCGACATGGCACCTTCGGGTTCTGGTTCTTGTTCCAGGTCAGCATCGTGGCCATGTCGTTCGCCTGGTTCGCCCATCAATTGAGGATCGACGGGGCCAGTCTCCTTGGCGGGGGCCTTGTGTTCGATAGAACCCAGGCAGCCGATTTCACCTTCGACTGAAACACCCATCGAATGTGCGACCTTCACAACGTCGGATGTGACCTTGACGTTGTAATCGAACGGAGCGGCGGTCTTGGCATCTTCCAGAAGTGAACCGTCCATCATGACCGAGGTAAAGCCGTACTTGATGGCGCTGTAGCAGGTGGCCGGACTGTTGCCGTGATCCTGGTGCATCACAACGGGGATCTCGGGGTAAAGTTCAGCAGCGGCCAGCATCAGATGACGCAGGTAGTTGTCCTGAGAATAGCTGCGGGCACCGCGTGAAGCCTGAACGATGACAGGCGAATCCGTTTCCTTGGCCGCTTCCATAATGGCCTGAATCTGTTCCATGTTGTTGACGTTGAACGCTGCAACGCCGTAATTGTGTTCGGCGGCATGATCCAGCACGACTCGAAGCGGAACCAAAGGCATCTGACTAACTCCTGCAAAAACTGACTTCAACCGGAATATGGGATCTCGTTGCGCGGTCCATCCCCATTGGACGGACTCTGGGCACTTCGAGAGCGGCGCCAAGCGAACTAGTTCCGCGTCACGACTTGTTTTGGGTTCGACCAGTCAGGCGGAACGCGATTGCGTCCGGTTCTAACCCTGGGCAACGCCCCAGCGGCTAAGAGCCCAACCCGAATTCTGAGCCATGATGGCGTGATAGATTACCGGCATACAGGGGTTGGCGCGAAGCGTCGAACCGCTGAAACCCGTTCAATCTCATCAGGTTTGATCCGTTTGTAGTAGACGACCGAAAGAGTTTAAACCCAATCATGGATCTCGTTCATGATCTGTCGGAAGCACAGTCCTGACCAGTATTGTCATCTGCAAGGTATGTTCTGGAAAGCACTTGTGGCGGATGGTCGGTGCAACAAACATCGCTGGTCCTTGCAGATTGTTCCGTTTCTGGCCAATATCGCGGAATGAAATCGGCCGCCAAAGCAGCGTTATTCCTGATCGTGCTGTTCGCGATTCCCATAATTCCATTTTTGTGGCTGGGGGAGTCGTTTGAGCAGAGTCTGCTCGATGCGCTGCGCCAACCCGCCTCAAAAACGACGGTCTGGATCTGGGTCGTGGGGCTCCTTGCGGCCGACATGTTCTTACCGGTCCCTTCGAGTGCCGTCGTGACTTACGCAGGAGGAGTTCTTGGTATCGGAGCGGGGGCCTTGGCGTCGTGGATCGGGTTGTCAGCGGGGGCGATTGGTGGCTTCGGTCTGGCACGACTGTTTGGCGAACCGCTGGCACGACGGTTCAGCGAATCAGAAGATGTGGTTCGGATGCGAGAGTTCGCCCTGCGCCACGGGCCGATTGCACTGATCCTGACGCGCGCATTACCAATCTTGTCAGAAGCCTGCATCCTGATGCTGGGTGCCGGGCGACTTTCCTGGCAGCGGTTTCTGGTTCCGATGCTGGCGAGTAACGCGTTACTTGCCCTGACGTACGCTGCGTGCGGCGCGTGGTTCCGGGATTCCAACGCATTCCCCGCAGCGATCATCATCTCTGGGGCGATTCCCCTGATTGCTGCACTGATCATCCGCAGGTTCTGGAGACCGCAATAATCGACGAGGAAATGCGTCATCCGACTGCCGATTCAAACTCGGTCTGTCAGGCCCAGCGAGGTAGTTACTCATCGAGTCTTCGTAACAGAGGTATTTGAGACGTCTAGTAATGAAGCGGAGTACGATAATGTCAAAGAAGTCCAAGCAGCCGAACCCCTTCACTGGCCGCTGGCGTATCGTCTCGATGAGTACTTGGGACCAGGAGTTTGTTAACGAAGAGGAAGAGGGCTATTTCGAGTTTGACCAAAAGAACAACGGTCAATTCCACTTCGGCTACATTCACGGTCTGATGGACTGCCGCCTGACGACACGGCACGGTGAACCAGCGGTTGAATGGACATGGGAAGGCAGTGACGACATGCACCCAGTACAGGGTCGAGGCTGGGCCATCGTAAAGAACGACGAACTCCACGGCATGATCTTCTTCCATAATGGAGACGATTCAGAGTTCATAGCAAACAAGGCCGAGAACCGGACGAAGTCGAAGAAATGATGACGGAACGATAACATTTGGCTACTCAAACGCGCAGAAAATTGCGGCGGACTGCCAATTCAAGCAGTGGGACACATTCCTGGATGGATCCACGAGCAATGACGAAGAAGTTACGGCGATCGGCTTTGGTGAAACGCCCATTGCCTTTGGCGATGTTGGCGGCGATTGACGGCGCGGCGCGATTTAACTGGTCAGTGAGGAATCCGTAGCCGCGAGAGAAGCATTCGGTCTTTGAGCAGACCTGATCGGCAAAATCGACGGACTTCTGGTAGACGAGCAGCTTTTCAAAAGCGAACGCCATGGGGAGGCTCACGCGATGAAAGGTGGAAGAAGAACGAAGGCGAGAAAGTAGTGAGTAGAAAGTAGATCGTGGCGGGCACAATGACCATCAGGTCAAACTGCTTCTTTCCGTCTACTTTCTACCATCTACTTTCTCGCCGCTTCATTTTTGGCCGTTCAGGCCAAAAATGGAGGCGGGGGGAATCGAACCCCCGTCCTGTATCCCTCAGAGAAGGCCTCTACGTGTGTAGTTCGCTGATTAATCTTGTCGCTGCAGGCTCAACGAACGAAGCCTGCTGGCGACCAGTGTCCTACGAGTCTCGCCATGCACGTAGGTCACGTTGATGCATGGCCAGCCGGTATTTACAAGCGACAGTCAGACTCCAACGGCAAGGATTCCTCAGTCGCGGTCACCTAGCGTTAACTAGGCAGCCAGGGTCAACGGCCGATTGGCAGTTGTTGTTTGATCAGCTTTTTACGTGGCCAACTGATCAACCACGACACGCCACCCAATCCTATGGTAATCCAGTCGAAACCGATCGCCCCCGAATTGGACAGGCCCGCACCTCTCGTGCTGGCTCCCCCCAATCCTACCGGCTTCACCCGTTCCGTCAAATGCACTCGCGTAAATCAACGGAAATCAAAGGCCCGAGATTGGAAGAAGTCTGGGACACGGAAGATTTGGATCACACGGAGAAGGCAAATTCGATGAATCGAGATCGTCAGATGCCACGATCGATTGGCTCAGCAGGCAGACCTGCAGGTATGAGTCACGCGTTCCATCCGGCGTTTCGTATCAAATTTGCGGATTCCGCTACAAGCGTTACGAGATCTCGACTAGACTTGGGTGATGATTACGGAACTGGTTCTCAGCGGGTCGGCCATGCTGGCGGGGATCGTGAATTCGATTGCCGGTGGTGGGACATTACTGACGTTTCCTGCGCTCGTCTGGACTCTGGGGACGTCGGTTGGTGCCAATGCCACCAGTACTACCGTTCTGTTTCCGGGGTCGCTCGCTGCCGTCTGGGGTTATCGCCGCGAACTCAAGGATCAAAGAAAGTGGATCGTTCCACTTTTGATTCCGTCGTTGATCGGCGGATTTCTGGGGTCGTGGCTGGTTGTCAGCCAGCCCGAAAAGGTGTTCGAGCAACTGGTCCCCTGGTTGATCCTGCTGGCGACGGTCCTGTTTCTGTCACAGCCCCTGCTGACTCGTTGGACAGGAATTGGCAAACCGCACCAGCAACCTTCGCCGATTCTGTTTGCCGGCATCGTCTTTTTTCAATTTCTGGTGGCGCTTTATGGCGGCTACTTCGGGGCAGGAATCGGGATTCTGATGCTCAGCAGCCTGTCACTGATGGGGGTTGAAGATATCCACCGTATGAACGCATTGAAGAGCCTGCTCGCATCCGCCATTAACGGGATGTCGGTGGTCCTGTTCATTTATTATGACAAGGTCAGTTGGAAATTCACGATCCCGATGATCGTGGCGGCGATTGCAGGAGGGTTTCTGGGAGCCAGCGTGGCCCGGCGGTTGGACAAGCGATTTGTCCGCTATGCAGTGATTACAATCGGGTTTGTTCTTTCAGCGTATTACTTTGCGCGCCCGTAACGGTCGGCATCAGGGTGGCAGATCCACTCGCAGATTCCACCTCGTCGAAACGGGAACTTTGTTTGCGATGGGGAGTTCGACTCCCGTGATGACTAGGATGATGCATGTCGAGTGAGAAGGGTGAAGGCCTGATATTACGGGTCACCGACTTCAGTGAAACCAGCCGGATTGTTGTGATCTTCACACGTGAATTTGGGAAGATTTCTGCATTGGCCAAGGGGGGGCGGCGGCTGAAAGGCCCCTTTGAATCCGCTCTTGACCTGCTCGCAACATGTCAGATAGTGTTCCTTCGCAAAAGCACGTCTGGTCTCGATCTCCTGACTGAAGCCAAACTCGTTCAGCGCTTTCATCCTCAGGAACGGGAACTGACCTGTCTTTACGCTGGCTATTACGTGGCCGAGTTACTGCTGGGACTGACAGAAGACTACGATCCGCACCTTGAACTTTACCCGGCGGCACAAGACGCCCTGCAATCGTTTACCAACATCCAGACCACGCCAACTGCTCTGTTGCGGTTTGAACTGGTGCTGCTGCGAGAAATAGGACAACTTCCAGATTTTGGAACCTGTGCCGGATGCGGTGCAGAACTGACTGAGGGAAAGACGTTTGGATTCTGGGTTTCTCAGGGAGGACTGATCTGTCCTGAGTGCCAGCATGAAGAATACAGCCGATTGACCATACACGCCGGTACGGCCGCCGCCTTGCGGATGCTCTCCAGCGAAAATGACCAGGCCTGGAGACGATTGAACCTGTCACCACAGCAATTCAAGGAAGCTCGCCAGATCACTTCGACCGCATTATCACATATCCTCGGGCATCGCCCCAAAATGTTGAAATATTTATCGTAAGACCGACTGATTCACGCTCGTACAGCACGCCATGACGGCCCCAGCTGCCGACGCATCGACACTAACCTTCGGTCACGGATGACCATGCAACACGGCAAAACGATCAAAAAAGTGAATCTGCCTCGGAGACAAATACTCCGTGGGTGGGTCGCCGCGTTGATGCTCGGCATCCTGCCAGGATGTGTCACGCCCTGGGAAAAGTCCGCACTTATGAAGGACAACACTCCTGATATCAGGGGAGTGAAAGGGCCCGAAGAGCGACGTTTGAGTGGTCTGTTCCGCCTGCGGAAGCAAGAGGAAGCCGCCGAAGACGAAAGCGATTCACTCAAGCCGTTACCAGGGACAGATGCCTACGTGGCTGCTACGGAACTGTATAAGGACGATCAGTTCAAGGAAGCAGAAAAGGCGTTCAAAAAGGTCGCCAAAAAATATAAGAAGAGTGAGATCCGGGAAGACGCGATCTTCATGCAGGGGGAAGCGGCCTACCAGCAGGAACACTACGCAGACGCCAATGATCTGTATGCTCAGTTGCTGAAAGAGTATCCCTCCACGCGACATCTGGATGTTGTGTCCGAGCGATTGTTCAAAATTGGTCGAATCTGGCTGGATTTCCCGGAAGTTGCCAAACTGGGTGAGATCGAGCAGATCAATTTCGACGATCCCAAGCGGAAGCTTCCCGCCGAAGAGCCGCCGAAGCTGAACAAGACTCCGATATTCGTTCCAAACTTCTTCGATGAGCATAAGCCGACGTTTGACACCCCCGGAAACGGCGTGGCGGCGTTGCAGTTGATCTGGATGAATGACCCGACAGGTCCGTTGGCAGACGATGCGATGATGCTGGTCGCCAGCCACTATGCCCGCAAGGGAAACTACATCGAAGCTGACCGCTACTTCCGGATGTTGCGTGAAACGTTCCCGAACAGCCCGCATCTGCGGGACGCATTCCTGATCGGTTCGCACGTCAAGTTGATGGCCTATCAGGGGGCGAATTACGACGACAAAACTCTGAGTGATGCTCAGATGCTGAAAGAAAGTACAATCCGTTTGTATCCCGAGATGGCCGAAGTGGGCCGACTGAAGGACGAACTGGCTCGCATTGAGCAAGCCAAGGCCGAACGTGACTGGCAACTGGTCGAACTGTATGCCCGAAAAGGGAACAAGCGTGCGGTCGCAGTCATGTGCCATCAACTGATTTCGCATTATCCAAAATCCGAACAGGCCGAGAAGGCGCGTCAGCGCCTCGAAACCCTGGGGCCGGAATACGAAAGCGGTGCTGTGGTTCTGAATCCAAAGGATCCACCAAAAGTTCCAATATGGCAGAGAATCATTCCCGGACAACAGCAACCTTCGATGGCAGCCCCGGCTGCCCAGCCTGAACCAGCGAATGCAGATCCCTATGCGGCTGATCCGAAGTCTGAGCAGTCACCGTCGCGATGGATGTCGAATCCATTCCGACGTCGCAGTGCACCAACGTCTGACCCGGTGGAAGAGGGGGCCTCAGAGTCTGACGAAAGTGCCACAATTGATCTGAACGAAACACCGAAAAAGAAGAGCTGGCTCTGGCCGGCTCCGCGCAGACTTCCTGACGAGGTCGATACAGACGCCAGAAAGCTGGATGTTGGTGAGATCTCTGGTAAGACTAAGCTGTAGAACCTGCTGAATTTCGAAGTCCCCCATTGAGGGGATCGCTCCTGCCGCCAGGTCTGTATGAATCCCATGTCATCCTTCGCGAAACCGTGTCAGGGACCCGTTTGGGGTCTGGCAGTGAAGGTATTGGTCCAGCGGTTGCAGGTTGCCTTGGCGTGTTTGGCTGTCGTCCAGATCACCGGTTGTGGCTATACGCTCGGCAATGGTTTCAGTCCTGACATCAAGACCGTCTCAGTACCGACGTTTGAAAACGACACCTTTCGACGCGGGTTGGAATTCCAGCTGACAGAGTCTGTTCAGAAAGAAATTCAGAACAGAACGCCGTATCGTCTGGCGCGTGGTATGGACGCAGATACGCGCCTCACAGGGCGAATCGTCCAAGTTCGAAAAGATGTCCTCGGGGAAAACAACAACGACGATCCACGCCAGTTGCAGTTTTCGATCCTGGTCCGCGTTACCTGGGAAAACCTGCGGACGGGTGAAATTCTCGCGAAGCAGGAAGTTCCTGTGGCACCCGAGGCGATACCGCTGCTGACTCAGGCGGGCTTTGCCCCGGAGCTTGGACAGTCCCAGGCTACCGCGACTCAAATTGCGATCGACCAGATGGCTCGCAAGATCATCAACATGATGGAAACACCTTGGTGATTCCAGAAATTCCGAAGTGAGAAGGGAAACTCAAGCAGGTTTTTCTCGCTTCAGATTTCACACTTCTCACGTCACCTCAGTTCACGTCACCTCAGTGTCGACGTCCACTCATCGATTGATTGCGGGCAAGAGCATCTTCCGCTTCGGCAATTCGACCACATCGCTGACAGATCACGGATAACTGGGCGTACGAGAACGGATCGTTCGGTTCCAGTTCCACAACTTTCTTCGCATGAGCGATTGCTTCGTCAGCTTTTCCCAGTTTCTGCATGACGACTGCCAGTGCTGAATGCGACAGCGCGTGCTGCGGGACCTCGGCGATGATCGCCAGCAGTTTCGTTGCGGCACCTTCAAGGTCACCTTGATCCTTGAGGCGGATTGCATCGTCGTATTGTTCATGGTGCGTGGACATCGCAGGACTTTCTTAACCCGGTTCGATTCGATCAGTGGCGTAAACAAGTTTTGAGAATGATAAGAAGTCTTCCGCCGTGATCCAATCCCAGCGGAAAAAAGGGGCGACCAATAGCACACGCGATGTGAGCACATCACGAAAGCAGGGTGGGACCAGCGGCGTTTCGCCGCGCAGGCCCACCATTACAGAACAATAGACCACATCGACACCACCGAAGATGGTGAGACGGCGCTCGAAGGGCAGCGAAGGCATGTGAGTTGTTGAGTGGTCACCCAAGGAGAGCACATCACGGGCAAAGCGATCAAACGGCTGAAAAATTGCCAGCTTCAGTGATCACTCACCAGACAAAACGGGATAAATTCCGACCGCGAAATTGACCTTGGGCGACGAATGTGTTAACCCGATAGTAGTGCTCTGAAAGATTTAACGTCGATTTCATCAGAAATCGGCGGTGGAATTTGTCTCGTGGACGTTTCGCGACCGGGGTTTCAGAACCGTTCAGCCAACGTTCAACACGGGCGCGATTTATTGTGACATGTTTCCTGCGAAGGGCGGAGGCCTGGTTCGCCAGGTTCTGAATCGCAAAATGGATTACCCGACATATCAACTGCTGATCGCCGACGATGACGAAGATTTTCGCCAGACAGTCTGCGAGATTTTTGCCCCGTTTTTTCGACTGATCGAAGCCCGATCGGCAGAAGAGGCAATTGAACTCGTTTCACGTGAAGTGGTTCATCTCGCTTTGTTTGACATGCACATGCAGCAACTGACGGGACTCGACGCGCTGCGGCATCTGCGCTCATTACACATTGTCGCTCCCTGCATCATTGTCACTGCGGACTATACAGATTCTTTGCGTGATGATGCGGAGCAGGCTGCGGCGTTTTCTGTTTTGAAAAAGCCGGTCACGCGGCGCGACCTGGTCGCCACAGTCGCGCGAGCCGTCGAAACCGCATACGACGATCGCGAGTTCACACATCAGTTGCTGTGCGGCTGATTTGCACCTTGACGGTTCCGCGCAGCGCGCGTTAGAAGTCAGATCGCCTGCGCCTCACATTGCCGCCGTATCATTTGGAATTCTACGATGACGTTCGTGACGTTGAAGATCCTCGAGGGTATCGAAAAGGGGAAAGAATTCAGTCGGCTGCCCCTTCCCATTACGATCGGCCGCGAATCAGACAGCGACGTACAACTGAACGATGACAGAATCAGTCGCGCACACGTCAAGCTGCAGGATCATTCCGGTCGGGTGATACTGACCGATCTCGGCAGTACCAATGGAACTCGCGTGAACGGGCATCCAGTTCAGATGCGAGTCATGCAACCGGGTGATGTTCTGCTGGTGGGACGTTGTTCTTTGTTATTCACCCAGCCAGTCAGTGATGAACCGCTGACCAGCTTGAACCTGCCGTCGAAGACGGTCGAAGTTCCGCCGGATTTCGACGAGAGCATGGATGTCGAGTACGGCGAACCGACGATCGGTGTGGAACCCGGTGAGTTAAATCCGAATGGTCGCCCTCCCATTCCGGAAAATCTGACGGCGCTGCAGCGGGTGCAACTTTGCGACCTGCTGACGCATCTGCAATATCGCCTGGGTATGGTCATCAAAGGGTCCGTTGAAGATCTGCATGCCACGTCGCGGACGATTCGATGTGACTGGGACACATGGGAAATGCTGACGTCTCTTCAGTTCGAATTGTCGCAGGATATTCGCACGATCTGTAATCCCGACGAATGACCGCGCTGCGTCGATCACCATCGCAGAAGCACCAAAATTTCAAAACGCGGTCCCGCCTGTTCCGTGCGCCGCACGACTTGCCCGCATATTCGGGATCATCGCTACAACCGCTGAACTCAGCGGAACTCCCGCCAGACTCTCATCTTCACCCGCCAGATTCTGCTTGCTCTCCTGCGACGTGAACTAGTTTTCCGTTGGAACCCGAGTGGTGTTCACGTGGGTATTTCCGCAGTGTCCCGATGGGACACGAAACGAGCGGATGGCCGCAAGGACTTTTTTCCGCCGCGTGATTGGTGAGTTTTCGCGATGATTGATCCCACGAAAATCTGGTCTCTGACGCAATTGCCGTCGCTACCCACAGTAGCGCAGGGATTGTTGAAACTGGCCGCCAATCCAGAAACCGAATTGCGGCAGGTCGTTCAGCTGGTCAAAGCCGACCCGGCAATCTCGGCCAAAATCGTCAAAGCTGCAAACTCAACCTTCTTTGGTGTCCGTTCTGAAGTCAAAGGGACGGAACGCGCTGTTTCGCTGCTCGGTCCCAGCGTTTCGAATTCACTGGCTCTCAGCTTTGGCTTGACGGCCAGTGCGAGTCCGTCAGCGCCAATGTCGGTTCATTATGTCAACTGCTGGCGGCACTCGATTATTCAAGCGACTGCCGCGACAGTCATTGCTGAACGAACTGCGCCCAATAGTGTCGACGATTTTTCGCTGTGTGGCCTGCTGCTGGATGTCGGTCGCCTGGCTCTGATGTCGGTCTTTGAAGATGATTATCGGCCAGTACTGGAAGCGATGCAGCGAGGACACCTTTCGCTGCCACAGGTCGAACAGGAATGGCTGGGAATCCACCATGCCGAGGTTGGTGCACGACTGATGGAGCAGTGGAAGATGCCAACCGCTGTGGTCGATGCGATCCAGTGGCACCACGCTCCTCTGGGACGCCTGGAAGAACTGCGACAACATCTCGATTTTCCAATCCTGTCAGCGATGGCTGTCGCTGCCTGTGCGGCTGATGTCCTGGCTGAAACAGGAAACGACGCCGCTCGTGAGCGGCTGGATCGGCTGGCTCGATCACTCCTTTACTGGAAGACCGAAGAAACCGCGGAATTCCTGCATCAGACCGAACTGAGCTGGCAGCAGCATGCGCCGCTGCTACAGATTGATGACTCTGAAACGCCTGCAAACCTGATGATGCAGGCCAATGAGCAGTTGGTTCGCTTAACGCTGCGCGCTCATGTTGCCTGCACTCAAGCCACATTGCGGCAACAACTGGCAGAACAGGAACGCCGCGACCTTGAGTTTCAAAACAAGCAACTTCAAAAACAGGCACTGCACGACCCATTGACCAAGGTCTACAACCGCCAGTTCTTTGATGAAATGCTGGATACCGAAGCCAAACGATGCACGCGCTGTGCCTCGCCCATCGGCCTGATCTTCGCTGACGTTGATCACTTCAAGCAGATCAATGATACATACGGTCACCAGTTTGGCGACGTTGTACTGCAGCAGATGGTGAAGGTGTTTGCGATCTCCATCCGGAATTCGGATGTCCTGGCCCGGTATGGTGGCGAGGAATTTGTGATCCTCGTCAACCAGCCTACGGAACGCGGCCTGGAACGACTTGCCGAGAAGATCCGCAAGCGGGTCGAAGATGAAGCGTTCCTGTTTGGTGACATGCGAGTACCTGTCACCGTCAGCCTGGGAGCCGCGATTGCGGTACCCGGACGTTCTGATCGAGATCTGCCGCACCGCCTGATCGCCGCAGCAGACGCCAGCTTGTACGACGCAAAGCGGGGTGGCCGCAATCGGTGCTGCAACCGATCTCTGGTCGATGAGTCTGAACGCGAATTGTCGCAGCAGGTTCTGCAACATCGTTTCAGTCGCTGGCTCGTCTCCAAGCGACTGCTGGATATTCCCTCGGTCTCACGAGCGCTGCTCGAATGCTCGAACGAGATTGCAAGGATTGGTGACCTCGCCATCCAGTGCCATTACCTGGACGAGGATCAGGTCAGTCACATCCTGAGTCTGCAAGAAAAGACGGGCGAACGCTTCGGAGTCGCCGCTGTTCGACTTGGCTGGATTACTGAACCTCAGCTGGTTCATCTGCTGTCATTGCAGCAAGAGAATCCCAAGCAACTGGCCGCTGCCGTGATTCGACTCGGATTGCTGGCACCGGCACGTGCGGCGGGGGCTCTTGAGGAATACTTGCTCACCAAGCTGCCCGACGGCCATCGGTATCTGGAAACCGAAATGGTGCTGGCGTAGGAAGCTTTCAGCGTTGAGCTGTCAGCGATCAGCCAGAACTCGATCAAAAAGCGAAAATCTCTCCGCATTTTCGCATTCCTGACCTACGTTTGTGATATGTCCGAATGGATCAGGAAGATTCCATTCGGTTGGTCGACGACCGTCTCTTTACCCCACGAGACTTCTGATCATGAACAAGTTCTACGTCTTGCATTCTGCTGAAGAACTGCGTCAACGCGTTCATCTGACGCTTTCGCTTGATCCCCATGTCGGCAATCGGCAGGTCAGCTTTGAGTTGATCAATCGCGATGTACTGCTGACGGGAACGGTGAGAAGCTATTATCAGAAGCAGATGGCCCAGGAATCCCTGCGACGAGTCGAAGGGATTGGCCGGGTGGTCAATCAACTGGAAGTTGTACGCGACTGACCGCAGACACTCGCGATAAGGTAACCATGTGAAATTCTGACGGACTTTCGCGAATCGTTACCCGTTCGCTCCGACCTGCGGTGCGTCTTCCAGCTGAGCGAAATAAAGGAGTTCGACCAACAGGTCGATCGTCAGTAGATCCCTGAATGACTTGAGCGAAATTCCCGCTAATCGCGTCTGCCAGTCGATCGACGGAAATTCGATCTGCAACCGCTGTCGAGACGAATCAGCGAGTTGTCCTTGTTTATCGAATTGCCAGACATCACCCGCCGTCAGTCGTGGGAAGGGGGAACGGATTCCGTACCGTCGTTCACAGCGAAAGCCGAAGTCGAGCATATCGATCGATTCGCCCCCCAGGTCATGGAAGAGGCGAGCATTCAATTCCACTTCTTCGGGCTCGATCCCCAGGCAATCGGCCAGATCTTCGCGGACGCCAGCATGGATTTGATCACGATTGAACTTCATCGACATTAGCGAACTCCTTTTCTGCGAGAGGCTGCTGCCCCCTTGGATGCTACTTTCGAATTAGATCCGTTTGCACCACCAGCAAGCTCGGCCAGTTCGCTGGCCGGATGGTCGACAAACCGGGCATAAACTGCAGTCACCATCGGATGAGCATGGCCAAGCTGCTTCTGGACAAATAGCAGGTTGCCGCCTGTTCGTTTGTAAGCCAGAAAACCGTAGGTGTGCCGCAATAACTGAACGCTGGCTCGTGCTGCCAAACCCGCTTCGGTCAGAATCCGCACGACGCGACGATACAGCGCGGTCCTGTCGTAGCCTTTGCCTCGCTCATTCAAGATCAGAGGCTGCTGCAGGTCCTTTGGATCGATTCCTGCAGGCAGGCATTGCGGGCGAATCGTATTCACGTAGTGCTGGATCAGTTCGCTCGTCCCCTTGGAGACATAAACGGTTCGATCCTCTTTCGCAGTGCCGACGACTTTCAGCGCTGATTCGCCATGACCGACAATCGTGTCGACCACGCGCAGGTGGCAGATTTCGGAATTGCGGAGACCGGAATTGAGCAGAATTTCCACAATCAATCGATCGACTTGCCGGGAAGTCTGCCGGGAGTCGTCGATGTCTTTTTCCTGCTGAAGCAATTGGCGCTGCAACGTCGCGACTTCATCCTCACTGAGAAACATCTGCTCAGTGATTTCCCAGGGAACAGTTAACGCAGGCTTTTTCTTCATGTGCATCTCCGATCAGTAATGTTGCAACGAAAATAACGCAACATTACTGATCTGTCAAGAAGCGTTCTGAAGTAGGCTTCCGGGATCGAGGCGGCGTGGCCGGTTTCGCGTGGGGCAAGGTCACGTTGGTACGTCTAACTCTTGCCAGTGACGGCATGCACCTGATCGTGGAATGATCTTGCCCATCGTTCAGGTGCCCTGTTGAATGCCAGTCTTGTGAGAGCCAGTCACTCTGAGTATTCACCACGTCCTTCGAAGCCTTGAACGTCGCAGGTGTTGTCACAATGGTCGATGTTGTCGCGGAATTCGGTTCCGCTGGCAGATCCCTGGTGGCCTTTGACGCCCTTCACACAGTAAGTCTGGTTCATCGCCCCGATCGCAGATCCGACGTCTTCCAGTTCGTTGTTGACGTTCAGTGCAACTTCCGACAGTCCGACGATCATCCCGAGAACTGCGATCGTTGAGACGAGGACGAGTTCCGCAGAGATAATAAAACCGGCTTCGTCGTGAATCAGGGTGTTGATGAGCTTGTTCATGGTGTCAGGGCCTTTCTGAGGTCTTGGTTTGACTGGCGAGTGATTTTCATCTGCTGGTGATCTCTGCGTGTTTCGCAGGGTGAACAATGTGTAAAGCAGGTTGAATGCCGGTCATGTCGTCATTGGTCAGGAATCTGCCTTCAGAATTGCTCTGTGCGTCGTAATCTGCTCCTGTGAAGAGAGTTACGATATTTTTTCGCAGAACGGAAATCTGTGCGGACGTCAAGCGGGAATCAGGCGTCTGATGATTTACGGCAACGTTTGACGTGAATCCGACTCTACAGATTTACTGTAACTCATTACGAGAAAATCATTTGTTCATGAGTCGCTGGCGGCGTTGTCGCACGTTGCGAAACTCATTCATCGCCAACCAGCCCTCGTTCGGACGATTGATGGGTGGGCAGGGGGTTTGCGTAGCTTTTGCCGATCGGGTTGAGTCTGTTCGAAATTCCGTTCATTCCATCGGAATCGTTGTTACCACCCGAATCTGTGTCACAGACGGCAGAACCCTAACACCTCGAACAATCGTTGCGACGATGACAGATATCGTGACTGAACAGAGTCCATGTGTCGAAGGCGCGGCCCGCGCGGGCCGACTCGCGTGGTGAGGTTTCGGCGGAATCGCCGCCAGCGCCGTGATCGATCACTGGTGGAATGGGACCAGGTTAAGCCTGTCCAATGGGGAGAAATCGTGATGAATCTGCGAGGCAGTGACCGTTTGCGAATGCTGTTGTTAGGTGCCGCAGCCGCAGGTGTCTTTAGTCAGCTTCCGGGATATGCCGCTGGCCCGGCGCCAGCCGCTCCCGCAGCCAAGAAGCCCTTTTTTCACCTTGGCAAGCCTGCATCGCCTCCACCGCAATTACTCCCCATGACCGAAGCTGACGCAACCATTCAGCCGGTGGCTCGAACGGAAAATGCGCCGGCAGCTGGTTCTGGCGAAAAGAAGTCTGAGGTAATGCGACAACTCGAACTTCTTTACCAACAGGACGGGCGCGAAATGCCCGAACTGAATACCGACATCAAGCCGACTCCGGTGCCGGGACTGAATGGTGCGGCACCGGCAACCGGCTCGAAACAGCCGGCTGCAGCTCCTGCTCCAGCAACCGGGGGCATCCGAACGCAGCAGCCAGCGGCGGGACAGAACATGAGGACACCTCAGTCCGTTCCTAATGCCCCACAAGCTGCCGCGGCACCAGCGGCACCGGCGGCTCCAGCGACCCCACCTGCCAAGTCCAAGAATCCTGTGGTGGCATTCTTCAAGAAGCTGGCTCCGGGGAATAAGGATCCGAAGCCGACGGCAGCACCACCTCAGTATCGACCAGACGTTGCTCCTGTTCCACCTGGGCTTGTTCAGCAGACAGCACCACCGCTGAACCGTGTTGCGACCGTCAGCGTCGATTCTGGGTTGCCACCACTCGACAGCCAGCCACGAGTTCCAGCTTTTGGCCTGCCGCCGGCCGAGGCGCTCCCCGCTCCATTGGCAACGCTCGTCGACATTCCACCTGCTCCGTCGGATGATCTGCCAGTGCAGGCAGCCGAAGCAGGCCTGTTGCCACCACTGCTGGTAGATCCGATGCCAGCCGCGGAACTCTCCAGCCTGCCTTCACGGGGTGAGGGGACTTCGGCAGAGCCCACAAGTCCATTCTCGGAAATGTCTGAAGCCGAAGCCGACAAGAAAGCCGAGAATCCATTTACCGGGCTGAAGCTTGACGAAGAATCTGGCACCGCCACGTCGCCAAAGAATGCTGAACCAGCAACGGAAGCGGTCCCATCGAGCCCACCTGACGAAGATCCGTTCGCCGATGAGCTCAAGAAGATGGGGGTTGTCGCCCCGACAGCTGAAAAGGCTGAGCCAGAGCAGGGAACTGAACCTGCCAGAGCAACGGAACCGGCAAATAAGCTCGCTCCCCCCAGCGATACTCCCACCTTCGATGGAATTGAAGACCAGGGAACCCGGGAGAAGATGAAGAAAATTCACGAACGTGGAAGCATGAAAGGCCTGAAGGGATTCTGTCCAGTCTCGCTGCGTGAACAGCGCGAACTGAAGGATGCCAAGCCGGAATTCCATTCAACGTTCCGCGGCCAGAAATTCCACTTTGCGGATGCTGAGTCGAAATTGAAGTTTGACGAAGAACCCGCTCGATTCGCTCCCGCCGCCTATGGTGCTGACGTGGTTGCTCTGACTCGCGACAAGGACGTCGTGGAAGGATCACTCGATTTCGCCGCATGGTTCAAAGGACGACTCTATCTGTTCGGAACTCAGGAGTCGCACGACACGTTCGTGGCCAATCCGACCGCGTACGCCACTCCTGTGGGGATTGAATAAGCGTCGTTTGAATTGTCTCTGGCATTTATGCGATGGCCCGGGTGACTCAGTGTCATCCGGGCCATCGTCGTTTTCATCAACCGCTTCTGTCGCGGCGAAAGATCAGTCAAACAGCTGCCATTACCGGTGGAATCCCAGTTTGTGAAGCAGGATCGCACGGCCGGCGAACCAGAGCTTTTTCCACTTGGGAAGTGATACTCGGCTCGAAAAGACATCGTAATCGCGTCGCTCGATTTCGCGCAGCAGTCCACCGTAAATGTCGAGCATCGCTCGCAGGATCGGCTGCCCATCGGCATGCAGGCAGGGGAACAACTCTTCAGCACGTTCGTAGTACGTCTTCGTCCGCTGGACTTCGAATTCCATCAGCGATCGAAACCGCTCGTCCTGAACATTGGGCCAAGGTTCGCTGTCGGGATACCCAAACCGGACAAAGTCTTCCCTGGGAAGATAAGTCCGGCCAAGAGTTGCATCTTCTCCCAGATCGCGCAGGATGTTGGTGAGCTGCAGTGCGAGCCCACAGTCAACAGCGATCGACCTGGCACGTTGATCATGGAATCCCCAGATGTGAATGCAACAGAGACCGACAGCGCCTGCCACCCGGTAGCAATACTGTTCCAGGTCCGCAAATGTGGCGATTTCCATCGGATGCAGATCCATTTCGACTCCGTCAATCACGGCCAGCAGATATTCCTGCGGGATGTGAAACCGCGCGACGACGTCGGCCACGGCAGGCAGAGCCGGATGGTCGTCGAGCGTCGCCATTTCTGCGGTTCCCGGGATCTTCTTGTCGGCACTCGTCTGCGACAGGCTGAGTGCCGAAAGCAGGGATTGGCGCCACGCCTTGAGCTGTGTGCGGCGGAGTTCGAGCGAAATGGTCGGATCATCACCCAGGTCGTCAGTGACTCGATTGAACGCATACAGGGCATTCATCGCCCGGCGTTTTTCTGCGGGTAACGTCAAGAACGAGAATCGAAAGTTATGCGCGGTCCTTCCCGTCAACTGCGTGCAGTATTCATAGGATTGTTCAAGGGACAGCATTGGGGCGATTTCGGCTGGACAGACGCATCGATCAGGAAAATGAACTCTTTATGACCAATCAGCGGTCGGGCGGGCTATTCTGTCGAACTTGCGAGGGAATGAAAACTGACGAGCGTGAGATCGTTTGAAATGGGACCGTCAGAACAATGGGACTGTCAAAACAATGGGGCTGTCACGAAGATCGTGACCTCATGCTGCTGATTGGCATCGCAGCGAATCCTGCATGCTTCGCCTGGCGATTATGTCGCCTGGTGACGCGGCTATCGGAGCAGTCGGATCCGTTCAGTGTCCGGCAATCGCAGATGCATTTCGTAATTCCCGATGCGCAGTCTGCCTGGTTTTGACGGAAGATGAACCAGAAACGGTTTTCCCAGCAGCAACGAGCGATGGACTGGGGCTTCATCCCAGCGGCGGCTGTCGTGTGAGACGGGGCTGTTGTCTCCCATGACAAAGTATTCGTCGTCTTTCAGGATATAGGGACGATTGATTCCATGCCTTCCGCGCGACGTCGTGTAGTAAACGTCCCGATAGATTTTCAACTGGTCGACACGCAGATCCAGGCCTCGTGCTCCCAACCGGATCGGATGGATCGGGGCAGGGGTTCCATCGGGGGTTGTGATGGGCCAGGAGGAAAGTGCGGGCTTGCCGTTGATCGCAAGGAGGACCTGTTGATCGATCAAGGACATCTCGACAGTCGCCATCCCCTTGTCGATCGACTTGGGCCATGCTTCCGTGGCCACGGCTGCATCGCTGTCACCCACCAGCAGCCGAATCTCGCGCCGACTGGCATCCAGGACGCAGGTGTAGTTCTGATGCCCATCGGACATTTGCAGAGCAAATTCACCAGACCCGCTTTGGAAATGAACGCGACAGGCAACCATGATATCGCGGACAGGATTGGGAATTGTCCCACCTTCGGCCGGGTTGTAGCCATAGTCATCTGTGAGAGGTGCAACATGCGAAGCTTCAAAAAGCTGACGCATGGTCGCAAGAAATTTCTCGTTAACTGTCAGTTGTTCAATCTGCTTGAGCGATGATTCGGCCATGGCGCCTGTGAAACTGAGCGATTTGGCGAGAGGGGCGTAGACAAGTCCGATCTGAGGAACTTCGGACGGTTCCACTTCCATCGGCCATTCCTCAAGTGTGACAGAGGTTTCATGGACACCGCCCGCGCGAACCCAGCGACGGTATTCAATCCAGCGGAACGGTTCCTGATCAGGACGTCGTTCATGCCCCTGATGCAGTACGAACCCATTGTCTTCAACCTGCCAGCCAGCAGGATGGCGAGTCTCACGCATATCGACAGCATCGTCTTGAACAGGCTGCCAATGCGGTCGATAACCGGGATCTCGCTCTGGACGATGGTCATGATCATGTACCAGGATCCGCATTCCCCGCTGCTGATCGTAGTCCTTACGAACCAGTTGACCATCAATAAAGACATCACCATCGTTGATCTGCAATTGTTCGCCGGGTAGACCAACGACGCGTTTCACGTAGGCTTCGATGGCCTTGGCTGGATTGCGAAAGACAACAATTTCCCATCGTCGCGGTTTGTAATAGAGATACGCCTGCTTGTTGACGAGTAACTGGTCACCGTGGTTTCGGGGAACGTCGCGCAAGTCGATTCCAGTCTGACCACAATTGGGGCAAACCGCGCGAGACCGTGACCGCTGCAACTCTTCTGCCTCGCCAGGTTCATCTGTGTCATAGGCCACGCCGAAGGCAAACAGATGTTTGCACGTGGGGCATTCGACTCGCTTGTGGAAACCAAGCAGGCAGGGGGCCATGGAGCCGGTCGAAATCATGTAGCCTTCGGCCGCAAATGTCCGAAACAGCAAAACCGCGATAAACAGGGAAATGAACGACTCGGTCAATGAGCGAAAAATACCGCGCTGATCGGGATCGAACTGAAGTTCGTCCTCCATCGGTCTGGTTTCGTTCTGTGAGCCTGAAATCGAACTCATGTCACCCGCCATGGTGCTGTAACCGCCAGCATGAGCATCCCTGCGGGTTGCTGAGCGCCATTCCCCCTCGGCATTTGACCGACTCCAGGAGACTGGACCCGAGATTCTAGCGAAACGGTCGCGCAGCGGGGAATACCATCCCTCTCACGAAGACAGGTATCCGCAGAAATTGATGTAAGTTGTTTGGTGGCAATGTTTCAGTGGATTTGGAGACCGTCATCGATCAGGCTGCCGACGCGGCTGACGGCATCGTTGATCCCGTCGGTGGTTCCATAGTCGTACGACAGCACGCGGCCATCGGGATACGTCAGTGCTGTCGTCGCTCCGCGACGAAATGGGTTGAGTGCGATCACCAACAGTGGGTTGAAACCCACGGCGACCGTCGTGCGGTCGCTCCGCGACGAAGACAATCACTCGCTGGCGCGTCGTGCAACTTCACGGCGGGGTACGTTTTGCCGTCGATTTCCAGTTCGACATCCGGCCGAGCTTTGCGGAAGGCGGCGATGCAGTCGTAGCCGAACTCGTAAGAGTTCGGTGCTGGCGAATCGAACTCACCGAAGTCTCACGACTTCGGCTACCTCGGCTACGACGATGTGGCTGAATCGTCTGCCTCGTCTCGCGCCGACTGTACCAAGCCCTGATGACGGAGTTTGGAATAAATGCGGTCGAACAGATTCCAGAAGTCGGGCTGGAACGGCTTCAAGTCGGGGTAGCCGGGGATCAAACAACCGGTGAAGTCGTATTCACGAAACGAATGGGTCGGGACGAGTTCTTTTCGTTCCGGGTTCCGTGCGATGTATTCCACGACGGCTTGCAATGCGCGGGCTGACGTTCGTCTTCTCGAAGCACATGGTCGTAGGGCTGATCCTGAAGCTTTTCCAAAACGGGACTGAGTTGCCTGCGAAAGAATTTCATGGCGACTCGCTGATCCGACTGATCCAGGATGCCGAGCCACAGAAAGTGCATGTGATCGGGCATCAGGCAGAAAATCGGACAGCAAAGCCCGTAGCGAAACATCGCGTGAGTGAGGATCTCACGAAACTTGTAGTAGAAGATGGGCACGAGCCACCCGGTCTTGCGATCCTCAATCGTCAGCGACCAATGGACGCACGACTGACTTCGATAGAACTCCGGCGGCAGCCGCTTGAGGTAATCGCCATCCTGAGCTTGTCGCGCCATGAAGAATCTCCTCGTAAAGCCGCCAAAGTCGTGCAGTAGCCGAAGTCGTGAGACGTCGGTGCGGTTCGTATTTGATTGCGAGCGTGATGTCGCTTCATCCGAAGTCTCACGACTTCGGCTACGCTGCGAAAGCGGCCGAAAATTGTAGCCGAACTCGTGAGAGTTCGGACTTTGCGCGATCGCAGGCCCCGAAGTCTCACGACTTCGGCTACGGTGCTTTCGTGGCCGGATAGTCTTTGCCGTCGATATGGAAATGCACGTCCGGTCGTTGACGACGCAACGCTTCGACGTCGTCCGTTGTGTATTGGCGGAATGTCTGACGTTGGCCTGGTGGGATTGTGTCTTTAATCACCAGTGTCCTGAGCTGAGGCAGCATGCCGATTTGTTGGAGAGATTCCGCATCGACAACGATCCACTCGTCGATGGAAACGCTTTCCAATTGCTTGAGCTCAGTGACGTGTCGAATGGCAATCGACTCTGGCACCGCTTTGGCGAACTGTTCACGAAGCGCGATTTCCTTCAGTCGCTCGTTCAGCGGCAGCAGACGCTTCCACAAAGCGGGGTCGGGTGAGTCGATCCACAGCCGTTGAAAGTCAGGCAGTTCCGCGAGGACTGTGATCCCAGCGTCTGTGAGCTGCGCTCCCACGCAATGCAGATGCTGAAGTTTCCGCAACGGAGCCAGCGGCACTATCGAAGAAACGGTGCGGTTATTCAGGGCCAGAGATTCCAACGCAGGGCAACTAATGGCGATGTGTGCCAGGCCGTCTTCTCCGACGTTGTGCGTCGTCGACAGGACTTTCAAGTTTGGACACGGTGGCAACGTCCGCATGGCTCCACCGGCCGCACCTTCGATTGAGCGCAACTGGAGATTTTCCAACGCGGGGTAATTCGCGATGAACTCCAGTCCATCGCGGGCACACTGGGTTGCTTCGAGGTTCAGACCCTTGAGCCGCGGCAGTGTCCCGATGGTGCGTAGCGCAGCAGGAGTGAGCTTGGTGTTCTGATACAGGCTCAGTTCCACAAGTCCCTGGCATCCGACGAGCACCGTCAAATCCTCATCGGTGAGATCCGCATTGGGGAACACAGCGGTATGGACGTAGAACGGTCCCTGCGGCAATGACTCCTTGAGTTCCACCAGTCCCACTTTGTCATCCGCCAGAGCGACATATCCCTTCTTCAATTTGATTAATCGCTCTGCCACTTTGCGTTCGGCGGCGAAGTCAATTGCGACGACGTTCGGGAAGTCACTATAGATCTTGCACTTCGGGAGTGCCATCTGCAGCTGGCGAACGGCGGCTTCGGTGAGGTTCTTGCAATGGTGCACGTCCAGGTATTCAAGTGCTGGGAGCTTTGCCACGAATCCGAGGCCGGTGTCGGTTATCGGCACTCCTTCGAGCAATAGTTCTTTGAGACGAGTCGAAGTGGACAATGCTTCAAGTCCGCGATCACCAATTTGCGTCTTTCCTAAATTGAGATTCGTCAGCCGTGGATGCTTGGCAATTTCCGCACAGATGTCATCGGAAACGCTTGTGAAAGACAAACTGATGGAATCTAGCGACGGAAGTCCAGTCAGCAATTGTCTCGCACCGACATCAGAAAACGAACGGTTGACTTGCAAGTTGAGTTTGGTGAGCCCACGTATTCCTGCGATGACGGGTGCCGCTTCATCGGTGACACCTGAGTTCAGAAGATGCAACACCGTCAGTTTCCCGGGCTTCAATCCGTGTAGTGTCAATGGCCGCCCGTTGGCTCCCAACCCTTCCAATTCCAAAAAATCAACTTCGGGGGCGTTCAGTTGAGCGAGACCTTCGTCAGTGAGTTTTGGTGCCCAGAGGGACAGCATCCTGAGATTTTTTAAACGATTCAGGTGTGGAATCGCGCCATCATCAATACTGTGTGAACCGTGGATGAGGCTAAGTCGCCAGATGGAGTTCACGCTGGCCGATTCTGAAAGGGATTCAAGTGCGCGGCTTGAAATGGGAGAAACGGCACCGTTGCAACCCACGGTGATACCTTCCAGTTTTGTTACGTGCCGAAATCGCTCGAAATCAGCATCAGTAACAGATCGACCGCTTGGAACATTGATACCGACATTCACGACTTGGAATTGTTCTTGAGGCAGGGAGGAGGCGTTATTCACTTCGATGACGCGTTCACCCACACTGATGCCGACTGCACTCGGTTGCGGGAACGACAGCACCCATTCAGCCAGAGCGCGGTCGGGGTCTTTGAAGTCGCTCTCGATCTTGCACTTCGGCAGCGCTGCCTGCAGCTTGCGAACGGCGGGTTCGGTGATGCCAGGACAGTCCTGAATGAGCAAGTGTTCCAGCGTCTTGATCTTCGCGAGCGACGCCAGTCCAGCGTCTGTGATTTTCGTTCCATGCAATGCCAAGTCTTTCAGCTTGGGCAACTGGATCAACAGAGAGCAGGATTCATCCGAAATCAGCGTCGCATACAGTGCCAGATGCTCCAGCTCTTTTAGTGACAGAAGCTGTTGGACGCCTGCGTCGTGAATCGAATTCCCATTGAGATTGAGGCTACGCAAGGTGCGCAGTTCCGAGAGTGGTTTAATTTCAGCATCGGAGATCGCAGCATCTTGCAAGTTCAAACCGGCCAGCGGCCATTGTGTCAGCGGCTTCAGATCCTGATGCCCGAACGCTCGTCCAAACAAACTGATCTCGGTGATCTGGGAGGACCGAGTTCCCAGCCCGTTGAAGCCATTGATTGTGACATTGGGACCACTGAACCACAGCGACTTGAGTTTGGGCAGGTTGAGTTTCTGCAGTCCTGCGTCAGTAAATTGTGCGTTGATCGACAGCGTCTCTAGATTCTGGAATCGATTCAGTGAAGCAACAGAATCATCAGAAACATCGAGGATTTCCAGGTGACCAAAGACAAACCCTTTAATGCTTTTCGCAGCTGCAGAATGGCTCAGAGCCTCAATCCCCGCATCCGTTATGCCTCCGTTGTCCGCCAGGTGCAACCCGAGATATTGGAGGAATTTGCACTTCCCAATCCGTTCCAGATCCAGATCGGTGATTCGGCTTCGGCCCAGAGATCCAATCCCGATGGCATGAACCTCAAACACCTCCGTTGGAAGGTCTTGCAGGCGATTCACGGTACGAAGACCGCCCCTTTCGGAGAGGATATTGACGTGCTGTCCTTCCCCCGGCAGTGACAGCACCCACTCGGCCACTTCGCGGTCGGGGTCTTTGGCGGATTTCGTCCCGACGCGTACGCGGGCCAGGCGCAGACTCATGTCTCCCAAGTCCGCATCGTCCGGTGCAACTGAGTGACGGCTGCTTGCTCGTGCCTCAGCTTCACCGTGTTGCCAACAGCCGCCTTGACGAAGAACCCAGTGTGGGTGTTTGGGATCTGTGGCTTGAACTCGGTCTTGGCACAGCTCGATTACATTGCCGTGCATATCATGGAGTCCAAGACAATTCGGGGAGTAGGACCCCACCCGATTGGTACGCCCCAATTTTGTAAGCGACGTGTTGCTCGCGGTCGGTAAGAGTTTGTTAGTCGGCTGCTCGAAGTAGAAATCGAAAGCACTCTCGAGTCTGTCTACGGGGCCGCCTCTGCAGGCGTACTCCCATTCGTCCGCCGTTGGCAGGCGATAGACCCAACCGGTTTCCTTCGCCTGCTTGTTCAGCCGTTCAATAAAGAGTTGGCAGACGTCCCACGATATGCTCTCGATCGGAAACCGCCTTAGGTCGGCGTCGGAGATGTCTTTCACCGCGTCCTTGCCTTTGCCATTTCGCGAGAAATAGCTCGGGTTCAGGCCCGTCACTTTCTCCCACTCTTCTTGCGTGACCTCGTACTTGCCGAGGTAGAAGTCGTCGGTGAACTCGACCTTCCGCTCGCCCGGCTTACCGCCCCCGCCGCCGAGCCAGCCGGTCCCCTTCGGCACCTTTACGAACTCGATGCCGAGACTGTTGGTGAACGTCGCTGGCAGTTTCTCGGTCTTCGTAGCCGAAGTCGTGAGACTTCGGTCCGAGTCGGATGGGGCTGTCGATGGCGGACCGTCGGAAGTTTCACGACTTCCGCTACGAGTATTGCTCCCCATCGACTGAGGAATGGCCGGGCCGGTCACCTTTAATGCCTGACGCACAGCGTCGACGGATAGCGAGGCGCGAAAACCATTATTGTAGTCACGGTGACCAACACCGTGCGCGTTGCGAAAAGCAATCCGACAGTGGGCAGAGTCGTGACTCCATACGCCGCCCCGCAACACGCGAGCCGACCCAGCGGCGGGACCTTGGGGATCCTCAGTGGGACCGGGCCCCCTCTGGGGGTACGCCTGCTCGTCATGCCAATCCTGACACCACTCCCAAACGTTTCCATGCCCGTCATACAAGCCGAATGGGTTGGCTTTTAATTGTCCCACGGCATGGGTCCGGCCGTCCGAGTTGCCTCCGAACCAAGCCACGGTTTCCAGCGTGCTTTCCTGCTCGCCGTGGAACCACGTCGTGTTGGTCCCCGCTCGGCAGGCGCTTTCCCATTCCGCCTCGGTCGGCAACCGATAGCCATCGCCAGGAAGCCGCGTTATCACGTTGTTCAAGCTGAAATACACCGGCTTGAACTGCTCCTGTTTGCTCAGCTTGATGCAGAACTCCGCCGCATCGATGAACGTAACCGTTTCCACCGGATGTTGCCGGGGATCTTCGTCCTTGACCAAGTCCTTGCCTTCCCCTGTCGCCGAGAAATGGGACGGATTGACCCCGGCGACTTTCTTGTACTGCTCCTGCGTGACCTCGTACGTGCCCAAGTAGAACGGCTGGGTTAGCCGCACCTCATGAGCCGGGGCAGAACTCATGGACATTGTCTTCCAGTGTTCATCGTTTGGATACAGCGCCGCCACCGCCTCGGCCTCTTCCTTCGTCATCCCCATCGTGAACTCGCCGGGGGGAATCAGCTGGAACTTCATGCCGATGCTGTTCGTGTACTCGACGGGGACGTTGAGGTACTTGGCCCACGCCTCTTGATGCTGCTTCGCCTGCTCCGCGTTGAACGGCGCAATCGCTGGCTTGGGAGCATCCGCTGGCCAGCCGTGCCAGCCGGTATTTGTTGAGGCTTCGTCGCCCTTGGTCGTGATTTCGACCTTGGCGTCGCCGGGGACTTCGATCTTTGTTTTCGATCCGTCTTTGTTCGTGATCGTGATGATGATCACACCCAGCAGCAGCACGCAGGCGGCCGCGCCGCCCGCAATGAACAGCCGGTTGCGGTTTGGTCGGCGTGGGCTAGCGGCCTGTGGTCCCGCCTCGGCTTGCGAAGAGCCCGTCGAACGAGATGCGGCTGCGTCTGAACTGCCAGCCCACGTCGATGTGGCGCCGAGTTGATCGGCGGGCGATTCGCTCAAAGTAGCCGTCTCACTCCGTGAGACGATGGCCGGGGCGAGAGATGCGCTCGTTTGAGTTGGTGCTGCGTCGGAGTTGGTACGCTTGGAAGTGTCGAGGGTTGTCTGGCTTTCCTCACGCGGAGCGTGAGGGCTACTCGGGGCAGGTTTACTTTGTCGCGTGAACGGCGCCAGCGCCTCGGCCAATTGATCCGCCGAGGCGAAGCGGTCCTGCGGGTCCTTCGCCATCAGCTTGCGATAGATGGTGTTCAGTTCGTCGGGGATGTCCGATCGCGCCGCGAGCAGGTCCGGGATCGGATCGATCACATGTCCCTTCATCTTGTTCGCGGCGGTCCGATGCGTCTCGCTGTGATACGGCGGATGACCGACCAGCAGAAAGAACAGCGTGCAGCCGAGCGAATACAGGTCGGCCCGAGCATCGCAGGTATGCGCGTCGCTCCATTGTTCGGGGGCCATGTAGTCGGGAGTGCCAAAGCACTGGCCGGTCGATGTCAGTGCGGCGGGAACCTCTTCCTGAGACAACAGCGCCAGGCCCATGTCGAGGATCTTGATCTGCCCCGACTGCTTCGCGACGAACAGATTCGATGGCTTGATGTCGCGATGGACCAGTCCCAGCTTGTGAGCCGCCGCCAGTCCCTGCGCCGCCTGACGAATCGCCTTGCACGCATTGACCACCGACATCGGCCCCTTGGCCTTCACAAACTGCTGCAGGTCCTGGCCTTCGACGTACTCCATCGACAGGTAATGAACCCCGCCAAACTCACCCGCATCATGCGCCTGCACAATGTTCGGATGATGGAGCGACCCAACCGCCAGCATCTCACGTTCAAATCGAGCCAGCGCATCGGATCGCGACATGACATGCTGCGGCAGAATCTTCATCGCCACAAACTTGCCGAGCTTCGTGTGCCGTGCCTTGTAGACGGCCCCCATTCCTCCTTCACCCAGCTTGTCGACTAGTTTGTAAGGTCCAAGCTGACTGCCAACATCCACAACCGCGATAATAGGTGCGGGCGCCTTGGTCTCACCAGACGATGTGTGCTCCTGCGGAGAGAACGACGAGTGCGTCTGTACTTCGGCCAAGGGCGACGAAATCAATGTCGCATCTGGAGTTTGCGGTGATGGTGTAGGTGTAGGATCGGACATAAACGGCCCGAGCGAGCGGAGTAGCGAATCTGTCCCAGTTTGACGTTCGAAAGTATATTGTATTCGTCCACCGAGCGACATTCCCCAGTTAGAATTTCGAGGCCCGGCACGCAGACAGCAACTTGCACCCCGACGCCTGCGCGAGTTGGTGCTGGCGGAAATCACGCCACGCTTTCCATTCTGTCTCACCGTAGGGGTGTCGATCCAAAATCCAGATCATTTCAGCATCAGGCGGTTGGGACGGGCTTTTCTGAATGACTCACCTGATCAGTAAAGTGTCTGCGACAACCCCACCCCGCGGTGCAGAGAATTCTTACCAAACTCGATTCAGATCAAAACTTCCTTTGGTTGCGCCACCCCGGTAGCCCGCAGACGGACAACCGGGGCCACCTCTCGACCGCATCAAAGGCAATCTCCTCAAAAATGTTCGAAGACACAATAATATCGGACGTTCGGTAACAATCGTGGCACTTCCTCCTGCGACCAGTCCGCTTCCGTTCGGTGATAAAGGTTGAGTTCGTTCAAGTGCGGCAGGTTGCGAAGATGTTCAAGGCCGCGTCGCGTGAAGTGTGGGCTCGCAGACAGTTTCTCTAATCCTGCCATACGGCTGATCACGATTGCCGCATCATCACCAAGGCTGGTGCTGCTGACATCAAGTGCCGTTATGGATGGAACGTCAATCAGCTCCTGCAACGCACGCGTGGAAATCTCGCCAAGCCAGAATGAAGCCGACGACAGGCGTGGCAGCCTGCTCAGATTCAGCTCTTGAACGGATGAACGTTCCTGAACCACGATGCGTTCTAACTGCGGAAGGTCACTTAGCGTCATCCTGCCGAACCGGGATTCATACAGGCCTGTGACATTTTCCAGGCGTAAACAGGAATCGATTCGCAGATTCTCAATCCCAATCTGCATCAACGTGCAACTTCGCAATCGCGGGCATTTTACGATGTTAAGGTTATCGATTTGCCCGAGACGGAAATCGATGTCCGTTAGAGTGGGCAGTTCT
>CAZSTW010000035.1:39820-59362 GCA_964609845.1 uncultured Planctomycetaceae bacterium | reverse complement strand
CCGAACAGAGGCGGGGTCGGGAGACCCGCGCCGAACAGAGGCGGGGTCGGGAGAGTCGTGCCGAACAGAGACGCGATTTGATTAGCGGCGCTCGTGCCGAGAATCCGAAGTCTCACGACTTCGGCTACATGGACTACTCGGCCTTGCGAGGGGCGATCAGTTCGACGCTGACCAGTGTGTCGCCCCGTCGGACGACCAGTTTCACTGTGTCATTTGCTTCCAGGCGGCCGAGATCTTCTTTCAAAAGCTTGCAGGACTGCACGAGATTGTCTCCTACGAACAGGATCAAATCGTTGGGGAGCAGTCCTACCTTTTCTGCCTGCGAACCTGGCAGAATTCTGTCGATGTAGGCGGGGGTGCGATTCAATACGTCTGGGATCGTGATGATGCCAAAGTCCAGGGATTCGTAACGACGTGGCCGGGGCTTACCCGGACTCTCTTCGTCGTCTGGACGCTTCTTCGATGAGAAATCGCCGGTGACGATCTGCGTGATTGTCTCTTTTAGTTCGCTGATCGGCATCACGTAGTTCAGCCAGGTATTGGTTTGTGCGTTCCGCAATTCTTTACCGATCATTCCCAGCAATCGACCATCCCAGGTTGTCAGCACTCCTCCTGCAGCCCCCGAGTTATTTGTCACTGCATCGACGACATAGACCTGCCCCGTGTAGGGTGACTCAAAGGCACCTCGCCGTGCCGCCAATGTTGTTTTTGCAGAGATCACACCGTGCATCACGGTGACTTGCTCGTCACCCGTTGCCACTTTGAACGCATTGCTGAATGCGAGGACTCGAGTACCAGGTGCAGCCGCGACCGCTTCTGCCAGATCAAAATGCGGCAGCCCTTCGGCTTCGATCTTCAGGACTGCCATATCCAGTGGAGGCTCCACCCCCAGGACCTTCCCCGGGAAGCGCCGACCGTCATGCAGGACGACGTTGACGGTGTCACCATCCAGGATGTGACTGGAGACCGTCACGATGTGACCGTTTGCAGAGACCAGAAATCCGGATCCGTACGCATGCAGCTTCGCGCCACCCCCGGCCCCGAAGATCTTCACGACTTTGGGGGCTACTGCTGCAATGGACTCAACCGACGACTGTCCCCATGCAGCCGTATTCAGTACGGTCACAATTCCGATCAGGCAGACTCGAAACAGGCGGGTCCGAAGCAGGCGATGCATGGTGAACTCAGTTTCTGTTGGCGTCCGGCTTCTTGTCCGGCTCAGAAGTCAGTACTTCGAGTGTCAGAACATCAAACGTGGCGAAATCGACGTCGGCATGTCGCACCACAAATCGACTGGGGAATCGCTTGCCCGAATACATTCCGAAGTCGAGGAATCGAATCTCGCAGGGGTCAACATCGGATCCAAGCTTTGAATTAAATCCGACGAACTGGCCATCGGTCTTGCGGAAGAACCAGAGCGATTCGACACCACCTTTTTTCGTGAGCAGGACGTCGACCATGGGGCCACGCCCATCGAGCGGCAGGCTGCCGACGTAGGTGAATTCGGTGAACGCCCCCGTCCCCTTGGTGATCAGTTGCTTGAATTGATACATCGCGGCCAGCAGTCCACCCGTTCCGGCGGGTTCGTCAATAAAATCGGCCCCTTCCAGTGGCTGCAGGCCGGGACGGAGTGGCAACTGCAGGCCCAAGCCTTTGTCGGTCAGGGTCATCACAAAGTCTTCCCCCTGCCCCGTCTTTCCCGTCAGCTTCCACCGGCCCGCAACATCGCGCCAGCTTTGAAGTGGTTCCAAACCATGCAGTACTCGCTGCTGCTCCTGCTGATTGAAGTAGTAGTTGGCATATCCTGTTTTCTTCACAAACAGCTTCTTGTATTCAGCGGGAAGCTCCTCCTTGGGCAGTTTGGCTCCCTTGTGAAGTTCATCCGGGGGAGGCTTTGGTTTTCCTTTGGGAGCATCTTTCGGTTTCAATTCGGAATCGCGATGCAATGCCCGCAGTTCAACGATGATATCCTGCTTCTTGCCATCACGTCGAAACGTGATGGGGAGTGACCAGCCCTTGGGATAGATCCCCAGGATATTTTTGAATTGATTCACACTGCCGACCGGCCGGCCTGCAAATGAGACGATTTCGTCGTCTTCACGCAGGCCACGTCGATAGGCTGCCGAGAGATCTAGAATGCTGTCGACGACGACCTGACGATCGGAGCCTGTTCGGACGGTGGCGCCAAGGGTCGCGTGGTCAACAACGTGGCCACCCTTCAGATGATCCATGAAGTGCTTGATCTGGTTGATCGAGATCGAATACCCCGCCCCGACGTTGACTCGACCTCGCTTCTCCACCGAAATTCGACCGTTGATGCCAACCAGTTCACCTGCGGCATTGAACAGTGGTCCCCCCGAGTTGCCCGGGTTGATGGAGGTATCGACCTGGATGCAATCGGTATATTCCAGAAAGGTCCCGGCGGGGTACTGGTACCGGTGAATTCCACTGACGATCCCCGCCGTGACGGTGGGCTGAAAATCGGTTGCGAGCAAGAATGGATTTCCCATGGCGTACGTCCAGTCACCGACCGACAGCTTGTCGCTGTCGCCCAGCGTGGCACAGGGAAAATCGTCGCGTCCGAGCAGCTTAACGAGGGCCACGTCACCGGTTGGATCAATGCCAACAATCACGGCATCGTACAGACGACCATCGTTCAGCCCGCATTTCATGAAGTCGCCACAGGCGCTCGTGACGTGAAAATTTGAGAGTGCATAACCATCCGGTGAGATCAGGACGCCCGAGCCGCCTCCACCCCCATCGGCGGAAAAGATCGCCACGACGGTCGCGGCCACTTTCTGAACGACTTCGACTCGTTGAGCCTGAGCCTGCAGAACCGATTGTTCCGCGGCATCAAGCCGTCCATCGGACAGGCTGGCGAACCCCAGCGCCGCGATTGCCAGGACGAGATGAATTCGAGTTCGAAGCATTTCAATACCCATTGCAGGTTCAATTCGACCGTTCTCAATTCGACCGAGTCACATCCCGACTTGCTTTTCCAGTTCGACCCATCAGCCGGAACGCGCTAGCGTCCGGTTTCGACCGCAGGCTAACGCCCTGCTCACAGAGACACTTGATGATCTCAGTCGCGATGTACCAAATCTCATTTCACCAGTTTCGCGTCCGCCAGATGCAGTCTGTCGCCGATATCGAGTTCATCCTCGCCATACCCGACATTGATTTCCAGCTCAACGACTCCGTTCACATCGAGATCCAAAACCTGAGGTGCCTGGCCTGCCTTGGCTCCACCCTTAAACAGTGTCCGGCCATCTCCCTTGATCGTGACATCGACGTTGCCGACAGGGATATGGTCATCAAGTCCCATAACGGCCTGAAATCGGCGATAATCTCCACCGATCCGGTACTTGAGGTTCGTTGCCGAATGAATGGCCAGGCCTTTGGCGTAAGTCTTCTTTTCGGACTGGGTCCCAAACGTCAGCGGATGACCTTCAAATCCACGGTCGCGACGGTATTCCCAGACGAAGTCGAAGAACGGAACATACTTGACATCGCGCGGTTTCAGGTTCGACAGGTACTCAATCTTGCCCAGCGTATAATCAACAGATTGCACTCCACCCACAGGGACCGACAGTTCAAGGCCCGACACCAGCTTCAGCTTCCAGGCATCCGCTTCATAGGAAACGGATCGAGCCAGCAGCCGGTCACCTGCGTTCAGTTCGACTGCGGCGGCCGACTTGGCTGTGACAACTTCGCGCTTGGCGTAAATCAAGCCAAACACGCGCTCTCGCTTCACTGGGATTTCATCTCCGTCGAGCTGAAACTTGAGTGTGCTGTCGTCGAGCGGCCCGATGACTCCATCCAGATGATCGATCACATCATTCTTGCGGACGGCGACCTGATCTTTTGTTGCGGGTTTTGCCAGCAGTTCCTTCCAGCCAGCTTCCACCTTTGCATCGACCTGGGCAAAGCGAACACTGTGTACCGACTTGAGTGGCAGCTTGACCTCGCCGAATTGAGGGTGCTTCAGGATTGCTTCCGTGGAGGTCGAATTGAACCCGGAAACTCGCAAGGTCGAGTTGTCCGTGAGTACGACTTCGAACATCGGTGTGGTTGCGGCGACGGGGGCTTCGATTCCCGGCAGTCGGATCTTTAACAGTTCACCCGCAGCGATTGAGGACATCCCCGTTGGTGTTTTGAGAACTGCCCCCTCGTCGGAAATCCGTTCCAGATTTCCGACCTGTTGTTCGCCGCTCAGTGTCGTGATTTCAGCGGGAGGTGCGGCGGACGCGAGAGCTATCAGCAAGACTGGCCAGACTGGCATCGTAACGATCATCCTTGCGCGGCATCAGGCCGACGAATGCATTGAAGTGTAAACCCGCTCGATCCGGCGAGAGCTATTTCTGTTTGGCAACGCGCTCGCTTTGCTTGCGGAAGTACTCATTAACGGCACGGTTGTAATGTGATGGGAAATTGCGATTGAGGTCGCTTTTGGCTTTTGCCTGATCCTTTTCAGGGAGATTGCCCCACTGGCCTTCGTTTTTGAACTTCTTTTTGTCGACGTCACCCGGAGCTTCAGAACCTTTGACGCGGCTGTCGTTGGCAGGATCTCCCGATTGACCCTGTCCACTTCCATCACCACCCCCTCCTCCGCCACCGCCACCCTGCTGCTGTTCGATCTTCTTGATGATTTCATCCAGCTCACTGATGATTCGTTCCTGCACACCCTGCACCTTTTCACCGGCTCGACCCAGGTCCAGCCGCCGTTCAGAATCACTCATCAAACGGGCCACTTCACCGAGTGATTTTTCCTGCAGGGCTTGCAGATCAGCCTGCATCAGGGTGGCCGTCGCCGAATAACGAACGGGGACTCGTTCGACGTTCTTCAGCAGTTGATCGACTGTGCTGAGCGCCGGTTTGATCTCCAGCAGTCCCTGATGTGCGACAGCTTTGAAGAAAAAAAGGCTGGCAGGATCGACGACTCGACGCGGGTCAACGGTACTGAGTTGTTCGACGGCTTCATCGAACATTCGGCGTTCCACGAGATAGCGGCCGTAAAACAAACCCAAGTTGGCAACCAGAAAAGCATCTCGTCCCGGCTGCTTCAAAAAGGCCCCGTCCGGCGGGACCAGAACTGATGCCGATCCGTTGCAGGCGGAGACCAGTTTGGCAGCATCGGGATCGACTGCGGCAAACGAGCGGGCGAGCAGATCCAGCAGTCTGTCAGGCTCTTCTGTCGCAGGCTCGGCACTCCAGATAGCCGCCAGGTCCTGTTTCTGCTGATCAGTCACGTTGGGCTGAGACGCGGCCCACGTCAGCACCTGACTGCGGACATCGTCTGCCTTGGCAGGAGCGTAGACATCGTTAGCACCCCAGGCCGATGAGGTCAGCGAGACCGACAATGCAAACGCTCCGAGATTTAAAAGAATCCCTCGAAGTTTTAACGGTGTCCACATGAAAGAGTCCTCATCCATCGACCGCTGATCGTTCGCTTGTCGTTATTCGTTTTTGCCCGTTGCCAGATCGTGAGTCGCTCGCTGAATTTTCGATTGTCGGTCAGACAGTTCGCGAAGCTGTGAGACGACATCAGTGTCCAGTGCCTGTTCTCCGTCAACGAGTCGTCCCATCTGCTTGGTCCGTCGATTGACCCGGTACTGCAGGCTGCGCAACATTTTCAGTTCGGCGAGTTTGTCGACCAGCTTGTCCTGTTGCTGCTGCTGCTGTTGCTGTTGTTGCTGCTGCTGTTGCTGCTTCTGATCCTTCATCTTTTCGATTTCTTTTTGCAACGCTTCCAGGATCTCTTTCAGCGATTCGACGATGTCCTGTTCGATGTTCTGCGTGATTTCACCCACATCGACTCGTTCCAGTCGGCGTGAGACGGTCAGCATATCATCGCGGATCTGTTCGACTGCTTCCGGAAACGCGACAGACGAACCTTCTTCGCGCAGCAGTGTCAGCGCCTTGGCCGCCAGCAGCGAGATTTCATCTTCGTTGCGAGCCAGTTCTACGGAACGATTACGATGGCGGTCGGTACGCTTGTCTGCGGGGACGGTATGGATGGCCAGTGTGGCAAGATTGACGGCTTCCTGGCGTTGCAGCATGTCACGGAAGCGAGCTTCCAGAGCTGCCAGCACCATCGCTCGTTCTTCTTCGCGAAGCTGACGCAGGATCTCTTCGAGTTTTTCCTTGGCCTTCTGCAGATCTGCCAGGGCTTTGTCCTGGCTGTCCGACGCCTTGTTGTTCTGCTTCTTTTTCAACTCTTCAATGGCGCGGTCCATCTGCTTCTTGGCCTTCTCGATTTCATCGCGGCCAGGAGTCTTGTCGGACTTTTGATCGTCGCTTTGCTGATCTCCCTGTTTCTGGTCAGGGCTGTCCTGATCAGGTTGATCGGGCTGTTCACCTTCCTGTGGCTTCCCTTGCTGAGGTTTTCCAGACTGTGGCTTGCCCGATTTTGGCTTGCCTGACTTCGGGTCCGACGGTTTGGAATCCTTGGGGTCGCCAGGCTTGGAATCTTTCGGATCCCCCGGTTTATCTTCGCCGGGCTTCTTTTCTTTGGGATCGTCCTGCTTCGGGTCGCCTTTTTTGGGGTCGCCCGGTTTTGGATCCCCTGGTTTTCCTTCTTTCGGATCACCTTCCTTGGGGTCACCCGGCTTTGATTCTCCTGGCTTAGATTCACCCGGCTTAGCCTCTTTCGGGTCAGAAGGCTTTCCATTTTTCCCCTCTTTGGGATCACCCGGTTTTGCCTCTTTCCCATCGGAATCTTTGGGGTCTGCTCCGTCCTGAGGATCTTTCTTGTCGTCCTCTTTGGAATCGCCCTCTTTCGGGTCGGACTTCTTTGCGCCGTCGTTTTTGCCAGACTTCTGCTTGTCGGCGTTCTTCTTGGCGTCCTGCCCTTCAATCTTGTCGACGAGCTTCTGAGTGCCGTCTGCGACCTGCTTTTGATCTCGTTCCAGATCCTTGGGATCACCACCACGCTCGGTCGTAATACGAGCGTCCGTCTGCTTCGAGATCAGCCGGTCGACGTCCTTGATCAAATCCTTGATCCGTGCGCGTTCCTTTTCGATTTCGTCGCGTCGATCTTCGCTCATCAGCAGTTCGAGAACTGCCTGCATATGGGCGATAACTTCTTCCTCGCGTTCAATGGCATCGCCCAGTCGGTCATCTTTCAGGGTCGCGGCGATCCGTTTGAGCTGTTCCTGGACCTGACCTTCCTGACTCTTGCCGAACGCCCGAGTCAGCAATTCGGCACGTTGAGGGTCGGATTTTTTCAGGTATTCAGAAAGCTGGCTGAGCGTATCCTCGAACCGCTTGTACCGCATCGTGATCGCGTCTTGCGTCGCGGCCAGTGGTGGCGTTTCGGCTGCGGGAGCAGCACCGGCGGGTTTTTCGCCAGCAGGTTTTGCAGTTGGTGTCGCCGGAGGTGCTGTTGCGGCAGGAGGTTTCGGCGAATCCTGGCCAGTACTTTCGGGCAGGTTGATGGCCGTCAGCCCGACAATGGCACACAGACTGAACAGTCCCCGGAACATCGCGACCGCAGATTTCATCGCTCGACCTCCAAGATTACAGGATCTGTACAGTATATCCTCGACCGTGCATTATGAAATCCGAAACTGGAAAACCTGGAATTTGGCAACTATTCCAGCAGCCCCTTGATAGCGTTTTCTTTTCGTTTTCGCTTTGTCTCTTCCAACAGTTCCTGCTGGGCCTTGATGTTGGACTTCAATTGTTCCACAACCTCATGGAATTTCGCGAGTTCCCGCATTTCCGACAGGATCTGTTCCATCGTCTTGATCATCGAATCCAGTGCATCAGCCGCACTCTCCATCGGTCCGGTCGGGTCTGTGTTCTTTTCCAGAGCCAGTTTGAACAGTCCCAGAGCACCGTCGGTCGCTGGATATCCCCCCTGATTGACTTTTCTCAATGGCGCGATGATTCGGTCATCCAGCCGTTCCAGCATCAGCGGTGTGTCGGCTGCGTTGTTGACCAATTCCTCACGGATATCCACGAACGACGATTCCACTCCGGAAGTTTCAACGGCGTTCTTGCGAATGGTGTGCAAAGACCGGTCCGCACAGGCCGCCAGTCCCTGAATGATCAAGACGAGCCCTTCCGCGTCGGGCTTCGCCCCTTCTTTTTTCAGTTTTGCTGCGTCATCTGCCTTGGTTCGCTGAACCTTGATCTCGTCGCGTGCCTGCTTCAATTCTGTGATAATCTGCTCAAACCGCTTGCGAATATTGATTTCGCGAGCGTACAGATTCGACAGTAATTCCTCTTCCGAAATGATCGTGAAGACGTACTTCATTCCCAGTGCCTGATGAGCCGGGCCGGTTGATTCGGGCTTTGATTCTTCGCCTTCTGCAGGTCCTTTCCCCGCCGGAGCAGCAGCGACCGGGCGGACATCGGCGACCGTGCACCCGTCGGTTGCTGATACAGACAGCGACAATCGCTTACCGATTGAAAGGTCGAGCGGCAAAACGTCGAATCGCTCAAACTTTTCGGTCTCGGTCCGACTCAATTCGAATTCCCGTCGGTTTCCCGTGGGGGGCGACTGAAAACTGCGTGGCAGCCAGACTTGTGAATCGTCAACGCGATATTCAAAACGGGATGAGACGACTCCGTAATCATCGACCAGTGTCCCTGTCACCGGGATTCGTGCCTTGCGAGTGATCGACGAGCCAATTCCTCGCAACTGAGTCGTCACAACCGGAGGCTGGTCGACGATGCCATTGATGGTGAATCGTGTTGGTGCAATTCCACTGATCCCGTCAGCGTCTTCCAGGATAATCCGGATCGCCGAATCTGGCGGCAGCGGCAGTGGAAACAGGAGTGGAGTTTTGCTTTCGGCTGCGTCACGCACGAGTTTTGGCAATCGCGTGGCGCCATCGGGAGCCAGCACAAACGGAAGTGCAACAACATCATGCTGACTCGACCATGCCGCTTTGGCGACGTTTTCCGGGAGCGGAATGACGATTTCAGGCTTGCCGTCGCTCGATTTCAGGCGAATCACCGCAGAATCGGATTTGCCTGCGGCGTGCAATTCGATCTCCCATCGCTCCGGCCCCGCATCCCCTTCCATACGAATATGTTGCAGAGATTTGTTGGCTGCAATGTCCAGCACGAAATCCGTCGCCAGTGGCAAGGAAATCTGAGCTCCGTCCACCTGTTGACGAGTGCGGACGACTTCCCCACCTATACGCTGATTCAGACCGGTGTATTCCGGAAAGAGGCAGTGCAGCGCAATGTGCTGGATATCGGGTGGCTGAACCACTTGAACGTGATAGGCCGTCGGATTCGTGTAGTCCCCCCCTGTCACCCACAGATCGGCATCGTCCAGCAGACCAGGAAGCGTGTGTCGGAACGGTTCGTCGCCAACTCGGGTCAGCAGCACGCGAATTGTGCCCCGTCCATTTGCCAGGCGAGCATCGAGACGAACCTGAGACGGAGCCTTTTTCCCTTCGCGGACATCGACTTGAATTGTCAGGTCCGTCCCTTTGGCATGTTTGAACCTGCCATCGACAAACTCGCGGACTCGGTCCCCGGGTTGCGTGACAACCCGTACGATCAGTTCCGTTTCACGCGGCCAATAGCCGTCTCGCAAATTCAGGTAACCGGCAATCCACCGCTCCATAGCAGCACTGTTCGTGACCGCCAGTCCGAGAATCGACGCCACCAGCACGGATGCAATCACAACGGCTCGCCGGATCGGTCGCTTGTCAAAAACACCACTCAGATCCAGCGAACTGGCAGCACGAGCCGCATCGGTGATCGTCTGGCGAAGCATCGCAGCGGTAATTGGGCTGGAATCCGGGTCGCCTCCATCTGCCGCTTCCACAGCTGTGATCAAACGGTCATCGAGTTCCGGAAACCGGCGTTCCAGGACGAGCGCCAATGCTTTCGAACGGAGCGAGCGGAGCAGTCGCAGAGCCACCCAGGCGACCAGTCCAAACGCGAGTGACCCGATTCCAAGGACCAGAAACGTCGCGCGAAACCAGCGCGGCAGCTCAAGTCGGCTGAGTTGGAAGTAGCACCAGTCCACCAGGAAACTGCCCCAGAACAGCGTCCCCAGCAGGACCACGACCAATGCGAGTCCCTCGAACAACACATACTGTCTGATCCGGGACTTCAGCCGGTTCAGAACATCGATTGCTTCAGCAGGAAGGGAATTGTTCATGGGAAAAGGTACCAGACCTGTTATGCAAGTTTCAAAAGTTTGCGGGTCAGCCATTCCACGGACAATAAACCGACCAGCAGATACATCACCCAATCCCGGTCCCACAAGGTTCTGAGACGTTCTGGAATATAAAACTGTTCCCCGCGATTCGGCAATAACGTTGGAATTTCTGCAGCGGCTTTTTCGAGCGGTAAATACTGGCCCCCTGTGTCACGAGCCAGTTCTGTCAGCAACCGCACATTCTGGCGGATGTCCTCATCTTCGAGCTTGGGTGTCGTCACGACAACTTCCGCATTCAGGCGTTCACGGGAATCGGGCAGTTGCAGCTCCAGTTTGTAGGTTCCCGGCAGACTTGCACGAAAATCGCCGACATATTCCCCCGGCTGCGACTGTTCGCGTCGAAGCTGACGGATCGGAGTGAGCGGCCGACCTGTGGGGTCGAACAATTCAAAGGGGACGCTTTCCGCTTCCAGCGGTGCGAACTGAGCATCCAGCAGCCTGGCAAAGACCCGGACCGTCTGACCAAGCGTGACCTTTTCGCTTTCTGGTCGCAGGGATCCTCGCTTGACCCCTTTCTTCGTCCGTCCCTGAGCAATCTCACGGATCAGCTTGATCCAGAATCGATCGTAGTCGGCATCGCCCACCGATCGCAGTCGCCACATTTCCGGGCTTCCCAGATAAAACGACTGTCCGCGTCCCACGTTTTGCGACGCCATCAAGATCGGTGGCTCTGTCGCTGCACGCGGGTCGGAATAGCGGGCATAGATCCGGGCTGCGGCCTTGTGACCACCAGTCGGATAAGCGCGGTAAAAGCCCGAGAACTCTTTCCAGCGAGCGGCTGACGTGACTGGGTCGTCGGTCAATTGAAGGAAACCGGCCCCCTGCCCTTCTGGCGTAAATGCGATCGGCCAGGGCTGGCTGGAGTCCTGATCGAATCGTGCTGCGGTAAAAAACGAACTGAGAATCACTGGATACAGATTTCGCAGCGGTTTCAGTTCATAATCGACCTCATCCAGCCCTCCGCTCGCCAATTGCTGAGTGTTGACGTCGCCCGCGACCAGGATCAATCCGCCCGATTCATCAGCCACCCAGTCGTAAAGCAACGGAATCGCCGCTGCAGGAATCGCTTTCCAGTCAGGGTCGAACGCGATCACGGCATCGTAGTCGTACAACTGTTCACGCGTCTCAGGAAAAGTCAGCAGAAGCTTGTCGGATTCCTGGCTGGTTCCCGGAGCCCCTGATTGCAACACCACATCAACGTCGAATGACTTGTGCCGGAAAAGCAGGTTCCGGACGAACTGGTAGTCACGCATTGGACCACCAGCAACCAGGAGCACTTTTGTCGGACGATCAAAAACCTTGACCGAGGGTGTTTGAACGTTGTCTTGAACATTGAATTCCGTGACGCGGACAACCGGCGTTGCTCGAAGCGTATAGGTCGTCTTGCCGGCCAGCGTGGGTGTTCGAGGAAAGCTGACTTCGGCACGAACACCATCTTCAAGCAGCGTGACGGTCTTTTTTTCAATCAGCGTCGGGTCTCCTTCTTCCCCTTCCCCCAGGGCCAGCAGTTCGACTTCTGCGTCTTTACCTGCCAGCCCCTGGCCCTGCAGAAACACCTTGATTTCATAGGGATCATTGATGGCAACGTCGGTCGGAGCCGCCACCTCGGCAATGGCAAGATTGACCGGCTGCTGTGTGGTTCCCGTTCCAACCGTGATCAGGCGAGTTCGTGTGGCGACAGCGCGATCATGAGCCGTAATCGTGTCGACCCCTGCATTTGAGCCCCCGTCCGAGACGATCACGACGCCCGACAATGTGCGTCCTGCAGCCTGGCGAATCAGTTCGGCCAGACTTTCTCCCAATCTGGTTTCAACACCACGAGGACGCAGGGTTTCGTCCCAGTCGAGGGGTGTTTCGCGGGGCTTTTGTGATTGAGCCATGTCGGCCGTTTTATCGGACTTATCAGGCGTTTCCTGAATCATCGGAAAAACGCGATGAGGGCCATCCAGCCGTTCATCAAACGTGAAGATGCTGACTTCATGCTGCTTGCGCAGTTGCTCAATCAATGGTGAGCTGGCCAGCAGTTGTTTCACCGCTTCGGCTCGTGATGGACCTTTTTCCGCAGGTGATGCATCGCCATCAGGGGCTTCGGCCGGATGTCGCATCGAGAGTGACGTGTCGACAACCACTGCAACTCGCGACGGACGGAATGCCTGTTTCTGAGTTCGGTCTGAAGGATTCAGTGCGATCAGCAGCAGAATGGCCAGAACCGACAGACGCAAGGCGGTCAGCCAGGCTTTCCACCATGCCGAAAGTTCATGAGTGTCGCGCAGATACAACCAGACGACCCACAGAAACACCAGCAGACTCCCCCCGAGCAGGATGATCCAGCCGAGGGCCGATTGTGGCAGATCGATTTCGCGCGAAGTGAGCGTGGCCGTGGCATCGGCTGCCAGAAACAGCAGTGGTGATAGAGCGCTCGGGTTCATGCAGTTGTTGTAGTTCGTCGGGCAGACTCGCCCCGGCGGCCGCGTGCCGCCGGTTGGGCTGCTGTTGTGGTGCGGTGGTAACTCAGCCGATAGGCCAGTGCCTGTTCAGCGATCATCAGGAACAGCAGGGTCCAAAGCAACCATTGGCGGATTTCGGATCCCGCTTCTTTCCCCTGGACCCAGTCCAGTTGGCCAAACTCCTGAATCGTAACCTTGTCATTTCCATTCAGCCGCTTTCGGATGTCCGAAGTTGCGGCAAGCTTCAAATCACTTTCACGCGGTGACACGTTGAACGTCATCAATCGCTCTTCTGCCACCTGATTCTGTCCCTTCAGCCGGATCGTGTAGATCCCGGGATCATCGGTGTCACTGAACGATGTGACCAGTTTCATCGGACCGGGCTTTGCAGTGGCAGGTGCTGTCGCGACAACCTGCTCCGGGGCTGCCTGCAGCCGAGTGGTTCGCTCGCCTTCTCGACCTGGAGCCACGATCTCAACCGTGTCCATGTAGTCGGCGGGATTGAGTGACAATTGAATTGCTTCGCCAACCTGACGCGTTTCTGGACTTCGGTCTGATCGAGCGATTCGCTTGACGAGTTCCAGTTGCATTACGACGTAACTGTAATCGGTCGGCCAGTTATTCCATTCCGGCGATGCCGTTGTCAGGACTGTAACGACCTGACCGTTTCCGAACTTGTGTTCCAGCACCAGGGGATCACCGCTGCGCAGCGTTGCCAGCGTTCTGACACGATCCTTGCGCACCTGATCATCCTTTGCCCATTCTTTCGTGGCGGGGAAGTATTTTTCGATGCGAATCGGTTGCAGGTATGTCGGATCGAGCGAGAACAGTCGGAAGATGGGATGGTCAATGACCTGCAGGTCCGTCCCCGGATTTGTCGGGTCTGCGAACAGTTCTCGCGTTGACGTTTCCAGCGGTACTGGAAACAGTCCCTGACCATCTCGATACAGCATCTCGGTGTAGTGAGCGGGCCGCAGCGAATCACCTGCGAACCAGGCCAGGCCTCCACCAGCAGAGACATAGCGTTCCAGTGCATCCAGACCATCGGGCGGGATCTCGGGAACATTCAGCATATAGATGGCCCGGAAGCCATCGAGCGGTCGACGACGCAGGTATTCAACATTCTCAATCACTGGTGCGAACCCGGTACTCTTCGGATCGGCCGCCAGTGCTTCCGAGACGTACGATCCATCCTCACCCCCCGGATTGCCGTCGATGATCAGGATGGGGACCGCTTTCGGAACATCTACTGCGAGGAATCGCGAGTTGTCTTCAACCACGGCATCAGCATCAATGCTGACTCGCAGCTTATGCCGACCCGAAGTGGTCAGACGGACGTCGGCCTCGTGGGTCACTTCTGTCTGCGGATCAATCTTTTCAAAGACAATGCTGGCAGGGACTTTTTCGTCATTGTCAAAAATTGCCAGTCGGACATCGGTGGCGACCTGTGGTCCGGAATTCTTGACACCGATTTTCAATCGCAGGGGAACATCGGCAGCGGCGACCTGGATATCGCCCGACAAAATGGAGACTGCCAGGTTCGAATGCTGCTCAGGTACTGTTCGCACCAGGTTGACCGACACACCGGCCGAGGTCAGTTCTTCGATCGCGGCGGAAATGGCTTTCTGGTCCTGCCAGTCACGTTCGCGGAAGTCCGAAATCACGTGCAGGTGCTGGATGGTTCCCCGTTCTTCGGACAGCAGTTTGCGAACGGCCTGTAAACCTGCCACCAGATCAAGCGAACGATGGGTGCAGGGGAACGCCTGCTGATCGAGCTTTGTCGAGAGTTCGGTGACGAAGTCTTCATTCACTTCGCGTTCCGAAAGGATCGGCTGGTCAGGCCGGGACAGTCTGAGCAGCGTCAGCTTTTGAGTATTCGGCTGATCTGCCCCGCCCGCGGCAAGTCGATTGACGATCTTCAGTGATTCTGCGAATGAACTGGTTTCGCCCCAGCGGTCTCGCATGGACAGGCTGTCGTCCAGCAGCACCACATGGTGAGAACGTGCTCCGCGGAAAACCGAAATTTGGGAGGGATCGAGGATCAGCCGTGAGATCAGCAGAACGATGGCCGCGACGATCAGGATTCGCAGCAGCAGAAGCAGCAGTTGTTCGAGAAGCAGTCGGCGTCGATTCCGTTGCTGGCTGGCGAGCAGGAATTCCATCGCAGCAAACCGGACTCGCTTGTAGCGCATGCGGTTGATGAGATGGATAATGATCGGAGCGGCGATCAGGCACGCGCCGCCGGCGACGAACGTCGGATTGAAAAAATGATTAGCGAGCCAGGCGTTCATAGGGATTTCTGTCGCTGTGCCGCGGTCAGTTCGTTCGTGATCAGGTTTGTCAGTCGACTCTTCAAAAAGCAAAGGACGGGCCACCCGAGGATTCCGCCAACCTCGATTTCGTATTTGTAACCAGACCGGCAGCGGAATGCACGTTTCAACATCGAATTCTCATCGCACGTTGAGTCTCTCCGGCCCTCTCGATCCGAGTGGCCAGCCCCTTTTTGAGGCTGATCTGGACGTAGGGTGGGACCAGCGGCGCTTCGCCGCGCCGGCCCACCATCATTTGTCAACGTTTTGAAAATGGTGGGCCGGCGCTCGAAGGGAGCTTGTCCCACCCTACTCTTGTGATGTGCTCGCTTCGCGTCATGTGTCCACCACGACAGGAAGCGGTGGCGCACTCGGCGTCCCGAAAGCTGCGAGGAAGAATCTGTGTGGAAACTAAGATTTGCAACGGAAGGGATGGGTGCCACGGTCTTGGAGTCTGCGACAAGGCCGTGTCTTCGATGGATCATTGAGAATTAAGAAAAATCCCGGAGACGGCGAAGATCAGTTGCGAGATGGAAGGGTAACCAAATTTAGCACGACCTTGTCGAAGACTCCAAGATCGTGGCACCCACGCACATGTTCACATTCCAGTTTAAACCGGTTCAGGGGTAGCCAGTGTGGCCGTGCCACGCAATCGATGCCGAGAGACAAAAATGTGGGTAACATTGTCCCATCCTACACTGAAAAAGCGGATTGCCCGCTGGGGAGCCTCACGATCCCTTTGCCACCAAATCTGATACGATGCACGGAGGGATCTTCGCCCCGTTCGACGTATCTTCATTTCAGGAACCTGACTCGTGACCACTTCCATGTCCGACATTCAGAATTTGATCGAAGCGTATGCCAAGGGCCCCGCCGAACTGAGGCAGTCCGTGGCTGGACTGACGGCAGAGCAAGTGCGGACTGCGGCGATGCCTGGAAAATGGAGCCCGCTTGAGGTCGTCTGTCACATTGCCGACTTTGAGCTGGTCTACGCCGATCGAATGAAGCGCGTTGTTGCAGAAGATGAGCCGACATTGTTTGGAGGCGACCCCGATCAGTTCGCCGCGAGACTGTCGTATCTAAAGCGAGATCTCGAAGAAGAACTGGCAATGATCGAAGCCGTGCGCCGGCATGTGACGCGTTACCTGAAAACGCTGGATGCAGCCGCGTTTTCACGTGTCGGCGTCCACAGCGACGATGGCCCGCTGACTCTGGCAACACTGCTGAAGAGGATTGCCGGCCACATCCCTCATCACGCCGAGTTCATTCGTCAAAAAAGAACCGCGTTGGGGGCTGGTTCCGCATGATTTGGCGAGGGCAGCAAGATGGGGCGGTCTAACTCCACGCTCCCAGAGTAATCGTCGGCACCTTGGCAACTTTGGGATTGGCGATTCTTCGATTGAGCGCGATGACAATCTGGCTCCCTCGTTGAGGGATTGAATGCCATCTGCATAGCTGCTCATTCTTGATAAGCATGGGGAAACGTCTTCGTTTTCCCTCCTTCACCCAGACGCGACATTCAACAATCTTTCCGTAGCGGATTGCAGTCAGCCCGTAAGTTGCTAACTTCAAAATCTTTCCTTGAGGCGTGAACCCAGAAATCTGGGATTCCGCCGCCGAACAGAGCTGTTTTTGAAGCCAGTGAAAATGCATTCCGCGACTGCGATTGTCGAAGGCTACCTTTCAGGGACTCGGGTTGATACGTTTCTCGCGCGGCATCTGCGCAGCTATACCGCCTGGCGATTGCATCGACTTGTTCGAGCCGGACAAGTGACCGTCAATGGTCTGGTTGCGGCTCCCGATCAGCGGGTATTTACCGGAGAATCCGTATCGGTCCGACTGCTGGAACCACCCGATAATCTGATGCCGGCGGAAGAAATTGCTTTCGGAATTGTGTTCGAAGACGAATGGCTGCTGATCGTCAATAAGCCTGCAGGGCTGATCATTCATCCGTCGGGGAAAAATCCCTCGGGAACACTGACCAATGCGCTGCAGCATTACCTGGACTTGAAATCCGACTATCCCGGCCAGAAGAAGCCGGGCATCGTGCATCGCCTTGATCGTGATACCAGCGGTGTGGTGGCGACAGCCAAGGACCATCTATCGCACAGGTTACTTTCGATCGAGTTCCAGCGTGAGCGGATCGCCAAATCTTATACGGCGCTGGTCGATGGCGTCGTGAAATCCGACGAAGGGACAATTGATCTGCCGATTGGCCGGGCGCGAGGGGGAGCCAGCGCACTGATGTCGTGTCAGGCGGATGCCCTGGATGCAAAATCGTCCAAGACAAATTACGAAGTGATCGAACGTTTTCCCCGGCATACGCTCATTCGAGCCCGACCACGGACGGGGCGCCTGCATCAGATTCGCGTCCATCTGTCGACGATCGGACATCCGATCGTCGGCGACGAATTCTATGGGATGCTGGGGGCGCTCAAGCCAGATCGTGAACTTCCACAACCTGGCCGCCCTGCCCCGTTGCCGATTTCTCCTTACATTGATCGCCAGGCGCTGCACGCGACTGAGATTTCCTTTGCACACCCCATCACTCATGAGTGGCAGACGTATACTGCTCCTCTGCCAGACGATCTGGAACGTGCCATCGATCTCGTGCGATGTCTGTAGGTACGAACACTTCCAGAGACGACGACATCACCCGGCCAGAACTGTCGGTCGAAATCCGACAACGTCACCAACGGCGCTGATCGAAGGGACCCAGGTCGTTCCATTCGTATCGCACCAGACACGCCCATGCTCGTCCAATCCGACCCCCGCCAGTTCCAGATCGAGTCCGCTGGTACGTCCGACTCTGCCAACACAGACCAGGACGGCACCCGCCGAGAGTTGTCGCCCGCTCGCCAGGCGGACTGAAACGGTTGCTCGATCACGGTGTTGTTCGATCCCAATCACTTCTTCCCCCAGACGCAGGGCGATATCCAGTGATTGAGCCGTGATCAACGGCCCGCCAATCAATCCACCGCACAGTTCGAACAGGTTGGAATGTTCATCAACGACGGTAACTTCGACACCGAGCATTGCCAGGACAATGGCATGATCCAGCCCGGTCCGGCCCGCTCCCACTACGATCATCGACGACGGCAGTGAGTCTCCTTGAAGGATCTGATCCGGGGACAGGATCATCTGCCCATCAAACGGGAACCCGCCGAGTCTTGCCGGCTCGGTTCCGCACGCCAGGACAATCTGCTGACCGGAAATAATGACCGGGTCCAGGAAGTCATTTCCTGATCGAGTCACCGCCAGCGAGTTTGGCGACATGAATCGAGCGAAACCCGTGAAGACCTCAACGCCCCGTCGACCGAGCTCCGCGCGATCACGTTCCACTTGAGCCTGAACAGCACGGCAGACATCCGTTCGCAAGGCGGAAACGGAGATCGCCCCAGACCGGATCAGTCGCTCGGCTGACGTACGCAGCAACGGGCTATTGACCCGTGTCCAGGTTTCGACCGAGCTGGAAACGAGCGCCACCCGTGGTGAATCGGCTGAAGCCGTGACTGCAGCACGAACCGCATCATTTCCGTCACCAATCACAATTCGATCGTATCGCATGGCCGCACCGTCCTCCCAGGTTATCTATACTCACAGTTGGTGATCGGAATTCGGTGGTTTGGGTCGACAGCGAAGAATGTAACAATCGGCGAAATTTGCCGGTCTAGCGGTGAAGACTCCGACGGTAACGGTTGTGCGGGCGGGGAGCTGCCAGTTTTCGCATCAGCCTTCAGCTGTCAGCGATCAGCAGACGAAGAACAATCAAGCGGGCTTCTGGCGTCCTGCTGATCGCCTCAACGCTGACCGCTGAAAGCTGTAACCTCAACACTCCCGCGGTCCACTGGCTGGCAACATTGACTGAAGGGGGCAACCTTCGCAGTGAGGCTCTTTTCCGCAGAAGTCCTCTCCGACTTTTGACAACAGACTCGAAAAGTCTTTCATTAATTCGATGGAGCGATCGAGGCCGCTGGTGAAGAAGGATTGTGCTTCTTCGTCTTCGATAGGCCAGTCGAACCACCCGTGTCGGATGGCGACTCGCAATGCCGTTCTGTCGATCGGGAAAATGGGCAAATCTGCGGCGAACAGTAACAGTTCGTCAACGGTTGCGGGCCCGAGTCCGCGGATCTGGCGCAACGATTCACGATAGATCGAAGTGCTGGCTGACCATTCTGGAGAAAGCTCATCGCCAAATTGCGTCAACCACCACGCTGCAACGGCTCGCACTACGGAGGCTTTTTGGGGGCCTCGTGGGATGGGCTTGAGGACCTCAACCAATTCCCCGGCCGATGTCCCTGATGCGGCGGATGGGGTCGCGATGGAGGATGCGACGAGCAGATCCTTGAGAGTTTCGCTGGCGGGGTGAGAGGTCGAAATTCCCAGCAAGGTCCGAATGAATCGGGACCAGCCGCTGTGATCGGTGTCGGCGGAACGATCAGGTGGCTGGTATCGGGTCTGGAGCTGCGTGATTGCCTGTTCCAGGCGCGTTGAGATTGTCATGGATTCCTTTCTCGTGAATGACCGTCATCGATCTTAGCGAACTGGCTCGTGAAATGGAGTCTGTTGCTTTGCTTAAATGTGCTTAAACACCGTT
>CAZSTW010000035.1:16892-39676 GCA_964609845.1 uncultured Planctomycetaceae bacterium | reverse complement strand
ACACCGTTGATGAAGCAGGAGATCTGCGAGTTGACGTTTTTGGTGTCTGGAAGAGGCAATAAAGGAATGAAAGAGAGGCTCACGCAAAGACGCGAAGGCGCGAAGGAAGAAGATGTAGGACTGTCTGCGCCGAATCGGAGCATGCATTTCAGAGAAGATGTGCGGGCAGAACGATGGGGGACAGAATGATGAGGAATCAGGTTGATAATCCTTTCTTCTATCATTCTGCCCCTCATCGTTCTGCCCAAAATCCCAATCCTGCTGACATCGATTTATCCCCTCAAGCGAAGAAAGAAGAATGAGGAGACCTTCGGTCCTGCGTTTCGGCGGGAGACGCGCCGAACATTGCCGTAAATTGACGGCGTCCTGCGACGAACATCGACTCTCTTTTGCTGATCGCCGAAGCCTGACCGCTGACGGCTCAATTACTACTGACCGATCCGGGGAAATCAGGTACACTGCGTCGTCTTCATTTCCAATTGAGGGGTCTGACGCGATGAACTTTATCAGCCGTAAACCATGGGATCCGTCGTTGCACAAGCTGACGGATGAAGGGATTTATCATAATCGTGGGCAGCACCGCCGCGAATTTCTGGCGTCATTGGGAATCGGTGCCGCAGGGATTCTCGGCAGTTCCATTCTGCCCGGCTGCGGCGAACATAAGCCGAACACAGAAAAGCTGAAGGCCGCGGCCGAGATTCCGATTACGAAGGCCTCCAAGGAAATCTACCCATCGGATCGCAACCCGAAATTCACGTACGGGCGGGACGAAACGGTTCAGCAGGATGCTGCCATCTACACGAATTTCTATGAATTTTCGATGAGTAAGCAGACGTATGAACACGTAGACCGCTTCCATCCCACACCGTGGGAGGTCAAAGTTGGCGGGCTTTGTGCGAAACCGATGACGTTCGACCTGGATGAACTCTACAAGAAGTTTGCATTTGAAGAGCGAGCGTACCGGCACCGCTGTGTTGAAACCTGGGCGATGTGCGTCCCTTGGACAGGATTTCAGTTGCACCAGTTATTGAAACTGGTCGAACCCGAAGCAGAGGCCAAGTACGTACAGTTCGAGACTTTTAATCGTCCGACAGAAGCCCCCAACATGTCTGACTCATCGTTTCCGTGGCCGTACACGGAGGGACTGACAATCGAAGAAGCGATGAACGAGCTGACATTTCTTGCGACAGGGATCTATGGGGAGCCTCTCACCAAACAGCACGGTGCACCCGTGCGACTCGTTCTCCCCTGGAAGTATGGTTTCAAGAGTATCAAGTCGATTGTTCAGATCACGCTGACGGCGCAGCCCCCGAAGACTTTCTGGAACGTCGTGAATCCACGCGAGTACGGATTTGAAGCGAACGTTGACCCCAAAGTTCCTCATCCGCGCTGGAGCCAGGCGGAAGAGTGGATGCTGGGAACTCGCGAACGATTCCCGACCGTGAAGTTCAACGGCTATGGAGACTACGTCGCCAAGCTGTACGGATGACAGGCGGGGGCACAAACTTAACCCTCAGAGACACCAACGATCACCAGACGCAGAGGGACTTTGACCGCTCCAGCGGGTGACTTGCCGTCGGCGGTCAGTCGCATGACCCAAAGTTCCTTTTCATGCGACAGCGATGGTGTCTTGTCATCACCTTTGGGCGGAAGCAGCGAATAAATGGCGGGATGGTTGGAACCCGCCGTTTTGGCGCTCAGCTTAAACAGGTCCTGGGGCGTCGCTGGGATAGCAGGATCCACATCCGCCTTCGCCGGAATGGCCAGCAAGAAATCGGACAGGTCACTGGTTCCGACATGGTTTCCATCGACGGGCTGCTGTCCGTAGCGGAGTGTATAGACACCGACAGCCACATCCTGGCCGCGAAAATCAGTGAATTCTGATTTCTTGACGACTTCCAGAACCCCGACCAGTTGGCCCTGGGTGAGTGGATACTTGATTGACAATGATGCTTTGAAATCGGGTTTGACGGCCATCTCTTTGGCCAGCCAGAGCGTGCAGACGGGTTTGCCGTCGATGACGACTTGCTGTCCGGCGGCGTTCAGTGTTGCGGCGACTTTGTCAGAGATGCCTGCTGGAAGTTTTTCGACGGGGGCCAGCTTTCCGTCTGCGGCAAGGACCGGCCCGGCCCAAATGGCAATCAGACAGACAACCGCACTACAAAACCGATTCATCATGATTCTCCAGAGTCAATTCGGCAGGTGGCCGATTACCTTCGAAACGTTGCCAGAAATGCACTGCGCTGGCCATGAGTCGTCCATGTCCGATCAAATCCCTCGCCCGTATAGCTCAATGTGCTGGCCAGAGCCGGTTGAGAATTCTTCACAGGCGACAGCGGATCATAGAACACCTGTTCATTGGAACAGACGCAATCCCCTTTTCCCAAGGCGCGGGTTTCAATCCTGGCCAGGTTTCCAGCCGTGAATCGCCCCTTCCCTGCTTCGTGATCATTGACCAGTTCGATCGGCGCCGCGATCACTTTTTGAATATTGGCAGTCAGTTCCTTAACGGTTTCTTTGACGAACGAAATCAGGGCATCTCGTTGAGTACTCGTCGCCCGTTCATCGACCAGGATGACGGAATTAATTTTTCCCGCCCGCATTTTGAAATAGGGGCTGGATCCCATGGTCTTTTCAGAGACGGCAACCAGTGCGACGGACATGCCATCCAGCTTGACGTTATTCCAGGTCCCTTTGACGACCTTCCAGGCCATTACTGCTTCTTTGCCCGCCAGATCCATTTCAGCGTTGGCAAAACAAGGTCCGGTGTAGACGTCACAGGTCCGAGCTTCCAGATACTCACCCGTCATTTGTGCCGCAGTGACAAATGAGGTTGCCTGAAGGACAACGGCGAAAGCGGTCATTGTCAAAAAACGCATGGTTCGTGCTCCTGAACGGGACCGGACGAACGAGAATAGCCTGTATTACGATCAAGTGCTGCATCACGGGGCAAACTTCGGAATGGCCCATCAGCTGCGTGTGGCTAACCCACGGTCAGAACCGGACGCCAGCACGTTCCGGCTGATAGTCACATCCAAAACGACATCACATGCCCTGCGCTGCATTGTCATCAACCGCTGGTGAGTCGTCAATCGCCGAATTGATGGGAGTACCAGGATCCCCCCTTGTTGAGCCGCAGAAAGCCATCCTCTCTCTTCCAGTCTTAAGCCGTGTATTCCGCGCAGTCCGCGTCCCCTCTCCCTGTTCCTTCGACAGACGTACATCTGTCGGAGTAAGATCCGTGACCATCGATGCGGGCACTGTGGACCCGCAGGATGTCCATTTCCAAATCGCTCGCCGGGAAAGTACCGATGAAATCCATTCTGTTCTCGCTGCTCGTTGTTGTTTCGGTGCCGCTTTCCGCAGAGGAATGGTCTCCGAAAAAGGATGCCGCCCGGGATACGATGATCAACGGGCGACCGACGGAAACCTTTGAAGCGGGCGTAAAGCCGGAATGGGGGTATGCGTCCGGGCAGCAGGATACATTTGTCGTCATTCATCCCAGGGAAAAGCGGACTCAGGCTCCACTGTATGTCGTTCTGCATTCGGCAGGACATGATTTCGCTTCCTGCGTGAATTGCACGAAGACGGTCGGCGATCACGATATCTATCGTTCCCCTGACGATCATTTTGCGTTGTATCTCGATTGCCGCAAGCACCAGGGACGTGACTGGTGGTGGGGTGGGATGCATGCCAAGGACGAAAAGCTGATCAAGATGAATTCCGGCGGCGACCTGACTCCTGTGGAGAAGCGAGTCATCGATACGGTCAAGTGGGCCATCAAGCATTATGAGATTGATCCCAACCGCGTCTACCTGAGCGGAAACTCGATGGGCGGCAGCGGAACTCTGGGAATCGGCGTGCGTCACGGTGATCTCTTCGCCGCCATTAAAGCCAACGTTCCCGCCGGGATCGAACACGTTTCGAATCGGATGTATTTTCCTCCGAAATCAGTTCCCGACGGAGTCAGACTTCCTGATCCGCCGATCGTCATTGATTACTCTGCCCCGAACGACGGTTGGTCTGTCGGTCACGATCGGTTTGTCGCTGCGATGAATGAACGAAAGTATCCACTGTTCTTTTACTGGGGCCCTTTCGGGCACGCCAATAATTCCAGTCAGATCATGAAGGTCAATGACCTGATCGATTCGTTCGACTGGTTAAGCGTCAAGAAAAACGAAGCCTACCCGGTCTTTACGAATGCCAGCAGTAATTCCACGCTTCCATGGCCTGACGACCTGAAAAGTACGACGGCAGGACAGGTGAACGCGTTCTTCCGCTGGAAGAATATCAGTGACACCGCCGACAAGCTGGAAATGTCACTTTACCTCGTGACTGAAAAAGACCTGCAGACGCGGTTTGCTATCCCCAAAGAAGCAACAGCCGAAGTCACTCTCCGTCGCCTGCAGAATTTTCAGTTGCAACCCGGCCAGTCGTTTCAATGGGAATTCGGTACAGCGAAGGGGCAGGGGAAAGTCGATGGTCAAGGGTTGATCAGCATTTCTGGATTGAAGTTGACGTCGGAGAAGACGGTACTTTTGTTGAAGCCTTAGTGCTGTGTGCATTTGAAGAAATGCTTTTGAAACGCGGAGATCACCGAGGGCACGGAGGTAATGAGATAGTTTCGTACAGACTCGATGATTGGATATGTGCAGATAGCACGAGGTGGATGATGAGTCGTGGCCGAATCCTACTTTGTGTGGCTGTGATCCTGCTGGGAATCGGGGGCCGGGTCTGGCTTTTGTGGGAGCGGTTGACCGTCAACGACGAAGCGTTTCCGATGACGCTTGGGTCTGAATACGACTCGATTGTGACGACGATTGCGACGATTGAACCGCTTCATGAAAAGAAGCGCCCGATTCAGCCGGGAGACTGGCTGGAACACTTCCCTGAAGGCGGGCAGTTGTTTGCACATTACGTTCATGCAAAACAACACCATCCACTGCATCTCGATTTTTCAAAGATCGACGTCCAGCCGCTGGGTGAATTTGATGAAACTCAGCAGCAACTCGTTCACCGAACAGTTGAGTTCATGGGCCAATTTTTCGGAGTTCCCGTTCAGGAACTTGATCCGCTGGAAATGGGAGAGATTCCTGAGTCGGCACAACGAATGCGAAAGGGCGAGTGTCAGATTCTGACAACGTGGATCCTTTTCGACATCTTGAAACCTCGGCGCGATCCCAAAGCGATTGCGACAATTGCTCTCGTGACAGGTGACTTATGGCCTGGGGACCTCAATTGGGTCTTCGGGCAGGCATCGCTAACGGATCGAGTCGGTGTCTGGTCCTTGCATCGCAACGGAGATCCGCGGGCCGGCGAGGCGGAATTCCGATTATGCCTGAGACGAACGCTGAAGACGGCGGTTCACGAAACGGGACATATGCTGGGCATTCCGCACTGTGCCACCTGGGAATGCTGTATGAATGGGTCGCGAAGTCGTGAAGAAAGTGACCGTCAGCCGCTGGAATTCTGTCACCAATGCCAGGCCAAGATCTGGTGGACCTGTAAGGCTGATCCGCTTCAACGTGCACAGAATCTGTTCGACTTCTGCCAGAAGTGGGGCTTGGACAAAGAGGCAGAGTTGTTTCGAAAGGAACGTGACGCGCTTCGCGTGCTTTCCAATGAACGCACGCTGGCGCGATGAGTCCTGCATATTTCCTTGCTGAAGGCTGATCGCTCTCTGTACTACAAGCGCTGGACTTCTTTGCTTGGCGCGAATATCTAAGATCAGCGAATTTGCTGAGGTCACACGCTCCGCCACCTGATCGGAAAGGCGACGCAACCCCATTCGGGGTAGGAGGCGGTCGTAGTCAGCAGACCCAGGGTAGCGAGCTTTGCTCGCAACCCTGGGCTATAAGACGTAACTCCTTTGGAGTAGAAGACGGTTCCTATGAGGCGACCGGTTTGTTGGAGCGGATGAGTTCGACGTGAAAAAGGCGATTCGAAACAAATGTACTGCGGATCTGCTGCGACCGAAATCCGTCTGTCAGCTACTCCAAAGGAGTTGAGTCTTATAGCCCAGGGTTGCGAGCAAGGCTCGCTACCCTGGGTGCGTGACATACGACGGTCTTCTACCCCAAACGGGGTTGCGTCACCTCCATCACTCGTTGAATGACAACCGATGGAGTTCAGTTCAACCAGCATGAAACCGACACGCCGTTTCACGAGTGGGTTGCGGGCGAATCTGTCGCCAGGAAATTATTTGCCGATGCAGAACAGATGCTTTTCGCCTCGAATCAGGAATTGTCCCTGGCTGATGGCGGGTGAGGAATAGGCCTCTTCGCCCAGCTTGTTCGTCGCAAGCACTTCGAACGTCGGTCCGACCTTCAGCACATGCGTGATACCGTCGTCGTCCAGGAAGTAGACGCGTCCTTCCGCGGCCACCAGCGAACCGCTGTGGTGGCGGCCGAGTCGTTCCTGCCATTTGATATCGCCCGTCACTGCATCGTAACACCCGCCGATTCCGCCATCAGCCACGCAATAGAAAAAGTCTCCTGCAGCCAATGGCGACGGGACGTATGAGACTCCCTTGTTCAAGTGATGCCATTTCACATGACTCGATTCAGTAATCTTGCCTGATCCCGTCGGGTCGATCGCGATAATGTGCTTGTCAGGAAATCCTCCCGTGATGAAGATCAGTCCCTTATTCTCGACGGGCGATGCAACGAACTGTTCGGTCGGGCCGTCCAGAATCCAGTGCCGCTTTCCGGTACGTGGATCATAGCTGGCGACACATTTGCTGCCGGAAAGTATCATCTGCGTCCGGCCGCCGAGGTCTCGGATGATCGGAGTGCAATAGCTGCGGGTCCGATTTTCACGCGGGGTCTTCCAGACAGTTGTTCCCTTTTCGCGATCCAGGGCAACGATGTAAGCGTCGCCGTCATGGTCCCCGTTAACGATGACAGTTCCTTCGAACAGGACTGGACAACTGCAGTATCCATGCACGCTTGAAAAGACGCCAGGCTTCACCTTCCATTGCTGTTTACCGGCAAAATCATAGGCGGCAACCAGCATTTCCTTTTCGTCCAGGAATGTGACGTAAACGAGTTTTCCGTCTGTTGCAGGAGTTCCCGACGCCCAACTGTTCAGCTTGTGCTTCTTTTCCAGCGGTGCCTCTTCGACATCGACTTCCCACAAGAGTTTGCCGGACTTGCGGTCGAATGCCATCAACATCCGCCGCGGTTTGGCTTCGTCGGCTCCTGTTACGAAAATTGTGTCACCCCAGACAGCGGGTGAAGAATGCCCACCGTAAGGAACTGGAACTTTCCAGACGATGTTCTTGCCGGTTGTCGCATCCCATTCGAGCGGCAGATTGGTTTCCAGGCTGGTCCCATCCCCACGCGGCCCGCGCCAGCAGGGCCAGTTTTCGGCACAGGCCACGGATTCCGTCAACAGTACGGCCAGCAGCGCAAACATCGACAGTTTCATCGTGACACCTTAAAGGGAAGGATTTCATCAATCGGCAAACGCTTATACACGAAATCGACCGCTGGTCGCCACGCAACGCGGGTGACGACTTTTGGCAGCGTCGGATTTGTGGTCGACGCGAAGGTGTCGCAAATCGTCGTTTGCCCGCACCTCGGTGTTGCCAATGTCTGTCCCGGCTTGGAGCAAGCCAGCTACCCGACCGGGCAGCTCTGAAAAATTACGAAACATTGAATGCATAGTACCCATCAGCCGGAACGCGCTAGCGTCCGGTTTCCGGCCATGTACGTAACCCGTTGTCATCCGGAACCGGATGCTAGCGCGTTCCGGCTGATGGGTGGTTCCATTATCAGGCGGTTTACTCACCCCAGTGATCATGTTCTAACCGGACCAGTAACTCTGCAGCCCGTGGTGATAGTCGTCGGGTGGCCGGGACTGGACTGAGGCTTTGCGAAGGAAGGCCCGGTCTTCGTGTGGAGCACATTCCGGGACTTCGCGAAGACGCTCCAGTCCCGGCCACCCCCGCCAGGTGACAAACGAATCTTCTCGACAAAAAGTCGCAAAAGCGGCTGTTTCCGGCAGCGCACTTTGATATCGTCAATGCGTTGAAGCACTACCGATTCTGGACGCACACGCCATGAAAATACTGACGATTGGCATCGCACTTCTGTTACTGGCGGCATCTGTCCGCGCCGACGACTTCTTTGTGCAGAAGATTGAGCCGATTCTGAAGGCTCGTTGCTTTGAGTGTCATTCACATGGGAAGTCAATCGAAGGGGGATTAGCTCTCGATTCAAAGTCGGGTTGGCAAAAGGGGGGCGCCGGGGGGCCGGCGATTGTTCCGGGAAAGCCGGAGGTCAGCCTGCTGATCAAGGCAATCAGTCATGTTGAAAAAGACCTGAAGATGCCCCCCGACCGGCGACTGGCGGTCGAGGAGATTGCGTTGATTTCTGAATGGGTCAAACGGGGGGCAGAAGACCCGCGAGTCTTGACACCGCAAAAGGAGACGGCGGAAGGCCATTCGACCTGGGAGGCGGAATTCAAGTCGCGTCTCGACTGGTGGAGCTTAAAGCCGATGGGCCGCTTCGAGCCTCCCACTGTTTCAAATGCGATCTGGAATCAAGAACCTGTTGATCGGTTTATCCGCTCGAAACTTGATGCTGCGGGACTGGCACCCGCCGCGCCGTTGATTGACCAGCAGCATCCCGATGGTAGTCAGGACGAGTCCCGGCTGAAGGCAGAAACGTTGCTCAGGCGATTGTCGTTTGTGCTGACGGGCCTTCCCCCTGCCCCGACCGACGTGCATGGGTTCGCTCGTTCACACACGGATGCTGATTTCGAACGCTATGTCGATCGCTTGTTGACATCTCCTCACTATGGTGAGCGACTGGCACGGCACTGGATGGATGTCGTCCGATATACCGACACCTACGGTTATGAATGGGACAACCCTGCCAAGGGCTCTCATGAATATCGTGATTACCTGATTCGCGCCTTTAACGACGACATAGGATTCGACCAGTTGCTTCGCGAACAACTGGCTGGTGACTTATTGCCAGGCTCACGCATCCATCCGATCGCGGGGACTCACGAAAACCTGATCGGACCGATGTTTTATCATATGGGTGAACACCGTCACGGTAGCAGTCTGATGTTCAACGGAATCCATCAGGAGATGGTCAACAACAAGATTGACGCATTTTCAAAAGCATTTCTGGCAACCACGGTCGCGTGTGCCCGATGCCACGATCATAAACTGGAAGCAGTCTCCCAGCATGACTACTACGCTCTCGCAGCCGTCTTTACGACGCCTCGCTGGACCTCTCGCGTGGCTGATGCTCCTGATAGAAACGCTGGTGCGATCGGTCGCTTAAAGCAATTGCGGACTGAAATTCGAACGGAACTGGCCACGTTCTGGAGAAATGTTGCACTGACACCTGATGCCATTCGGATGGGACTTGGGGATCTTACTAAAGCGAAACCACAGATTCAGGAGGTTTCCTATCCGCTCGTTCGACTCGCCCAGCGTGAACAAGATACCGCGATGGCATTCAAAGAGTTGCAGCAGGAATGGAAAACAGCGCGAGACCAGCGGCGTCAGGCGAACGCAGCGTTCCAGATGTTGACGGACTTCCGCGATCCCGCCATCCCCGCAGGCTGGGTGATCGAAGGGGAAGGAATGCGTCATGGCTACGTTGACGACGCGACCCCGCTGGTCGCTCTGGACGGCCAGATTGTCTCACGATTTCTGCCTCGCGGGTACCACACAAACGCCTTGTCGTCGCGATTGCCAGGGGCACTGCGAATGCCTCCAGAACACGTCGTTCCGGGGAAGTTCGTCAGCATCAATGTTGCGGGGGGCGAGTTCGGTGGTTACCTCGTGATGGATGATCATTCCTTCCAGAACGAAACGGTCTCGTTTCTGTCGAACACAGATCCGCAATGGAGATCTTTCGCCGATGCCGCACTGATCAATGGCGTTCAACAGGTGACTGTTGAATTTGCAACGGCATCGCTGAACCCCAATTTCCCGCCGCGCACAGGGATGGCTCCGGGCCTGAAAAATAATGACTTCGGTTACGAGAAAAGAAGCTGGGTCGGTATCACGGGGATCGTCACTCATGATGCAGGCGGAACTCCACAGGATGAACTCGATCCGTTTGTTTCGTTGTACGATGGTGATGTCCCTGCAACGAATGAAGCGGTCTGGGATCGAGTTGCCCGATGGGCGAACGAGGCCGTTCAGCGATGGTGTGCTGGCCAACTACAACCGGGTGATCGGGCTGTCCTTGATTGGCTGCTCACAGCGAAGCTCTTGCCCAATCAACCCGCAGCCGGAAGTCGTCTCGAGGCATTGCTGACAGAATATCGTGCCATCGAAGGAGCGATCCCGTTTCCGCGCACTGTGAACAGCATGGATGAACGAGAGACGGTTCGAGCGAATTATCCCTTGAACGTTCGGGGAAACGTGGACGTATTGGGAAAACCGGCGCAACCCGATTTCCTGCAGATGTTTGCCGGCAAAAACCGAGTTGCCACGAGCAGCGGAAGCGGACGACTGGAACTGGCTGAGTCGTTACTGGACCCTGAGCATCCACTGACGGCACGCGTCTATGTGAATCGAGTCTGGCAGTGGGTGTTCGGTACTGGACTGGTCGCAACACCCGATGATTTCGGCAGGCTGGGAGATCGCCCTTCTCATCCGGAATTGCTCGACTGGCTGGCGCGTGAGTTCATCCGCGATGGCTGGTCAACGCGAAAACTGATTCGGCGACTGGTTCTCAGCCAGACCTTCCGACAATCCGGCTTCGTCAGTGACAAGGCCAGCCAGATCGACCCTGGCAACCGACTGCTGCATCACTATCCCACGCGAAGGCTCGAGGCTGAAGCGATTCGGGATTCTCTGTTGGCCGTTTCAGGACGCCTGGACCCGTTGCTCTACGGACGTCCGATCCTGCCGAACCGACATAGCGAAGACGGGGCAAAGCGTCTTTTCAGCGGACCGCTCGATGGACAGGGACGTCGGTCGATCTATCTGCAAATGTCAATCATGGCTCCACCAAAGTTCCTCGTCGACTTTAACCTGCCCGAGTTAAAGCTTCCGACGGGACGGCGCGACGTCACCAACGTCCCGACACAGGCGCTGCTCATGTTGAATGATCCGTTCGTCCATGCGATGGCGAAGCATTGGGCTGGTTACCTGGTGAAGCAGCAGCATTCCAACGTCGAGGATCGTGTGAGCGAAATGTTTGTGCAGGCGGTCGGTCGTGAACCGAGCATGACCGAGCGGCAGCGCTGGGTCGCGGCTGTCGCCGATTTTGCAGGGACTCCCGGAGTGGATATTCTTAAGGATGAAATCGCCTGGCAACGGGCGGCGCACGCGTTATTCAACACCAAGGAGTTTTTGTATTACCGGTAAACAGAATTCTGCCTGATACTTTTGTGGCGCAGCGAATGTTTCCGTCCGACCAAGGTCATTCAGGGGCAGATAAGGATCTGCGAGGCACGTCAGGCAATACAGTTCGAAGCGATTTTCAGTTAAGATCATTCCATGATGCAAAACCATTCTACTCACGACTGCGGCTGTCCCGGACGATTGATTCCCTCACCGACGCGGCGTGGATTCCTGCAGCAGTCCGCTGCCGGGTTCGGCTGGTTAGCCCTGCAGGCACTCGCCGGAAACTCGTTCGCACAGCATCACCAGGCCCGTGCCAGGAACATCATTTTTTGTTTTATGGATGGTGGCCCCAGTCACGTCGACACTTTCGACCCCAAACCGATGCTGAAACAGCACGAAGGGAAACCGATCGGTGAGAGCGCTGTCACGAAACGATCACAGTCGAGCGCCAATCGCGTCTGGTTGGGGAGTCCCTGGGAGTTTCGCCAGCGTGGTGAGAGTGGCTTATGGGTCAGTGACCTGTTCCCTCGCATCGCTGCCGTCGCCGATCACCTTTGTGTTGTTCGGTCGATGGTGGGGGAACTCCCTCTGCATGGCCAGCAGAATCTGTTGCTGCATACCGGGCGAATTCTCGGGCAGGCTCCGAGCTTGGGGGCGTGGGTTTCGTATGGTCTCGGGACCGAGAACCGTAATCTGCCAGGATATGTCGTTCTGAACAACGACTGGGTTCCCAATGGTGGCCTGGAAAACTTTGGCAGTTCTTTTTTGCCTGCCAGCTATCAAGCCACGATGCTGCGTCCCAACGGTGTTCCCGTCGATAACATCGCCGCCACAGACGGAGGGCGAATTCAGAGACGCAAACTGGATCTCCTTGCAGCTCAGGATGCCGACTTCGCAGCACGCTCGTCCGACGCCAAAGCCATCGAAGGGGCAATCGCCAATTATGAGACTGCATTTCTGATGCAGAGTGCTGTCCCCGACATTGCGGACATTAGTCGTGAGCCGGAACATATTCAGAAGCTGTACGGGCTGGATTCCAGCGACGAACATCAGAAATTGTATTCGCTGCAGGCACTGCGAGCGCGCCGTCTGGTTGAATCGGGAGTGCGATTTGTGGAGATCACCTGTCCGAGTTTTGACGGCAACAATTCGCCGTGGGATCAACATGGTCAACTGAAACAACTCCACGAAAAGAACGCTCGGATTACGGAGCAGTCTGTCGCGGCTCTGATCATCGACCTGGAACAACGAGGCCTGCTCGACGAGACGATTGTTCTCTGGGCAGGCGAAATGGGACGTACCCCGCATACGCCGACCGTCAGCCCGACTGCGGGACGTGACCATCACGTGAACGGATATTCCCTGTTCATGGCAGGTGGAGGATTCAAAGGAGGGATCACCTACGGCGAAACCGACGAATTCGGCAATGCCGTTGTCCGCGATCCCGTCGACATCCATGACATTCACGCCACAATTCTTCATCAGCTGGGTTTGCAGCACGAGCGACTGACGTACCGCTTCGGAGGACGCGATATGCGGTTGACGGATGTTCACGGTCGCGTCATTAAAGAACTGCTGATGTGATGTCGACGCGCCGTGGCGATCACGAAGTGAAGTCCGGAAAAGCAGCGGCGGAAACGAAGAGGTCGCAGAAATCGCGGTGGTGAGGCGGGAGGAATTGACTACGGATACGATTCTGCCTCAAACCGAACTGCAGTAATGCTTTTTGCGAGTTTGACCGGGGGAGTCTGAAGATGGTGTTTCGTCCCTTCCTTGTGACCTGCCGCCATCGCGCCTAGAATCGCCATCTTTGCCGTTTCTTCCCCTTTGGACTGCCTGCCATGTCTCGCCGGTTTGTGACTGACCTTAAAGACGGTGATATCGTCGAAGAGGTCTTCCTGGTTTCTGATAAGCAACTGCGAGCCAACCGGAATGCAGCGCTGTATCTCTCTGTCGATCTCCGTGATCGAACCGGACTGATCAACGGCCGAATGTGGAACGTTACCGAAGAAGCCTGCGCACATATTCAGACGGGTGGATTTGTTCGGGTCAAAGGAAAGGTGCAACTGTTTCAGGGGACGCTGCAACTGATCCTGACCTACTGCGACATCGTTCCACTCTCAAGTGTTGATTCTGCTGATTTCGAGTCGATGACATCGCAGAAGATTGAAGAATTGTTTGGCCAGCTTCGAACGCTGCTGCTGGGCTTTGAGCATCCCAGCCTGCGAACACTGATGGAGTGTTTTCTGCTGGATGACGCGATCATGCGGTCGCTGTGTGAAACGCCTGCAGGAGTCAAGGCCCATCACGCCTATCGCGGTGGATTACTTGAGCATCTGGTGACGCTCCTGAAAGTTGCCCGCAAGATCTGTGAAATCTACGTGGAATTGAACGAAGAACTTTTGCTGGCAGGCATCTTCCTGCATGACTTGGGCAAGACCCGCGAACTGTCGGTTGAGTCTGGGTTTGTCTATACCGACGAAGGACAGTTGCTGGGGCATCTGGTGATTGGCGTTGAAATGCTTTCCGAAAAGATCCGCCAGGTCGAAGAATTGACTGGCGAGGCATTCCCGGAAGAACTCGCACTAAGACTGAAGCATATGATTCTCAGTCATCACGGACAGTACGAATTTGGCAGCCCTCGCCTGCCAATGACGCCCGAAGCCGTGGCGCTGCATCTGCTGGATAATCTGGACGCGAAGTTGCACGAATTCACCCGGGCCATCCAGGACGATACGAATAGTGCCTCGCACTGGACCTTGTACATACCGCGCCTGGATCGGAAGATTTTCAAAGGCTCGAAGTAGCTTCCGCCGTCGCAAAAACCGGTTTTGTGGTAATGGATGTCGCCAGATCGCAGCAACACTGTCGGATTGCGCGATCCTGCCGACTCGTCCGGCGATGACAGTCGATCACGACTTTTTTCGGGCTTTTGCGGGGCACATTCTCGAACCCCGTCAAAACTCGCATGCGCATGGGCGATAGATTCTATTGAACACTTGAAACGGCAATTTCTGCCGGTCCTTCCACGTCGGCTGGAGCCGCTTGAAATGAGCATCAGCATTCAGCCAGGGGCTGCGGTCCCTTCCGCTGCGACCGCTTCCATTCCGCCAGCAAAGTCCTGGCTGGTGTCACCCCTGTTTGACCTGCTGTTTGTAGCCAACGTGCTCTGGTGGCCTTTGGCCGTCGTGTTGTCGCTGCAGGGAACCCCGTCGGTCATCGGCCCGCTCACGCTCTTTCAGATCTACTTTCTCAGCACGCCACACCGCTGGATAACTCTGGTGATGGTCTTCTTTGACTCGGAGCGTTTCTGGAAAGAACCAGCTCGGTATGGAGGGCTTGGTCTGTCGCTGGTGGCAGGTGCATTACTGCTGGTCGGGATTGCGAGCGTTGCTCCGCAGGCGACCAATTCCTTGATACTGTTGATGATGGTCGACTACGCCTGGAATGCCTGGCATTTCGCCGCCCAACACGCGGGAATTGCTCGAATTTACGGACGAATAACTCGACCCGATATGACCGAGCAACAGATTGTTTTTGAGCGAACGGCGTTACGACTGCTCGTTCTATGGGCTTTCTTTCGCCAGGCGATTTCAGTCAGCAGTCAGAATCAGATCTTCCACAATCTTCAGGGAATGTTTCCGGGACTGAACTGGCTCGATCCACTTCTGGTCGTTCCCGCGCTGATCGTGATTGCACGGGAGTGCCGTGATTTTCAGTTGTCATCACGCGGACGCCTGGTGTACCTGTTGAGTGTTGTGAGTCTGTATGTTGGACAGCTTCTGGCGATCCGAATGGGTGATCAGGTGTTAATGCAATCACTCTTTCTGGGGGCAGCGATCTTTCATTCCACCGAGTATCTCGCCGTTGTGAACTGGTCCGTTCAGAAGCGGACGACAGGGATCTGGAAATATCAACTCAGTCGAACGGGACTGGGCCTGGTTGTCTTCATGATCGTGCTGGGTGTCACCAATCTCGCGATCAACACCGCCTCAGCGTATGCATGGGCTCTAATGACGCTGCTGGTTTCGTTCCTGCACTATGCCTATGACGGCATGATCTGGAAGTCGAAGCCACGTCGAGCGACGGCGTAGAGGGCGCGCCCGAATCCTTAGATCGCATCTCACTTAAGTGTGGCATCCCGCGGGCATCAAACGACAGCGTCTAACCCATGTTTCGACGCGACACGGAAGTGCGACACGCACTAAGTGATTTCCAGCGATAGTCTGTATGCCCTTCGCGGTGCGACAGTCGTGGAGTCAGGGGCCGGGGGCATTGCTGCGCTGCGCCACCCGACAACTATCTTTGATCGCTTCGCGTTCATCTGCCTGAATATTGTCGTAATTGAGATACGGCTGATGAATACTCGCACCGGAATCAACTCGCGAACCTTCGGGTAGTTCAGTCCGGTAGTTGCTGGTGGGACTGACGGGATTTGCGATCCTTCGAATGACCAGATACGTCGAAGTCACGTTGGCTGCCGGAAATCGCTGACAGCCAATCGCCTCAAGTAAATCCATGATTCCGGCAACATCTGCCGTCGAATCGCATTTGACCGAGATCAATTCGGCCCGTCGAACTGGTTGGGTAGCTTCTCGAAATTCTGATTCGAGGACTGCGGCAACTTCCCATCCTCCAAATCCGGCTCCGCCGCGAACCATTTCAAACACGATGCGATCATAGATCCGCTTTGCATCCCGCGTCATCTGCTGCATGATGGTGCGAATGGGCTTATCCACAGATGCCTCAAAGTCTGAAGATCAACAACATCGGCAGGATGAGCCGATTCCGAATGGATCGCGAACATGCGAACTACATCGACCCTTCGCTTAGCCGGTAACAGCCCGTTTTTTGTCCTCGGGCGGACTTGCTGGAAGTTTTCCGGCCACGATACATGGCCTGAGTGAGTTCCGATCTCGTACTCATTGTTGAGTTCATTCTTGTCGGAAAGTGTTCTGCCAGGAAGCAGAGTACTGTCGCTAATGGCTGCGGTATTCTGCTGCACGCAGGCAAAATTGCTGACTATTCTTTACGAGACGAATTCGACAGTTCTCCTGGAATCCTGGTCAATTTCACGCGGAAGACATCTTTTGCAAATCCTGTTGGCTTTGGCACGGGTTGAGCATCGATGGCAGTCCTGATGCTGGTTTCCTATCTGGCGGAAAACCTTGAGACTGGGGTTGAACCATGTCCAACGATCCTGTCGTACCTGCATTAACGGGGCCTCAAGGGCCTGAGCAACCTGGCACAGCTGTTGTGCGTCAACCATCCGTGTTAAACCGTCTGCCACGACTGATCTGTTCGGAGAATCCGTTCTACCTGCTGAGTGTCTGTTTTGTGATCCATGGAACTGCTCAGTGGTTTCATCGGGACAACGGGGCCGCGTTTGCCCCGTGGCCGCTGTTGGGATTGATAGCGGGATATATTGCTGTTCTCGCGACGACTGGATTTGTCATCGTCCGATTCGGACGCGTCTGGGACGATGCTCGATCGATCCTGTTGCTGATTCTGCTGTTGTTTGTCGAATTATCACTGATCTTTGATGAGACTCTCGTGCGCGATCCCCAGACGGGACGCTGGCTGTTGTTGGCCGGACTGGGATTTTCTGCGGTCTTGTCCGAGCTACTGTTGAGAGGCCTGTGCATCAGGTTGCCATGGCTGTTCCGAATTCCCTACCACTTGCTGCTCTGTTTGCTGTTTCTGTACCCGTTCTGGCTCGTGGTTCCCGGCGTTCGATTGTCGGCAGTGACTGTTGGCTGGCGAGTATTGCTGTTTCCTGTTGCCGCGAGCTTCGTACTGCTGACATTGTTACCGGCAATTCGACGTGGTCCAGAATTGACCCGTGAGAATGGGACACCATGGTTGTGGCCCTGGTACCCGTGGTCCCTGTTTGTGTTTCTGGGAGTGTGCGTTGGCTTTCGGGCGTATTCTCTCACGCTGTCGTTCGATGCCGTACTGGGCTCGTCCCTCACAGAATCCATGGCGTTTGATTCGATTTTTGGAACCTATTTCCTGGTCCCACTGGTCCTCGCCATCGGCGTTCTGCTGCTGGAAATCGGATTGGTATCGAAGTTGAATGGGCCTGTCAGTCTTGCCATGTCTGTTCCACTCATCGGTCTCTTTCTGTCGTTTCCATCGACGTCTTCGACCGGAGCCTATGACGAGTTTCTCTCACGATTGATTCACGAGGTGGGATCTCCGATCTGGCTGACGTTATTTGCGGCGATCGTCTATTACCTGCACGCGATGATGCGCGGGGTCAAGTCGGCGGAATTCTGGCTTGTGCTGATGCTCGCCATGGCAACCCGTGTGGATTCCAGCACGATTCATCTCTTCGTACCGTCTGCCCCGCAGTCGTGGCCGCTGGCATTGCTCGCCATCCTGGAACTCTCACTCGGTCTCCGGAAATGGCAATCACCCCGAGTTTTCTTCGGATTGATCCTGGTGTCGACACTGGCCTATTTCGAATTGAAATCTCAGAGCCGTCTGTTGTCGCTTATCATCCCGGCATCGCTGTTACTGACGTCAGTCCTGTGTGTTGGATTAATCTTCCGCGACGAATTCGCCCGCTTATTGCGAGAGGTGGGCGCGCCTTTGATTATTGCTGCCATGGTGGCAACGATTGGTGCCGCACATCTTTCCAAAGGTGAAGGTCTACCGGCGTGGTCGGTGACTGCCGTCGGGGTGATTCTGGTAAGTATCGCCATCGGGTACTCTGTGCTTGCACAAATGAAAGTCTACAGGCTGATGGCGTACCTGACAGGTTCTCTGGGGACCCTCGAGCTTACTGTTCGCACGACCGTTCTTCTGATCCACGACAGCAACTGGGGTGGAGCACTGTCGTTTGCCATCGGCTTGGGTTGGTTTGTGATCGCCGTTCTGATCAGTTCCTGGAAGGCCGGATGGCTGCAGGGACTGGTAGCACACATTCGAGCCTTAACAGATAACGAAGCGAGAATCTCTTCGGATGTCCCTTCAGCCTGACTCCTTTGCGGCGGGCAAATTACTCGCATCGGAGTTGACAGATTTGTGGCTGGCCAACAGAATTTAGAACCCCCTTCAGAGATTAGCTTTTATCTTCTCGCCAATCATTCGATCAAATTTCAAAGTTGTGGTGGCAACGGAGAATAGTGTGGGCCTTTTCTCTCGCAAATCATCGTCGAATTCAAATCGCCTTGCTGATGCCGTCGCTGCTGACGTAGCCGAGGCATTTGCTCGCTTCTCGTCCGAGTTCGGTGAAGACTCGATCGTCGCACTGGCTCTCTGTTCGGTGGATGATGCCGTCTCACCGTACATCATGGGGGCGACCCTGGATGACATCGGTCCGATCGAGGGGACCGAGGATACTTTCAATGCGTTTCCGGCGGATTGGTCGTGGGAAGATTCAGGCCACAAGTACCGGTACGAAGCAATCATCGATGAAATGCTTGAACATCAGCCGGACTCGTTTGAGGAGCATGGCCGCGATATCTTCGAGGGGATCGTTGAAGGTCTGAAGAAGTTTGACGCGAGTGGAAAATTCCGGGGAAATCTACCTCGCGATCAAATGTTGCTGCTGCTGTGGATTAATGATCCGGCTGAACATAACTCAGAAGCCGTCGTGAAATGGGTCGAACAGATGAATCCGAAGCGGGTTTCAAAGTGGTTTAAGGCGGCCTATCCCTATGGGGAATAGTTGGACTCGCTGAGCCGTTACTGTTCGATTCACCGCGACTAACCGACCTGCCCCTTCAGATAGGCTTCCGTCATCGTTTCACGCGGCGAATCGAACATCATCCGGGTTTCACCCGCTTCAATCAGTCGGCCACCATTCCCCTCAGACCAGAGTAAGGCCGACCTGTCAGAGATTCTGCGGGCTTGGGCCAGGTTGTGAGTGACGACGATCAACGTGCATCGGCTACGCAGCCCGATGAGTAATTCTTCCACGACTCCTGTTGAAATCGGGTCAAGCGCGCTGCACGGCTCATCCAGCAGCAGGACTTCGGGTTCAAGCACCAGCGCACGTGCCAGGCAGAGTCGTTGTTGCTGGCCTCCCGAAAGAGTCAACGCTGATCGGTTCAGGCGATCTTTGACCTCCGCCCATAAGCCGACTTCAACGAGGGTCTGTTCGATTTTCTCATGGAGCGACGTCTGGTTTCGATGTCCATGTTCTCGCAAAGGAAGTTCGAGATTGCGGCGAATGGACATCGGAAAGAGGTTGGGGCGTTGAAAGATCATTCCGACGCGACGGCGTAACCCCACAACATCCGTGTCTTGTCGCAACGTTTCCAGGTCTTCGATGCGAATGGAGCCTTCGACATGGCAATCCGGGATCAAGTCCGTCAAGCGATTCAGACTTGTCAATAAGCTTGTCTTTCCACTTCCCGAGGGGCCAAGGATTGACGTGATTGCACCAGGTTCAAATGTCAACGAGACATCTCGAAGGGCAACCTTGTCGCCATATCGAATCGTCAGGTTCTTCGTTGTGATCGTCGGTGTGGCTCGCGGCGACCGGTCCCGAACTGTTGCGGAAGGTGATGTCGTCATCAGGCGTGAGAAACCTCCCGACGAAGCAGGCTTTCCGCCAATTGACGGGCACACAGATTGATCACGACGAGGCACATCACCAGCACCAACGCTGATGCGTAGGCATTAGCATTTCCACCAGGGACATTCATCGAAAGATCGTAAATGTGGATTGACAGCGAACGTCCGGAGTCCCCCAGCGATCGCGGCATCCGATCAACGTACCCACTCGTGAAAATCAGGGCTGCGGTCTCTGCGAGGGCACGGCCTATTCCAAGAATCAGGCCTGCGACGATCCCTTGAGACGCTTGCGGAAGGACGATGCGGAAAACCATCGACCAGCGAGAAAATCCTAAAGCTGCTGCAGCCTGTCGCTGAGACTCTGGAACGGCTCGGAAGCCTTCTTCTGCAGAGCGAATTAAAAGTGGAAGGACCATACAGGCGAGGGTCAGTCCGCCCGCTGCGATCGAGAACCGCAATCCCAGAAATCGGCAGAAGAAGGCATTTCCAAACAGTCCGAAAACGATTGACGGCACGCCTGCCAGGACATCAAGACTGCGACGGACCATGCGACCAAATCGATTTTGCTCTGCCAGGAACTCACTCAACAGGATCGCAGTGCCGAGACTGATGGGCAGGGCGACCGAAATGCAGACACTCAGGATCAATCCCGTTGAAACCAGGATCGGGCCAATTCCTCCCCCTCGCCCTGCCCGCTCGGGAGATGTTGTGAGAAATTGGATGAAGTGTTCTGTAATCACCAGGACTGATTGGATCCAGGAATTCTCCGAGTCTACAAACCAGAATGCCCCGCTTCCTCGAATGATGAGGTCACCCAGCAACCAGAGAAACAAGCCCGCAATCGGGACCGGTGCCAGCCAGACACAGGCATCAAAAGCCTTTTGGAACCTGGTCTCACGTCGTGCCATGACGCTGCCTCCGGTTCACAATTTCAATCATGGTGACAAGTGTGGCTACCAGGATCAGCAGGATCATGCCACAAAGAAACAATGATGCTCGGTGATCGCCTTGAGCGTAGCCCATTTCCAGTGCGATTGTCGCAGTCAGGGTTCGAACAGGATCGAACGGGCCCGCAGGAATACGGACGACATTTCCGCAGACCATGACCACGGCCATGGTTTCTCCAATCGCGCGAACCAGCCCCAGCAAGACGGCCGTTACCAGCCCTGACCTCGCTGCGGGGATCATCACTGACATGGTTGTCGTTGCTCGTGACAACCCGAGTGCTGCTGCTCCCTGCCAGTAACTTCGCGGAACCGACGCCAGCGCCGCGTCAGAAAGTAATGCGATGGTTGGCAGAATCATTAGTGCCAGAATGATGATACCTGTGAAAAGGCTTTGACCAGGAGGATGAATTCGGGCAATGACCGGGACCAGTACGACCAACCCCCATAATCCGAAGACAACGGAAGGAACCCCCGCCATCAATTCGATCATCAGGCGATACCACCGGGCGAAACGTGGTGGGGCGTAGAATTGACAGAACGCTGCTGAAAGAACTCCCAGCGGAGCTGCCAGCAAAATGGCGGCGATTGAGGACAGGACTGTACCGATGACAATCGGCAGCACATGAAACTGGCCGACAGACGCGTCGTCGGCCGGGTGCCATGATCCGTCGGTGATAAAGCGGCTGCCCCCAATATGAGTCAGCGCAGGAATTGCCTCGCCAGTGACGAAGACGCCAATGATAACGACGACCAGGCCTGCGATCGCTGCCAGTCCGCTGAAGAGTCCCGTCAGCAATCTGTCTCTATTCAATCGGAACAAACGAGAGCTCCCTCACCAGATCGTGTACTTTTGGCGAAGTTGCGAATTCGATGATGTCTTTGACGGCCCCAGTCGGTGAGGACTTTGTCACCAGGTGCAACGTCCGCGACATCGGAAATGAGCCGTTCGCGACGTTCTTGACAGAGGCTTCAATCCCTTCGAGAGGCAGCAGCCGAATCGGAATGCCACTTTCGCGATCGTATTCCGCTGTACCGATCGAGACGTAGCCGATCGCCAGTGGATTGCCAGCAACGGTTTTAACCCCTTGCTCGTTGTCACCGATCACAATGTCAGCATGGATTTTTTTCGTGTCGAGTTTGAAGTAGCCCGTGAAGACTTCCAGTGTCGAACGGCCTTCGGCCTTGTTGACGACGGTGATTGGTGAATTCGCGCCACCGACTTCCTTCCAGTTGCGAATTTCACCCGTGTAGATGCCGATAATCTGCTCACGGGAAAGCGACTTGATCAGGTTATCTCGATGGACGATCAGGCTGACCCCGTCTCGCGCAACTTGAAATCGTTGCAGGTCGACTTCGTCGGGTTTCAAGTCACGAGAAACCATGCCGATCTCGGCGAGACCGCTGCGAGTGTCAGAGATTCCGCGCGACGACCCACCCGATTGAACGTCGATTCGCGTTCCTGGATGTGCTTTTTCATAACGCTTTGCAATCTCACTCACGAGCGGCGCCAGTGTGCTTGCTCCCGTGATCGTGACCTGTACGACTTCCGTCGGTTTCGTCGAAGTAACCGCTGGCGAACTGTTATCGCAGCCTGCCAGAGACGCGCAGATAATGACGAAGACGCCGGAAAGCGAATGAAAGCTTCGACTCATGGAACTCACTGATCCTCGAATGAAAGGACGCAGCAGCCCAGATTCACCGCTCGATCGTCACCTGCGGCACCGACACCCGGTGCCAGTCGATACAACACCGCTTTCCCATCCCGCTGCGCCAGGACCAGGCCAGCCTCTCGCAGGACCTTGAGATGGTGAGAAAGGAGGGTCGATTCAACGTTCATGACGGCATTGATTTCGCCGACATGTTTGGGGCCATTCATCAACTGCTTGACGACCATCAGCCGAGTTTCGTCGGCGAGGACCTTCAGGCGATTGGCGCAGGTCGTCGTTTCGGTCGTTGCCACTCTCGTGCTTCCTTCATTGCAGTTGATT
>CAZSTW010000035.1:0-16760 GCA_964609845.1 uncultured Planctomycetaceae bacterium | reverse complement strand
CGATTTTGAATTGAGTCGTGGCTCATGTCAATTGTGCGAGGCAACATTCCTCTGGAGTGGATGGCCTGGCGATCTCTGGTGCGTCCAGACTTGATTCGTGGGTTGAGCTGACACGGCAGGACAGGCTTCCATCCCGTCGGCCCTCGGAATTCTGCTGGTGACGACGGACGAGACCGCATCTGATTTCAGTGTGGCGGCATCAAACTACAGCGTCTAACCATGTTTCGACGCGACACGGAAGTGCGACACGCACTATGAAACTTCGCGGCTTCCCGCAATAAGATCCTGCAACCGTTGGATCGCATGAGCATCGTCGTGCATGACGCAGACGAATACCGTGTCTCCCTCGCTCCAGACAACCCATGTTCCAAACGTGTCGTACTGGATCGTGGCTGACGAGAATGACGTTGCCTCAAGCCTGGATTGCCATTGCCTGCGGTTCAGGCGCAGAAGAAAACCGGAAATGTTTTGCCGTCCCCGATCAGCCCGGGCCAGAAAGCTTCGTACTGGTACATGTACTCCGTCGATCAAAGCGACATGAGTGGAACTCTCCAGACGAATTTCTCGTAAGGAATTCCACCCTGCAGGAACGGTGAATGGCGTTTGCGAATCTGCTGGCAAACCATTCCGTTCCAGTTCAGCAATCTGACGGACGCTGGTCTCGTTCAAGCCTGCGGGCTGAGCTCCAAACCACGCCCAGCCTAACAATGGAAGCAATAAAGCTAATGTGAGGCTGGCGACCCATCGCCATGTGTGGCGGGTTCCAGCGGTACGTTGAAGGCTCGATTGCGGCGTCACTGTAGTCACGGCTGATCGCAAGCGGTTCGTCAAACCTGCCGGAATCGGGATATCGGACATCGCTCGGCCGACTTCGGAATCAAATCGCTGCTGAAAATCCATCGCTTGATGACACGTTTCACATTCTGCCAGATGACGCTGTGCCGCCTGCACATCAGGACCACTCGCAGCTTCCCTGCCGAGCGAATTGAATTCGAGTTGTGCCTGCGCCTCACGGCATTCCATGGCAACGGTCCTGTTCAGTAACACAAAAACAAAAGAATTCAGGCTGAAATCTCAGTGAACTCAACATTGATCTCAAAGCTCCCGCCACAGCAGCGGAAGTCCACTAATGTTTTAACGCCAGTTCCTTCAGCCGGGCTACTCCGGAACTGGCTGCCTGCTCTTTCACAGGCTCGTCTGTCAATCGTTTTCTCAAATACGCTTTGCCACGTGAAATGCGACTCATGACAGTCCCGATCGGGACGCCCATTTGAGTCGCAATTTCCTGATAGCTGAAGTCTTCAAAGTAATACAGCACAAGAGGCGACCGAAACTCTTCCGAGAGTTCCAGCAACGCTTCCTGCAATCGTTCGAGATGAACCGGGGTTTCGGATGTTCCCTCAACCTGCGGTTCGTCGATATCATCGAGCGATCTGCCAACGTGTTGGTGTCGCAACGATTTCAGGAAGACGTTGCGAACGATCGAAACCAGCCAGCCACGGGCTGCTTTCGTATCGCGCAGTTGATGCAGACGCTGGTGAACCAGCATGTATGTCTGCTGCACCAGATCTTCCGCATCGCTCGCGTTTCCTGACAATCGGTACGCATACCGATAGAGCAACGCGGAATGTTGCTCAATCAGTTCGTCCGTTGTTGGAAGGCGCGTTCCGTCCACCATTGCGACCTCATCACAAAGGGAAGATTCGGCAGAAGGTAGAATTATTCCCGAATCGGGCTGCCGGCGCAGGATTTTCGTCGGAAAACTTCGCAAGACTCCAGGAAGAAGCAGGTTACAGTAGCCATCAGACACAACGTCTTTGGCGATTGGAAGTCAAAACCGGTGCAAATCCGGCAGAATTACACCTACGAATCTACTGCATTCCAAAACTCGTCTTCACCATCATCGCTTGATTTCGACGGTTTCTTTCCGGAAGCGTCTGGCTTTGTACCCGGCTTGGCGGCTCCCGGCTTTGGTGCCCCACTGGTGCTTCCGGGCTTCTGCAGGCCTGCCATCGGAGGAAGCGGGGGCGCTTTTGCTTTTGGTTTCGGCAGACCTGATCCTGGGGCCGCAGCCCCCGCCGGCTTGCGTACAGGCGTTTGAGGCTTCGATCCGAGTTCGATGATGTCATCATCGTCCGGGAGTGGCGGAACGGGAATCGATCCCGATTTCGAGGTCGTCGATTTACCTGCTGAACTGCTCGAACTGACAGGACGAACGGGCTTTGGTGCCGGTCCCTTCCCCGTCGCGGCCGTTCCCTTGCACGCAGTACAGACCCCTCGAGCATCCAGAACTTCTCCGCATTTGTTGCAGAGTGGGACCGGCTGCGAGGAATCGTCGATGTCCGATGAACGCCCCGGCTTGGCAGGCGTCACTGGTTTCGGAATCGGTTTCGGGCCGAGTGACGAGGGGGCAGACGACTTCAACTTGATCGGGCCATCCGCAGAGATTTTCGACGGCGCACTTCCCGAAACTGGAGTTGCCGGTTTGGCCAGGCCGATTGGTGCGTCTTTGGAACTCGTTACTGGGCGTGCTGTGGGGGTGGCCTTCACAGCGGGTGTCGATTTCACCGCAACTTCGGCAGCCTCCTCGGCATCGTCCGTCCCTTCGCTGAGCGCTTTGACAATCAGGTTTTCGGGACGGACGATTTCGGTGTGGGCGACCTGGCCTGTCTTCAAAACTTTCGCCTCGACGTGGACTCGGGCCTGCTCATCGTACGAAATCGTCACTTCGATTTCGGTTCCTTCGGGAAGATTCTCGGGCAGCGGGTCGACCTGGCATGTCCCCAGTTCGACATACTTCGAATCCGCAGCTGTACCGCTTTCGACAATTCTCAAGTGAACGCGCCGCTGGTTCTTCGATACTGTTCCGTAGATCTGCGAGACCGAAACTGGCAGGGGTGTATTTGCTGGCAGAATGTAGTGCGGAATCCGGGTCTGAGTTTCCGTATCGCGGATCAGGACCCCCAGCGAACGGGCTGTTGCACTTTGTTGTTTGAACTGAGCCAGTCGGGCAGCGGCGGTCGGATTCAGGATCGACTTCGCGAAGGTGCTGTTGGTCAACAACATCCCGGCGTAATACGTCGCCCCGTGTGCGATCGATTGGTCGGGCGACAGCGACGTATTCAGCGTGCGACCACTGAGCTTCTTGAACAGCGACCGAACCATCGGCATGCGCGACGAGCCACCCGTCGTCAGCACGACGTCGACTTTGGCCCATCCCATGCTGTTTTCTTTGAGCAGGTCCAGCGTCAGTACTTCCATTCGATCGACCAGATCACGCGTCAGGCGTTCGAACTGCTCCAGTTCCACCTGATACGTCTTCCGCTGGTTGCCAGCCGCACATGTCAGTGCTGCTTTCGGACGCACCGAAAGACTGCGCTTGGTCTGCTCGGCTTCCAGTGCCAGTGCCTGAGCGTTTTCGCGTTCCTTCATCGGGTCGATGCCGAATTCCTTCTGGAACTGCTTGGCAATCGCCACTTCGAGCGCCCGGTTCCAGTCGAGACCACCGAGTTGCAGGTCGCCGCCGCTGGCGATGACCCGAACTTCGTTCTTCTGGTATCGAACCAGTGACAGGTCGAATGTACCACCCCCAAGGTCAACGACCATGATGGTCTGGGCTGTTGCCAGTTCTGTAAACCAGATCCCTTCCGTCCCCAGAACGAAGCAGAGCGCTGCGGCGACAGGTTCGTTGATGATGTCGACCTGCTTCAACCCTGCCCGTTTGCCGGCTTCGGCCGTTGCCTGGCGCTGCACGTCGCTGAACTGTGCCGGGACGGTAATCACAGCCCGGTCGATTGCTCCGATTTTTTCGCGAGCACTGTCGAGCATGGACTTCAGAATCACCGTACTGATGTCGATCGGCGAGTAGCTTTTGCCGCCGATCTTCCAGCGATGCCCGGGATTGTTCATGTACCGCTTGGCATGCACGACGACACGGTCGGGATGCCGGATCGAATTCCGCAATGCCTCGGTCCCGACGATGACGTTGTCGTCGTCGAACAGAACGACCGACGGCGTCGACAGTTCTCCATCTTTGTTCGGGATTGTGATCGGTTCGCCATGTTCGTTCAGATAGGCGATACACGAATAAGTGGTTCCCAGGTCGATGCCGACGGCATGAGTCGCAAGCATGATTGAAGTGCTTTCGTGGAACTCGGGCGGATGAGAATTGGACTGACAGTGTCTGAATGGTAGCATCAGCGGGCAGTCAATTCCACGAGATGCCCGCGCCAGTCCATTTCTGACCGACAGGTTTGCCGATGGTGACAATTATCGGGTTGTTTTTTGCCCTCTTTTCCGTGGGACAGGTTGGTTCCGCCCCTCGCGAACCCGTCCCCGTCGATTTTCTGACGGGAGCCCGGTTTCACACGGAACTCGACCAAGCCACCTCGGGAACCTGGACAAATGTGGAATTCCGGGATTTGCTGAACAAACTTTCGGTAGAACGCCGGGTTGCAATTCTGCTGGATCGTCGCATCGATCCCACGGTTCGTGTCCCGCTGGATATCGTCAATCGGTCGCTGACGGAAGGAATTCAGGAGATCGCTCGCAAGGTCCAGGCCGAAGTCAGCATCCCCGAAAACGTGGTTTACGTCGGTCCCCCCGCCGCCGTCCGCCAGTTGCGGACACTGATTGAATTGCGAACCGCCGAACTGTTGGCCAAATCGCCCCCGATTCCCGAGAAACGGCGAACGGAACTGAGTCGGCGGTATCCGATTGCGTGGAGGGATCTGGAAACGCCGGGCGACATTCTGCGGCGCGTGGCGGAACAGTTTCAGTTGAAGATTCAGGGTGAGGATCTGGTTCCCTATGACCTTTGGGCGGGATGCCGCCTTCCGAGTGCCACGGCCGCCGAAGCTCTCTCGATCATCCTGATTCAGTTCGACCTGACGTTTTCGTGGACAGACGGCGGCAAAGGGATCGAACTGGTACCGATCCCCCAAACAGTGGTCATCGAACGGCGTCCGAGGTTCAAATCCAAGGCCGCAGACGCTTTGAAGTCTATTCAGGAGGAATTCCCGAATCTGGATGTCCGCCTGGAAGGGACGGAAATTATCGTCAAGGGGACGACCGAAGACCATGAAGCGATCGCGTTGCTGCTGAGTCCAAACAAGCCGAAAAAGCCCGTGGAAAAGGGCCCTGCCCCGCTGCGACAGCGAACGTTTACGTTGAAATTCCAGCGAGTCCCCGTCCGAGCTGTGATGGCGAAGCTGGAAGAGTCGAGTGTCGTGTTCGCCTATGACGCTGCGGCACTGGAGGCCGCCGGGATCAGCCTCGATCAGACAATCGATCTGCAATTGGAAAAGGCGACTGCTGATGAATTCCTCAAAGCGGTCTTCTCGCCACTCAAAATCTCATTCGAAATAGACCACCTGACCGTGAAATTGGCACCTCGGAAATAGCACCTTTGTGGGAATCGAAATGTTCAGTCGATCGTCTGTCATCGTCGGACTCGTTCTGGCAGGCTGGTTATCCAGTCGTTCTGCGAATCTTGCACATTCCGCCGATACCACCAGAAAAAGCAGTCCGAATATCATCTGTTTTGTCGTGGACGATCTGGGCTACATGGATATCAGCCCGAATAATCCGGCCTGCTTTTACGAAACACCGAATTTGAAGCGTCTCGCTGAGACGGGTATGCGGTTCACATCGGGCTACGCGGCCTGCCCCGTCTGCTCGCCAACGCGAGCGAGTCTGATCAGCGGGAAGTATCCCCAACGGATTGGTATCACCGACTACATTGGCGCGGCTCAACCGGACAAGTGGAACCGGCCGACGAAATTGCTTCCCGCCCCTTATCGCGAACGCCTTCCACACGAGGAAACAACGTTTGCCGAAATGGCGAAAAAGAGTGGATATGCCACATTTTTCGCCGGAAAGTGGCACTTGGGGCCCGAAGGATTCTGGCCCGAATCTCAAGGCTTCGATATCAACATGGGGGGAATCGATCGCGGTGGTCCTTACGGTGGAAAAAAGTATTTCTCTCCGTACGGAAACCCGCGCCTCGCCGATGGTCCTCCGGGTGAACATCTGCCAGACAGACTGGCATCCGAGACCGTTCGATTCATGGAGCAGAATCGGCAGGGGCCTTTCCTGGCATACTTCTGCTTCTACTCGGTACACACTCCGCTGATGTCTCGCGAAGATCTGCGTCAGAAGTACGAAGCCAAAGCAAAGTCATTGAAACACGACGGGCCCGCCTGGGGACGCGAACGTGAACGGCAAGTTCGATTGATCCAGGACCACGCCGTGTACGCCGGAATGGTCGAGGCAATGGATCAGGCAGTCGGAAAAGTTCTGGATGCTCTTGATCGTCTCGGTTTGGCCGACAACACCGTCGTCATTTTCACCTCCGACAATGGTGGCCTTTCCACGTCAGAAGGGCACCCCACGTCCAACCTGCCGCTCCGCGGAGGAAAAGGCTGGATGTACGAAGGTGGAATCCGTGTCCCCTGGATCATTCGTGCTCCGGGCCTGACCAAACCCGGCAGTGTTTGTGACACTCCCATGATCAGCAACGATCTTTATCCCACAATCATGGAACTGGCGGGAACTCGCCTGGACCATCCTGTTGATGGTAAAAGTCTTGTTCCCCTGTTGCGGGGCGAGAATCTTTCGGATCGACCACTGTTCTGGCATTACCCCCATTACGGGAATCAGGGTGGTGCTCCCGGAGGTGCTGTTCGAGACGGAGATTGGAAGTTGATCGAGTGGTATGAGGACGGTACTCGTGAATTGTTTAACCTGCGAGACGATCTGAGCGAAACGAACAATCTGGCATCGAAGATGCCATCAAAAGTGGATGACCTTGCGGCGAAACTGGAATCGTGGAGAAAGGACGTTGGTGCCGTGATGCCGACGCCCAATTCCACGAAATCGCAAAAGCAGTGACGGGTCAAACGGGCGATGCTGAGAGTTGGAAAGAGATCAACTATGGTTTTGTTAAAAAGATTTTTCGTATCGGCAATTGCGGCCTTGATGGCATTCTCATGCTTTTCGGGCAATACCTTTGCTCAGACGATCGAACGCCCCAACATTCTGTTTTGTTTCGCGGATGACTGGGGACGCTATGCCAGCATTTACGGCGAGATCGAATCGCAACCATCTCCTTGCCAGATCGTAAAAACTCCGAATATTGATCGGGTGGCTCGGCGAGGTGCCGTGTTTCGCAGAGCATACGTGAACGCTCCGTCGTGTACTCCTTGCCGCAGTGCCCTGCTGTCCGGACGATACTTTTTCAACACGGGCCGCGGTGCAATTCTGCAGGGGGCTCAATGGGATTCCTCGATACCGAGCTTTCCATTACTGCTGAAGGATGCCGGCTACCACATCGGCGAGACCTATAAAGTCTGGAGTCCGGGAACCCCTGGTGATGCACCGTACGGTGCCGGAAAGTTCGCTTTTGAAAAAGCGGGCGGAGCCTTCAATAATTTTTCAGAGAACGTCACGAAACTGGTGGGTGAGGGAGTGTCTCTCGACGATGCTCGACAGCGCATGTACGCCAACGTCAAAGGAAACTTCGATGCCTTCCTGGCCGCTCGCCCCGCTCAACAGCCGTTCTGCTACTGGTTCGGCCCGACCAATGTTCACCGGTTGTGGGTGAAGGGCTCAGGAAAAGCTTTGTGGGGGATCGATCCAGATTCACTGAAGGGAAAGCTTCCCAAGTTTCTGCCGGATGTTCCCGAAATTCGTGAAGACTTCGCCGATTATCTTGGCGAAGTCCAGGCCTACGATGCCGCCATTGGCGTCCTTTTGAAACGACTCGAAGACGCGGGTGAGCTGGATCGGACGCTGATTGTTATCAGTGGCGACCACGGTGCTCCAGGGTTTCCCGGAGGGAAGTGTAACCTCTACGACTTCGGTGTCGGAGTCTCTTTGATTGCATCATGGCCTGGCCAACCGGGTGGGCGAGTCGTCGACGATTTTGTCAATCTGATGGATCTGGCCCCGACGTTTGTAGAAGCCGGGGGAGCACGCCTTCCGGAAGGAATGAATGGACGCAGCCTCGTTCCCCTCTTGAAGTCTGACAAGTCCGGCCAGATCGATCCCACGCGGACCTGGGTCATCACGGGGCGGGAACGTCACGTCGCTGCGGCACGCGATGACAATCTCCCCTACCCTCAACGTTCGTTCCGCACGAAGGACTTTCTGTATATTCGCAATTTCAAGCCCGATCGCTGGCCACTGGGTGGACCTCACGAAGTGACTGACACCAAAGCCCCGGCGGCCGATGTTCTGTCGAACAATACTCACGTAGCTTTTCCCGACATGGACGCCAGCCCGACAAAGGCCTGGCTGATTGCTCACCGCCACGACTCCGAATGGAAATGGCACTACAACTACGCCTTTGGGAAACGACCGGGCGAGGAACTTTTTGATTTGAGCAAGGATCCTGACCAGATCAAGAATGTCGCGGATGATCCCGCCTACGCAAAAACCAAACAGGAACTCGCCCAGCGCCTGATGAGTACTCTGATGCAGGTCGGCGACCCACGTGTGACAGGCGATGGCCAGACTTTTGAACGTCCCCCGTTCACCGACGCGAATCCACGAGCCAGGTAGGCGATTCGAACTCCCGGACAGGATACATCAGATTGGGTGTGCGCGTGCATCATTTCCGTGTCCCGGATAAGATGCCCGCCGCTTCAATATTGTATTCCCAGAACTTTCATGGCCGATGAGGTCTTTTGTGTCTTCTCAGATTACCGCCCTGCCCCTTTCATCACTCGTTCGTCAGTTGCAGGCTGGCGAGATTCGCAGTGTCGAGACGACGACTGCCTATCTGGATTCGATCCAGGCCCAGGATTCGACATTGGGTGCGTTTGTCCACGTCGACCGGGAATACGCCCTGAAACAGGCGGCTGAAATTGATGCCAGGCGTGCCAGTGGCGAAGCCATTGGGCCATTGGCAGGGGTGCCCGTCGCTGTCAAAGATGTGATCTGCGAACGGGGCCAACCCGCGACGTGTGCCAGCAAAATGCTTAAGGGCTTCATTCCTCCGTACGATGCGACGGTCGTGACCAACCTGAAGCGTGCGGGCGCGGTACTGATCGGCCGAACGAATATGGACGAATTCGCGATGGGTTCGTCGGGAGAAAACTCTGCCGTTGGTCCGACGCGGAATCCCTGGGATACCGAACGAATCCCCGGCGGTTCCAGCAGCGGTTCAGCAGTGGCAGTGGCGGCCCGGATGGCACCAGTTTCGCTGGGAAGTGACACCGGCGGATCGATTCGCCAGCCCGCTGGCCTGTGTGGCATTGTCGGGTTGAAGCCGACGTATGGTCGAGTTTCCCGATACGGTCTGATTGCGTATGCCAGCTCGCTCGATCAGATCGGGCCGTTTGCAACCGATGTTGCGGGGGCTGCCCTGTTGCTGGAAGCGATCTCCGGACACGACGAGCGTGATTCCACCAGCGTTAATCGTCCGGTAGCGAATTACAGCGCCACCGTCGATCAGCCGTTGGCCGGATTGCGAATCGGTGTTCCTGTCGAACACTTCGCCGAAGGATTGGACCCCGAAGTCGAACAGGCCGTGCGGAATGCCTTAAATGTTTACAAGAGTCTGGGGGCTGAACTGAAAGACGTTCACTTACCGCACTCGAAATACGCGATCGCGACGTACTATCTGATTGCCACGTCGGAAGCCTCCAGCAACCTCGCTCGCTACGACGGTGTTCATTACGGACATCGGGCTGGGGAGTTCGGAAGCCTGGTTGAGATGTACGAAGCGAGTCGTGGGGAAGGCTTTGGCGACGAAGTCAAACGCCGGATCATGCTGGGGGTGTTTGCTCTGTCAGCAGGCTACGCAGACAAGTACTACACCAAGGCACTGCAGGTTCGCCGCCTGATTCGAAGTGACTTTGATGCGGCGTTCCAGGGAGTCGACGTGATTGCCGGTCCAGTAACCCCGACAGCAGCGTTCAAACTGGGAGAAAAAACCAGTGATCCGCTGTCGATGTATCTGTCCGACATTTACACGATCAGTGCGAACCTGGCAGGGATCCCGGGAATCTCGATCCCGTGCGGATTCACTCAAGCAGGATTGCCGATCGGTTTGCAGTTGCAGGCTGCCCCCTTTGAAGAAGAACGATTGCTGCGGGTTGCTCGAATGCACGAACGGGAAACGGACTGGCACTCGCGAGTCCCTGCACAGGTGAAGTAGTTGCTGACAGCTGGTCGGCATTGGAGTTTTGGCGAGTGATCCGAATGGGCGGCAGTTGCTGTTCGCAAGCAGACACTTGAATTGGATTGAGGGGCACAGCCCTCAGCTTGGAATATGGAGATGGCCGGGATGTCGTACGACGTGATCATTGGTCTGGAAGTTCATGTGCAGTTGCAGACGCAAACGAAGATTTTCTGCGGCTGTTCAACGGCTTTTAATCCAGACAATCCGAACGTTCAGACGTGCCCCGTCTGCCTGGGCCTGCCCGGTGCGCTGCCGGTCCTGAACAGCAAGGGATATCACCTGGCGGTCAAAACCGCACTGGGATTGAACTGTCAGATCGCTCGTTTCACCAAGTGGGATCGCAAGCAGTACTACTACCCGGACCTTCCCAAGGGTTATCAGATCAGCCAGTTCGACCTTCCGTTCAGCCACGATGGCCATGTCGATGTTGAAATCGCGGGCGACGATCCTGCTGCCAAGTCAATCCGTCGCGTGCGTATCCTGCGGGCTCATATGGAAGAAGATGCTGGCAAGAATATGCATGACGAGTCGGGCCGTGGCCGCGACAGCATGGTGGACTTGAACCGCGCCGGTACTCCCCTGGTTGAAATTGTCACGGAACCTGACCTGCGTTCTGCCGAAGAAGCTCGCCGATTCCTCGAAGAGCTGAAGCTGTTGCTGACCTATCTGGAAGTCTCGGACTGCAACATGCAGGAAGGGAGCTTGCGGTGTGACGCAAACGTCAACCTGCACATTCACCAGCCGGATGGTTCAAAAGTTCCGACGCCGATCGTTGAAGTCAAGAACTTGAACAGCTTCCGGTTCACCGAACAGGCCATCGAGTTTGAAGTTCAGCGCCAATGGGACTGGTTCCAGCAGTCTGGCATCAAGCTGGGGGACAAGGGAGGTCACAAGGCAACGCGCGGCTATGATCCGAATCGTGGCGTGACGTATGTCTTGCGCGAAAAGGAAGAGGCGGCCGATTATCGCTATTTCCCGGATCCGGATCTTGTCCCGGTCATCATCAGCGACGAACAACTGGCCGCAATTCGCAGTGAAATGTGCGAACCCCCTGCCCCACGTCGACAACGATTCCTGACGGAATACCAGTTAACCCCGTATGACGCGGCAGTAATCGTCGATCAGGGACGAGAATTCGCAGACTACTTCGAAACCGTCGCCAAGGCGTGCGGAGATGGCAAGCAAGCTGCGAACTGGATCACGCAGGATGTGTTGCGCGAAATGAAACAGCGTCAGCAATCGATCAATGCATTCGCGATTCGGCCCGACGTCCTCGGAACGATTCTGGAACGGATCAATCGCAAACAGATTACGATCAAATCGGCGCGAGAAGTTTTTTCGATTTTGCTAACAGAATCTGACGAAACGTCGATTGTCCCGAGTTCCGCCCGAGTCGATGAAATCATCGCGGACAAAGGCCTGGCGATCGTCGAAGACACGGGTGCGATCGACGCCGCGATTGCGACAGTTCTCGGCCGTAACGCCAAGGCGATCGCCGATTTTAAGGCAGGCAAACAGAACGCGATCGGCGCCCTGATCGGCCAGGTGATGCGCGAAGTCAAAGGAGCCGACCCGCAGACCGTTCGGGAAAAGATCATCGCCGCGATGCCTCAATAGTCGGGCACGCAGTGGCGTAGGGGTGGTGTGGGGTGCCACGATCTTGGAGACTGCGACAAGGTCGTGCTTGATATCGCTTCGAGCGTACGCCCACCATCAGAAAATGTCGGGCATTGGTGGGCCGGCGCGGCGAAGCGTCGCTGGTCCCACCCTGCTTCTCGCTCAGCATTCAAAATGCACCAAATCCCCGACATCTTGCATCGCTGAACGCCGGGTGATTTAATCACACTTCAAGTCGTCGCGTCTTTGCATTCTCAAGACAACTTCTCCGGTATTCTGCAGAGGTCTCTTTCCATGTTTCCAACGAATATTGCTCGCTGGTCGTTATTCGTCCTTATCTGGTCGATGGGCCTGTGCCTGGCCAACGCTACGTTTGCCGCAGATCTGCGGACATGGACGGATTTGACAGGAAAGGTCAAGGTTCAGGCGAAGTTTGTTTCGAACGAGAACGGCAAGATCACATTGCAGAAGGCGGACGGAGTCGAACTGGAGATTGACCTGAAGAAACTGAGCCTGGCTGATCAGAAATTCATTGCTGAACTGGAAAAGAACGCTCCCGAAAATCCGTTCAAGTCGAAGGAAGAGACGCCTTTCAAGACGAAGCCGAAGGAAACGACAACCAAACCTTCGACGACCACTACCAAGCCATCAACGACAACGAAGCCATCGACAACAACGCCGAAAGAGACGACTCGACCGGGCGGTACCAGCAAACTGACGAACACTCGCAATGACGGCAAAGTCGTTGCCGTGACTCAACCGGATAAAGCCTGGAAGTTTGATGTCCCGGCAGAACCTCCCCTGCGTTCCAAAAGTGCCGTCATCCCAACCCCGAAGAAGGCGGATTTCTTCGAAGGAGCCAAAGGACTCGTTGCCAGTCCCAATGGCAAATACGCGATGATCGGGTACTCGCTGCAAAAGCCTGGGGCCCAGAGTGCCACATCACGACTGGTTGTCTGTGATCTGGAGGCGGGAAAGATGTCCGGCGAAGGGGTGGAAGAAGGTAAGTTTGCCCCGCTGGCGATTCATAACGACGGTTCGCAAGTCCTGATGAAGCGTGACGACTTTGGCTTCGGCAATCAGGACCGTGTTGAGATCTGGAATGTCGGTGAAGAGGATTCTGCCAAGGGAAAGAGCTGGATTCCCTACAGCGCTGCCACGGGCGGAAATCGCGATGTCGCCTGGGGATCGTTTCTGGGCGATGATCGCATTGCCACCGTCAGTGGCGGCGGCAAGCTGATCGTGTGGAATCTGGAGGATCTCAAGGCGATTTACAGTATGGATATGATGGGTGGCAGCAAGCCCGCTCTCAGTCCCGACCAGAAGTGGCTGGCGTTTACCACCGGTAAGGAAGTCGGAATTCTCGACGTAGCTGCGGGTGAAGTTGTTGCCATGGTGACAACGCCGCAGGTGCAGTTCCCGGCACTGGCTTTCAGCCCGGGACAAAAGCGACTCGGTCTGGCCGCATTCGATCGCCTGTTCGTGTGGGATTTCTCAAACGGGGAACTCTATCGAGAAATGCCATATCAGGGGATTCATGTGGGCGGGAATATCACCTGGCCGAGTGATGACCATGTGCTGCTTGGGAATCGTTATCTGATTGACCTGGAGAATCAGGTCAAGCTATGGGACTATCAAGGAGCCGAGTTCGCTCAGCAGTTCGGCGGCGTCACCTGGTTCGTGATGACCGACGGAGACAAACCCGGAGCGCTGGTCGGTGCACAACTCCCCGCCGCATCCGTCAAGGATGCCCTCGCGAAGGCGATGTCAGCTCCTGACTTTTTCGTCCTGAAGCCCGGAACGATTGTGAAGGTCGACGTTTCGGGTGTTGACGCTGCCGGAAAGGATTTTGTGGAAAAGGCATTGATTGCTCGCCTGAAGGAAGCAGGCTTTGACGCTGGCCCATCCGGTTCGATCGACCTGATTGCGCAAACAGAAGTCGGGCAGCAACGTCAGATTTCGTACCGGACATTTGGTCGCCTCGGTACTGAAACTTACAACGTCCGCGACTACTACAGCCGTGTGAAGTTCGTCTATCAAGGAAAGGATGTCTGGCAGACTCAGGTCGGCAGCGTCCCCGGATTTGTCCGTCTGGCCGAGGGGGAAACGATGGAACAGTTCCTGAGAAAGTCCGAGAAATTCAACTTTGACTGGTTCGGTAAACTCGACATGCCAAAGCTGCTGCAGAAGCCAAGTCAGGCGGCAGGCAATGCTCCTGTTGCGACCGTCGGAGCGACCAAGCTGACGACGTCAGGTGTCAGGTAATCGGCACAATCGAACTTCTCAAAGTCTTTGTCTGACGGAGCTACAGAGTTGAAGTCAAATCGTTAGCGGCGAGTTGTGTGACCCCGTAGGTCAGGCTGTGCCTGACTCTTGGAAGTCACGGTGTAATGGTTCCGTAGCTTGACGAACAATTCCGTCACCTAACATCGTCAGGCACAGCCTGACCTACGCGGCCGACACGCCGAGACTGTGATCATTGTCGATGTCATTAACATTCAACCGGGGCTTCCCGTTGGTCCAGCCCGGCCATCCTGTCTTGCGATCGTCTACGCTGGAATGTTCATTAATTTCCCGATTTCATGGGCCAGTGTTGTGAATCGAATTGAATGGACGGGCGATCTCGATGATGATTGCACTGCCGAGTGGTGTGGTCTTCTGCTGCGCGCAGAATGGATGGATGGAACGCGGTGGTGGTGGGCCGTGAGTGACGTTGTTTCCGGCCAGGAGATCGATAGCTCAAATAATAGCGGATATTTCGACGTCGAGTTCACGTCGGGGAGCGCCGCTCGCCATGCCGCTGAAAAGGCTGCACGCGAATACCAGAGGGGCCACAGGACCTAAGTGCTTGCATGCTTACGACCCCATTTAACGACGACGAACTCAAATTTGAACATTGGCGAGTCTCCGAAGGAGGAAGTTATAGAATCACCCACCTACCGACAGGAATTTCCGTATTCCGCGATTGTGGCACGACTCCCGTCCGCGAACTCCACGTACAATTGTTGTTAGAACTTGCGCAGAACGTTGCCAATCATCTTTCACCTTCAGGCGATGATGATATGTCGAGTGGGTCAACTTGCCCGATTGTCGATAGCGATTTTAAGTGGAAGAATCTGGGTGTATATACCGTACTGACGACATTGGGTGTCAGATAATTCATTTGTCTCACGGAGCCACAGAGGCACGGAGGTGAATTCAAATCGTCTGTGGCGAGTTTTGTGCTCCCGTAGGTCAGGCTGTGCCTGACACTTGGAAGTCAGGGTATAATGGTCCTGCGGGATGGCGAACAATGCCGTCACCTGACGTCACTTCGTCAGGCCCAGCCTGACCTACGCGGCCGACACGCCGAGACTGTGATCATTGTCGATGTCATTAACATTCAACCGGGGCTTCCCGTTGGTCCAGCCCGGCCATCCTGTCTTGCGATCGTCTACGCTGGAATGTTCAGTCACCGCAACGTCGGCTTGCCAATCCAGATTGACACAACTCGAAGAAACACAAACGGCAGAAGGACGATGAACAATCCCGCTAACACTGCCGTCGAAATCAGTTGCCGTTCCAGGAGAACGGCACAGAGAATCGTCAGCGCAATTCCGATGGGGAATATCAAAAGCAAAGCCACGAGCGATTGAGCAGCCGGGTACTCGTACCAGTATAGCCGGGCCTCTTTGGGAATCCCTGCGATGAGAGCTGCATAGACCGCATCAAATCCCACCGACGACTTGGGCAGAATGGCGCGACCGGCGGGAGTCACCACTTCCAGTACAGACTCTTTGCGCCATCGATTTCCGCAGCCTTCCATGTTCCAGCAAACTCCTCGCAGATCCGAGATCCGGCAGGTGTATTCCGGATCCTTTCCCCACGAAAAGAACTGTTTCGGGAAGTGACAGTTGTGGAAGGTCACCGTGGCAGCCGTTGGATCAACAGTCACGCGGCGCCAGTATGTCGAACCCTCCGCACCGTATTCTGCCGTGATCACACAGTCCTCCTTTGGCAATCGCCACTGGTCACTGGGCCGTACGAAACCAAAATTGATTTCAGCTGCCGGACAGCCCGTGCCTCACTAAATAAACCGTTGTCGCGGTGAGATGATTTGAGGACCGATTGTACAACAGATCGTCGTGATTGTCATGAGGCTGAGTTCCTTGTTGGGTTGGGTGTGTCGTGCAATCCCGATCGAATGTACTCCTCTTCAAGAGGCCCAGAGGCGCCCAACGAGCTCGCCATTCCATTCGGTTTTTATGCGATACGAGCATCGTTGGTGTCAGACCAATGGACATAGGTAACAGGTGTTCGGGGAAATATTGAATGGCGAAGACTTCGAAACACAGAGGCACGGAGAGCCTGACGCTGGCTTCGCCCGCAACCCACTCGTCGTGAGACTGCGTGCCGGTTTCACGCTTGTGGAACTGTAACTCCATCGGTCATCAACGAGTTATGGAAGTGACGCAACCCCTTTGGGGTAGAAGATCGACGTATGCCACGTACCCAGGGTAGCGAGCTTTGCTCGCAACCCTGGGCTATAGGACGTAACTCCGTTGGAGTAAAAGACGGCTCCGATGAGACGGCCGGTATGTTGGAGCGGATAAGCTGGACATGAGTATTGCGATTCAAAACGTGTGACCTGCGGATAGGCTGTGAACGAAATCCATCCGTCGGCTACTCCAAAGGAGTTGAGTCTTATAGCCCAGGGTTGCCGCAGACTGCGGCTACCCTGGGTCTGCTGAATCGACCACATCCTACCCCGAATGGGGTTGTGTCGCCTTTCTGATCGGGTGACGAAACGTGAACCCATCTGGGCCATACTGCAATCGAGGTCGCGATGCGTGCAAACACCGAAACACGCAGCAAATTGGCGGTCCAAAATCTTCGAGCCAAGCAAAGAAGCCAAACGTTAGTAGCACAGAGTTTGAGTCCGCCGTTTCCTCTGTGATTCTCTGTGCCTCTGTGTTGC
>CAZSTW010000034.1:45922-60131 GCA_964609845.1 uncultured Planctomycetaceae bacterium | reverse complement strand
ACATGGTCGTCATCGACGAGCACCCGGACCCGAAGTTCGGCCGACTGGTGGAGGTCGACCTGCCGGGCCTGCCGCGACTGGCGTTTGTCCACTTGCAGGTGCCGATGATGAAGTCAGATAAGGACTGACAGGTACGACACCGTCAGTGGTGTACGGGTACGGGGCGTCCAGGATTGCAGTTCGCGTCTTGATAATGCAGGGCTGGACAACAAACTCGCAGGAGCCATCCGAACGATCATTCACTGACAGAATTCGGACAGCCACCATTCGGACACAGGTCGCTTGTGTGATTTCGCCGGAAACCCCCGAAGAGGCGGTTGAATACAGCAGGCAGATGCGAGGCTCACCAACAATGGACTCCATCGCAACGCGGTCGGCGTGACGAATCTCGCCTGAGGCAGGCATCTTCTGCGGCGACGAGTCGAAGACGGAAAGTTCCCCTCCCGTGGTTGCCAGATCTTCTGTTGTCAGGCCGTGTGCAAACTGGGCGGCCAGGACCTTGTCGCTCAAGCCAGCACCGACATCGACCACGACAGTATTCATGTTCAGACTGCTGCCACGTGCCTGACTGCGGAGTGTCATTTCGGGAATCCCGTCGGCACCACTGGTGACAGCATTTCCCAGACAGTCATAGCCGAATTTGTCCTCTCCCTTTCGGGCCTCGATCTGATTGCGCCATGTGTCGGGTCGCTGACCGCTGGGGTCATTCAACCAGATGGCAATCGGCAGGGCAGGGATCGGAATTCCAGCGAGCGGACGCAGGCCGATCACGCGGTTGTCGACACTGGCCTCGACGCGGGTGGCAACATCCCCGGATGCATGGCCGGTGACTCCAGCAATAAACAGTCCGACAGGGTTGCTTGTTCGTCGAGTTCGAAGGCTGGTCACAACAGCGGTTGCGGGCTGTTTCGCTGTTTCTTCGAAGCGGATCTTGTCTTCGTGTTCATCCAGAACCAGTTTTCCCAGTCGGATGTCTCCTTCGGGGTTGCTGTCCAGTAAAACAGGATCACCGGCTACGAGATTCTGACTGGCGATCCAGGTGGCCGAGTTCCGGGCCATATCGAGACGATGTTGAGGATCGGCAGCGGGCTTCAGCAGGTCGTCGTTGGCCAGTTCACCGGCAGCGACAAGAGCTGCGGCTTCTGCGGCCGTGGTGAGTTCGAGATCTGCAGCATCCAGCCACAGGCGATCGAGAATCAATGCCAATCCAGCCATCACGACCAGCAATGCGACCGCCACGGCAGGCGTGGTGAAGCCGCGACGCTTTGACTGGCGTCGGACATCGGGCTGCGAGGAAAGTCGATGCGGTTTCATGAGTGCGGACGATTCCGAGGTTCAAAGGCCTGTTGCCGTCAGGCGAGCCCGAAGGCAGGAAGGGGATAAGGCAGTTTACTTCTGGGCGACATCTGTGCCCGACAACTGTGGCATCAAGCCCGCTTGCGGTCGCGAGCGGGCTTGTTGCATTTCAGTTGTCATCGGTTTCAGTTTGGCAGTTCCTGAGGCAGTGACGCTGTTGGAACAGATCGTGGTTGATCAGGATTGTCTTGCGGCACAGGAGCCGATGTCGTGGGTGCCGGAGTTGTTGATGGTGCCGGTGTTGTTGATGGGGCAGGGGCTGGAGCCGGTGCCTGATCGTTCGTTCGATTGCCAGGGTATGGTCCAAGTGTTGGAGGCAACACGTAATCGCGATCATTGGAGGTCTGCATCGGACCAACGCGTGTTCCAACAAATCGACCTCGATCATCCCAATATGCCGTCGATCGACCGGCACCACGGTAGATTTCAGTCAGGATCGGTTCTTTCGGCTTATTGGGGCGGGTGAGCCCCAGGATTTCGTAGAAGGTGACTCGTTCGGCATTGTTCAGAGCAACACCACCGTTCCCTTTGCCATTAGGATTGTAGATCAGGCTGATCTTGCCTTTGTCACGGGCGAGGGTGATCACGTTGGCCTGACCTTCCGTCAGTTCCAGCGTGAAATTGTTGCTGCCACGATCTGCAGTTCCTTGAGTAAAGCTGCGATTGATCGCCAGGATCCGGACACCTTCGAACAGTCGCATTGTCACGCCACCCTGGAAGGTATCGGCTCCGCCAGCACCACCCATGGCGGTGAACAGGACGTCAGCGTGATCGCCAGGCTTCATCATCCCGTCGACCATGGAGGCCTGATCGGTGACTTGAACCGTGACGGCTCGCATTCCCTTGCCAGAGAGTTCGAACGGTGGAAGCTCTCCAGGCTGATAAAGCTGGTTCGCCTTGATCGGCTCTGCGGCCTTCAGCGGCGTCTTGGCGACGCGACCGACGATGACGCGGTTGGTCAGCAGCATCTCACGCGACAGCTTGTCAACCGGGATCTTGCCAAGTCCCAGGTGCTTGTCGGTCAGGATCGTACCGGGCGAGATGTCCGTGATGACCATCGGAATGTCGCGCATCGCAGGGGCGACCTTCTTTTCGGTGGTGGCGAGCAGGTTCTTGGCAACGTAGCCGACGACCAGCAAGCCCAGGATGCCGAACATTCCCATCGTCAACGCGGCAGGTGTTAAACGCTTCACTTGAAATCCCCCTGGTCGATTTTCGAGGTCATGCGGCAACGAACGGCGTCCGCCAAGCCGATGCCGACCCTGATACTCATGTCCTGGATGTATGGAACCTTAAACGCTTTATTGCAGACAACATGCCTGCAGCCATTTACGACGAGCAACTGCGGCCCGTCCGTGCAACTATTCCCGAATCATTCGTGTTTCTGAATACAGATTCCGTCCGTTCAAACTGACTCCGATCGGCCAGAGCAGATCAGGACACGCGGAAGTCATGGGAGTCTGAACAGAGACAACCACGACGTCACCGCTATGTGTTCCCAGATCGACACCGACCTGTATACCTGTCTGCAATCGCGGACTCAGTACTTGCAGCACATCGTCCTGAACGGACTGCTCGGTAGCACCGGGCAGACTGGCTTTTCTCGCTCCAACACGCGTTGCCTCAACAATGAGGCTACGTGAGTAAAACAGCATCGTGAATTCAAACAGCCCCAGCAGCAGGATGAACAGGATCGGCAGTGTCAGCACCAGTTCCATGCTGAGCACACCCCGTCGCCGTTTGGCGGGCTGGCGATTTCTGGATGACGAACGGTTTTTCATCAGTCCACCTGAGCCTGTTCTTGCTTGGCAGCGCGTTGAGGTCCCAGCTGGCCTTCCTTAATGACACCAGCTCCATTCAGCAGCATCAGCAGCCACGTCGCCATGGCGACAGGGACAGCAAATGGCAGCATCCGACGGGCCCGCTTCTCCTCGGCCGTTTCCTTTTTGAAAACTGGTTTACCTTTAGCATCCACCTTGCCAGTTGCGAGATGTTCTTTCTTCCATTTCTTGGCACCGTATCGCAGCACCTTGTACATACTGATGACGATCGAATCGATCACGACAAACAGCGTGCTGAGAATCATCAGCCAGATTGTCAGTCGGAGTCCCATCCAGACACTGAGAGCCCCCATGAGCTTGGTGTCACCGGCGCCACCGCCTGCAACAAACCACAGAATCAGGTATGTTCCAAATCCGACGACGAATCCCAGGAATCCATCACCAAGGCCAGGCAGTCCCCAGAAGCTGACCTGGTAGATCCAGCCGAGGATGAAAAACGGCAAAGTCAGTTTGTTCGGGATGCGAAACTTACGTGCATCTGTATAGACCGCGATACTTGTCAGCACCGTGACTCCGACGATGAACGCGACGTGTTGCAATGTCCACTCAAACATTTCAATTCCCTGTCTTGACCGAACTCGCCATCTCCGGTTCCACCGGATCCTCTGAAGAGATCACGTCGAAACTCGCAAACAACAAGTGTTACAGTTTGCCTGACCGTGCGACTACCGGGTGTCTTATTCAATCAACACACCCCGTGTTGCAAACATAACACAGGTTTCCAGAAAGGAAGGAAGACGTTGCTTAAAGTCTCCATTTTCAGCAGGATGACGACGACAAGCCCCACCTTTTCGATCGTGGAACCTGCTACGACCCCACTTGCAGGTAAAGCTCCTACAGGCGGACAGCCAAGTCTCGCGCGAATCTCGTTAAGAGAAAAGAAGATGCGGGGCCGACAGCACCGTTTCCGCGTAATCGGCGACGATTTCAACGGTTGTAGCGATTGTGCGGAATTTTCGGCTTGTAGTGGCAAGTCTCGGTTGAGGTTCGTCTCAGCATGGCCGGGATCCACTCCGAGGGCGATCGGCCAGACCTATTCGCCTCATGACGTAGATGGGCGAGTGAAGAAGCTAAGTCGGCACATTCGCTGGATGCGGCCGCAGAGCAATACGACATGCTCATCGAAAGGTCTCTGGCAGGAAGTGATCAAGTACTTCTCTTTGATTTTACGGAACTCTGAGTCCCCTGAATGCGTCAGAACTTCGAGCATAGACTCAGTCAATCAGGGGCCTGTCAGGAGTTCGTCAAATGTCACGTTCGCTGCTGAAATCCGTTGTCGCAGTTTCGGTGTTGACCCTGTCATTGAACAGCCTCACGGCTGCTGAGCCAAAAGAATTGTCGTGGTTTTCACTGGGGGGTGAGGTCTATCAGGAGCGTGATCGGTTCGACGCTGAAAAGCAGGTCCTTTCGTTTGACAAGCAACCACGCTGGTTCCTTGGATTTCCCAAAGCAGTCTCCAGAAACGAGTTTGAAGCCTGGCTGAAGAGTCAGTCTGGCAAACTGCAACTGGAACGATCCAGCGAAGTTTCGTACCAGATCCCGAATCCTCCTGCGTATGCAAAACGAGTTGAAGATCTTCCAACATCGCATCACGGTGCCAGTTTGAAATTCGCGATGGAGCCTCAGAAAGAGCCTGGTGAATTGGTATTCGTACTGACACTGACAGCGGGAGATCGCTTAATTCGCCGAGAAATTGAGCACCGAAACACGAACGTCGTTCCGTTCCTGTTCGCATTACATGCCGACGGTAAGGTGATTTCCGGAGAACTCAACGGAACTCGTAAAGCGGGTGGGACGAACAAACTGGTTGAACTGGTCCCAGTGAAAGCCCGCCAGACATGGCGATTCCGCGTCGCCCAAGAATCGCTGGAGTCACTGGTTCCCGGGATGACGCAGCAGCTGGAAATCACAGCCGCATTTTCCGAACGACAGCACGAGGGATATGCCGGCAACGACCAGGCTGGCACTCTTGAAGTCTGGAATCTCAAAGACCTTCCACCTCAGATTCTGGTACGCAGCAATGTTCTCCGGATGCAGCGAAATGGTGACGGATGGAAGAACGTCGAATAGCGATGCAGTCATCAGATCCGGGAGAACGCTGTTCGCAACTCGATTCGATTGCGGTCGCAAATTAAAGGGTAATGCAAAGACGTCCAGCCGGGGGGGGCGCTTGGTGGTGCGTTTCAATTCTTCTGGGATTCGGTTTCCGCCGATCGATTTGGAATGTGCTTCCTGTTCACTGAGCGTTGCCCGACCGCTTGATGCCTCCACTGAAACTGTCGACCTCAGGCTACGCTTTCTCGCGCAGCACGAACGATCACTTAGAAATCGCCCACGATTTCACCGCCTGATCGAGTGCTGAGAGACCGCCAGACGTTGATGTCGATGTTTTCACTGATCGTGCGGACCGTCCCATCGGCCAGCAGTGAACTCACGCACCCCGTGTGATAGCTGCGTGATGTGATCGCCGCATAGCTGGGGGTTGCGGGCAATGTTCCTTCCTGCCAGCTGTTGTAATCGCACTGATCATAAGTCGCCCCTCCGACGATGCAGGAAACCTTGGAATTCGGGGTCAGAACTGTGGTGAATCCCGAGTGGTGGACTTGTCCGTTGGCCCATTCGGTGTGTTCCGTATCCTTGGCGTTACCACCCGTTGCGGTCATCAACGCGGAAACTGCGGCGGCGTTCGCCGGGATCGCAGTCGATGGGGGAGGGACATTGCGGTGATATGGGCTCCATGCTTTCACTTCTGAAGCAAGCAGGGTGCTGCTGGTCCCGTCTGAGATGGAGGCAAAGGTGTTGCTGGCATTCGGGGAAAACACGCCGTTTCCTCCGACACCCGACGTGGGGTCCCAGACGAACCACGTACCGTAGTTGACACCGTAAGTGGTTGGACAAAGACGTGGCGATGTGTCGACACGCGTGGTTCCCGCCTTGGCATCGCTGGGGCAGGCATACGTTGGAATTCGTAGACCATCGATCGCCATCTGACCGCTCCATCCCTTGGACAGATCGACCATGTTGAACAGATTCGCCTGATCGAGAAACGGCAGAATTCGTCCGTGAACGGACCAGGAACTGCTGGCGACTCCGGCAAGAAGTGTGGCGCTTGGCGGAAACTGGCGATACGAGTCGGAATAGTTGTGGATCGCCAGGCCGATCTGCTTGAGGTTGTTCTTGCACTGAGTTCGTCGAGCCGCTTCACGAGCTTGCTGTACGGCAGGGAGCAACAGAGCAATCAACACGGCGATGATCGCTATGACGACCAGCAATTCAATCAGTGTGAATCCACGATGGCGACGACGTATCTGTCGGGGGATTGGCGAGGAAAGCTCTCGAGACATATACTCTTTCTCAATTGTCACACGGGACCACGAACCGTAACGTGTTCCGTGAAGTCAATTCGGCAATTGTCGTGCCGAAGGGCAACCACCTCTGATCTGGGACGATTTCGTGTCAAATTCGTAATATTGGTAACGGAGCAGTCGAATTTGTCGACACCCCATGTCGGTCTGCGCGACACGTCAGGAACTCGATCACAATACGGAAAAGGTTCACGATGACAGAACGAATGAGGAGAAGGGAATTCGCCCGACAACTCACCGTGGGCGCAGGCGGACTCGCGGCGGCATTGACGACGAACGAGGGACTGACACGCGAGGCAATCGGGGAGGAAACGCCTCCGGCGCCAAAGCTTCCAGAAGAACCGGCGGGGAAAGTGGATCCTCCTGCCCCGCCGCCGGAAGTGTTGTTACTGACGTATCTCGTCCGAACGTACCCCAGCGACAAGTTTGACGATGTCGCGATTCAGGGGATCTTCCGAGACCTTCGTGGGGATCTCGCGCGAGGAAAGCTGTTGTCGGAATTTCCGCTGAAAAATTCCGACGAACCCGCATTTGTTTTCAGCCCTTTTCGGGGCACGGACGGAACTCCGGTCGAAGGTTGAAAAGAGATGGCAGACGATTCTTTGGCATTCGCAACAATTCGTGAACTCGGCAAGCAGTTACGCACGAAGGCAACTTCTTCAGTAAAGCTGACGAAGTATTTTCTGGACCGGCTTGAAAAATTTGGCGGTCAATACAATGCCGTGGTGCGTATCACGGGCGACCTCGCGCTGAAACAGGCGGGCCTGGCGGATGCCGAAATGGCCCAGGGAAAAGATCGTGGCCCTTTGCACGGAATTCCATACGGGGTGAAGGACCTGCTGGCGACGAAGGGGATTCCAACTTCCTGGGGAGCCCCTCCCCTGAAGGATCAGCTGATTGATGAGGATGCCACCGTCATTATTCGTTTGCGAGATGCCGGAGCCATTCTCTGTGCCAAGCTTTCGATGGTCGAACTGGCAGGTGGATTTGGCTACAAGCAAGCGGACTCCAGCCTGACCGGACCGGGCCTGAATGCCTGGGATAAGACCTGTTGGGCAGGGGGATCTTCGTCGGGCCCGGGATCGGCCGTCGGAGCGGGTCTGGTTCCGTTTGCAATCGGATCAGAAACCTGGGGCTCCATTATGACTCCCGCTGGCTATAACGGAATTGCCGGTATGCGTCCGACATACGGGCGTGTCAGTCGGCATGGCGCAATGGCCCTCAGTTGGACCATGGACAAACTCGGTCCGATGTGCCGAACGGCTGACGACTGTGGACTTGTTCTCGAGGCTATTGCTGGCCCCGATCCTCTCGATCCGACCAGCATGGCATCTCTCTGGAAATACGCCGGTTCCAAACTCGATCCTGCTCAGGGCAAAGAACGGCAGTTCAAGTTTGCGACCCTCGACGTGGAACTGGACAAGCTTGCGCCTGAAGTTCGCACCAACTACGAGAATTCGCTGGATGTGCTGGGGAAGATTGGCACCCTGACCCCGATCAAGCTGCCGGATCTTCCCTACGGTGTTGTCGCAGGGACGATTATTTCCTGCGAAATGGGTGCGGCATTTGGCGATTTCATGACGAGTGGTGACGTCTGGGAACTGGCGGCCCCCGAAGATCGCTGGGGAGGTTTTTCGAACCTGCTGATTCCCGCTCGCGACTACATTAACGCATTGCGGATTCGCGGGAAGATTCAACGTGAAATCGATGCCGTGCTGAAAGATTTTGACGCTGTTATCACTCCCACACTCAATACAGAGGCTGGGCCAGTGAGTCAGAAATTTGCGGAATGGTCACGCGGGTTTGTCAGCACGGATCTGAGTGGAGCTGCGAATGCGATTGGCCTTCCTGGAATTACGATACCAAACGGTTTCGGAGGCCGCGGACTTCCAACGGGATTGGAATTTACGGGTCGAGTTCTGGGAGAGAATGTGATCCTGGCGGCGGCAAACGCGTATCAGCATCGGACGGAGTGGCACAGGAAGTTCCCGAAGGTGACCTGACGGGTTTGAAAATGAATCCTCAGATTGCTCTCGATGAAGGTTGTCGGGCCATGGTACCGGATGTTAATCACAAAGATTTCTGCAGTGAAGCGTTCGCAATTCGCGGATCCGTAACGCCCTTCGTTTTTCGCGGGTGCTTACATTTGGCGCTATTGCCACACTGATCTGGATCGGCAATAAGTTGACTCATGAACTCGATTTTCATCTGGGTGTTGCTCCCTGCGAAGTTGCTGGTGTAGTACGGGGTCTCTGCTCGTCTGGCGTACCCATTCCGTTACGACAGTTAGTGGGAAGCCCTCGACGAAAATACAAAAACAGTCGAAAACCATGTTCTTGAATTCTTGCGTCTCGCTGCCGAAACAGAAAAGCTTGGAAAGGCGAGTGATCACCCCAGCGATCATCCATTGCCACAGCCTCGGGTATCTGGAACTGCTGAAAGTTCTCGCCCCATGAACTCACCAAACCTCAGATCCGCTCTCGATTCGAACGCAGCGTGACATTCCATGGAAACTTCAACGCCACTTGACTCAACATCTGCGACGGAGCATTTACGTCGTGATTTGTTCCGGCTGGCGGTACCTGTTCTGGGAGAACAGATGCTGGCGTTCTGCGTCGGCCTCTATGATGTCTATCTGGCTGGCTTACTGGGCAAAGCCGAGACATCCGCGATCGGTCTTTCCGCTTATGTTTCCTGGTTGGCCTATCTGATTTTCAGTCTCGTTGGAACCGGTACTGCCGCGATTGTTGCACGTGCCTGGGGAGCCGGAGAATGCGACGACGCACGTCGCATCGCAGCTCGCTCGCTGACACTGACCCTCGTTTTCGGATGTGGAATCTTCCTGTTTCTGCAGTTGCTGGCAAACTTGTTCCCGATCCTGCTCAACATGGAAGGGGGACAACGCGATATTGCGGTGGAATACCTGAGACTCGATGCATTTGGTCAGTTTTTTGCAGGCTGGACGCTGATCGGTTCAGCGGCTCTTCGCGGAGCGGGTGACATGCGTACTCCGCTGCTTGTCTTGACAGTCACCAATGTGGTGAATGTGATTGTCTCGACCGCATGCCTGTGGGGGTGGGGGCCATTGCCCGAGATGGGAGTCACCGGGATTGTGACCGGGACAGTCACCGCCCACATCTGTGGGGCTGCGGTCATGACCGCCATGTTGTTTTCGGGATGTTCACGGATTCAGGTGCGACTTTGTGAGTTTCAGTTTCACCGCGAAACATTTCATCGCATTTTGAGAATCGGTGGACCGGCAGCGTTGGGTGGAATCGCGACCTTTTCCGGACACTTTCTGTTCCTGATGGTGATTGCACGGCTGTCATCCGGTGGGTTCGACGGGGCGACATTTGCAGCCCATGTGGTCGGAGTCCGGATTGAGTCCCTGTCGTACCTTCCTGTCGAAGCGTTTGGAATCGCAGCGGCAACACTTGTCGGACAGTCACTGGGGGCAGGGCAATTCGACCGAGCCCGAAAGGTTGCTCATGAAGCTTTGCGTCAGTGCGTGGGCTACGCAGGTCTGATGACGCTGGTATTTTTCATTTTTGCACCTGTGATCTATGCGAAGATGCAATCGAGTCCCGAGGTTTCGCTGATCGGGATTCCCGCCTTCCGATTGATGGCGCTCTATCAGATTCCCAACGCCGTTCTGATTGTTTACATCAATGCCTTGCGAGGGGCTGGAGACACGCGGTTTCCCATGCTCTGTTCACTGCTCGGAAACCTGCTCGTCCGCGTCTCGGTTGGCTATGTCTGCGGCGTTGTTTTGAACGGGGGGTTGTTCGGCGCCTGGATCGGCATGGGGGCCGATAACATCTTGCGAGCGATCATGGCCTCGTGGCGCTACAACTCAGGCCGCTGGGTCAAAATCAAAGTCTGACACAAGAGACCGTCGTGACTCGCAGACTTATTCTGACAGGACGGCCTTCAATGCCGTTCTGATCTGCTCGTCGAATCGAGGCCCCCCGCCGACGAACAGCCGTGCGACCTTACCTTCGCGATTGATAATCACAGTCTGTGGAATCGAGGTCACGCCGTACCGTTCGGCCACGCGGCCATTCTGATCGAGTGCCACCGTTGTTTTGAGCTTCAGTCGCTCAAGCGCTGCTTTTACCTTTTCGGGTGTCTCTTCCAGATTGATCGCAATCAATTCGACCCCTTGATCGGCAAATTCGTGAGCAACCTTGTCCACCAGTGGCATGGCCTGCAGGCAGGGACCGCACCACGAGGCCCAGAAATCCAGGATCACAATCTTACTTTTGTGATCCGCCAATTTAAATTTCGTGCCATCGAGCAGATCAAGTTCGATCGTTGGTGCGTCTTTGCCGACCAGTGATGAATCACGTCCATCTTCACCGCCTCCCGCGTCACTTTCACCATCCGAACCCAGTGGATCCGAGGCATGCTTCAGTCGCCACTGGTGGAAGGCCAGTGACGAGGCTGCCTGCTCAATTGCCGGACCGATCAGCAGCAAATCAACGTTGGTAACGTCAACATGGCAATTCCCGAGAACATCGCTTTTTCCAGAGAGGATCTTTCCTTCAAATTGTTCTGCGAAAAACGTCAACCGGTTCCCTGAACTCGGGATCGCCTGGACTCGCGACTGGGTCGAAGGAACGATCGTTGATTTCCTGGCTTCACCACCAGTGATCTCGTCCGCATGCAACCAGATGATCCGTGTCACGGTATCGCGAGGAATGGTTTTTTCCTCGAGCCGCAATTCCACCCGCAGTTCCTTGTCATCCATGGCTACCAGCCGGCCTCGCAAATAGTCGCCATTGACCGAACGGATTAATTGCGTGGGAGGATTACCTCGCTGCATTCGAGGAAGGACCAGTAATCTCTCACGCTTCGCCTTGGCAATTTTGACAGGAGGGGCTTCAGACTCGAGTTCCAGAACCTTAATTGACTCGTGCTTGATAAACGTCGTGTCAGAGACCTTCGACGTGAAGGTCACCCCTTCTTCGTCGATCCCCGTCACCGTGCAGGGAATTGTGTCGCCCGATCTCAAATGCAGAACTGTAGTGGCAGTCTTGGGTTTGACACGAACTTTCGGTGCAGGCTGTGGTACTCCTCCAATCAGGTTCTGGACTTGTCCGGCAAATCCACCTAATCGAACCTGAACCTGAGGCTGTGGCATTGCTGGTTCAGATTGAGTTGCCGCCACAACCGCTGCCATCGGACGGTAATCGATCCGAGCATTGGCGCCGCGAACGAGCGGAACGCCGGCAATCCCATACGTTGGTTGCCAGACAAGACAACTCGTATCACCTTCTATTGCATCTACGAGCTTGCCCTGTACGACTGTTCCATCCGCCTCCAGCCGGCCGATTCGCCCCGCCGGCTTTGTTGTTTCAGAGACTGGAGACAGGATCGCGATGGAGTGGAGATTACTGACCGGCGCCGACAGCGGTTCCCGGATGCCTGCACATGTGACCCATACGGTCTCTTTTTCGACCTTGAGCAGTTCCCCGCTGAACTGCAGACCATTCAGTTGAGCGACTCGAAGAGTCGGTGTTGTCGCAGGATTTTCAGAAGCCAGAATCACATCCTGAACACGATTCTCGGCCAGCTTCTGGTCGTTTGTTCCGTCATTGACAACAAACTCGTGACTCGCAGCGTCGTACGACTTGATTCGGCCGTAGACGAATGCGCCATCCGTCAGATGAACGCGAGCCTTATTGGTTTCGACAGCACGAGGAAGTTCTCCCGTCCATCGGCTGATCCGCAGTCGCTCCAGTCGAATATTGCCGACCTTATTGGTCAGTTGAAGTTTATTGAATGAGATCGGCTTCTTGCCTTCCAGCTTCAGATCGGCCAGTAGATCGCCATTAGGTGCGTATACCAGCAGGCGCTTTTTGTCCTGATCGAGCAGCAACTGCAGTTGCAGGGAATCCGCCCCGGACTTGACCTGCTTGATCGATTTCACGTCGGCCTCTGAATCCGATTCGCACGCAACGACAAGGTCGTTTTCCAGAACTTCAAACCGAAAAGCATTCAGCGGCGGGGTATCACCCAGAGACAATTCGAAGTCAGGCTTCTTGTTCCAGGCCAGCTCGAGTTCCATTCGAACTTGTGGAGGAATCGCAAATTCGCGTGAGACCACCGCGCCTGCTTGAGATGAAACCAGGTGTCCCGCTTCGTCGCGCCAGGCATTGGCAATCGATTGCTTCCACCCCGTCAGCCCACCAGGGCCGAAGTAAATCAGTTCGGCTCCACTGTTCCAGCGATAGATTCTGCGAATGATCGACTGGTTGATATGCAGTACTCCCTGCCCTGGAACCTCAAGCTCCACATCGTCACCTGTGAAAGTCTTCAACGTACCGAATACCATGTCGCCGCCGGCAAGCTCGAAACCGTAGTCCCCTCCGGGTTGAGGTAACTTGGCAGGAATGGGGAAATTCACCGTGTTGATTCGATTCAGCGGAAACTGAATCGGACCGGTAAAGATCGGTGATTGCCAGGCAAATGACTTCGCTTCTGAAGAGTCCACCAGTTTCCCGGCAATGAAATCACCGTTGGAAAGGCGGATCGTCGCAGAACCTGCATCGAGGGTGGCGCCCGTTTCGGCAGCGATCAGTCGTGCGACTGGAAACAGGCACAGCCCGACCAGAATTCCGACGATCGATTGATTCTTGATGTTCGCCACGTTGGGGTTCCCCGGCACAAGAGCCAGTTGAAGAAGGAATTGGATTCAGGCGTGTGCCGGATTTTTTCGACAGACTCAACGCTCATAAATCGGCAGAAAACGATAATTCAGCGCCAAGGACAGCATTGAAAGTGATGTTCCGACGGCAGGACCAAATTGACCTGGGACACTGCCATCTGCAAGTTGCGTCGTCTTGAGTTGTCTGACAAGCTGCTTATTCCACTTCTCCCAGGCTTCGACATCGCCTTGAAACAACGCCTGCGACTGGTAATAGCGCGTGTACTCGGCGTAATGATCGTTGCCCGAACTTTCCAGACGCTGAGTCAGATACTTCACTGTCGCCTTGAATTGTGGAAGGTCCTTGCGACGTGCGACGGAATAAACCAATGTCGCGATTGAGATGCGTGCGATCGATTCATCGAAACCACCAAACCCGCCCGCATAAGCAACCTGGCCTGAATCCGAAGTCATCTTGACGTAGTAGTTGACCGCCTTGTCGATCACTTCGTCAGGAACTTCGATTCCTGCATTTCTCGCGGCCAGCAGACCAACCATGACGGCACCACTGACGGAAGTGTCGGCATCTGTTGATTCGGGAGAATAACGCCAGGCACCGAACTGGTTTTTCTTTTGCGACGTGATGGCCGCTCGGACTGCCAATTCCAGGGCCTGTCCAATCGAACGTCGGTTCGGCTCACTGCCTGTCCACAGATTCCGATCGTCAACAGCTCCGTATGCCTCTGCCAGCGAAAGCATGGCAAATCCATGGTGATACATGCTGTTGCCACAATATCCGGTTGTGGCGTTCTGATCTGAAATGATTTTCCGCAAGGCCCGACGAATATGATTACTATACAGGCCAAAATTCGGATCTTCGCCCGAGGCCAGCAGAACCATCAGAGCCATTCCGTTGACCCCCGGTCCCGTCTGTCCACTTGCCCATTCCCCACTCTCGGCCTGAGTACTTGCCAGATACTGGAGTCCTCGATCATAGA
>CAZSTW010000034.1:42746-45785 GCA_964609845.1 uncultured Planctomycetaceae bacterium | reverse complement strand
GATCATAGATTTCGCGGACATCGCGCGGGACGATTTCACCAACGCGAATATTGGGAGGTTGGGCCAGAGAACTACCTGACAGGCACACGATCAGTATCAATACTTTCGCGGTGCCGATGATCTGCTGAATCGAAAATGGATTCATGGGATTTACTTTGCAATGAGCCACGGTGATTGTCGTGAGTCGGATTTCAACATCATTGGGCCGGTCGACTCGGATTTGTCGCATCAGCAGGTTCGTCGTTCTGAGAGGAAACCGGCACAACATCAGCTCGATCAATGATTCCCTGCTGAATCAAGGCTTGTTCGAGTCCGCGATATTGTGCGATATGACCCTCCAGAAGTTTCCACTGGCGATCATCCAGAACCTTTTTGAAGCGATCTTCGGGAAATCGACTCAGTTGCAAAACTACGAACTGGTAATCATGGCTGCCGAAAGAACGAGGGGGTTTGGTCTCCAGCAATACCATTTCCATTAATACCTGTCGCTGAGAGTTCTTCAGCGGGACGATCTTTTCAAGATTCGTAAACGCTACAGCGATGGATGCCCGGTAACGGAATTGCTTTCGTTCATTGACCATCACCTCGTAGTTAGCGAATTGCTCGGGCGTCAGAGTCGAACGCAATGTCTTGCCATAAAACGATCTGTCCGAGAAAAGATCGGAATTGACCTTTTGACGAAGTGGGTTGATGTCGTTCCAGATTTCATTGAATGCGTTCTGATTCTTACGGACGGCTCGAAACTTGATCCGGACCACTTCGATCTGGTCAAACAGTCGTTTCATGTCACCCTGAGCCGCCAGCGTCAGTTTCTGCTTTTGTTCTGGCGTCAGTGAACAGATGCGATCCAGCTCATCGAGATGTATCTTCAACCTCGCCTTGATCCGCTCACGCCCCGCCTGAGCGTTTGCGGCCCCTTGATAGATCCATTGGTCAAAGTTTTCTTCGGCAACTTCAAATCCCTCATTGACTTGATTGGCGGCAGCGGGGACTTCGTCCACATCGTCTTTTGATGCGTACACGGAACCCCCGAGGAGAGTTGCGCAGGCGACCAATATCAACACGATTTTCAGCACGTTACTCACGACAATCTCCAACATCCGCGATGTTGCCCGGCTTACCGAACGAAGATCAATCCCTGCACGGCATTGGGACCGCCATCAATGGCCTCCTGTCCCCACCATTCGTCAGCAACGGCCTGGAATTGTTCATAGTATCCGAAGTTGATTTTCTGCAGGGTCGGCCAGATCGACTTCTGCTCAGCATTCAGATGAACAAGGACAAGATTGTCTGGAATCATCGGATAGTAGACATCGTTATACATGTAAATCATCAGCCATTCTTCCCACTTTTCCTCCCATCCGGAATTGAGGCTGTCGCGGATCTTTTCCCGCTGGGCTGCCGTCAGATGCAGGGCGTTGTCGAGTCGTGCGACAGTGTCCAGCAGAACCGCATTTTTCCGGGAGGACATTCGCTCTTCGAATTCGCTCGAATACTCTTTCCATTGTTCCTCGGTCAGGATTTTTTTCAGTCCCTCAGCCAGGCCCCGACGAATTACCAATCGCGGACTTTTGACCTCAGGACGTGTGTGCCGGATTCCGTTCTGTTGGGGCCGTTGATTCCAGGCCTGTTCCACTGCGAACTGCCGCGCGACTTCGCGCAGACTTGCCTGGCCCACTTGAAAGATGGTCTTTCGATCCTTTTCGGGGAGGTAACTGCACGTCTGGCGGATAAAGGCCAGTTCGGCCATCAAGATCGGGCGATATTGCTGGGCGAACTGTTGAAGCATCGCCTGGTTGACATCGGGTTCAACCTTTTTCTTGACCACGATCTTTTCGCCGATCGCCTCCAGCACCGGACCCGCCAGAACGTTGACGTCAGCATCAAGGATCTCAACCGCAGCTTCAGCTTTGACCGCAGGTTTCTCCTGCTGAACGGGGACCGGTTCTACCGCGACCTCAATCACAACCGCTTGTGCCGGAACTGGGAGATCAACCGCTTCCACGGCCTCGACCTGTACTGCGACCGGAGCCACCAGAACCCTGGCGGGTTGTAGTTGCACGGCAGGCCTGGTCAGTAGCTTCGCCCATTCCAAAAATGGTGCGGGAGCCGCAGGTGCTTTCACTGCAGGCTTTTCTACGGGTTTTGCGACCACGTTGGCTGCAGGTTTTGCTGCAGGCCTGGCGGCAGGTTTTGCGACCGGACTATCATCGCCGTGGCAGATGACCGCCATGGTGACCATCATAGCCGCCGGCAACAGGGGTTGGTGCTTTCGTAAGACCTTCATTGCATCAAGCCTCATTCCCAAAATCGCGATCTGACATCAACGTCACCATCCAGATTCGATTCAATGGCCCTTATTCGCGGCCCCGAACATCGATTCGTTTCAACCGGCCAATTCGCATTTCCGTACATTTCACATCTGTATTTGTGGGCCTTCAGCCCACAAATCCGAATGAGTCCGACCAACGGATCAAACCGTGACGTTCTGTGACTGTGCTACTCCGTTTATATCGCAATCACTTCCTCACCACCTGCCTTCACTTGCGTCTAATGCTGATTTCACGACTTCGGATTCAGCCAATAATTCTCGTTTTCCTCGTTCAATTCGTCGTCTTCCGGGATTTCAGCAATTTCCAGAAACACTTCCTCGAACTGCAACTCTGACAGATCGAGCTTGGGCATCGTCCGCCAGACCTGCTTCTGCGTTGGCGTGATGATCCTGGAAACAATCTTGTCTGCAAAACTGGGGAATGTCGATTCCTCCTGATTGGCAACAAGCAGCCAATGCTCCCATTCCTCTTTCCATTTAGAGGACAGAGCCGCAGCAACCGTGTCGCGCTGCTCTGCTGTCAGGATCAATTCCTGGTCCAACATGGCCGTCAGTCCAAGAATTGTCGCTTCCTTAACCTTCATCATCCGCGACTTCAATTCCTGGTCGTAGACCGCAGCTTGCTCCTTTGAGATCTTTTCGATTTCGACGAGAAACTTTTTTTGTATCAGCAGTTATCTCAGCTCCCGCCTCACTAAATTCTTGAT
>CAZSTW010000034.1:0-42736 GCA_964609845.1 uncultured Planctomycetaceae bacterium | reverse complement strand
TCCTCGCTTGTTGACTGCCTGAAAGACCTCGCCCACGATTTCGTCAGCTCGCTCGCGAAATGCTGGTCGCCGTGCCGGGGGAAGTTCACACACATGTCGTACGAACATTAACTCCAGTTCCATCAACCTGTGGACACCATCGATGTCGATTTCCGAGTCATCCTCGACCAGTGGATTCTTGAAGAGAACTTCTGCATCCAGTACCGGAGCAACGTCCTTTTCTTCACCAGCTTTTGGCGGGGGGGCAGCACTGGCGGCGTCGAAAATCGAACCCAACGCCAGGATCACGAATGCCATCGTGAATCGCAGGGTATGAGTTATCGCACGTTTGATGGACTGATTCATCGCCAACGAGATCTCTAACCTCACTTCGTTCCTTCTCGTTCCAACCGGTTGAAGTACTCGTCCAGGCCCGCACGGAATTCTTCTGGCAGTGCGGCACCAGTCTCACCCGTCGCCTGAGAGATCCCTCGATCTTCGCGGACTTCTTTGTCATTGATACCGGACCCAATCAGTGCCAATGCCGATTCATTCGTATCGCCGCCGCCGCCTCCGCCAGGAGACGCGCCACCGCCGCCACCACCCTTAGGATTGATCTTCTTTGACTGCAGCAGCAGTTCAATCGCTTCGGTCTCAGCCGCAATCGCTTGCGACCCTGTATCTGGACGTTCCAGGATTTCGGCCGCTTCGTCCATGACAACGACAACCTGCGTCAGCAACTTAATCTCTTTGGCAAACTCTTCCTCTCCGTCTGGCAAATCACGAATGCGATCAGTCAATTTCGCGACGCGTTCAGAGAGTCCGTCCTGAGTCAAAGCCAGCTTCCCAGCCCGTTTGCTATAGTCCTTCTTCTCCATGGCAGGTCGTGCCTGTTCCGCCACTCGAGTTTCTTCACGCAGACTGACTTCTGCTTCGAGAATCTGCATCGCTTCCAGAACGATCGATGGTGGCAGGCTGGCTTTCGACTTGCAGCCGGGGCATTTCCCGCTACAGGCCGGATCAACCAGATCATCAGCCCAGCGGTCGAATGTATCTGACCAGAATTCAGTCTGAGCGATCGACATCCCGACTTCGACACGCACATCGTCACTCAGCTGCCGCAAACTGCCAACGACATCCTGTTGACGCATTTCATCAAGCACTGTCTTGAATCTCTGGAAACGCCGACGTTCAAAATACGACTGCATGTCGTCCATGATGTACGACAGATCCTGGCTGCTCTTCACTTCCAGTGTTGACAGCTCTTTCAGTACTTTCGGTTCAGCTTGTTTCTTCAACTGGCCGAACGTATTGCCAATCTGATCAGTGATCTTCCCTCCGATGACGTGCTGCTGACGGGAAGCGGCCTTCAGTCGCTTAACCAGTGTGCTTCCCTCGAGATTGGCGAGAACCTTATTGAGTTCTTCCGCAATCTTGTCGAACTCGGCCAGCAGATCCTGTTGAGCCGTCACCGCTTCGTCGAGCTTCTCTGCACTTGGTGTGTCAGGCTTCTTCTTTCCTGCACTGGCAATCGTTGTCACCGGCAGACCGAGTCGCCCCTTCTTGCTTTCATTCTTGGAATCTTCCTCTTCTCCAGGCTTCACCGGTTGCTGCGACGATTCTTTATCGACGACTGTGGGGACTGGTGGTGGGGGTGGTTTCTGTTTGCCATCTCCTGGCTTACCAGCCCCTGCAGGACTGGAGCGGTCCTGACCAGCCATGGGAGACTTGTTCGCCGGTTGAGGGTTGGCCGCGACTGCCGCAGGGGCTTGAGCGGACTGCTTCAGCAGTTCGGCAACACTGGGCATCCGATTGCCAGAAATATCCTTCAGGATATTCAGCATCTCGGCCCACTTTTCCAGGTGCCCGACACCAAACTCGGGATTCCGCATCGCCTGCCGGATCAGTTCTTCCCCACTATTCACGAGACCTGACAATCGTCGTCCATTGGCTCGCTCACCCGTGGCCTGAGCTTCCAGTCGCCGACGGTTATCCGGCTGGTCCAATTCCTCGGGACTCAGCAATCGCAATTCCTGGTTCGTGTGGTGCAATTGCATTTCACGATCGCGTACTTCCAGAGATTGACGATGCCACTTGCTCAACTGTTCGGTCAGCCAGATCGAATGCTGTTCAGCACTGAGAACGTACAGCACATAGGTCGACGAATAGGTCCGAGCGCGTCCTGGAAGATAATCCTCGACGAACAATCGCACGTTCAGCGGTTGTGGTTCAATCTGCAGAGTCTTGGCGCAGAAAGTTCCGGCCAGTTCCAGCGTTTCTTTCTCACTGGCACCCGCTGCCAGGATTTCTTCACCTTTAGCAGGTTTTGAAACCGCGTTCTTGTCAGCCCCTTCCCATTCCATCCCCACGACCTTAATTCCAAAATCGTCTTGAGCCCGCACCTTAAAGCTCAAGGTCTCTGAATCCAGAACAATTTTCTGGCGTGGCAGGTCTTCGCATGAGAGAGTCGGAGCGTCATCGTCGCGAGCGGTAATCGAGACCGTGAAGGCTTCCTGGCCTCCCAGGCCAAACTCATCCTGCCACTGAAGGGCCAGTTTGCTGGAGGCGTCGACGGAAATTGCTGAACTGAGCAGACTGGCATCTTTGATTGTTGCTGATGCACCATTGATCAACGCACTCGACAGATTCCGATTTGCTGTCGCGGTGAAAGTCGCGGTGCTCCCTTTGACGAGTGTCAATGAGCCGCCCCGGATATCGCGGTGAATCGACTGCGATCGCTGCAGGTAGGCGGGAAGGGTGATATCTGCAACTAGACTGGTCAGTTCGGGACGTAACATGGGTTCCAGTCGAACTCGTTGTCGGGCATCGCCGATTTTCAGCTGCAGCCGTCCCGGAGCAATCTGTGCCGGCAGCGTGAATTCGTACTTTCCATCCTTCAGTTCAGCGGTCACCGAAAGATGACTGCCGAGTTGTGACGTTGCGACGGTCGGTTGCCAGCGCGTGTCGTCGAGCAGTTTCAGTGAAATGACGACAGGTTCACCATGCGGAACGACAAACCGCTCTGGAAGTTTCTCAACGGACGTAAATGTATAACGAGGGATTTCCTGCCAGGGAGCCACAAACCTTGCAAATGCGTTTGTCGCGGCACCCGGGAACAGTACAAACATCAGCATGGAAACAGCAGTCGGAACCGTTGCCATCCAGGCCCAGAACCGATGTCGAGGCGATGGAACCGCATCGCTGAAATCGCGCTTTCCGGCATCGGCCGCGACCTGTTGGATTGCCGCCTGGACCAGTGCCATGGATCGTGCTTGTTCCGATTCGTTGTGAACGAGTTCGATGATCCCCAGCATCTGATCACCGAGGCTGGGATACCGACGACTGAGCAAACGTGCCAGTTGTTCCAGTCTTCGATGGCACCAGACCCAGCGATGCAGGTAGATCGGCATAAATGCACAGCCACCCACCGCGACCAGGAAGATGGCCGTACGCAAATAGCCCGGCGTATCGATGATTCGATCGAGGACGAACACCGCCAAAAACGAAATGGCGATGCCAAACACCGCACCACACGCCGATTCAATCGACTTGATGGTCCAGACTCGCTGACGGAAATCGAAGAGCTGCCGCTCCAGTGATTCGGGCAATGTCAGCCCTGACTTCGACAGTGAAGCACTCATGTCAGCGTTCTCCTGCAAACGAAACCATCCGCCACAACAGCCGAACAGTGTAAACCAATAACTGCAAAATGAAACAATTATTTTACGATGGATCAGATCAATCCTATGACTTTACGACCGATCCAGAAGACTGCCAATAACACGATCAGACTTCCCGCCACGGCAGGATGACACCAGAGTTGCACGCGTCGAACACTCGGCGGGGGATCGGGCAGTGCGGCGAGTGACTGCAAAACCTGCTCCAGCCGATCGAGCCCAATGACCTGCCCCTGAGTCACTCGCGCGATTTCTTCCATCACTTCCGGCCGAGCTGCCCGGCCAATTCTTTCGACCGCAACACCCTGCACAAAAAAGGAAGTTTCCAGCGTAGAATTCGTCTGCTTGCACGTCATCGTCACTTCATGGCGCCCAGGTTCCTCAGGGGTGTACCGTGAGGAAAACGCCCCCCATTCGTCCCCAGATGAGTTAAACCGGACGGTTTCTGCCTTTCCGGATGGGGCAACAATCCGAGCGGTGACGTCTCCCTTTGGCAGGGGTTCGCCGCTACGTTCCATCACGTTCGCACTGAGGGCAATCGTCTGTCGTACTTGAGGCTGTTCAGGTGAGTAGTAAAGACGCATCGTCTCACCCTTAGCCATGTTGCGCTGATAGGCCATCCACCGGACGACCTGTCCCCAGAATCGATAGTGGTATTTATCTTCGACACCCTTACGCCATCGCCAGGCGCCGTCCGTCCCCATGAACAGCACTTTTCCAGCACCGGAAGTTCGCGTCACCAGCAGTGGTAACCGACCAAATTCATTCGAAATATCCTTGTGGACGCACAGCACATCGCTCCCCGCTTTCGCTCGCGTCACTGGTGCGTACCACTGAAAACCGGGTAGTCCTTCCCAGACTTCAGTATTGTCTTCCTGAGTATCCGCCAGCTTGGTCAGCAGGCTGCGGCGACCAAGTTCCGTCAGTTCAAAATGACTCGCTGTTCGTGATCCCCAGCCTCCTGGCTGAGCCGCATCTAGATGTACGGGACAAAGATCGCCCAGTTCCGTGTCCATCAGCGACAATTGCCGGCCTTGCCAGCCCGGCATGAAGACCAGACCGCTTGCTTGATGCTCGACCAGTCCCTTCAGCAGACGGCAGTCTTCCGGCGTCAACTGGCCATCTTCCAGGCCGACGTCACCCAGGAAAACAACGTCGTATTTCGACAATTCGTCGAGTCCCGACGGAAATTGCTTGATGTAATCCTTATTTCCTCCACCGGTTTTTCCCAGTCCCGGATGAAACAGCAGGCAAGAAACATCAACGCCCGGATCGCGTGACAAGGCGTTTCGCAGGTAACGGTATTCCCAGCGAGGAACCGATTCCACCACCAGCACTTTCAGCTTTTCTTCGCGAATTGCGATCGGGACAGAGATCGCATTGTTCTCGGCAAGTAATTCGTCGCTGTGCTTCGGAACTGTCATCGTGAGCGTATAGTCGCCAGTTGCCTTCGGTTTCCAGTTCACCGATTCACTCGTCCGTCCCATCGGCGCGATCCGGATTTCCTTGGACACTGTTTCGCCATCAGACGACTTCAGTGTGACAGTAGTCACATGTTCGCGGGGCAATGTGCTGTCGATCGTGAAGGGAATGCGCACCGATTTCCCGGTGATTCCAAACGTCGGCGCGTCCAGACTGAGCAGTTCCACATCAGGCAATCGGGAAGGACTCCCTGCCGCCACCGCATAGACCGGAATCCCTTTCAGTCGCAACATTGAAGCGGCCGCAACGGGAGGTTCTCCTTCGTTCCAGTCTCCATCGGATGCCATCACAATCGCACGCAGATTTTTCAACTGTCGTGGTGCCTGGCTCAGCGGTTCATGCAGATTTGTCCCACGCACGCCCGTCCCAGCTTCGGCTCCGTCGACAGTGGAAAATGGCTGGATGATGATCGACATCCGTTCTTCCAGCGACTTCCAGAATTCCGCATCGGTGATGGGCGTAATCGCTTCGCGTCGGGACTTCACTGTCGATGACGAGGTCGCCACATCGCGAGTGTCCATGCTGGCCGACGAATCCCACAAGACAGCAATCGTCGGCTTTTCGTCTGGACGAAACTCTTCCACCCATTCAGGTTGATTGAGAAGCATGGCGACGTAGCAGACCAGAAACAGCCGCAACAATTCCAGCAATCCATAGTCGCGGCGGTATCCGCTACGGCGCCATGCGACATAACACAATCCTGCAGTCACGGTGACCAACAGGGTCGATGAGATGATCGACCACGGAACCCACAGAAAATTCAACGAATGAACGGTGTTCATGCGGAACCTCCTGTGGAATTGGGCCGAGCAAGCTTAGGAAGGCACAGTGCTGCTTCAAGGATCAGTGCGATCAGCATCAGAGTCATGAAAGCCCGCCAGATCTCCTGGATCAGGGAATTAAGACTGCCGGCTTGATCGTTGACGCGAACGAAGTCCAGACCACGGAATAACTCGGTAACGCGCGTATCTGTCAGAATCCGTGTTTCATCTTCGACCGCTGGCCGATTGACGGCGAGCAATCGATCACCGGACGAATAAACACCACGATGATACGGGTACTCGGTCGAAAGCCCCTGATCGCCTTGCGAAAGCCGAGTCCACTGTGCGGGCGTTTCACCTGCAGGCACACCGGCGTCCAACTGGCGTGTCTTCCCCAGCACAGAGACACCTGCTTCGAGAGCTCGCTGCACGAAGGCGTAGAGCACAATCCCATTGGTGGCCAGCGATGAGTCTTGAATCGCAGGTGTCGTTGACAGGAAGTAGATACCCCCTTGTTTCGTCGGCACGCGTGCTACAAGAGACGCGCCACCTCGCAACGTCGCCAGAGGTGTGTGCTCACCACTCAACCCGCAATACTTGCGAATCTCCAGTTGCCCAACCGGAAGTGCCGCGCCACTGAGCGTTCGACCCAGCAGATCTTCATCACCGCGCCAGGTTTCAATGGCAATGGGATCGTTACCACCAGCCCATTCTGTCCACCGGATTCCAAACAACTCTTCGCTACCGGGATTCCGCGGAGGCATGAACACGGCTTCGCCACCCCGATCAACAAATTTTTGTAACTGGTCCGCGATGGCTCCAGTGGGCAACGATCCCTGCCAGAGGACCAGCGAGATCTCTTCCCATTCCAGTGTCGGCAGTTGTTCCAGGGAGACGACTTCTGGCTTCAGCGTCAGTGCCGGGTCGGGGGCGATACCCGCTACTAGTTTCAAGGGACGTTCCGACTGTGGTTCTTCGGTGACAATAATCGTGCGACGCGGTGGTGGGACATCGAACGCGAAATAAAAATCGTCATCGTCCGGGTTGGCATCTGCGGGGATGGAGACTCGCCCCCAACCTCGCGTCATTGCTTTTTCGATTGGCAGGCGGTGATCTTTGAAGTCGGTGTGAAGTCCTGTCAGTTCAACGTTCATCATCGACCGCGCTCCATCGATCTCAAACTGGACCTGCAGCGGAACTTTTTCGTCTCCGCCCCCATCGCGCGTGATGCGTAACGAGACTAGAACTTCAGCCCCTTCGTCAGATTGAACTCGGCGGACATCCGTGACGCGAATCGATAAATTCGTCGGTGCGGTCTGGGGATACGCGAGCAGGTGAAAACGGACTCCCTGAGGAAACTCGAGAAACGCATCGCGCAACGTCGTCCATCGCCCACTTTCGGCGGTCCAGTCGCTTTCTCGCAGGTCTGAACAGATCCAGATCTCGGACCTGCCGGCGTTGTTATTCCGGATGTAGTCGTGTGCCGCCTGCAGCATGACAGGCAAATCTGCCGAACTGCTGGCTGGCCCCGCACTCGGCAGGGTCCTTAATGCGGCAGGTGAATCCAGTTCCTGCGGTGTATGGTTTGCACTATCGATCAGAACCCAATGTCCGGAGCCGAGTGTTTCAAACGTCCGCACGAGCTGCTTTCGGCCGGTGTCCAGCTTGGAATCGCCTGTTCCCGTGCCGCGTTGCTGCATACTGGGTGATCGGTCGAGAAGGATGATCGTGGTGTCAGCCCGGCTGCCTGCGGCCAGTCCAAGCCAACCGCTGGCCAGCGGTCGACTGGCGGCAATGATCAGCCCGGCAATAGCCAGCATGCGAAAGAGCATGATCAGCCACTGTCGCAGTCGCGAATAACCGCGCGACATGCGATGGGCTGCCAGCAGGAACATCATCGCGCCCCACTGGATTGTCTGGAATCGCCGCTGATTGATCAGGTGGATAATCACCGGCAGGGCAACAAGAGGGAGGCCTGCCAACATCCATTGTTGCAGGAAACTCATCTCAGTCCCTTTCCCTGGGCTCGGCCAACCAGGAACCGGACGAGAACCTGTTCATAGCTCTCGTCGATGCTGACACGGTGATAGTCAACGGCCGATTCCAGAACCACTTTCTTCATCTGGTCCAGGTACAGGTTCAGAGCTTTGGTATATCGATCGGCGATATCGTTTGGTTCGGCAAATATGGACGGGCCACCTTCCATATCAACGAATCGCATCGGCCGCCGAAACTGAAAATCGAGTTCGAGAGGATCGAGCAGATGAAAAACCGCCACATCATGGTGACGGAATCGCAGATGCTGGAAGCAACTCGATAGCAGTTCCGGTTCAATGAACAGATCCGAAAGGATGATGACCAATGCCCGCTGTCGAATCGTTTCGGCGATCTCGTGCAGAACGGATGCGAGCTGGGTTTCCCCTTTCGGCTGAGCCTGATCAAGCATGTCGAACACGAGTCGCAAATGAGCGGCGTTTCGCTTCGGCGGAAGGTTTTGGACCAACCCCTTGGCGACACAGCCCAGCCCAACCGCATCTCCCTGTTGACTCGCCAGGTAGCTGATGGTTCCAGCCAGTTTACGAGCATATTCGATCTTGGTGATCCCCTTGGAACCAAACCCCATCGAACCGCTCGTATCGACCACCAGGCAGCAACGCAGATTGGTGTCAGCTTCGAATTCTTTGACATAGAAACGGTCGGAACGACCAAAGGCTCGCCAGTCGAGGCGTCTCAGGTCGTCGCCAGGGACGTACTTGCGGTACTCGGCAAATTCCACGCTGGCCCCGCGATGGGGGCTGGCGTGGCGGCCGGAGACATTTCCCTGCATGGGCCGTCGCGCAAACAACGGCACTCCCGCCAGTCGTGACAGGACTGCGGCATCGAGGAAACTGCGAGTTTGACGATCAGGGAACATAGACGACGATTACCGTTCTTCCATCGTTTCGCTGATCAAACGTTTAACAATCTGGCGGGCATCCAGCCCTTCGGCCTGTGCTGCAAACGTCGTGATGACACGATGAGTCAGAACCGGCACTGCAACTTCATGGATGTCTTCCAGACGGACCATGTAGCTACCGTGGAGTGCTGCTCGCGCTTTTGCTCCCAGGATCAGGTACTGAACGGCTCGCGGCCCCGCTCCCCACGCAACGAGAGGCTTCAGCCATGCAGGAGCCGAACTGCCCTGTGGGCGAGTTTTTCGAACCAGTTTTGTCGCATATTGGTAGATATGGTCTGGCACGGGAACACGACGCACCAGGTGCTGGTGTTCGATGATCTCGGCAGCCGTGACCAGATGTTCCAGTTGCGGCAGTGCGTCACCAGTCGTCGTCCGGGCGATCAGGACTTCTTCCTCTTCCGATGGATAGTCCAACTCGATCAGGAACATAAATCGGTCGAGTTGTGCTTCGGGAAGCGGATAGGTTCCTTCCTGTTCGACAGGATTTTGAGTGGCGAGTACGAAAAACGGCGGCTCCAGCCGAAACGTTTTTCCAACGACGGTGACTTTTTGCTCCTGCATCGCTTCCAGCATTGCAGCTTGCGTTTTCGGGGGGGCACGATTGATTTCGTCTGCCAGCACAATGTTCGCGAAGACGGGACCATGGACGAATTGAAACTCACGCCGACCATCGGAACCATCCTGCAGGATGTCGGTCCCGGTAATGTCCATCGGCATCAAGTCAGGCGTGAATTGGATGCGGCTGAAGCTGAGCGACATTGTTTCGGACAGCTTGCTGACCAGCAACGTTTTTGCCAGTCCGGGGACCCCCATCAGCAGGGCGTGACCGCGAGCGAACATCGAAATCGACAGCCGTTCAATGACTTCGTGCTGCCCGATGATGACTTTTCCCAGTTCCTTCTTCAGCCGACCGTACAGATCGCGTAGCCGATCGATGGCCTGAACATCGTTATCGCTGAGATTCGACGTAGCACCGGAATTCGTCATCGTGAACATCTCCGATCATCTGAAGAACCGCAAGAAAGCGGATAAGCATTGAAATTGCGTGAGATTTGCTGTGTGATGCCACACGGAACGAGACAATCGGTCTGAAGTCATACCAAACTGCTTGGCGGGATGGAAGTGAACGCAACTTGGGAAAAGACAGAACGTATGGACACGATTAAAAAACAGTCGATGTTCGGCGCGGGTCTCCCGACCCCGCCGAAACGCCCGACCGAAGGTCTCCTCTTTTTCAGTATCACATCGCGATGATGCCATCCTTCGTTTTATCACCCAAGCCTATCAAACCTGACTGAGTTTTCGCTGAAGTGCACCAGCAAATCTCCTTAGAATCTTGCTCGCGAAACAAAACCGGACACAGGTCGATTCCGACAGAACTCCCCAAGGAAGCAACATGCTCTCAAAATTCACAGCGTTTGCAGTCGGGTTCCTGATGATGACGTTGTCTGCCCCTGTACCGGCAAGGGCACAAGCCGCTCCGACCACAAAAAAACAGGCGGAAGACTTCATCAATTTCAGCTTCAAAAAAGCAGATAAAGACAACGACCAGAAAGTCACGTTGGAGGAATTTCTGGTTGATCGACTTCCTGCCGATGTCGCCAAGCGTGATTTTCAACTGGTCGACTTCAATGCCGACGGCGCTTTGACGGCCGCCGAATTTGCCGCCGTTCCCTCACTCGTCGAACCCTGGTTCCGCGGCGCCATGCCAGATCCAATGGTAGCGCTCGTCGATTCCATTGCGACAGCTCTGGATAAAGCACTCGGCTGGAATACGAAGCCTGACATGCAGATTGATGCGGAAGCGTTCGTCGCGGCACTGACTGAACGGTTCGGACCCGTGATGGCGGGACTCAATGTCGGTCAGGCCGACACGGATCGCGATGGTCGAGTCAGCCGCGCCGAGGGGCGACGCTTTCTGGAAATGTTGCTCGGCGTCAGGCGGACCGACGGGAAAATGCTGCGTGAGCCGAACGGGCGCGTTGTGAACTACATGCTTTACCTTTACGTCGACCTGAATCGGAATGACCTGCTGGAAAAGGCCGAGTTCATGGAGCGGGCGTTCGCGGGCGATCAGGCGAAGGTTGAGTTCGATTCAGTCAACGCCGATGGCAACGATGTCCTGTCGTTTGAAGAATGGTGCCAGTTACGCCATCGTGGAATGAATGATCCGATCATGGAATTCCGTGACATGGATAAGAACCTTGACGCGTTCTTGTCACCTGAAGAACTCGTCAATGGGACCCCCGAATGGAAACGCCATCTGGCCAAATCTGTCTTTCCGGGTTTTGATCTGAATCGCGATGGCAAGTTGTCTCATTCGGAATATCGCCTGACACTCCAGACCAACCCCGTCCTCCCGTGGCAAAATGAACTCGTGGATCAGGATGGCGACAACACAATCCTTCTGCAGGATTTTCGGTTTGAAAATGGAATGTTCCCATTGCTGCACCTCATCTATTTCAGACGCCTTGATATCAACACCAACGGCAGACTCGAAGTCACCGAATTCCAGTTTCGCACCAAAACGCCCGATGAATTCTTTACTCTGAACGAAGACGGAACTGGCTGGAAGTCGTTCTATCGCTTCGAAGGCAGACCTGCGTGCGGTTCGCCTGCGATCTCGCCCGATGGAAAGCAGATTGCGTTCGATGCCTGGCCGCAGGGACAGCAGAACGGATCCGCGATCTATGTGATGGACATCAACGGTAGTGAGCCGAAACAGATCTGCCTGGGAATGATGCCATCCTGGGCCAGCGATTCCAAAAAAGTCGCCTGCTCGCGATCGAGTCCTTCCTATGGAGCCTGGGTGATGGATCTTGCCGGAGTTGACAATCATCACATCGGCCGCGGCTGGGGTGCTCAATTCTCTCCTGACGGAACGAGGGTTGCCTTCACGGACAATGGTCCGGTGATCAAGGCGTGGAATGCCGAAACTGAAGAGTTCACGACGATTTTTGACGGGAAAGAGTCCGGCTATCAGCAGATCTTCTGGAACATGTCCTGGTCCCCGGATGGCAAACAGATTTGTTTCAAAGCGATCAAGACGGACAATACACAGGAAGTCGCGATGGTCGACACCGAAGGTGACAAGCCGAACGTGAAAGTCCTCTACACGTCGAAGAATCACATCAACGCCGATTTCGCCTGGCATCCCAATGGCCGACGGATTGTATTCTCGACGCTCAACATTCCAACCAGGACGACTCAGTTGTTCGAAGTGGACCCCACGATGATCGGCCCGGCAGTCCTTCTCAAAGGACAGGATCCGAAACGTAACAACACTGATGCCTGCTGGACACCCGATGGTAAGAGATTGATCGTCATCAGCGGGGACTACTGATGGTGCGTGGCGATCCCACCCTACATCCGCGCTGACGTGACTGTGGGCGTATTCCGTTTTTTCCGAACCCGTTGAGATTCCAGCAGTCATCAACTGGTGAAACCGTCGAATAACCTGCGACCATCAGCCGGAACGCGCTAGCGTCCGGTTTCTGGAGATTCGTGTCTCCATTCATCCATCGGAACTGGACGCTAGCGAGTTCCGACTGATCGACGTCTCGGAATTCACCGCTGGCTGGCGGCAGCAACTGGCAAGCACAGACACAAAGATGTAGGTAACTTGGACAAGAACCTACGGCAGTTGCCAGCGCTGGTTGAAGATCTCCGCGAAGACCGGTTCCTGTGAGAATCCACCGGGGCCTGTGGCGAATTTCAGTACGGCGATGTCACCGAGTTTCGGGAACAGATTCGCATTCGATGCCTTGAATTCGGTTTCGTGAAACGTATGGCCGGAATTGATCACGATGTAGCGATTGGGATTCAGCGGATTCGGGTAAATCATGGCCAGGCCGTGAGTCGCGGGATCATACGGCTTCCCGCCGACTTCCATTCCCGATTTCGTCCATTTTACGGGAAGTTTTGCGAGCACCTTGGCCAGGACAGCATTGGATCCTGGATCACCGAACAGAATCAGATGTTTCGTTTCGATGAGTTCATCAGTGACCTGAGTATCATTGACGACGGGGACTTTACTGCGCATCCATTTATCAAATTCTCCTTCAAATCGCGTCAGGGTCCACTTCGCCCACTCGTTCTGTGGTTCTGACCAGGGGACACCAGTCGGTCGGACACAGACGAATGGCGACATGAAGGCATCATCGATCGGTCCCTGAAGATTGTGTCGCTTGCGAGGTTCATCCCCTTCATTGTCATGAGCGGCATACTTGTGTGACTGATTGTAATCCCAGGCAATCCACCCCCCTTCACGCTTTTCGAAATACACACCAGGCAGCAATCCACCGGCAGCAGAGCCGAGAACCAATGGCTGGCCATCGTCGATGATGACGTTGGCCGCGACATCCCGCATGACCTGCAATACCGCGATGTTCTTGGTGGAAATCTTCAATGTATCTGTCGCACCATCAACTTCAGCTTCGACGGTACTCGCCTCGTAGGGCTTGATCTGCTCCTCGACGATCAGCCAGTCGCAGGCATTATACTTGAGCGTGTAAGTGATGAACCGGATCTGCGACGGTGCAGGGTATCGAGGACGCCCCGCTGTCGTGTGCTGGGCATGGAAAGCCATGAATTCCTTCAAGCTTTCGGGATGCCATTTGTGCTCCGTCATGGGGCCGATCAGACGAGGGATTTTGACTCCCAGTTGTTCCGCCTTTTCATGCATGGTCTTCGACGCGAAAATCTGTTTGTCGAGTTCTCCGCCGTAGCCGATCGTCGGAACGTTGAACGCATTCAGTGCATAATCCTGAGCGTCGTAAATTCGGATCAACTGCTGATGTAACGGGGAAAGTGGTTCCTTCAGGCTGAGATGATGGACCGTGTCACAGAAGCCCGCCCCGGCTCCAACCGAAGACCAGAGTGACGGATGATGTAGTCCCAGGTGCCAGGCCCCAGCACCGCCCATCGAAAAACCGCGCAGGGTGACTCGACGATCATCGATTCGGAATAATCTCTTCGTTGCGGCCATCGCATCGAGGACGTCGGTTTCGCCTGCCCATCGATAGGCATTATTCGTACGGCCAAAGGCATCCATCTGGATGAATTCCGCATCAGACTTGGGAACTTTCCCTTCGTGCGACCGAATGAAGCTGACTTCATTCAGGGTGTCTCCGCGGCCATGCAACTCCACGTGCAGCGGCCAGCGTTTGGGTGACTTGGGATCATATGTTGAGGGAAGTGTGACAGAGTAAGGCTGAACAGAACCGTCGACTTCGGAGTAATAGCCGAGAATCGTTGTCCCCGGACGACCAAACCAGGGAGTTCGCTTTTCGGCCAGTTCCCCGGCTCGCTTCAGTCCCTGATCAAGAACTTCGACCGTCCACTTGGCGTAATCGGGCTTGTAAAATTCGTTATGGCGGACGATCCATTCGGCCGCTTTTGCAAACACTTCGACATCAGCGACTGGACGAATGTCCTCGCGCCCCGCCTTCAGTTTCTGAATGGCACTGTTCAGCTCGGTTAACTTCTCTCGAATGACGGCTGCTTCAGCATCCGGTGCGGGTTGAGCCATCGCTGCGGAAGTGAAACAGACTGCAAACAGGCATCCTGTCAAGATTGCAAGGCGGGGCATGCGAGCGACTTTCTCAAAGGAATCCAGGAAGATTACTGTTGCTGCTGCTGCTGTTGTTGCGACAGCGGAGCGACCTCGTTTGCAACGAATCCAGCCGCCTTGTGTGCTCCATCACAGAACGGCTTCTTCTGGGAATGACCACAGCGACAGAGCGCCACATTGACCTGGCCGCTGGTGTCGTACTTGTTTCCCAAGTGATCCGTAAAGGTGGCTCCCCCGGAAACGAGAATGGGGCCATTTTCGCGAAACTTGATGACCACGTCGCTCATAATTCATTCCCCTTTTATTCGTGACTTCCAGTCAAACGCCAGATCAAGGGCGGGTGCCGAATGTGTCAGCCCGCCAACGCTGATCCGTTCAACGCCAGTGTGAGCAATCTCGGCGACAGTTGCGAGGGTCACGCCCCCAGAAGCTTCCAGAAGTACTTCAGGAGCGACTTCGTTACGAATCTGAACTGACTCACGCAGTGTCTGCAGATCCATATTGTCCAGCAGAACAATATCGGGCTTGCCTTGCAGGGCATCACGCAGTTGCGCGACCGAATCGACTTCCACTTCGATCGAGACACCTTGCGGGCTACGCTGTCGCGCGGCAATCACTGCATGAGCGATACTGTCCGATTCGGTCCAGGCGGCCAGGTGGTTGTCTTTGATCAGGACGCCGTCATACAGGCCCATCCGATGATTCGTCCCGCCACCACACCGGACGGCGTACTTCTCAAGCACTCGCCAGCCAGGCAACGTCTTTCGAGTATCCAGGACCACGGCTCGCGTACCACGGACCTCGTCCACGAAACGACGCGTCAGCGATGCGATTCCGCTGAGGTGCGTCATGAAATTCAACATCGTGCGTTCACCGGTCAGCAATGTCGCCAACGGTCCGGTGACAGTAGCGACAGCCTCACCTCGCTGTACGCTGTCCCCGTCCCGACGGTGTGACTCCCACCGGACAGTCGGATTGAGCCGGGCAAAAACCATGCGACCGATGGGAGAACCCGCCAGAATTCCGTTTGTCCGCGCGACAACCTGAACCGCAGCTGATTCGTCCGGGCGAATCAGAGCGGCACAAGTCAAATCTCCCGCGGTCTCCAGATCTTCAGCCAGACCCAGCCCGATCAAAACTTCCGCAGCAGCCTGTTCTCGCTGACCAAACGTCTCTTCCATCAAACGTTGCCTAATTAATTGAAAGGATCCGTTGATCTGAATGCTGACAGCTATTTCGTAATCTGCCGAATCTTGATGTTGCGGAACGAAACCAGATTCCCGTGATCCTGCAGGCAGATGTAGCCAGTGGTTGGCTTGCCGAAGTGTGGCATCTTGCCGAACTTGCTCTTGGCAACGCGTTCGTTCCAGTCAGCACTCCCCTTGACGTACTCACAGTATTTGACGCCATTCATGTACTGCTCGCACTTTTCGGGAGTGATCAGAATCCGCAATGTATTCCATTCACCGGCAGGCTTTGTCGCGTCTTTGTCGCTCGGATAAAGCTGATACAACCAGCCCGCCTTCTGCGGATCATGACCGTCTTTGTTGTCCTGGATCTGGATTTCGGGGCCAGTCTGCCAGGGGGCGTCAGCGACTTCAGTGACGTGATACATCAGGCCGCTGTTGCCACCTTTCGAGATGTTGTAGTCGACCGTGAACTCAAACGCGTCGTACTGACCGACTGTCACGATGTCGCCAGCACCGCTTTCGGCACGGACCAGGGCTCCATCCTGGACTTTCCAACCCTTACCGAGAGTGTCCTTCTTGTAATTCTTCCAGCCTTCGGTCGTCTTGCCGTCAAACAGCAACTTCCAGCCTGCAGCTTTTTCAGCGTCGGTCAACGTGTTGACCGCAGGTTTGTCTTCGGCAGTCAAAAGACAGGGGGCGACCAGCAACAGGCAAGCGCCGACGAGCGGGCGAAACAATCGAATCATGGTGTCTTCCTGAGAGTGATCCATCCAAAACTGTGGGGAGCGTTTCAACTGATCCCCGAATGTCTGGAAAGGATCGTATCAAACTGAGTTAGAAATGGAACTGAGGGGAAATCGGGGGTGAAACTACGCGGGGCACAATCTTTTGACTACCATGCTTTCATGAATTCACCTCGCCCCAATACTGATTCTCGCGACGATCTGGCGCTCCGTTTTCTGGACTCGCTTCCGTATGAACCTTACCCGGTTCAGGAAGAAGCGATTCTGGCCTGGTTCGAGACGGACGCTGGGGTCATGGTGTGTGCACCAACGGGGACCGGTAAAACGCTGATTGCTGAAGCGGCAATCTACGAAGCTTTGCATACCGGCAAGAAAATCTATTACACGACTCCGCTGATCGCATTGACAGAACAGAAGTTTCGCGAGTTGCAGGAGACGGCGGAACGATGGGGCTTTTCACGCGAACAGGTTGGGCTGGTGACAGGCAATCGTCGCGTGAATCCTCAGGCGACAGTACTGGTGGTCGTTGCTGAGATTCTGCTCAATCGACTGCTCAATACTCACTGGGCCGCCCATGTGGAAACTCAGGCTGATCGGATCGCTGAGGAAAAAGAACTTGCCCGGATGATCCAGGAAGACGCGGCTGCCAAGTCCGTTGATGTTTCGATTGAGACGAACGGAGTGGTTTCTGGCGTCACCGCAGAAATCGATGAAATCGGCTGGGAAGAACCGGCAGACACGACCGAGACAGTTCAAGCGGAGGTCCCTGCACAAACCAGTCAGGCACCACGCGCGACTGCTCCATCAGCGGCGCTCGACTTCGATCATGTCTCTGCGATCGTCATGGACGAGTTTCACTGTTTTTCGGATCCCGAACGTGGCATCGTCTGGGAATTTTCGCTCGCCTTGATGCCCAAGCACATTCGCCTGCTGCTGTTGTCCGCCACGATTGGCAATGCCCCTTCGTTTGTGATCTGGTGTGCCCGCGTTCACAAACGGCGACTGGAATTGATTCAGAGTTCCGATCGACGGATTCCGCTGCAATTCCAATGGGTTCCTGACAAATTACTGACCGAACATCTGGAAGAGATGGCTGCTGGTGATGAGGACTTTCGCAGGACGCCGGCACTGGTCTTCTGCTTCAATCGCGATGTCTGCTGGAACGTCGCTGAAGAACTGAAGGGAAAGTCGATGCTGGCGGACGGCCAGCAGAAGCGTCTGGTCGCAGAACTCGACAAACTCGACTGGTCCAAAGGGGTAGGGACCAAACTTCGACAACTGCTGATGCGAGGCGTCGGGGTGCATCATGCAGGAATCCTGCCCAAGTACAAACGCGTTGTTGAAGAACTGTTCCAGAAGAAGCTGCTGACAATTTGCGTCTGCACGGAAACTCTGGCTGCCGGGATCAATCTGCCGGCGCGTTCAGTCGTGCTCCCGTCGCTGCTGAAAGGAAAGCCCGGCGATCAGAAGATTATCGATCCCAGTTCTGCACACCAGATCTTCGGACGAGCCGGACGGCCTCAATTTGATACCGAGGGATTTGTTTACGCGCTGGCTCACGAAGATGATGTCCGCATCCTGCGTTGGAAACAGCAATACGATCAGATTCCCGAGGACACCAAGGATCCGCTGCTGATCCGGGCCAAGAAGGCCCTCAAAAAGAAGATGCCGACGCGCAGTCCGGAACGACAGTACTGGAACGAGCAGCAATTCGAAAAATTGCGACTGGCTCAGCCTGGCGATCTCGTCAGCCGCGGACCGCTCCCCTGGCGCTTGCTGGCCTACATGCTGCAGATCTCTCCAGAAGTTGATCGACTGCGAAGTCTGACCAGCAAACGTTTGATGGATCCGAAACAGCTGGAAATCGGTGAACGTGATCTGGAACGGATGCTGATCACTCTGCATGCAGGTGATTTCATCCGACTGGATCCCGAACCACCGCCACCTCCTGAAGTGACACGCCCTGGCGATCCTGTGATTCCGAACGAGGAAGCTCCAAAGGTCTCCTGGCTTTCCCAGCAACTGCAGGCGAGCGTCGACAAAAAGCACGAGGAGCGGACAGGAAAGAAGCTGATCAAGCCTGAGGAGGAAAAAGCTCGCCAGCGATACCGGCCGGTCATGGCGCATCCGACGGAGCGACTGCAGCAACTGTTCGCCTTCCGTAGTGTCAATCCGATGTACGGAATGTTTCTGCTGCAGCACATGGGATTTGCCGACCGTGTCGAACGCCTGTTGTTACTGGAAAGCGTTCTGGAACTGCCACGCTCGATGATTCGAAATGTTCGGGTTCCGCCACCGTTCAAGCTTCCTCCAGGGCCTCTGGCACTGGAACGGATTGATAATGAACTGGTTCAACGCGGCCTGATTGCGGCGAGTGACCTGTACCCCGAGTTCGATCCGGACATCCCCTTAGAAGATCGCAAATACGCCCCCGCGCTGGCCGAAAAAGTGAGGATGCTGTTTGAGGCTGAGTATCCCGAGGTCCGCGATGTTTCCATTCAGCCGGTCATGGTCGCCACCGATCTGCTGGAGAACTGGGGAGACAATTTCTGGAATTTTGTTTCCGGGAAGGACCTGACCAAGCAGGAAGGGCTGGTTTTCCGACATCTGTTGAGGTTGGTCTTGCTGCTCGGAGAATTCCGCCAGTTGACACCTGACGGTATGAGTCCCAACGAATGGCAGGAGGAAATCCGTGAGATTTCTGAACGCCTGACCGCGTGCTGTCGAACCGTCGATCCAACATCAACAGACCTGATGCTGGCGCAGGACGACGAAGCAGACTTCGTTGAACATTCGTAGCAGCTTGATGTCTGGACGGCAAAAAGCGAGTCGGCAAAGAAAGAAACAGGCCGGATGGTGAGATCCGGCCTGTCTTTACAGAGTTTTTAAACTCAGTTTACTTCTTCTTCGCAGCTGGCTTAGCCTTGGCAGACTTCGCTGGCTTCTTGGCTTCGGTCTTCTTTGGGGCAGCAGCAGCTTCTTTTTTTGCAGCCATATCCGTGGCTCCTTTGGGAAAAACTTCGGGCACCGTGTGTCCTGAAACTGTCGTCTCTCTCTGGCACCCGGAAAGCAGAGGCGACTCAAAAGTGCGACACCCCAACAAGGGGAGTGAACTTCTCAACTCAAGTTAACACCGCATTGACGTGATCGATCCTATGTGTGTTCGGAAAATGCGTCAAGCGGAAAATCTTACCGATCAATAGATTGTCGAAATTCGTTCTCACGTAACTTGGGCAGCTGTTCGCCTGTCGCGACGACGTAACTTATCGCGACACTTGAACCGGCCACTTACTGGATCGCTTCCGCTCCGCCACAGTTTGCGTAGTTTGGAAGAGTGGGAGCGATGACGTTTTCAGCACAGGATTCATCGGCAAGTCAAGCATTAACGGTTTCAACAATTTCACAAGATATTGCGGTCGTAACGAAAAAATGCTTTGTAACGGTCGCGATGCGGCGTCAGTTTCGGCAGACTTCGCCGAAACTCGCCAAAAAACCGCCTAAAAGCCGTTCCAATGGGAGAGATCGCAACGGAGAACCACGACCTGTTGGGGGCTGACGATGCCGCCATGATCGCTTCATGCTTGACGTTCTGTGAGTGACGCTGAACAATCCTCGTGCCACTCAATTTTCTGTGGTCTGGTACGCGCAGCGTGCCCCCAAATCGTGAACCTGATTGAAGAGATTCGCATGTCCGGCCTTCGATTGTCTCCTGCAGTGAGTAACTTGAAACCCTCGGCCACTCTGGCAGCAGCAGCCAAAGCCAAAGAGTTGAAGACGCAGGGGGTCACGGTTTACGACTTCACACTGGGTGAGCCCGACTTTAACACCCCCGAAAATATCCGTCGTGCAGCGGTCGCTGCGATGGAAGCAGGACACACACATTACACACCTTCAGGCGGGATCCCCGAACTGAAGAAGGCTGTCTGTGCCGCCTACAAACGAGACTACCAGCTGGACATCACCCCGGCACAGGTCTTGATCTCCAATGGTGCGAAGCACAGCATCCACAACGTACTGGCATCCCTTTGCGGTCCCGGTGATGAAGTCATCATCCCCGCGCCGTACTGGGTCAGTTACAGCGCGCTGGTAGAACTTGCCGGGGCGGTTCCGGTCATCGTCGATACCACGGAAGAAAGTGGATTCTGCATGACAGCGGAGCAGTTCCGCAATGCGATCACTCCACGCACCCGGATGATGATGCTCAACAACCCTTCAAATCCAACGGGAGCCACGTATCCGATCGACAAGTTGAAGGCACTGGCAGATGTCGCTGTCGAGCGAGACATTCTTGTGCTGTCAGACGAGATCTACGAAAAGCTGCTGTATGGTGATGCCCAGTTCAAATGCTTTGCGACGTTCGGTCCGGAAGTCGCCAAACGAACAATCCTCGTGAGCGGTGTGAGCAAGGCGTATGCAATGACAGGCTGGCGAATCGGCTGGACCATCGGTCCCGTTGATGCCATCAAGGCGATGGATAACCTGCAAAGCCAGGAAACGTCGAATCCCTGCAGCGTCAGCCAGTATGCCGCCGTGGAAGCACTCAATGGTCCTCAGGAAAGCGTTGAGGCCATGCGAGTGGAATTTGAGAAGCGCTGCAATTACGTCATGGGACGGATGCGCCCGTGGCGAGAAAAGTATGGCGTGACCTTTGCCGAACCAGGCGGAGCTTTCTACGCATTCTTCAATGTCAGCTCCTGCTTCGGCAAGCCGCTCGCAGGAGGTCGCGTTGTCGCAAACGCTACGGAATTCTGTACGGCTCTGCTGGAGCAGGGTCACGTAGCCCTGGTCACCGGCGACGCATTCGGTGCCCCAGGCTATGTACGACTTTCTTTCGCGACCAGCATGGACGTGATCAAAACCGGTCTCGATCGCATCGAGTCCTTCCTCGCAGGTTGATCCCATAGAACGAGGAAATGAACTCGCATGACTGAAACGGTTGTACCGCCGCCTGCTGATCCAGCCGGCTCTCGCCCGCCCGTTGGCAGCGGGATCGATTACGAGAAGTTCCTGGACTGTGTTCATTGCGGTTTGTGTACGGCCTCGTGCCCGACGTACCTGGAAACTGGCGACGAAAATAACAGCCCTCGCGGACGCATCTACTTGATGCGTGCCGTGACTGATGGTCGGCTGGAACTCAATGACACCGTCAAGAGGCATCTTGATCTTTGCCTCGATTGTCGCAGTTGCGAGTCCGCATGCCCTTCGGGGGTACAATACGGGCGATTGATTGAGCCATTTCGAATTGAAACCCAGCAGCGGGATGCGGCCGAAAACAAGCACCGGCCTGGCTGGTTCCAATCCTGGATCCTCTACGGGATGTTCCCGTACCCCCAGCGATTGCGCTGGGCTCTCTGGCCTGCTCGCCTGGCTCAGATGACAGGTCTGGATCGTCTCGTTGAAAACCTGGGTCTGTTGCGAATCCTGCCGCAGAAGTTGCGGCGGATGCATCGACTGCTGCCTCCTCTGCAAAGTCGTGAACCTCGTATTCCAGAAGTCCTGCCTGCCATCGGCCCGAAACGGGCTCGTGTTGCACTCTTCACGGGGTGCGTGGCAGATGCCATGTTTCACCACGTCAACTGGGCCACCGCTCGGGTGCTGCAGCAGAACGGATGCGAAGTCATTACCCCGCGTCAACAGGGCTGCTGCGGAGCGATCCACTACCATAGCGGCGCAGGGGAACCGGCACTGGATCTGGCCAGAGCGAACGCTACCGCATTTGCCTCCAGCGATATCGACGCTGTCATCATCAATGTTGCCGGATGCGGCTCGATGCTGAAAGACTATGGACATATGGGCGAGGAACTGGCAAAGCAGGACCAGTTGCTGCGAAAGTCGCTCGAACAGTTTGCGGGCAAAGTCAAAGATGTGTCCGAGTTCCTGGCCGAACTTGGCCCGATTGCCCCCAAGGGTGAGATTCCACTGACCGCGACCTATCATGATGCCTGCCACTTGTGCCATGCCCAGAAGATTCGCGAGCAACCCCGTGATTTGCTGTCGCTGGTTCCTGGTTTAAAAATGGTTCCGCTCCCCGAGTCAGAAATCTGCTGTGGAGCAGCTGGAAGCTATAATCTGACAGAAGCCGAGATGGCGGATCGACTGGCGGATCGAAAGCTGAAGAACATCCTTTCGACGGGAGCACAGGCTGTCATCAACGGAAACGCGGGATGTTCACTGCAGATCCAGGCAGCCCTCAGACAAGCCAAAAACCCGATCTGGGTCGCACATCCGATGGAGATACTCGACCTGAGTTATCGAGGCTTGAAGCCGCCCGTCTGAACGGGTTTACCGCTGTTTCCGCACGAGTCCCGGAGTGACATCGACATCCAGGGGCGAAAAAACTCCACGGTCCAGAAGCTCCCAACCAATCGCTCCCATGGCAGCGTTGTCTGTACAGTATTCCCGTGGGGCAATTATCAATTCGACACCGCATCGATCAGCCATCTCGGTTAAGCCAGCGCGGAAGACGGAGTTGGCTGCAACACCGCCACCCACAAGCAGCGTTGAGCGATTTGCCTTCAGCAGTGCCTGCTCACATTTGCCAACGAGGACATCGATGACTGCCGCCTGGAAGCTGGCGGCCAGGTCTGCGATCCGTTGTTCTGTCAGTGGTATTGGTGGCGTCCGTGAACCTGGGGTTCCACGGGCTGCGTACAATACGGCCGTCTTCAGACCACTGAAACTGAAATCGAGCCGTTCGTTTTTCAGAAAGGTGCGAGGAAATGCGATGGCTTGGGGATCGCCCTTTGCCGCGATTTTTTCAATCAACGGGCCGCCGGGATAATCCAGTCCCAGCACCTGGGCCACCTTGTCAAACGCTTCGCCGGCAGCATCATCGGTCGTTGAGCCAAGCAGCTCAAATTCAACAGGAGAACGGCAGTCGTACAGATTCGTGTGACCACCGCTGACGACGAACCCCACTGCAGGAAAGACGTTTCGCCCGGCTGCAATCTGACAGGCGTAAAGATGTGCTTCGATATGATTGACGGCCAGTAATGGTACGTCCAGCACCATCGCGAGCGTCTTCGCCGCAGTCAACCCGACAAGGAGAGATCCGACGAGTCCCGGGTTGGTTGCAACCGCAATGGCATCAATGTCGGTCAGTCTGGCTCCCGCCCGGCGAATCGATTCGTCGATAACGGGCAGAATTCGTTCGACGTGTGCTCGCGAGGCAATTTCGGGAACGACACCACCGAATCGCTCATGCAATTCATGCTGCGTGGCAACGACGCTGGAGAGCACCTTACGGTCGCGATCAATGACCGCTGCGGCAGTTTCATCGCACGACGACTCCAATGCCAGCAGAAGTCGTCGTGATCTATCGCTGCTCAAATGCCACTCACAGAAACTTATGAACTTGTTTCGCCTTGCACGTCTTCGAACGATTCGAAGTATTTACTAAAGGGTTCTGACCGCTCGCCCGGGTTGTACGGCGAACCATTCCAGAAGTGCATCGACGAAGTATCGACCAGTATTCCGTTGAAGAGCCGCTTCTTTCTTGTCTTCTGGCTTTTCTTCCTTCTTGTCGTTGTCCGGCTTCTGGGCATCGGGTTTCTTTTCGGCCAGTTGCTCCTTGAGCCAACCCAGTCCCTTGTTTAACTGCGTATCGACGAACGTGGATTTCGGTGCTTCACCATTTCGCACGACTTCCCGTTCACGGCGAGCGTCGAACAGTTTGCCGATTTCTTCGGTCGACATTTTCACTTCAAAACCTTCGTCGGGCATCACGCCCCATTCATCTTTTTCGGTGGCCTTGGGCAAGCGATGGATGTTCTTCCCGCTGGGGCGATGGTAGCTGGCCGTCGTCAGCTTCAGTGCACTCTTGCCACCCTCCAGTTCAATGACGTTCTGAACGCTCCCTTTGCCCCAGGTTCGTTCACCCACGATGATCGCTCGCTTGTGATCCTGCAGACAGGCGCTGACGATTTCACTGGCAGACGCACTGAATCGATTCACGAGGACGACCATCGGGAATCCCGAGTACGTTCCCGCTCGCTTGGCTTTCACAACTTGTTCTTCGGTGTTGCGTCCCTTCGTGCTGACGATCACGCCACTTTCCACGAAGAAGTCGGAAATCGCTGTGGCGGCCGTCAATAATCCACCGGGATTGAATCGCAGATCCAGGATCAGCCCTTTCATTCCTTCTTTCTTCAACGCTTCCAGAGCATCGCGGACTTCTTCAGTGCTGTTACGTCCGAAACTGGTCAGACGGATGTAGCCGATCTTGTCCTCGCCCTCCATCAAGAATGACCAGTTGCCCATGGAGTCGTAGTGGTCTCCCAGAACGGTCGGTGTCTTGATGACAGCTCGCACGATCTCCAGGGTTTCAGGCTCGGCGGCACCTGCGTGCTGAATCTTGACTTTGACCACGACACCCGGCTTGCCTCGCATCAATTTGACGGCCGTGTCCATTTCCCGTCCCGCCACAAAATCGGCCGTCGGTTTTTCATCGATCTCGATGATGTGGTCGCCCGCTCGAATTCCGGCCTTATAGGCGGGTGTTCCCGGAATCGGGGTCATCACCATCAGTTGACGTGTCTTGGGTTCAATCGTTACTTGGATACCGATCCCGCCAAACTCCTGTTCAACCGTTTCGTTGAACTGCTTGAGTTCCGTCGGTTCGATATACGAAGAATACGGGTCGAGCTTCATGACCATGCCGCGCATGGCCGCTTCGACGAGTTCGCGGCGGTCGACCTTTTCGACGAAGTTACGGTCGATCTGTTCGAATGAGTCAACGAACAGTTTCATGAGTTCGAAATACTCATCTTCGCTGGCTGCCTGAACCCTTTGCGGTGCAGGAAGTGCAAAACCGAGGACCATCACCAGCGCCAAAAACCAACCACGCCTGAGCATCGTCGTTTCCCTTCGCGAAAAGCTTGCAGCGATCTTCGCCACACGGCTGTGTCGAACGAGAGAGGATGAATGCATTTAATGCTGAAGATTCACCCAACCATTTGACACGTCGAAGTCTACGCGCTTTCGCGCGACGGAGCAAGATCCCCGCAGGTCTGGCTTCCCCGTAATTCTTTCGAACCGCAGACTCGCGAAATGACTCGTGATGTGCGGGAACGATGGAACGGAACCCGAGCGAATCGACCACGCGGTCAATTCAGAGGCCGATTCGCCTGTGAATCGTTCCCGCCGAATCGACCGTTCGAAGGTTTCTTCAATTTCATGAAAGTCAGGCTTGGGCAGAATGATGTGGGGCAGAACGATGAAGAGTCCTGATTCAGAGATCTTTTGACGTCCTGCCTCCTTCCGAAATTGATTTAACGATCGTCACCGATTCGCGAGGCTGCATCCGGCACAAATTCTATTGCGCTGCCAGGATTCGATTGTCGAACTTCTTGCGCATCCAGAGAGCCGTTCCGAGGATCAAGGCTCCGCTGATCGTCACAGCGATCAGAGCTCGCCAGTCTCCGTGACTCCAGGAGTATTTTGACACCGTCATTGAAAATGCCAGCAGCGCCAGCAGCGGTATCGACTGCGGAATGATCGACTCCTCAAGAATCCTGCGCAAACTGACCTGCAAGTGTTTGATTGCAAACGGAACGAGTAAACAAAGTTCAAACAGAATGACCGGGATTGTCGTTCCCCAGGCCACTCCTTCGATGCCGAACCACAAACAAAGTGTGATACTGAGAATGAGATTGCAGATCGCTTCACCCAGGTAAATCATGGCTGGCACGCGGACGTTTCCGCTGCCGAACAGAAATGCTCGCAAGATTCCGCAGGGGAGTGCAATCAACTGTGCCCCGAGCAGAATCATCAGAATGCGATGTGACAGCGCCAGATGTTCGTCTGTCAGCTTCGAGCCAACCCAGAGCTTCAGCACATCCACCGCAAAGAACCAGGCACCGATGAATGCCCCTCCAGTCAGCAGCAGGACGATTCCCAGGGTCTTGATCAGAAAACGATTTCTGCGGGCAAGATCCGGTTTTCCCTGCAGTGCCCCGGCCGTGGGCATGCAGATGTGGGCGATTTTGTCGATCGGTTGCTTGGCGAACTGAGTCAGTCGCAATCCAAAGTAATAGGGGACGATCGCCTCTTTCCCCAGCAGTAATCCAATCGTAATGGTGTCTGTCGCATTGATCATCTGGCTGGCGACGACATTCAAAAATGACATGGAACTGAACTTCCCGCATTCCCGGATGACATCCCGGCTCAGCAGCGACGGACTTACGGAAAGTGTTGGCAGAATTCTGCGTGCAAAAATGATGTACGACAGGTTTTCGCCCAGTGCGACAACCAGGTAAATCAGGGCAATCGTCACCAGGCCATAACGATCACTGAGGAATGTCAGAAACAATGCCAGGCGGACAAGGTCAAACGAAAAGCCGATGCCGCGTTCCATGTCAAAGCGTCGCAATCCATGCAGCACGCCCCCGAACACACTTCCGGTCATTCCGACTGCAACATTCACACCCAGAATCAACATGGTGATCTGGGCCTCCAGCAAATCATTTCCCGTCCATTCGCCCCACCATCCCGCCGTTGCACTCAAACCACAGGCAACGAGAAACGCGACTGTCCCCATGGCGAGATAAATCGAGAGGACGAATGTGATGACCTGATTGACTCGGTGGTGATCCCCTTCTGAGTGGTACTTGGCCACGTACCTTGAGATCGTCTCGCCCATGCCGCAATACAGCAGCGCGGAATAGCTGGCGATGGAATTGATCAGCAGCCAGCTTCCATACGTCGACACCCCCAGCACATCCAGCGTGTATCGAGTCAGAAAGAACCCGATCACGATGTTTGAGGCATGAGTCCCCCAACTGGCGAGGACATTTCGTGTGACAGAACCAAAGGAAGGCATTGCGATTGTTTCTCAGTGACAGGCAATCCAGGGCGACACGTGTCGCCCTGGAGATTTCTTTATTTTCGGCCCCGCCGATTTTGCCACGATGGGGTTGTCAAAAAGACGACGGATACAGATCCGGTCAGGGTTTTGAAGCGACGATCCATGTCTGACGCGCAGTTGGACCGGTAATCTTGTCCACCCGGAATCCGATCCGCGTCAGGGTATTTCGCAGCCAGTCGGGCGAGTGGTAATAACGGCGATACCCCGCCCCCGTCGGCCATCCGCGAAATTGTTTGATCCCGCAGGCATACAATATTCGCCGCAGCAGAAAGCTGAGTCGCGTCTTCAGTCGTACGGGTTCCAGATTCAATTGAAAGACGAACTCCCCCCCGGATCGAAGGAGTGCGTAGGCATCCTGAAAATAGGTCGTCAGTGCGGGCTTGTCGATGTAATAGAAGACTTCGTATGAAAACAACGTGTCGCATTGATCGATGCTGGAGGGACGTAGATGGACACCGTCAGCGACTTCAAATCTGACGTTGTCCCGTTCGTTCCTGCGACAGGCTTCTTCTATCAGGCGTGGAGCAATATCGATACCGACGACCTCGCCAAATTGATCCGACAGAGCAGTGGACATTCGTCCAAGACCACAGCCAACTTCCACTGCGGTCCGGTCTTTGCCACATTTCATGCCCGTAATCGAAATCGCGCGTGCCAGGTCGTCGCGACCTGACTGCAGCACGGAACTCCAGGCGTCGTCAGCTGAGACCAGCTTGTCCATACTGTGAATGCCGACTTCATCCAGCGACTTATTCCACCATTCGATGGACGCCGATTGACTCATACCCTTGAATCCCTGATTTTAAGGACCGAAATTCTTTCCGCAGAATCTGGATTGCCACTCCTGGAGTCTACGTCACAATCGGACAAGTTTCGGACGTTCTGTGGCTTTTCAGCGACATGCTCAAGTGTGTTGTTCGTCAATCTCGTTACAATCGGTAACACTCAGCTTCGTTTTTGATCTGTAGACCTGCGGCAGTTGATTCATGTCCCCGATGACCCGACATCTCGTTTTTCAGGGAGCCGACTCCACTCTGGTGCTCTGTATGCACCTGGGGGCGGTCGGCCTGACCCTGGCGGTGATCGTCCTGCTGCTCCGCTATGAACGGCAACTCGTTTCACGGACGGTCGGAAACTGGTTACTGGCGCTCAGAATCGCCGTCCTGGCGGTGGTGCTCATGACGCTCCTTCAACCGGTTCTCAGCTGGACTCTGGATCAGAAGCGAACGGGCAAGATCCTGATCGGGATCGATCTTTCCGAAAGCATGGGGACCACCGATCTCCACGCGATGCGAGCGGAAAAACTGCGATGGGCTCGTGGACTGGGAATGATCGGTAACGAAGCAAACAACGCCCGACTGGATCGCTGGCAGCAGGCCTTCGAAGAGCAGCGTGAACCAGAATGGGTCGATCCGAACGAAACGGCAGATGAAGATCGCCGAACTGCTTTGGAAAAGTCGCGGCGGGATCAGTTGCTGGCGATCTTTCGAGAGATCGATCAGCTTCCTCGTAAGGAAATCGCCCGCAGGTTGCTGACGACGGTTCCTCAACCGCTTCTGGACGAACTGAAGAACCTTGCCCGGATCGAGCTGTTTGCTTTTGCCGGTAAAACCGAAGCCGTCGAGCGGGAGCAACTGGAAAAACTCGTGGCGACTCCTTCGACCAGCCTGCTGACTGCGACTACCGATCTTTCGCAAACCTTGCAGTCTGGTGGTTCCGGCCCGGGTGAATCTGTCATGGGTCTGATTCTATTCACGGAAGGTCGGGATCATTCGGGTAAAGGTCTGGCACCGCTCGCCGCCTCCCTGAAAGCGGCCGATGTCCCCGTCTATCCAGTAATGCTGGGATCGACATTTCGTCCCCAGGACATCTCGATTGCCACACTGGAACATCCGCAGACTGTCTACAAGGGTGACCATCCGCAACTGAAGGTGACCCTGAACACAGTCGGTTTCGAAGGGAAAACACTGGAAATCGAACTCGTTCCAGAAAATGACCCGATGGGGATTATCAAGAAATCTGTCGTCGTCGCCGGACCCTCGATCAACGTCGAGTATGATCTCGATGCTACCGAAACCGGTCGAAAGGCCTACGTTGTCCGGACGCCCGTTCTCGAAGGCGAAACTCGTGAGGATAACAACAGCCGGTCGTTTGCGTTGACGGTTGTCGATGACCGAGCCAAAGTGCTGCTGCTGGAAGGGGATTCTCGCTGGGAATTTCGATATCTCGAAGCGGCAATGTCGCGTGATGAACGCGTGGAATTCAAGCGAGTCTTGTTTGAGCAGCCGTTTATGGGGCTGCTTCCAGAACCCTTCTTTCCCCAGCAATTAGATCTCCCCGCCGATGCGAAAGACTTTTCTAATTCGCCGCTGGCAGATTTGGATCTGATCATCCTGGGCGACGTTGCTCCATTCCATCTCGAAAAGATTCTTCCCTGGTTACAGGATTATGTTTCGAACGGTGGAACACTGGTCATTGTGGCTGGAAAGCGTTGGATGCCGCAGGCCTACAAGTCGCCGATCCTCGATCAGCTGTTGCCACTGACCAACGTGCGGCCGTTAAATCTGAATGATCGCTCAGCAGACGCACCACCATCGCGGCGAGGTTTGCCAGTTCAATTGACGATCGACGGCGAACAGCAGGCCATGTTTCAGTTTGCTGCCGATCCCACAGAAAATCAGGCGATCTGGAAGTCGCTGCCCGGACAATTGTGGACTTTGCTGGGCGATCCCAAGCCGGCATCGACAGTCTGGGCGACGACAGTGATTCCCCCCGAGATGGCCGATCCGCTGCAAGCCGATCGAAAACACGGACTGATCGTGCACCATCATCTTGGTTCGGGACAGGTCTTGTGGATGGGTTTCGATGGAACATGGCGGTGGCGGCATCGGGTGGGGGACCAGTATCACCACCGATTCTGGGGGCAACTGGCCCGCTGGGCCGCTGCCAACAAAGTCATGGCGGGTAACGAATTTGTCCGGTTCGGACCTGAGCGACCGGATATCGAACTGGGCCAGGACGCTGTCCTGAGAGCTCGCTGGGTCGCTCAATTCCTGCAGAAGTACCCGGGATTGAAAGCTCGAGCCGAATTCTTTCGCACCGGCGATCCGCCCGGAAAATCATTTTCATCAATCCTGCTGACCCCAGTTGCCGGGAACCCCTTGCTGCATCAGGGGAAGGCGGTTTCACTACCTGCGGGGGAATATCGAGTCGCACTGACGACCGAAAATGCGGATCTGGGCAAGAAGGCTGTCGAAGCGACGGTTTACGTTCATGATCGGCCGAGTCAGGAATTAAGCGAACTTTCTGCGAATCGCGACCTCCTTACTCAAATCGCTGATGTCAGCGGCGGACGACTTTTTCTTCCCGATCAACTGCACGAGTTACCGCGGATGTTCAAGACGTTTGATGGAAACATGACAAAGTATGAAGAAGCCCCGCTATGGGACCGCTGGCCATGGCTGGTTCTGCTCTGCGTCCTGATGACTGCAGAATGGGTGATTCGCAAGGTCAACGGTCTGCCGTAAGTTGGCCGCATCCAAACTCACAGAGTTATTCAACGGAATCTCGATGAACACGACGCAACTTCGCAAGCTGGGTGTCCCGGACGACTGTATTCACTCAGCGATTCAAGGGATTCAGCTCGCTGCAGCAGGTGATTTGCGAGGTAAGCAGATCAAGGATCGAATCGGCAAAGTCCTTGAGACTCCCTCCGATTTCGTTGAAGATCCGTATTTCAACGAACTGGCTCAGCAGTTGATGGATGCCGCCAACTTCACGCGACCGGAACCGATTTCCTATCAGCAGTGGGGAACGGACATCGATGTGGCTTGCCAGGCGCAGATGCGTCAGGCCTGTGCACTCCCGATGGCTGTCGGTGCGGCACTGATGCCGGACGCTCACGTCGGATATGGCCTGCCGATCGGGGGCGTTTTGGCGCTTGAGAACGCCGTGGTTCCCTATGCCGTTGGAGTCGACATTGCCTGTCGCATGAAACTGTCTGTACTGGATGTTCCTCCTGTCCAGTTGACTGACAATTTTCATCGATTCAAGACAGCTCTGTTAAACGGAACGCGATTCGGGATCGGCTCGGTCCATGAGCGTCCGCAGGATCACGCGGTGATGGATCAGGACTGGAGTGTTTGTCGAGTCACGCGTGAATATAAGGACAAAGCCTGGAAACAGCTCGGTACATCCGGTTCAGGGAACCATTTTGTGGAGTTCGGCGTGTTGACATTGAAAGAACGTGCCGAAGACTTGAACCTGGATGCTGGCGAATACGTTGCGTTGTTGAGTCACAGTGGAAGTCGTGGAACCGGGGCTGCGGTTTGTGACACCTACAGCAGCATCGCACGCAGCCGACTGCCGAAGCAATACGACGATGTCGGTCGCCTCGCGTGGCTTAGCCTGGATGAAGCGGCCGGGCAGGAGTATTGGGCCGCGATGAACCTGATGGGGGATTACGCTGCCGCTAACCATCACGTCATCCACCGCCTGGTCTCAAAGCTGCTGGGGGCTCGCATCATTTCGGGGGTGGAGAACCATCACAACTTCGCTTGGAAAGAGCAGCACGGCGGAAAAGATGTAATCGTCCATCGCAAGGGAGCCACTCCTGCCGGGGCTGGTGTGCTGGGAGTTATCCCGGGGTCGATGGCAGACCCGGCTTTCATTGTGCGTGGAAAGGGTAACGCCGCTTCTCTGGAATCCGCATCTCACGGTGCCGGGCGACGCATGAGTCGCACCGCTGCTCGTGAGAAATACAACTTCCGTGCGGTACAGAAAGACCTCGAGCAGAAAGGAATCAGCGTTCTGTCGGCCGGATCCGACGAAGTTCCGTACGTCTACAAAAACATTCTGGAAGTGATGGCCGCTCAGGAAGATCTGGTGGAAATCGTGGGCCGGTTCGACCCCCGAATCGTCAAGATGAGCGACGACGGGAAGAGCGAGGACTAGTGCGTGTCGCACTTCCGTGTCGCGTCGAAACATGGGTTAGACACTGTCGTTTGATGCCTGCGGGACGCCACACTTAAATGAGATGGGCTCTAACATGGAGTCCGCCTGTTTCTGAAGTCCCCAGAGGTCGCGATTTCTGCGAGCAAGCCCTCCTTCCGTTTTTTGGCGTTGGAAAAACGGCCACAGAAACGTGAAATCGATACAAACGATCCCACGCGACCATTTCTTACGGCTTCTTCAGGAAAGTGGCCAGTCCGAAGAGACTTGCCATTTCCGTCCCCGAAACTGTCGCCATACTGTCTGCAAAACCCAGTCGACGCCAGTGCGAAGACATGAAGCGAACGACGGAATGAATCAGAACTGGGATTTTCGATGAATCCATCCGGCAAATACGAAGCAACTGCTGCCAGAAGTTCCTCGCAGCAAGTGAATTTCCACCGGGCATTTACAGTGCCGCAGTCGGAAATCACTGACGAGATCGTTCGTCGATGGCATGCATTGGCAGAGCGATCGTGCGATGGAAATCCGTTTCTGCTCCCCGATTTTGTACTTGCTTCCTGGAAGTACCTTTCTCCGAATGACAAACATGTGCTGGTCATCGTCGAGAACACGGCGGATGGAAGCTGGCTGGCACTGGGAATCTTCCAGACCGTGCGACGAACATGGCGGATGATGGTTCCTCATCTCGTCTCATCGCAGTGCCGACACACTTTCCGCACAGGATTGCTTTGGGATGCTGAGCAAGGAACCGGAGCCTTGGACTCGATGCTCAAGTTCCTGGCGCAATCCGAACCACAGGCTGCAGGGCTGGAGATTCCAAGCATACGAATGGACTCACGACTGTTTCGCGAACTGGAAGCTGCCGCACGACGTCAGAAATACTTATGGCAGGCGACCTGCGAGCGACAGGTTCCCTGCATTTTTCCGCAAATCGTGTCGCAAGATTACATTTCGAGGCACTGGTCGAAGAATCGGCGGAAGTCTCACCGCCGGAATCGAACTGAATTAGCAAAGTTCGGAGAAGTTTCACTGGCACTGGCAAAATCGCCGGGCGACGTCGAATTGGCTCTGGAAACTTTTCTGCGGCTGGAAGCAAATAGCTGGAAAGGCGAAGCCGGCACGGCGTGTCTTTCGACGCCTTCTGACGAAATATTCATCCGAGAGATGGTGTTGAGACTTTCGATGAGTGGAAATGTCATCATCTCTGAACTGCGAGTCGGAAACCATGTGGTGGCTTCGGCCTTAAATCTCGTGGCCGGTTCATCATTCTATGCGTTCAAAATCGGTTGGGACCGTGATTTTGCATCCGTAGGACCAGGGATCCTTCATGAATGCGAACTTTTCATCCAATCCTCGGAACGACTTTCTGAATTCACTTTGATGGACAGCTGTTCAGCGGAAGATTCGTACCTGGCCGACTTCTGGCCGGAACGGATTCCCATCGGTCAAATCGTGATCTGCTGGTCACCTGTTAGCGAGGTCGCACTGCATCTCAGCGACGCCGCAAGATCGATGAAACGTTTATTGGCTTCGATGTGGCGATAGCGTTGATCGCTTCGTACTTGATGCAGTTGCGACAGCAGCGGCCCAAGACTTGATCGCGATTTCAGCGAGGACCTACGGGACATCTATAGCGTATCCCGTTTAAGTGTGGCTTTCTGCGGGCATCAAACCGTAGCGTCGAACCCATGTTTCAACGCGACACTGAAGTGCGACTCGCACTACAACCAGAGTTTGAACCGTTCCCGCAGTTCTTCGGGCAGGCGTTTCATCACAGCTTTTTCAATTTGATTGGTCGGATAGCGCGTGCTGAAATGCATCGCGATGATTTTTTCGTTGCGAAACTTGTCAGCTCGCTCCAGGAAGTCATCAAGATGCAGGTGCCCGTACTTGTGAATTTTTTCTCGTCGATGATCCGGCCGGAAGAAGGTCATCTCGATGATCAGAATTCTCGCGTCAAATGCAGGTGGATACGCATCCAACCCGGCAGGTGACGTGTCGCCTGTGTAGCAAATCAATGGCGTACGAAGTTCGTGAGTCACTTCCGTGCCCGAGAGACGCAATTCACGAATCTGATCCCCGGTCATGTTCTGGAACTCGGGCTTTAACTTTCTCCTTCGCTGCCAGATCACGTAGCCAACCGACGGGACAGTGTGAGTTGTGGCAAACACCGTTGCAATATGCTCGCGCGAAAGCTCGATCTCCTGGCCGTGCTTGACACCCACCAGATTACAGACCATTCGACCACGGTCGAGTTTCTGCCAGGCCTTGAGCATCTTTTCCGTCGGCTCAACGACTTCTTCGGGAAGATAGATTGTGGGTGGCTCCATTTTCATCATGCGTCGCCGTGCCACATAGACTGGCAATGCCGCCATGTGATCGAGGTGCGAATGCGTCACGAGAAAAGTGGGAATGCCAATAAAATCCCAGGGGCTTCCCCCCAGGTCGAATCCAAGCTTCAACTCGGGAATCCGCCAGTAACTCTGAACGGCTGCCCGTGAATACCCTTCAATCGTCAAGCCACCATGCTGATCAGAAAGTACGGGAAGGTTTTCGAGCATGGAGAGTTGAGACCGCAAAAATTCCTAAACATCATCTCCGACCGACAGATCGGCGATTCCAGACGCTTCACTTACACGGGCACGGCTTTGCCAGCAGCAATGCTGCGAGCTTCTGCGTGGCACATCTTCAAGGCCGCACGAGCCAACTCTGCCGACAGCAGATCAGGAACCTGGCCGGATCGAACCCCATCGACCGCCAGTTGCAACTCTGATGTGAATGCAGAACACCATTCACTGCCCCCCTTCAGTTTGGGCTGCTTCGCCTTGCCGTTTTCGATGATGGTCAGCGGTCGATCGGCACACCATTGTCCCGCAACGGTTCCTGCGCTGTACATCAGCGTGGCCTTTTCCAGGAATAACTCGAATCCACTGGCGAATGCCAGACCTTCGGCGGCGATTCCACCACTGACGGCGCTGACCGCATACGACATGTCTTCGTAGACATACTGAGTGTGGACATGGTTCACGAATCCACCTTCCAGAATTCCGCGCGAAAAGACTTGCTTGGGAACCCCGCACGCCAGGCTGATAAAATGGTTGTCGTGAATATGCAGATCGATTCCCCAACCCCCCAGACGCTGGAAGTCGGACATGTCAGAAGACCACTTGGGGGGCGAGATCACTCGGCGGAAATGTGCTGCTCGCAGTTTCCCGTATTTGCCAGACGAAATTGCCTCTGCAGCAAACTTGAATTCCGGAAAGAACGGCAAGACGTGAGCCACCATCAACAACTTGCCTGACTTCCTGGATGCGGCGATCATTCGGTCAGCCGCCTTGGGGTCCAGGGCGATCGGCTTTTCAACGAGGACATGCTTGCCAGCCTCTAACGCATCAATCGCCACTTTTTCGTGTTGATCGTTTGGGAGGCAAATGTCGATCAGGTCGATGTCGGGATCCTTGATCATCTCACGGTAGTTGTCGTACGAACTGATCTCGGTCAGATCGAGATTGGCGCCGCGCGGACCAAAGTTTCCCTGGATCGATCGCCAGTCGCCGATCAGTTTTTCAGGGCTGCGAGTGCAGATCGCGGTGACGGCAGCTCCCTTTAACTTTGAACCCGTGATTTTCCCATCTTCGGTGAATTTGGTCGCACCCGAGAAATGGGTCCATCCCATGAAGCCAATCCCGACGATACCGATGCGCACCATATTTCTTGCCCTTACCCCGATTTCGTGACGGCCTGTTTCGTTCCAAGAAAGTCGTGGCGTAGCATCAGCACGGAGAGTGTGAATGTCAAGCAGCGCTGAGGAGTGGAGTATGTCCTCTCGAACTTGATCGTCGCAGATGATGTTCGGTTTGTGTTCGAGTTTCCCGTCCACAGCGAACCGATGGTGGCGAAACCCCGGATTTTCTGGCGGAAATCGCAGCCTGTTTTTTAGGCATCTTGTTCGTGCCTAGAAATGAGGCACCCCAAGGTCTTGCTCGGCTCTCAGTGTTGCGATGTTTGTTTGTGCTGTAAGTTGTTTTTGGGTAGTTGGTTGCGGTGGTTTATTGTCCTGGATCGTCGGGCTCGCCGCCTGGGTGCTTGCGTCGCCGTGAGTTCTGGGTGAATTTTCTGCCTGTGACGATTTACACTGGATTTCCTGATGGGTGACCTGTTATCTTTATGACAACGTCGTCTGGTTGATGACACTGTTCGTGTAGTGTTCGTTTGGTGATGTGGTTCGGATGGTTGGATCTGCCGACCCATCAAATAAACGAACACCAGCGAGGGCTGGTCAGGCAGGACGGCTGCGTGCAAGAAAACAGGGATGCTTTGTTGGACCATGAAAGGGGAGCCGCATGCTGGTACTTTCTCGAAAGCCCGGTGAGAAGATTCTGATTGGCGAAGACGTGACAGTGACGATCGTCCGCATTGGGCCGAACACTGTGCGAATCGGAATTGAAGCACCACGTACGATGAATATTGTTCGTGAAGAACTCTGCGAAACCGCAGGTCATTGCGATCAGACCATTGAGATTCACGCGGATGATGAAATGATCTGATCAGCAGTTCGTTACATTTGATTAAAAAACGGTGACCACTTTTGGTCACCGTTTTTTTTCGTCCTGATATTCCTTCGGTTGGTCATTTCAGCCGCCTCAAGACTCACACCCAGCAGAGGGCTTTCCAAAGTAGTAACCCGGCACCTTGCGGGGCCAACGTTACGAGGGGACGCATCCCTGCCGGTCGCCAATTCAATTTCAGCAGGTCAGAACGATGTGGCAAGGATCATCGTGGATCATGAATCACGATTCTTCCTCGTTCTGCCCCCATCGTCCTGCCAGAGTCTGACCTACATGAAATTGAGGAAGGGATCTTCGGTCGGTCATTTCGCCGTAATCCAGAGTGATCTTCCTCAGGAGCCTTTTCGGTTCTGCATGAACATAGAAAAGCGTCTCCAACTGGGTGCCTGTGTTTATTGCGTCCAGGTCGTAAAGAAAAAGAGAACAGGGAATTTCGGCCGTCGGTCTTGATGGGGGGGGGGCGGAAACGGTCGGGAGTCTCGCGCTGAACAAAGGTGAGATCCGTGCATCGGGGCTTTGTATGTGGTGACTTTTGGTTCGCCATCCAACTTGAATCACGTTGGCCTCCCGCGCGAGCGATTCTGGAACTTCGAACCATGCACCTGAACTTGAGGCGGTGGATCATTCCAACTCTTCCGAGTTACCCATGAGTCCAAACGTCTCATCCCTAGATGGTTGCCTGACGTTTCACCAGCGTGACGGTTACAAGCAAATCGACGGGATGGGAGACGAGAAATCCGAGTCGACTAAAGTGGGTGAGACCACTGCCAGATCTGGTATTCCTCTGGATTCACCTCGCACCGCTTCTCGTGAACTGAATCGCCACTGTCTTCATCGAGCAACGTCTCTGTGAACCGCACCGAGGTTGTCTGGTTGGTACGCGGGTTCGTGCACTACTCCTTCGTGCGAGGCAACGTCGCCCGAGAGTCTGAGTTCGCGCAGGGCCGCGAAGTCGCAACGGGAGAACGAGATTGGGAATGGAGATTTTTGGCTTCTTGAAGACTTTGCGATATTGCGTCTCGAGCGAAGCGGGCGTGAGGTCACCGGGTTCGTTCACTCGAATGCTCGCGCGTATGGCGCGGGCTCCCCGACCATCTTCCGGTTCTGCCCAAACTGATGACCGCAGGACTGCACAGAGTGCACAGTCTTCTTAGTGCGTGTCGCACTTCTGTGTCACGTCGAAACATGGGTTCGACGCTGTAGTTTGATGCTCGCGGGACGCCACACTCAAATGAGATGCGTTCTAGGTACATGTGGCGGACCAAGTGGGAAACGCTCTTTTTGGGTGATCAACTCACGTCAGTCTGGTGTCTTCAACGGCGCGTAAAGTTTTGCTGTCAGGCACGCAGGAATACAATTCACGGACGGCAGTCGGGTGGTATCAGCCGCAATCGAATGCCATCAAGCATTCAAATCGGCGATCAGATCTGAGTGCGGTGTCAGAGAAATTCGCTCGATATGAGTTTACGATTGGAGTCACGTCAAAAGCATGAACGTGACATCCCGGAATTCACTGAAGAAGAGTTGTACTCACTCAACCATGAGATCGTTGAACGACGGCGATTCCTTTCGTGAATGAAAACGGGGCACCGATGCTCGAATTCCTGGCCAGTCAAGAAAGGTCTCTTCATCTCCCCATAGTAAAATGTCGTAGACAGCAAAGGTGCCTTACCGCGTTGAAACAACTGCAAGAGTCATTGCAGGCAGCGTTTGGTGCGTCGCAAGTCGTCCCCAAAATCACTTCCAGAATAGTGTTTTCTGACTTCATCAACGGGCATCGGTGGGCTATCGCCCATGAGTCTCTGCGGCAATTATTTCAGCCAGCCAAAGAAGTCGATTGACTCCAAATCTGATTGTAAAGCCCTCGATTGCTCAGCGGAAATTGGCGGATGAGGCAACCTGGCCGGGCCCACATCGACGCCGAGCATCGTCATCACGCTTTTGGTGGCACCAATGAATCCGTAGCGGACCAGGATCTGGATCATTTGTACAGCGCGAAACTGCTCATCCCGTGCGGCCGGCAAATCTCCAGCCGCAAACGCAGCGATCAAGCGATTGTAGATTGGTGCTGCAAAGTTGTAGGTGCTGCCGACCGCTCCCGTCGCACCCATGGCCAGGGCAGACAGCAGGATTTCATCACAGCCCCAGGGAACGTCAAAGGCCCCATGGTTCGCCCGCAAACAGCACTGGTATGCCATTAAATCCGGGTTTGTAAATTTCAAACCTGCCAGATTCGGGATGACTTCACGTCCTTGAGTCAGGAAATCGGGCATCGAAAGGCTGACACCTGTCAGTACCGGAATATCGTAGAAATAGAACGGCGTCTGTGGAGCGGCCGAAGCAATCTGATTGGCACATGCCACCAATGTTTCGACATTTTTCGGCTTGAAATAGGACGGTGACAGTGCCGCCACTGCGGCAGCGCCGGACTGTTCCGCATGGCGAGCCAACGTTGCAGCGTCCGTCAGGCAATTGGAGCCGACATGGACGACGATACGAATGGCTGTTCCACGTGCGACTTCCATCCAGCGAGTCGTCAGTGCCAGTCGCTCATCGACGTCCAGCGAGTGACTTTCGCCTGTACTGCCACTGATAAATGCCGTCGAAACGCCGCTTCGCAACAGATGCTCCGCCTGCTTCTCGATCATCGCCAGATTCACTGACCCATCTTGATGAAACGGCGTATGGGTAGCTGCGACAAGTCCTGTGAGTTTCAGAGGCGACATCAGCGGGCTTTCGTGTGGTCGGATCACTCGTAAAGAGAGGTTGCGAATATAAACAATCGGCCCGGCCTTGCCGGTGCAGGCGGTCAGGGATTTCAGGTCGCTCCGTGAGCCATTTAGTCTTTAGCTTTTTTCGGGCGTGGATCTGCCCCGGTTGCTCCCTGGCGTGCGTATTCCGCATCAAGAGCATTCCAGATCGCGACCAGTTCTTGCAGTTTTTCGGGATGCTTTTCGGCGAGATTATGGGATTCAGCGCGATCATTCTTCAGATCATAAAGCTCCCATCCTGCATTCTTCCCTGATGCAACAATCTTCCAGTCCTGCAGGCGCAGCCCGCGATTCTCCGTATGACGGAAGTAAATCGCCTCATGAGGAACCTGTGTATCCTTCGCAAAGATCGGCACCAGGCTTCTGCCAGGCAACTGGGGGCGGGCCTCACCATTCCATTGAGTTGGAGCTGACAGACCGCCAAGCTCCAGTAACGTTGGCACAATGTCGACTAGATGACCCGGTGCATGACGTAACTCACCCCGAGCCGCAATTCCCCTGGGCCAATGGACGATCAGAGGTGTTGATGTTCCACCTTCATGATTCCAGGATTTGTGACGCCGAAACGGCGTATTGGAAACGGTTGACCACCCGGGCCCCAGACCGAGATAGCTTTCGGCCGAACCAGGGGCCGATCCCAGTGTATGCCCATCACCACGAATAATCTGTTCTGCACTGGCTCCGTTGTCCGAAGCGAAGAATACTACGGTATCTTCCCAGGCATTCATCGCTCGAATCTGGTCCAGAACCCGCCCGATTTCTCGATCCATCCGATCGATCATTGCCGCGTGAACCGCCATTTTGCTGGCTTGGAACTGACGCTGTTCATCCGTCAATTCGTTCCACGGAACTGCACGTCCCGATTCACCGGGACCAATTCTTTTTTGAAGTTCTTTTTCGCTCAGATTCCACCCCGGAGCGACCGCAGGCTCAGGGGCCGAGAGTTCACCCGAGACGAGTCCCAGCTTTTTCATCCGTTCCCAACGCTCGGCACGAATCACGTCCCAGCCCTGTTTGTAACGGTCGCGATATCGAGCGATATCTTCCGGCAAGGCATGCAGTGGGAAATGCGGGGCGATAAATGCGAGGTAGAGAAAAAACGACTGCTGCCGATGGTCTTGTTGATGTTCGTTCAACCATTCAATGGCTCGATCAGCCGTGGCAATCGTCGCATAGTATTTCGCGTCAGCTGCCGGCGGTGCCAGAGGCTTGTCGTCCACTTGATGGTGGCGTGGCGAGAAGAAACGGTCGTGATCGGTCGTATGATAGGACCGGGAAAAACCTCCCTCAAGGATTTTTCCGTCCACATGCCATTTGCCCGAATGATAGGACCGATATCCCGCATCGCGCAACAATTCCGGTACGAGAGCAGCCCATTTGGGGCGATTACCCTGTGGATCACGGTTGACCTGCTGAGCGTAATATCCCGTCAGCAACGCCGCCCGCGACGGCCAACATCGTGCCGTATTGTAAAACTGCGAGAATCGCAGCCCCTGACTCGCCAGACGATCAAGGTTCGGCGTTTCGATTTCGCTGCCATAACATCCCAGGTCCGAATACCCCAGATCATCCGCAAGGATGAAAATGACATTGGGCCTGCCGGGCTTTGGCTTCACGTCCGAAGCAAGTACGGAACTGCAAATCGCAAAGAGAGCAATAATGCACGCGATCGGTTTCATCATCACCATGTTTCAGCTCGTGGCCACGAATGCAAAGTAGTAAAAAATCAGACCCGTGACAGATGTCAGGACGATATCGATTGTCGAAATCCACCCGAGCGATTTGTGCAGCTTGCTGTGCGATGACGGACCTGGTGGCGAGGGCATTCTTCGCATCGCCAGCACAATCGTAATGGCCCAGAGAAACGGTGTTGAAATCGCGAAGACCAGGTGAATTCGCAAGACTGTTTGAACGAAGTTCAGTTGTTCCGTCGTCAACGGGACCGCACGTTTCGCAACAACCTTGGCCCATCCCCCCTGCACCAGCTGCAGGTCCACTTCGAATAACCCGACTGCTACCAACAGGATGATTCCCAGCAGCAATTGAAGGTTTCGGTGCAGTACGTACTTGTGCTGCACTTTGACGGCATACAGGCTGTAAAGCAGAATCGGAACGATCAAGATCAGTGCCACGACCACAAAGTCGAGCATGAACGATGTGCGATATCCCAGAAATCCATCAGTCATCGAATTTCACTTCCTGCAAACATTGAACAACCGGATTACCACCGATTCTGCGAAAACCGCCCGATTTCCGTACCTTGCGGCTGATGGGACAATATTCGGATCACGCCCTCACCTCAAGTCGACACTGCGGAATTGCTGTCTGAAATCCGCACCATTGTCTGGAAATCTTCGCTCACTCACGTGGTGTCCTTCCGCACTATCAGTACGTACGACGACATGTCACCTCGCTGTCACTGTCTGGACTGGACTGCTACGATCAATCTCTTGTTGCCACAAAACTGGAGTTCCAAATGCGAGTTCTGCTGTTTGATATCGATGGGACGTTGATTGATGCGGGAGGGGCCGGTCAGGCCGCCATGGAAAAGGCGGTGGCGATCGAATTCGGCGAAACTCGTCCTGTCAAAGATATTCCAGCGGCTGGCCGTACCGACCGTGCCATCGGTCGTGATTTGTTCGAATACTATTCGATTCCTGCAACCGATGAGAACTGGAGCCGGTACCTCGACACCTATTTCTCGCTGCTGCCTGATTCACTGCAGTCAAAACCAGGTTCCGTGCTGCCTGGCGTCCATTCGCTCATCAACCATCTGAGCCAGCGGGAAGACGTCTTTCTGGGGCTGTTGACGGGAAACTTCGCCCGCGGGGCACATCTCAAGCTTCAACACTATGGACTGCACCACCATTTTCGGACCGGCGGTTACGGCGACTGGCACCTGCATCGAGACGATGTTGCTCGCGATGCCTTGCAATCGGTTCGCGAGCATCTGCCGGAAGTTCAATCTGAGCAGATCTGGGTCATTGGAGATACTCCTGCCGACGTACAATGTGGCCGCGCGATCGGAGCTCGAGTTCTGGCCGTTGCGACCGGGATCTTCAGTGCCGATCAACTTGCCCCACACCGGCCGGATCTGTTGCTAGACGACCTGTCCGATGTGACTGGCTGGCTCGGGCAACTCTAGGTGGGTGGTCGGGACTGGAGGGGACTGGAGGGGACTGGAGGGGACTGGAGGGGACTGGAGGGGACTGGAGGGGAC
>CAZSTW010000033.1:59131-60139 GCA_964609845.1 uncultured Planctomycetaceae bacterium | reverse complement strand
GCATGCGGGAGCTTGAGAGGTTTCTGTAGCGCGGAGCATGCTGGAAGAACTTGGACCTGCTGTCTGCAGCGGGACATCCGTCTTCCTGCACGGTCCACCGGGTAACGGAAAGACACTGATCGCCAAAGGGCTGGGACGATTCCTGAATATGCAGGGCGGGGAAATCTACATCCCTTATGCGATTCAGGCAGAAAGCAGCATCATCACGCTGTTCGACCCGGGGATTCATCACACAACAGACGATCTTCCTGCGACTCGATCACCCAGTGCGTCAGAGTCACCGAGCTATGTCATGCCCGATGGCTATTTCGACATTCGCTGGCGAAGGATTCGACGTCCGGTTGTTGTCACCGGTGGTGAACTGACGCTGGAAATGCTGGAACTGCAATACAACCAGGCCGCCAACATCTACACGGCCCCGATGCATATCAAAGCCAACGGGGGAGTGTTCCTGATTGACGACTTCGGTCGCCAACTTGTACGTCCGAAGGACTTGCTCAATCGCTGGATTGTCCCATTAGAAGAACGGGTGGATTACCTGACTCTTTCCACCGGTCGCAAGTTCATGCTGCCCTTTGAACAGTTGATCATCTTCTCGACCAACCTGGAACCACGAGAACTGGTTGACGATGCCTTTCTGCGGCGTATCCGGCACAAAGTTCGAATTGAAGCACCGGACCGGTCAACGTATTCCGAAATATTCCGCCTGTTGTGCCAGCAGAAGCAGATCCAATTCAACACGGCGGCGGTCGAGTTGCTTTTTCGCAAGTACTACCATGCAGGTCGTGTTCCGCGATCGAGTGATCCCCGAGATCTGCTTGAGATTGCAGATTCCATCTGCCAGTTTCACGAACAACCGTTTGTATTGAATGAAGGCCTGATGGACGAGTCAGCACGTCGCTTCTTTCAGTTGTAAGAAGACACTTTGAATCCTGGTTGAATTTATTATTGTTTTTGACAAGTCGGAGCTCGCTATACGGAGAAACGCGATGAACGTACTACGGTAAT
>CAZSTW010000033.1:57094-59082 GCA_964609845.1 uncultured Planctomycetaceae bacterium | reverse complement strand
GGTTGAATTTATTATTGTTTTTGACGGGTCGGAGCCCGCTATGCGGGAGGAGTTTACCGTGGTACGTTCATCGCGTTTCGCCGCATGGCTTGTGAGTGCAAGTCTGGCCGTAGTGGCATCGGGTTGCAACACGGCTCCCAAAACGGCATCAACCGGCAACTTGCCTCAGAAGACCCCAGCGGCCGCAACGAAGCCTGCTCCTGAGCCCGCCGAGTTCATGTTTGGCAAGGATTTGAAGGATCCCGTCAAAGTTCATCTCGCGTATGGAACGTGGCATGAACAGGATGGAAACCTTGCTGAGGCTCGCATTTCATACGACAAGGTCCTGCAAAAGAGCCCCAAGAACGTCGATGCCATGCTGGGGTTGGCCCGGCTGGATATCGCCATGGGACGCCTGGAAGATGCAGAAAAGCGTCTGGCCAAGGCCCGTAAAGTCGCACCGAAGGATTCGAAGGTTGCCGTTTCATACGGGCAGTATTTCTCGGCCAAGGGCGACTGGCCCAGAGCCCTCGAATATATGAAGGAAGCAACCGAACTGGCACCCTATGATGCCGCTTGTGCCTACCATCTCGGTTACGTTCAGGCAAAATCGGGCGATCTGACTTCAGCACTGGCCAGCTTTACGACGGCGGTTGGTGCTGCACAAGCTGAGTACAATCTGGCATACATCATGCATGAGCAGGGAAACCTGCTGCAAGCTGAAGAGCATCTGCACAAGGCCATCGCGCTGAAGCCTGACCTCGCTCAAGCACAGACGCTGCTCATCACTGTTCGTCAGCAACGGAGTAATACCAAACCTCAAGTTGCTCAGATGCCCGGGGCGCAGTCAAACAGAGTTCAGGCGGCAAGTTACACCGAGCCTTCACAACCCCTGCGGAGTGCGTTTGATCCCGTTCCAGGGGGACGATAAGAGTACGCCGTTCGAGTTATCCTCCGATAGCCCAGGGGTGCGAGCACACCGAGTTCCCCTGGGGCAGTCTGCCGGGCTACTCTTCAAACACCCACAACTCCAATCGGTGTTCATCCGCGAGTCTGCGAGCTTCAATCGGACCAACGAGCCAGAGGGCTGTCGCCCATCCATCAGCTTCAAGACATGTCCGCGCGCTGACAGAAATGGATCGCGAACCGACGGGGAACGGACGTCCGTTTTTCGGGCTGATCAAGTGGTGAATGGTTTGGCCATCGATGACCCGCGCCGTGCGTGATGTTCCGCTTGTCGCGAGAGCAGCGTTCGTCAAGACGAAGGTCTTTTTAGACCGCGATGGGTTTGTCGGATCTTCAATAGCGACTGTCCAGCTTCCGCGAGCCAGCAGTTCGCCCCCGACATCGATCAGGAACTCAGGTTCACTTTCGGGGCTCGATTCTCGAATCACGGCGGAGATCCGATCAGCAGTGTAGCCCTGCAGGATCGAGCCAAGATCAATCTGCAATTCGGGATTTTGCTTCTTCAAAGTATTCGCTTCGCGATCTACCGTCAGTTTCTGCCAGCCAACTTTCGCCAGGATGGCAGCCAATTCAGTATCCGTGGGGGCAGTCGCGATTTCTCCCGCTGGTCCGAATCCCCACGCCTTGACCAGTGGAGCGACGGTAATGTCATACGCTCCGTCAGTCGCACGACTGAGTTCCTGTGCTTGTGCTACCAGGTGAATTAACTCAGCGGGGACTTCCATTTCCAGTGTTGTCTCGTTGGCGTTGAACTCCGACGTTGCAGAACCGGGACTCCAATGCGACAGCAATTGTTCGATGCGTTGTACTTCCGCTGCGATTCGCTCACGCAACTGAGTGAAATCACGGTCACTCGTTCGAAACTTGACTCGCCAGGTTGTTCCGAATGCTCGCCCAGACAGCTCCGGTAGTGCCGATGCTGTTGGCGTCGATGCTGTCATTACACTTTGAGAAGTCGGCTTTGAATCTGTTGCGGCAAGTCCAACCGCCACTGAAACCAGCAACAGTCCTGCAACGGCATCTCGCAAACCAAACCGGTCGTG
>CAZSTW010000033.1:0-57084 GCA_964609845.1 uncultured Planctomycetaceae bacterium | reverse complement strand
GCGACCGCCACTTCGAACAAACTTCAGCAGGGCGCCGGTAGGACATCCGAACCGGCAGTAGGCCTGTGGAACAACAATCGACATCGCCAGTCCTGCCACCGCAATCACGGCTGAAACGACTGCAGCACCTTTTAAGACCCACGCGTCAAACGGTTCGAGGATCGTGAGATCAAAGCTGGGAATGACAATTGCAATCACAAAACCGATAACAAGCAGTACTGAAGGAAAACGACCAAGCCAGACTCGCCATCGCTCAGGAACGGCCACGTGACATTTGCGAAACCGACCAAGCCAGCCCTGTGCAATTCCGTGAGGGCAAATGTGCTGGCAGTAGACGTTGCGTCGAGTACTCCACGGCGTCATAAGTGCGACGACAGCCAGCAGGACGACTCCTCGAGACGCCCGAAACGGAATGCCATGTCGCCCCCACCCGACAACCGTTGCCAGTGACAGCAAGTCTCCGAACCCGACTCCCAAAATAGCAACGGCAATGATGTGCCAGAGCGTCAGGAATCGGCGGGAACTTCGGAGTCGCGAAACAGAAACAACCAGTCCACCGATCGCGATGATCGCCACACAGATATTCCGAGTTGAGACGATCGATCCGGGAACGGCGGACGAGATCGATTCATCTGCACGAAATCGACGACGGAGACCTTCTGCGACTGCAAAACTTGTTTGTGTCGCACCCGAAACACCTTCGATTCCGGCGTCGCGAAAATTGATGGTCGGCCAGTCTTCAACGCGATGCCTGGCGAGCAATGCCAGGAATTCAACGTCATCGCGAACCCGGTCGACGTAGTCAGCTGTATCGAAACTTTTTCGTAACCGAACCCCGAGAATTGTTTGCTGGTCGCTTGCGACAGCGACCAGCGATTCCGTCGGCCCTTTATATCCTCTAACATTGTCGGAAGCTGGTGCCGTTCGAACGACGTACCCCAGTCGCTTTCCGGCGGTGTCGAGAACCATGAACCAGGCGGGCCGAACAGAATCTTCTCGAAATTCGGCCGCACGAGGAAAAAACGCCTGCACTTCATTGAGCGTCACGGCCTGCGGAAAGCGTCGTGATGTGCTTTGCCCTCGCAATCGACGTTCCACCGCTTCTGCCATCGCCAGACTGGTGAGCGTCGAACCGCTGACACCATCGATTTTGGGCAATGGCTCTGTGTCCGGTGCCCAGCCCACGAATTGACGCCAGAATGAATTGTGGCGTTCGACATCCCGGACATGAGCGGGGGTATCTCCACTGGAGAGAATTTTAACCCCAACCACCTGCCCCTGGGGGTCGATTGCCGCCAGCAAATTGCTGGCGCCCGAATAGCCGATGATGCCGTCTGTATTCGGCGACGTTGTCAGGACGCTTCCCAGTCGCTCGCCTCGCGAATTCCAAACCGTACGTATAGAACGCTCATCAGGACCTGATAGTCGGTGGGTTTCCGGGAAAAACGTGCGAACATCATTCAGAGCAATCGAATCGTCTGGAAGCACTGACCGGCGTTCTGCAATCTGCAATAGCCACGCGGCAAGCAAAATTACCGATAGTCGAAATACCCGCAGGGAAGTCACCCGAATCATCTGACTTCCAGGATCTGCAGTGCGTCAGCATGAACCAGTCCGTCTGCTCCCTCCGAAGTCAGAGTGAAAGTTGCTTCCCCTTCAGGAAACTCAAATCGTCCCAGCGAATGAAAACCATTCGGGTCGGTGGTCTCTTCCCGTTGATTAATACGGAGCTTCAGTGGCTTCTGACCAATCCGTTCCAGAATACAGGTCGCTTTCGTAGCACGATTTTCGTGAGGTACCCACGCGAATCGCAATTCATATTTTCCAGCGGTTTTTATCGAGAATGTGAATCGGGCCTCGGACTTGTCACTAGGTGAGGCATATCGATATCCATCGCCTGTGAATGGAGACAGGCTTCCTGTTTCACCCCATTTTCCAGTCAGTTTCGCCTGAGTTTCATCGATTACGATTCCTGGCAGTGATGTCACGACAACTCGTTTTCCTGCCGGTGCGCTGGGTTTGACCCCTTCGACTGTATCCGTGGCCTTGGACAGATATCCAACCACGTCCTGAACTTCTTTGTCGCGATAAAGTGATCCGTCGAGGGCATCGCGGCGCATCGCCCCGGGTTGCTTCATCAGTTCGATCAGTTCACCCAGGTGATAATGATAAACCCCGCGCGGTGTCACCTTGTGCTTCACTCCCAGATACGCCGCCTTGCCGACAACTTCCCCCATCATCCCGCACGTCCGCATGACGCGGACTGTTCCGAGTGCTTCGTGGTTGACGCTGATACAACGGCCAGCCATCAACAGATTCGGAACATTTTTCGAATAGAAGCAGCGGTACGGGATTGGATAACCATTCTTTCGGTCGACTCCGGCCCCAAATTCTGCTCGCGAAATAAAAGGATTATCGGGAAACTTTTTTGCAAATTGTTCTTTGGGGTAGTGCAGGTCGATATCCCAGGTTGTTGGAACACAACCGTCCGGAAACTCTTTCTGAGAGACGATATCTTCACGATTCAGGACGATATCTCCGTCAAGCAATCGCGATTCGCGCGGCCCCCCGACATAGGCCACCCATTTCAGTGCCGCAGTGGCATTTTTTTCCTGATCGTTTCCCTTCTTAATGGCGGTGAATGCTCCAAAGACCGCTCGCAAATTCCAGTCGCGGATTAGTTCCAGATCACGAATCGGATCCTTGTCGAATCCAGACTCCCAGAACCATTCCCCTTTCATGAATGGCTTACCTTCGATTTCCGATTTACTTTTGACCGTCCTGGGAAAATCGCTTTCATCGAGTTGAAGCGCCCATGGCGTTTCCGGCCAGGCCTGCGGTGCCGCTTCGTGCTGCCAGAACCACATGTTCGACATCCCCATACGTCCTTTCGGCTCAATACGATAGGCAGCGCCGGCAAGTGCCCCGACTACGCCATGGCCCGTACAATCCGCGAAGAACTTGCCGCGGAATCGCCGGTATCGACTGGTGCGAACTTCCAGTGCAGTGACCGACCGAATAGGTGCTGAATCGTATCCAGCATCCTTGCTGACCTTTTCTTCGGCCTTCGTGTCGAGTTCCACATCCGTCACGAAGTGACCAAGGAACAGTGAAATCGTTTTTTCGCGACGGACCAGCTTTTCCTTGCGTGCATCTCCAAAATGAGCCCCATCGCCGGGCGAATCTGGAGCGTGATCCGCAAATTCTTCTACGATTTCACCCAGATGAGGATACTTGCCTCGTAACGTCCCTCCTTGAGCCCAGACGCGGACTTCACTGCTGCCGTTACCCCCCAGTACAAATCGATCTTGAATCAGAGCGACCTTGAGTGACTGACGAGCCGCAGAGATCGCCGCTGCGATTCCTGCATACCCGCCACCGACAACGACAACGTCGAATTCCCCCTGATCTTCGACATCTGCGGGCAGATTCAAAAGCTGCTTCCGAACGGCAGCGAGCTCCGCGGCAGCGGGTGGTTCAAAGCTGGACTCATTGCTGAGCAGAATCGCATCACACCGTCCGTCAAAACCTGTCAGATCATGAAGAGCGAGCTGGACCTCACCAGCGGCGAGTGAAACCTTGCCACCTGATTGCCAGTGCCAGTCCGCCCCCGTCGTTCCGAATTCGGTCGCAACCGGCTTACTGTTCAAAATCAACTGAAATCGCCCCGGGGTTCCCTGGGCCTTCCAGGGTGCGACCCAATCCTTTGTCCGAACCCAGATCCGATAATCTCCCCCAGCCACTTTTACCTTCGTCACGGCGTCAGCCACAGGTCGTCCCAGACCATGAGCCAGCAGATACGGTGACCCGACAATCGGGATAAATGCCGTATCGAGAGACCAGCCACCGTGATCAGTAAACGATTCTGCTTCCACCAGCAACGTTTCTGCACGTGCAGGTATGGACAGGAGTGCGAAAGCAACAATTACTGAAACGAATTTGACCATGATGCAAATCATCCTCTGCCGACAGCCATGGAAGTTGATGCGTCCCAGATCTCGTGTCAGATCTTTTGAACGGCACCTCCGCGGTGACAATTCCCGTTGCATTACACCTTGAATTCACAAATATCTCCAGAGCCACTGCAGTTCGACCAGACGCTTTTTTGACGTCGAACGACCTTATCGTGCCCCAGGTAGAACAGGCTGAAATTCCCTGTGTCCAAATTCGCAAAACGGCTTCAGGTCCGTTAACATCCGCCCGTTGTCAAAAAACTTTCTCCACGGACATCTGACGGATCATGTCGTTTGCGAAGCGTGTTTATCTGATCGCGGGCATTTACGGGCTGATTGTGCTGGTTCCTCAGTACTTTCTGGAAGTCAAAAACGGGCTGGATTATCCTCCTGCCATCACTCATCCTGAGTACTACTATGGGTTTGTCGGGGTTGGAATTGCCTGGCAAATCGCGTTTCTGGTGATGTCCACGGATCCCGTCCGGTATCGACCGCTGATGATCCCATCGGTCCTTGAAAAAGCCGGATTTGGAATCGCGGCGGTAGTCCTGTTCGCCATGGGACGATTGAACCAGAACATGCTGCTGGCAGGGACGATTGATCTGGTACTTGGCGCTCTGTTCGTCGTATCGTATTGGATGACGCGTCCCCGATCAGAATCGTGATTCGGCGGAATCAGTGTTTAGTGCGTGTCGCACTTCCGCGTCGCGTCGAAACATGGGTTAGACGCAGTCGTTTGATGCCCGCGGGACGCCACCCTTAAATGCGACGCGATCTAGACAATACCGCTGCCCGCTCAGGTGCCGATTTCCAACCCCGGACGTCGGGTCACCGGTGCCAACTCACGTTACGCTCTTCCCTTGCCATGAAATTGTGATCGCTGCCGGATTTCAGTGTAACAACGGGCTGTTTTGCGCATTGATAATCACACAATGAGTCAACAAGGTGCCAGCGACGACCGATCCGAAGCGGACGAGCTTGTGATTCGGGCTCGGACGGATCGCGAAGCATTCAGTACCTTGTATGAACGTTACTATCCGGAAGTGGCCCGGTACTGCCTGCGCCGATTATTCATTCGCGCGGTCGCCGAAGATATTCTCTCAACGGTCTTTCTGAAAGTCGTTGCCCATTTACCCACCTTCACGGGCAACACAGACTCGGAATTTCGTCGATGGCTGTTCCGAATCGCGACCAATGAAATCAACTCAACCTTGCGCCAGGAACGGCGTCGCAGGGACATCTGGAATCAGGCCGTAAAAAGTGGTGTGTGGAAGCATTCCACGGAAGTCCCCGCAACCGATCTGACGCCAGACTGGCCTCTCGTGTTTCAGACCGTCATGGAATTGAACGAGCGGGACCGTTCCATCGTCATGTTGCGATATTTCTCGAATTGCAGTTTTGATGAAATTGCCGACGTGGTGGATGCAACCCCTGGTGCCGTCCGAGCGTCGCTGAGCCGGATACTGGCGAGATTGCGGGAAAAATTCAGTTTTTCCACGGGATCTGATAACCTGCTGGATCGTCGTCACAAAGGATGAATGATGTCTGGATCGCCTGAACATGACGATGACTTTGTCCGGTTGATCAAGGATCTGCCGTTCGACGACGCTCCGTCGCGCATCCACAGGGAAAGTCTTCATCGCGACGTGATGTCACGCTTTGATCGTTTACAGTCACTGAAAACAGAAACACTGAAAGACTTTCACTTACCTCGAACGAATCGTTCCCTTCGAGCCAACTTCCGCTGGATGGCAGTCGCTGCGATCTGCCTGTTTGCAATGATTGGCTGGTACATATTTCGCAGTGAGCGATCACCTGCTGCGGTGTTTGGCAGCCTGACAACCTCTTTTGTCGACGCAAAAACAGCGAGATTCCAGATCGATGTGAATCAGGACTTGCTCCCAGCTCAGATCGTACGAGCATTCTACCAGGCACCAGACCGCTTTCGTCAGGAAATCTCTCACAATGGCGAGATGACGATCAGGATTTTCGATGAACTGACAGGAAAGCGACTCATGCTCTTGCCGGCAACGAAAACAGCCGTCGTGCTGAATACCACCGGTCCCATGGATCAGTCGCTAGCTGACGCGTTCTTTCAATTGCGTGAATTCCTGTCGCGGAACCGCGATTTGAATAACAGTCCCTTTCGCAGCGTTGGCACTCGACAGATCGACAGAAAACAGGCGATTGGATTTGTCTCGGACGCAACTTTTGGCGAAGTCACCTTATGGGGTGACTCGCGAACCAGCCAACTGCTGCAAATTGAAGTTACCTGGAAAGCGACACGGCAGCAGACAATCCTGCGCGATTTTGAATTCAACATTGACCTGGGCACATCCCTGTTCGACTTGGCCCCTCCCATGGGTTACAAGCTCGACGTTGACCCCAATTCGGAGCAATGACATTATCCCAACCGATTGCTGGCGTATTTGGAAAGGATGCGAACATCGGTGTCATTCGCGTCCAAGTTCAAAGTGTCATTGAAAAACGGGGCGGCACTGACAGCGACTTATTCGGATACTGACGACACATTATTTGAAGTCGCCGCACCTTCCGAGGCAGTAGTCACTCTAGCAGCAGAAGCCGCTCTTACGTCGTGCGACCTGGGTCCGGACTCATCGGTGTGATGGGACTCCGCATGGACCGGAACTCCTCCCAATGGGCCTCGCAATTGCATCCACGACCGGCGTGTTTCCATTCCTGACAGAACGGTTGCAAGAAAACAGGCTCCAGCCTTCCACAATTGAAAAGCGTTACCCCACAGCGGGTCGACGAGAAACACTCCCGTGGAAATAGCGGAGATGCCGAACAAGACCCCCTTGGCAATCGTCGCATTGAGAAGTTGCTGATGCGAGTACTTGGCCAGAGCTGATCGCGCCGATAAATGAGCGACCTGGCGGAATGATTGCAGATTCTCGCGGACTTCCTGCTTGTTCTGCTTGTGTTTTGGTTCAGCCATCAGGTGAGAACGATCTGTCGACTGCAGTTCCGTCACCGGAACTGAATCCGATTGTGGAAGCGAAGAATTTGGGACTGACGGCGTCGATGACTTGCTGTCAGCTTTCGCTTCCATATCAACGGCATTTCCTCGACTGCGAGCCAGCAGCCGAGCCATGAACTCCTCGACAGAGTCGTCCGACGCGGACGAAGCACTCTCTTGAGAAGTTACGGCAGCGACGGGGGACTCGACCTTGGAAACAGGCTCCGGCGCAGATACAGCCTCGTCACGAATACTTGATGTTTCAACTTGTGGCGTAGATCGTTCCTGTTCGCCAAGTGCGGGTAACTCTTTCGCCTTTTCATCGAGAGCCGACGCTGGAAGATCGAAGAGCATCGCAAGTTGCGAACGCAAATCAGATGCAGGAGCCTCTGCATCCGGTGACAATGTTTCCCCAGGACTGCTACGGAGCGCATCGACGACCCAATCAGGATGGCCTGCCTCAACCGGTGAAAGTTCTTCAACACGGCTGGGCTGTTGATTCCACCACGCGGGAAGAGCCGATTCCGACGCGAGCTCCTGTGGGCTATCAATCGGAACACCAAAATCCCGATTGATCGCCGCAATCGTTTCGTCAACGTGATCGGACGGTGCCGATTGCCGTGCCATCAGTTGATCAAGGATCTCAAAACCAGCCGGATTTTCGGTTGGCTCTATCGTCGTTGAATACGGAGCCGGGAATGCACCTTCGAACTGCTGAGAACCAATCGCTGAATTCTCGATGTCCGATGCAATTCTCGACTCAGTGTTCAGGGGTGTTGCCCACGGATCGACTGCTTGGCTGTAATCGAATTTGCCCGAGGGGACATCGTTAAATCTCGATGGCGTCGATTCGAAGGAGGCTGAAACATTGGCCCACGGATCAGTTCCAAACACCACAGGTGGATTCGTCCCCAGTTTCGATTCGGGGATCGGCCACGCCGACAAATCTCCCGGTGGGGGGATGTATGCTGCTTCAGGTCCAAGTGGACTTCGATAAGAATAATCGGCGTCCGCTGCATGACCACGAGACGACACACCTGTGGATGAGCCACCTTCAAAGTTGTGATGCAACGAATGGAGTGCCGCCCAATCAATCGAATTCGCAAAATCCTCGGTGGTTTCAGCATTGTCCGCTGAACTTGAAAGCGGTTCCGGCGGCATGACCGCAGAAACGTCAGACTCGCTTACGGCAGCGATGCCCCAAGGCGCAAATCTGGATTCGGACGGATGACTTGATTCCGGACGCGGAAAGACCTCAGGAACGTACGACGACTGAGGAACTTCGCCTGCGGACTTTGCCGAACTCGGTTCGAAAACGTGATCCACGACTTCAGTCGAATCGATCGACAGGGGTTCCGCGATCGGGAACTGTTGCTCGAACAATGCCTCAGGTTGTACTTCTGCCGAAGCAACGGGAGATTCGAAATTGTGCTGACGCGACTGGAATTCGTCCCATTGGGAACGGAGTTGAGCAAGTTCCTGTTCCGCTGCCTGGCACCTGCTTCTCAGATCTTCAGTCTCGCCCCGTGTGTCATGACTCTGGTCGTGAACGACGTGAACACGTGAGCGTTCCAACTCCAACTCTGATCTTGTCCGTTCCAGCTCATTCTTGAGCCGCAGCAATTCGTCTCGTTCGGTCGCTGCGAGCTGACGGTCCTTTTCAAACATTTCCTGCAGGCTGACACGACGCTGGTTTTCTTGATCGAGTCGATGCAGGTGAGTTGTCCGCTCGGCCAGAATCGCCTGACGCTCACTTTCAAGTTCCTGCTGTTCCGTAAGCAACTCTGCCTGGCGACGGCTGATTTCCAGCAGATCCAATTGTCTTCGAGAATCAAGTTCATCCGCTTCGCGCAACAGTTGCTTTTGCTGAGCCTCCACCCTGGATTTCAGCACGGACAATTCTGCGCGATCATTCGCCAGCTTCTGCTGTACCTCTGCCAGACCATGCGTCAACTGATCGTATTCGCTTCGGGCTCGCTGCAACTCAAGCCGCGCGGAGTTGATTCGTTCAGTCTCGATGTGGAGTGCGGCCTGCTGGGTTTCAAGCAGTTCGAACCGAGCGTTCAGGTCATTCGTCAGCCGAACGTAGGTTGCATCCCATTCCTGCCATGTTTTCAGGTGCAGGGCGTGTTCGTTGGACAATGCCTCGCGTACTGAATTCGTCGTCGTCGCAAGTCGCTCGGCTTCCTGAGTCAATTCATGGCGACGTCGCTCAACGTGTGCTTCTCGCTCGGCAACGTAATCCGCCCGTTCCTGTACGCGACGGGCTTCAATGGCTATCTGTTCCGATCGTCGCTGCAGTTCTTCGTGACGCAGGTCGAAATGCCGTGTCACTTCGGCCGACTCTGCAGCGACCTCATTTTCACGAAGGTGCGTTGCCGGTTGGGGAGCGACTGTCGCGTGTTGTAGTTCTACCAGTCGTTTTTCAAGTTCATTTAGCCGCGAATCGATCAGTCCCCGGTCAGTATGTGTCGTCGTCTGTACCTCAGGAGCAAGTTCCGAGGGGATTGTGACGACTTCCGGTTCCTGCACTGGTTGAACGATCGGTTCGGTTTCAACAACAGCCACCGGTACCGACGTCGGCTCAACGGTTGCAACGACCGCAGGTGCAGGAACATTGACAACTGGAGCAGGAACTTCAGGCACAACGGCGTCAACTTGCTCAGCGGGAACCAGTTGCAAAGCCGAATGAAATACCGCCGCTTCTTCACGGGTGGCAGATCGAATACGAAATGTGAGAGGCCCGATGCTGAGTCGATCGCCAGACCTGAGTGCCATCTCAGCGACTGGCCCATCGTTGACCCATGTCCGGGCATCAATCGACTTCACGACAGTCCGGTTTTCACCGACCAGAATAATGGCGTGACGGTCCATCACACCGTCAACATTGACCCGAATCGCGCAATCTTCACTCGTGCCAATCAGGTGCCTGCCTGGAACGAGCGCAATTGCTGACAGCCCGCAGTGGCGCGGAGGTTCGAGAACGAGTGGCGCGGTAAAATTCAGCAGCGGTGAGCGGCGCGTGGACATCATGGTTGTAATTGCCATCCGACCGTAATCTTCGTATTACCGCCTTGACCCTAAAAAGCGACCGGAGCTCAATCATCACCAGTCTCGTGGCGCACGGATGGCAATTTGAGCGGGGTGAGTCAGGCGAGCCCGCTCAACAGGACTCGCTTTCTTCCCCTCTTGGCAAATAGCTTGCAGAAGCCGTAAGGTCAAAAATCGGTCGTCGACCAGCGGCAACATTTGCCACTTTCGCCCCCCGGAATCCGGATTTCACGAGCTTGGAAGAAATCAACGCCTGTGACGGTCGTCACCGAAGTTCGTGTTAGACGAAATCTGCCGGTGGTAACGGCAGGCCCACAGTCGCTGATCGCGATCCGACATATCTGCAACGGATAATCCATGCTCGCCTTCAATGACTTGTTCATAGGCGACTCCGGACCATTTTGCGTTACCGGAAGCAGAATTCAGTGGCGATCGCCTGTAAACAGATTAAATTTGCCAGACCGGGTTAGATCGTCAGGTGATGTTCACGCGGAAAAAAGGTCGTGTGCCATGCTGGGTTTTCGATATCTCAAGGCTCCTGCAACGCAATTTGTGCTGCATTACAAATCGGGAAAGGTCGTTCGGCAGGGGGCGGGGCTTTCATTCTGGTATTTTGCTCCGACCAGTGTGATCGCACAGATTCCGATTTCCAGCGTTGACGTCCCATTTGCCTTTGCCGAAGTGTCCGCAGATTTTCAGGAAGTGACGGTCCAGGGAAATCTGACGTATCGCGTGGCGGATGCAGCACGCCTGGCAACGCTCCTTGATTACACCATTGACCTCTGGGGACGTTATCGCAGCGAAGATCCTTCGAAGATCGGTGAACGCCTCGTTCAGGCGATGCAGACAGCCGCGCGGTCATTTATTCAATCACATCCCCTGCGGCAATTACTCAATGCATCAGATGGACTCGTCGAGCGGATCAGTACATCTTTGAGCCAGTCGCCTTCTGTTCTTCAGTTGGGCGTGGAAGTTCTGGAAGTTTCCGTCGCCTCCATCAAGGCAGACCCAGAAATGGCCAAGGCGCTGCAGGCGGAAGCTCGGGAACAATTGCTCAAACAGGCCGACGAAGCGATCTATGCGAGACGAAATGCGTCCGTCGAACTGGAGCGGACGATCCGTGAGAATGAACTTCAGACGGAGATCGTCGTCGCTCAAAAGCAGCGACAAGTGCGCGAGACTCAGATGCAGGCCGAAATTGCCGTCGAACAGCAGCGCAGTTCATTGGTCGAAACTCGCGTCGCCAACGAACGTAAAGAGGCTGAAGCACGTGGTGCCGCATTGCAGTCAATCCTGGCGCCTGTTCGTGATCTCGATTGGCGAACTCTGCTGGCTATGCAGGGAAATGCCGACCCGTCAACGATGATCGCTTCGGCATTTGACCAGCTTTCTCGCAATGCGGAAAAGATCGGACAACTGAATATCTCGCCTGACCTGTTACAGTCACTGCTGCAGGATAAGAATTAGAAATCGAACAAGTCGTACCGTTCATCGGGCGATTACCCGGGGAGTACACCGCGTGGGAGCATCGTTTTCTCCTCGCATCACCATCGTCACTCGCGAAACCCGGATGAAAGGGTTGTTGAAGCGCTGGTCGACGAAAGGAATGATGGAGTTCAGTTTCAAGCGAGCCCGGATGGCTGCGGCTGTTCAGTCTGGCGATATGTCACTCGCGGACTCAATTCAGGCGCAGGGTGAAGATGCCGATTTCGAAGACCTCCAGGAAGAAGACCAGACCTACCAGAATTCCGTCACATATCTGACGAAAGAACTCGACTTCGGGATGCCAGTGCATGTCATTGATCGGGCTTATGTCCCGACCTACGATTTCGGCCTGTGCCAGGCCGTAATCGTCGTGGGACAGGATGGGCTGGTAGCGAATACTGCCAAGTATGTGGGGGACGTGCCAATTGTCGGAGTCAATCCTGACCCTGCACGTTTTGACGGCGTGCTCCTGCCGTTTCAACTGAACAGTGCACGCGGAGCCGTTTCACGAGTTCTCAATCGGCAGGCAAAGACACGCTCCGTCACATTGGCGGAAGTGACTTTGCACGACGGGCAATCCATGCTTGCCTTTAATGACTTGTTCATCGGCGTCAAATCGCACGTCTCTGCGCGCTATCAGATTCGCATCGGGGAATCTGTGGAAGCACAGTCTTCAAGCGGTGTTCTCGTCTCAACGGGAGCAGGATCGACGGGCTGGATGTCTTCCGTTTTCAATATGGCTGCGGGGGTTGCCAGTTCTCTCGGAGTCGCCACTCCGCCGAAACCGAAAACATTAGCCTGGGACGACCCAAAACTTCTGTGGGTTGTGCGCGAACCGTTCATCAGCCGCACTTCGTCTGCATCGCTCGTGGCAGGATTATTGAATGAGGGAACACACATGGAAATTCAATCGATGACACCGACGGGTGGCGTCATCTTCTCAGATGGGATCGAGCAGGATTTTCTCGAGTTCAACTCGGGGACGATAGCGCGGATCGGTGTCGCACCTCAACGTGCCACGCTCGTCGTCAAGTAAATTGCTGTCTCCGCCGTCAATCCAGCCCCAGATGCTTGCGGAGAAACAGCACTTCTACTGCTCGCTGGTAGTCGCTGTTATCACGTTTACTGAATCCATGTCCTTCGTTATTGGCAAAGACGGTCCAGACGGGACGTTTTCCGGCACGAACTTTCGCTGCAATCTGTTCAGCTTCGAAGAAGGGAACTCGAGGGTCATTTCGCCCGTGAATGACGAGCAGTGCCGACTTGATCTTGTCCGCATTGTTCAGCGGGCTGATGCGTTCAAAGACCTCTTTCATCTTCGGATCTCGTTCATCGCCGTACTCGGCGCGGCGCAGATCGACTCGATACGCCGCCGTTCGCTCGAGGAACGTCAGGAAATTGGCGATCCCAACCACATCGATCCCCGCCCTGATCCGGTCACCGTAGTGAGTCAACGACGCGAGCGTCATATAGCCTCCGTAGGACCCTCCGGCAACAGCGACCCGTGAAGCATCCAGGTCCTGCTGTGTGGCGATCCAGTCCAGCAACGCACCAATATCCTTGACACTGTCTTCGCGCTTTTCGGCGTTGTCGAGTTGCAGATACGTCTTGCCGTATCCGGCGGAACCGCGGACGTTGGGGCAGATGACGGCGATTCCCAATTCATTCACATAGAACTGGATGATCGGCGAAAAGAACGGCTGGTACTGAGATTCCGGACCGCCGTGAATACTGATGTAGACGGGGACCGGCTTGTGGCCGGAAGTCTCTGTTGCCTTCGGTTTGAAGTAGTATGCGGGTATCTGTCGCCCGTCGAAAGAGGGAAACTTGATCCGCGTCGGCGTGACAAACGCCGCTGGATTCAACCCCCCGATTTCGCTGTAAGTCCAGCGAACCAGTTCACCACTGTCGAATTGCATGGAATAGGCATCTGGCGGTGCGTCGGGACGGGCAAGGGTAAATCCTAAACGCTTTCCGTCGGGCGAGAATTCAATTCCCGAAACAATTCCGAGCGGCAGTTTCAGTTCCCTGCGACCGCCTCCTCCGGGCATCAGGTACAGGCGGCTTGCACCATCTTCATTGACGGTGAATGCGACGTCTCCTGTCGTTGGCTCAACCGCCAGATCACTGATATCCCACGAGATATCATCAGTCACTCCAGCAAACGTCCTTTTTTCAAGGTCATATCTCATTAACCGACGAAATTCGGTACCAGCGTCGGTCGCAATCAGCAGCGATTTGCCATCCACCGCGAAAACCATCGGTCCTGCTGCAGCCTTTGTGTTGCCGGGCAGCGTCAGGTCGGTCCGCTGACCGCTTGCGACATCCAGCAGCGCAGGATAGGACTCGTTCGCTGAAACGTAACGGGAGATCAGCAGTGTTTTGCCATCGCTCGACCAGTCGTGAACGTTCCAGGTCTGTTTGTCGACCTGCATCAGAAGTTTCATGGATGCAGGTTCACGCGGGTTCGCCAGATACAAGTCGACATCCCGTCCGTTGCGCTGATTGCTGGTAATGACGATTTGCGATCCATCAGAACGGATCGCCCCGAGTTTGTTGCGCGACTTTCCATCTGTCAGCAGCGACGTTTTGAAGTTGCGCCGATCCAACAGATAAACCTGATCGTTTTCGTTTCCCCCCGCATCCATCAGCATCAGGATCGATCCATCCGTCGCCTTGGGAATGAAGGTCCCCGAGACGGGCTCATCGTGAAAGGTGATTTGCTCCCGTCTGCCGGCTGGATCGTAGACGCGGTGCAATTGCGACGAATTACCGAATCGCGTTCCAATCAGGATGCCCGTCCCATCGGGAGCCCAGCCGCGGAAAGCAGCTCCTCGAACACTTTGATATTGTGCCAGTCGCGCGGCCAATTCCGGCGGGACAACCGGGACTTCCTGCGCTTCGATCGCGGCGGGGCGACGTGGATCATCTGCCGACCAGACCGCAGGAGCAGACGTCATCAGCACCAGCATTGTGATCAGCGCGAACGAATGTCGAAGACTCATGCGGTTTTCCCGGTAAATGATCAAAATGTTGGAGTGAACGACTCGCAACGATTGTAGGAAAAAGAAAGCGTCTCGTGAACGGAGCCCTATCGTGTCGGATTTCATCGCAAAGTCAGGATGTCTGCATTGCGAGAACGGTGAGTGGAACCTTAAACTTCCCCGCATCCGTTTCATTTTTCTGATTGTCTGCCGTCTGACCACCTTGCATTCGCGACGAATCGCAAAAAGGTGGATGTGTTCTTGTTTTCCCGAAAGCGGTACCTATGCCTGTCAAAGTTCGCTGCTCGAGTTGCGACAAGGTCCTGACTGTTCCCGATGCTGCACGTGGCAAGGCAGTTAAGTGCCCTCAATGCGACGAACGAATAACGGTTCCTACCGGCGATTCACAGGTCACGAAAGCAGCCGAAAAAACCAGGAAGAAGCCAGCGGCGAAAGAAAGCAAGCCCATTGATTCTGAGGATGCTCTCGCGTCACTCGATCTGAGGCGCGCTGAAGATGCCAACGCTCGCATTTGTTCTAAATGCGGTTTTGACATGGAAGAACTGGATGAAGAAGAGACCGAGTGTCCCAAGTGTGGATTTGATATCGAATCGGGTGGCCTGGGGATCAAGGCCCGCAAGAAGCAGATGAAAGGCCCAGATCCGGCGGACTTTTTTCCTGGGCTTGCCAAAGGTGCGTGGAGTTTCGTCTTCAAGAATCAGATGCTGGCCTGGCGAACAGCCGTTTATACGCTGGTCCCGCTGCTGATTTCCATGCTTTGCGCGTTTCTTTATCTGTATATCTCGGCATGGCCGCCGCGCGTCTTCTTCGCACTTTGCTTTTTTGTCTCGTTCCTCGTGATCCCGGGTTGGCTATGGTACCTCGACACCGAAGTCATCAAGTTGACGCTGGAACGCAAAGACAAGTTCAAAAAGTTGAACTTCGACTTCTTTCTGGCAAGTTCCAAAGGGGTTATTTTTGTTGCCTGGCTGATCGTCGGAGCCGGGCCAATCCTCCTGCTGCCGGTAGGGCTGGGGTATTACCTCGTCAACTACAGCGGTCAGCCGGAATGGATGATGGGTGTCTGTGCCGGAGTTGGAATGATTCCCGTCATCTGGATGATGCCCATCGTCATGGCGCATATGACGATGCCAATTTCGACGCCCAGCTGGATGTTCTGGAAAGTGATTCAGTTTTGGGGTCGGTCAATCAGCGGCGCTTCGATGTGGTTTCTGTGGTTCATCATCACCACTGTTCCACTGGTGGGAGGGGCTGCTGCGATTGGTGCGGTCTGGGGGAACGACCTTGTCAATCTTGTTCAGACAATGGAATCGAACGCGGACATCAGTCGCCGAATCCTTGCCGCAGAAAATGCTCCAAAGGGAAAGAATGCACAGCCCGTCGACCTGACCGCTATCGGTAAGCCAGTGGACATCGATCTCAAGCCGGTCATCGGCCCATGTATTATTCTCGCGGTGATGTGCCTGCCGCTGGGATTCATCGGGATGTTCAACATGCGGACTAACGGCCAGTTCGTTTTCTATTTCAGGGAACGGCTGGAACTGATCGACAAGGCCAAGGAATACAAATACGTCGCCAAGAAACGCAAATCTGAAGACGACGACGACGAACCCGCAACGTTGCAGAAAGACCTGACCGACGGGCTGGTCATTGCGATCGCCTTTGCGCTTGTCGGTGGCATTGGCGGCATGGTGTATGGATCGTTGACCTCAGCAGGGATGACCAAGGGAATTTCCTTCGGTGTTCTGCTGGGAACCGCACTAGGACTGATTTTCGCGCTGATTCGCTTGATAATCCTGGCGTTTGATGGCGGTGGTTTCTCGTGGGAACGAACTCGTAAATTGACGTTCGAGATCACTGGTGCTGTGGTGATTGCCCTGATCACAGTAGGTGTGTTTTTATCAATGGGCGAAACCTTTACGCTGCCACAATAGCGCTTAACGAACGGGACTGACCACAACCACTGCTGCACCATCGACTTCGGCTGCGCAGGCATGGCAAACTGAACGCGGGCACGTCCCCGTTCCCGGCCCCCAGCATTGAAAAGCGAGATTGTCCCGACACTGACTGCCTGACGGGCTGGACAACCGACCCGGAACGCTTAGAATCTGAAGGAATCCCGCTCACCCCGTCTGGCACTCGTGCCGGGCAACACGAGTGGACACCGCACAGTCGACGTATTCCATGCGATCGGACTGACTCGCGGCCACACGCTTTTGACCCCCTGTAGCTCGACTTGCGTCTGGGGTCCGTCTTCCGCAAGATGCGGCGACCGCGCAACTGGAGTGACTCATGGCGAACGACAAAGATCTGTTTGATGACTCGACAATGACATTTGGCGAGCATCTGGAAGTTTTGCGTTTCCACCTTATCCGGGCTCTGATGGGACTGACCCTCTGCGTGATCGTAACTCTCGCGTACGGAGAAAGCCTCGTTCGTCTCATCCGTTATCCCGTCGATCAGGCGCTGCAGCGGGCCAATAACAATGAACTGATCAAGATCGAGGATAACGTCAAAGAAGTCAGTTTTGGTGAATCGGTGAAGCAGATGTTCTTCCCGCCAGATACCACTGCTGCCGCAGAGCGAATGAAAAAGGAATTAACGACAACGACCGCTCGACGAAACATCGAAATCCAGCTATCCGCTCATGAGTTGGCCGACCAGCTTCACCAGGCTTCACCAGAACACTATCCCGCTGCCACAGATGACCTTAAGGACAAGATCCTGAAACTTCAGGCAACTTCGGATGCGTTTCTGCAGTTTCGAGTCGGTATCGAGAAGATTGAGCGACCGGTGACATTTAATGTCCAGGAAGCATTCGTAACCTACATGAAGATCTCGTTCGTCGCGGGACTGATCATCTCCAGTCCCTGGGTCTTCTATCAGTTGTGGCTGTTCGTTGCTGCAGGATTGTATCCCCATGAACGCAAGTACATTCACATGTACCTGCCGATGAGCGTCGTCCTGTTTCTGGGTGGCGTTTTCTTCTGTTTTTATGCCGTATTGCCAACTGTTCTGGATTTTCTGCTCGGCTACAACGGCCGCATGGGTCTGACAGCCCAGATCCGTATTTCTGAGTGGATCAGCTTCGCAATCATGCTGCCGCTGATGTTCGGCATCAGTTTTCAACTGCCGCTCATCATGCTGTTTCTGGCGAAGATCAATCTGTTCACCGTGAACCACTATCTGCAGCAATGGCGACTGGCCGTTCTCGCAATTGCAGTCATTTCGATGGTGCTGACACCAACCCCCGACCCGATGACCATGCTTCTGATGATGGTGCCATTGCTGATGCTGTACGGACTGGGCGTCGGTCTGTGCTACTGGACTCGCCCTCGAGAAAAGGTCGAAGTTGCAACTTGATGCCCTGCCACAGTCACCGAAATGCTGTCTACCTCGCTGAACCGGACGCTGGCGAGTTCCGGATGATGGGTTCGGAACGCCCGACGGTTATTCGATTTCGGGGTGAATGTCGAGCGGACAATCCCGCGATTCTGGCAGGTCTTGATCCCAGGCTGATAGCGCATGGTGTGATGCTGGAACGACTCTGCCCGGCCACGGTCCACAAGTCCCGCAGAATTCCTGTGAAGGACGTCATCCTCGCCAGAAGATCTTGAGGCGAATGGCGAAACCCCCTATATCTTCGACGGTTGGCAGATTGCATCTGCCGGCGTGGTGTCGAACGATTGCTGTTCCAACGGAACTCGGCGACCTGCGACACCACTCGAACTACCAAATGGACAGCCAAAAGTTGTTGTTCAATGGTTTCAGAGAGGAAATCGCATGAGACTGCTGTTTGGATGCTTCTGTTCTGCAATTCTGGGAAGCGTTCTCACAATCTGGCTGACGAGTCCTGACAGGCATTCAGAACTGGTCGCACAAGAGCGCCCCCATTCTTTGTCGCCCGTGGAGCGAGTTCGTCCCAATATCGTCCGAGCTTTCAATGTTGATGGTCATACTCCAGAAGAGGCGGTCACCGTCGCAGTCTACGAAGCGGTCAACCGAAGCGTCGTGAACATTACCTCCACCGCTGTCAAAACCGATCGACTGCAGCTCACCCGGCAGTCGCTGGAAGGGAGCGGTTCGGGGGCAATCATCGATACCGATGGACACATCATCACCAACTATCACGTGGTTGGCGGTGCCAAGGAAATCGCCGTCACGCTGTACAACGGAAAGACCGTTGATGCCGTTCAAGTCGGCGCCGATCCACTGAACGATCTGGCTGTGATCCGCATCGATGTTCCCGAAGAAGACCTGCATCCCGTGGAACTGGGTGATTCCAAATCACTGAGTGTCGGCATGAACGTCTTTGCTCTCGGTAATCCGTTCGGCCTCGAACGAACATTGACAACGGGAATCATTTCCAGTCTGAATCGGTCTCTTCAGATCCATGGCAACTGGAAGATCAAGTCCATCATCCAGATCGATGCGGCAATCAATCCAGGGAGTTCAGGGGGCCCGCTGCTGGACTCCCACGGTCGCCTGATCGGCATCAACACCGCAATTGCAACCACATCAGGACAAAGCTCTGGCGTCGGCTTCGCAATTCCAGTCAGCCTGATTATGCGCGTCATTCCTCAGTTGATGAAGCATGGGCGAGTGATCCGTCCAGAAAGCGGAATCGACAAGGTTTATCAGACTGAAAAGGGACTGCTGATTGCGGAACTGCGTCCGAATGGGCCGGCAGAGAAAGCGGGACTGCGAGGCCCCAAGTTGATTCGTGAACGCCGTGGCATCTTCACCATCGCTCGCGTGGACCGTACCGCCGCTGACCTGATCGTCGGGCTGGACGACCAGAAAATCGCAAACGCCGAAGACTTTCTCAGCTACATCGAAGGGAAAAGCCCTGGCGACGAAGTTCAGCTCACGGTGATTCGTGATGGACGCAAGATTCAGGTCGGCCTGAAACTGGCCGCAACGGACCCCAATGACAGAACCGAATAGAGCGCATCTTATTTACGTGTGGCGTCCCGCGGGCAGCAGACGACAGCGTCTAAACCATGTTTCGACGTGACACGGAAGTGCGACACGCACTCGTCGTCGTGCATTGGGACCTATGGTTTCCAGACCATATCGACTTCAAACGGAAACATCGGTTTCCTGCGATGCTGATAGGGAAGCTGTGTGACATCAGCCGTGGTCACTCCGCGAGTATTGACACGCAGGATCGTGGGACAGACTGGTTGATAGGCAGCCAGCGGTGCGTTGACTCCCTTGGCGACGAGGACTCGGAACGATTTCGGGTCCAGACCGAAGGCTGTTAACTGCCGCAGGCTGAAGGGAGGGGTGCGCCGGGTCGTTAACATAATCGTCAGCAGACCGTCATCGGTTTCGACGATCGCCGTGTGTCCCTGATCGAATCCCGTGAATCCTCCATGTCGGACCTGCGTCTCTGAGAAACGGCCGTCCCCGACAAACTTCACAAGGAACGCCGCCTGAAAAGGTGCACCGTGGAAATCGTCAGTTTTGCCACCGACTGCCAGCCGGACTTTTGCTCCAACACCGACTGCATCCGCCTGCATGACTGCGGTGGGATCGTAAAGACACAGGAACGAAGGTCCAACCTTCTGTCGGTGCAGTTCGTGAGCCAGCCACGTACCATTGCCAGGTGAGCCGCCTCCGACATTATCGCCCATATCGAGCATACAGATCGGTGTCGGCAGCGACTGGGCCTGCGTAACAGCATCTTCCACGGAGATAAACGATCCTGCCAGGCCGGATCGTCGCCGCCACATCGATTCGGCCAACCTGGAGGCGAGCGACTGGGCCAAGGCAGGATTCCCGTTGGTTACAACAAGTGATGACGCCCCCATCTCTGGCACGTCAGCGTAGGGAAAACCGAGCAACAGGCTGGCTGACAGTACGCCAGATTGGCCGCGGACCGCCTCGAAATCGGCGACAACTTCCGTCAACGGCGGTTCTGACGTACATTGCCGTTCAATGTTAATCACCATGGGTGGAAAACAGGCCGCCTGAACCGGAGTCACTTCGCCTCGAAGCGTACGAGCCATCAATTCGGCTGCTTCCACACCGCGTTGTTCCTGATCGATATGCGGATTCGTGCGATAGGCCATCAGGGCATCTGTCGCAGCAACCATCTGCGGCGACAGATTGCAATGAGGGTCCAGCGTCCCGATGATCGGGATCTGTGGGCCGACTTTCTGCCGGACAAGTGACAACCAATAGCCGTCAGCATCGGGATGAGACGCAGCGACCGTTGCTCCGTGGGGGGCAACGAGTAATCCATCGAGACGGCCCGCGGATTCGAGTTCCTCGATCATCTGCTGGACCAGTCGCTCAAATGCATCGGCTTCGATCGTACCGAACGGCAAGGCTCGCGCCGCGAAAATCGGAACCGCTTCAATTCCTGCTTGAGCGAGTCCGTCAAAAAAGCCGCGCACTTCGTGATGTGCGGTCGCGAAGTGCTGACGTACTTCCTCGCCGGTCAGCAGCAGGTCCTGGCGGAAATGCTCAAACGTCGTCGTCCCTGAAAGAAATGTGTTGGACTCTTGAATCAGCGCCAAAATGCCAACGCGAGGCATGAGAAACTCCCGACCGTTAGGTGGACGAAATACCGGGGAATATGTTAGCAGTACTACTCCCGCATCGCGCGGTCAAGCACCACGCTTTCTTCGCCCTACCGAACGAACCTCAGGAAACTCCATGACATCCCCCGCCACGATCACTCTGCCAATGATGCGAGAGAACCTGTACAGCGCCGTTGTCAGCGATGCCCTGGATGGTCTAGGATTCAAGAACCAGTCTCCTCGACTGCAGTTTACTCCGTACACGGGAACGAAACTTCTGGTCGGACGCTGCAAGACAACATTGTGGGTCGACATGGCACATGTCGATCCACGTCCTTATGAATTGGAATTGCAGGCCGTTGACGCCTGTCAACCCGACGATGTGCTGATTGCAGCGGCGGGAGGTTCTGTCCGATCCGGGATCTGGGGCGAACTTCTGACGACTGCAGCCCGCAATCGTGGTTGTGTGGGAGCTGTTGTCGACGGTGCAATACGTGACGTAGCCAAGATCCGGCCGATGAATTTTCCTGTCTATGCACGTGCAACGTGTGTCTACGACAGCTTGAATCGTCAACGCGTTGTCGATGCTGACATCCCCGTGGAAATCGACGGAGTTTCATTTGGTCCCGGATGTCTGGTGTTTGCGGATGAAGACGGAGTCGTCGTCGTACCGCGCGAGGTTGAAGCTGAAGCGATCCAGCGAGCGTGGGACAAGGTACACGCCGAAAACGTTGTGCGAGACGCGATCCGAGATGGAATGAAGGCGGTCGATGCATTTGCGAAATACGGCGTCCTGTAAATCGCGTTCATCGCTAAGAATTTGAGGGGCGTCGTTGTTGCGATCGGACGATTATGGACGGTCGGAAGTCCAGTGTTCGAGCGGCTTTCTTCACGCGGAGCGATGAAGGCTACTTTACAAAAGGCTTGGGCTTCGGGAACGCCAGCAGTCGCAGTCCATTTAGAATCACCGCAACGGTGCTCCCTTCGTGTCCCACAACTGCCAGGGGAAGCGGCAGCGTTGTCAGCATCGTCGCCACAAGCAGTCCGCCCATGACACTGAATGCCAGAATCAGGTTCTGCCGAATGATCTGCTGAGTCCGTCGCGCTAGAGCGATCGCGTAGGGGAGTCGTCGCAGGTCATCCGCCAGCAACACGATATCGGCCGTTTCCAGAGCAACGTCTGTCCCCGCTCCTCCCAGTGAAAAGCCGACGTCTGCGGCCGCCAGGGAGGGGGCGTCATTCATGCCATCGCCGATCATTCCGATAGAACCATGTTCCTTTCGCATTGTTTCGATGAACCGCAGCTTGTCTTCAGGAAGCAGACCACCTTGAAATTCCATTCCCAGTTCACCCGCGATCTGGCCAGCAACCTTCGGATGATCGCCTGACAACATTACCAGTGGCGACAATCCCAGCTCCCGAAGTTCCTTGATCGCTGCGGCTGCCGTTGGACGAAGTGCGTCCGCCACAGCCAGAAGTCCCCAGACACGCGTTTCGTCTCCAATACCAATTACGGTCTTGCCCGCCGAAAGAAAGGAATCTGCCTTTTGCGAAAGATCGGCATCCAGAGCAAGTCCCTGGTCGCGGAACCAACTCAGCTTTCCGGCTCTCAATCGCTTGCCCTGCCAGATTCCTTCGATACCAGACCCTACGACAGCATTGACGCTTTCAGCCTCGGTCACCGTGATTCCACGCGAAATTGCGGCTTCGACCACAGCCCGTGCCAGCGGATGTTCGGAGTGCTTTTCCAGAGATGCGCCAGCGCAAATCAGATCGGTCTCAGAGATCCCGGCTGTCGCAACCGCATCAACCAGACGAGGGCGCCCCAGCGTCAATGTCCCCGTTTTATCAAAGGCCATCGTCTTCAGCAGTGCCGCCCGCTCCAGATGCGATCCTCCCTTGAATAGCACTCCGCCTCGCGCGGCGCTGGTAATCGCCGACAGGATCGCAGCAGGAATCGAAATCACCACAGCACAGGGAGAGCCGACGACGAGCACGGTCATTGCCCGGTAGAAGGCTTTGGAAAATGGCTCATTCAATATCAGCACGCCACCCCACAGGATGGCCATGGAACCTGTCAGCACCAACCACGTATAGCGTTGACCAAACCAGTCGGTGAACTGTTCGCTTGCCGCGCGTTCTGACTGCGCTTCTTCGACCAGTTTCACCATGCGTGCCAGTGTTGTTTCGCTGGAGATGCGTGTGACCTGTATCTGCACCAACCCCTGCAGGTTCAATGTTCCGGCAAAAACGGGGTCGCCCAGTTGCTTGTCGACTGGAACCGATTCGCCCGTCATCGGCGATTGATCGACACTTGTCGTACCGAGCGTGATGTTTCCGTCGGCGGGAATGCGAGCTGAAGGCTGAACGATGACCGTATCACCAATCACCAGCGTATCAACGGGAATCGTCAATTCCTTGCCGTCTCGCCAGACGAGGGCCTCGTCGGGAGTCAGTTGCATCAGAGCTCGAATCGCACGGCGAGTCCTTCCCAGTACGAAATGTTCGAGAGCATGAGACAATGAAAACAGGAACAGCAGAATTGCACCTTCAGCCCAGTCACCAATAGCGGCAGCGCCGATGGCCGCCAGGATCATCAGGAAATCAATGGTGACTCGACCCGCCCGCAGATCTTCCAGAGCGTGGCCAGAGATATGCGTCCCACCAGCGACAAACGCGATCAGAAACGCGGTCAGCGAAGCAATCCGCTGAATCGGCCACTGCGATACTTCAGGAGAACGAACAGGTGACAACTGATCGATGATGACACCGACAATCACCATCAACAAGCAGACGGCGGGTCCAATAAAAATCGTCCAGCGGGCCACATCGTCGGTCCCGTCAGTCTGTTGTTTTGAAGGCAACTGATGAACCGGCGTCTCGGGTACTGCGATGATAATGTCCTTAGGTTCGGAAATCGTTTTTGCGTTGAAACATCATACCGCAACTACCGACGCGTAGAAATCAGGCAATGTTCTGACGGGAGTTTTTACAACCGACATGGTAAAAACTCCGTGACGCAGGAAGCACAATTCAACTGGGTATTTCCACCTCAGTCGGGAGTACCCCCGCAAAGATCTCCCTGCAAATCAAACGCAACAGGATTGTTTTGTGGGTAATTCCATTCCATCAGGATGCTGGCACCTGTTCGTCGTGACATTACGTCGACAGTTGATCTCAAGGCAAACTCTTGCTTGTGTTGCTTTGACGTTGCTCTGTGCGCTGATCGTGGTGGCATGGTCTCGGCAAGACTCCCCTACCGTCAAAAAGCTCGCCGAACATGTGCTGGTCCCGACATTTATCGGGTTCCTGATCCCAATCTACGCCATTTGCTACGGAGCATCAGGGATCGGTGGCGAGCGCGAGGACCAGACATTGATTTATCTGCTGATCGTGCCAATCCCGCGACCATTGGTTTATGCCACCAAAGCCTGCGCGGGGTTGATCCTGGTGTCGGGGTGGAGCGCCGCAACATTGACCATTTTGTGTCGGCTGGCGGGTGAACCAGGAAACAGACTGTTCGCCGTCTTCCTGCCCGCTGCTGTTCAGGGGGGATTGGCGTATGCCAGTTTGTTTCTGCTGGTCGGAGCAGTTTTTCGGCATGGAACAATCATTTCCCTCGTCTATTGGTTTTTCCTGGAGGTCCTGTTCGGAAATCTGCCGGGGATTGTCAAACGAGTTTCCATCGCGTTCTACGTCCGCTGCATGATTTACGATGCCGGTGCCGAACTGGAACTTGGCCCGGTCAGTAAGGTCGCCAGAGAAATGTTCCTGCCGGTGACGGGATCGACCGCATTGACGGCGCTGAGTGCTGCCACGATCGGGTTAATACTGGCCGGAATCTTCCTGTTCGATCAGCGCGAATTTCGCGACGCCAGTTGAAGCGAGGCCACCGCGACGACCCAGCCCAGGATGGCCCCGGCAAACACATCACTCGGGAAATGAGCACAGCATTGAATACGCTGCATCCCGACAAGGATGGCCATTACGGTGAAAAACCACCGGCCACGCGGATAGTAAGCACTCAACATCACCGCCAGGCCGACAGCCGTGGCCGTATGACCTGACGGAAAACTTTGCGAGCTGTTCCCACCTGATAACGACCACATTCCGCCAAACGTCGACCAGACAGTTTCTGGCAAAACTTCGATGTCACGAGGTCGAAATCGAATGACGAACAGCTTTGCGAGATTCGCCACCATTCCAGCCCCCAGCGAACCCGCCAGCAACGGTAGCGGTGTCCGACGTCGGACTGGATCCAGAACCAGGACAGCAATGACGATTAAAGTGGTACCGATACCATGCCCGAACGGTTCGGCATTCTCCAGCAGTTCCGACACCCACCGCGGTTGCTTTCCCGTGCGGGCGAAATCCGCCACGGGGAGATCAATCGCCAACGAAACCAGCACGGCAATCAGCATTCCCACGGGGAGAGGATGCCAGACTGCATGCCCCCAGTAACGGTGACTTCGATCAGAACGTTCGTCAGAAGTGGTGGGCGATGACATGACCATTTCATCGATTCTAGGCAATTCAAACTCTCTGACAAGTCGAACTCCTCGAACCACGTCCCGTCGCGTTCAAAATCGCTCGTGCTTTGTATTGTCGACTGACGTATTGACGGTGTCTGCCCGCTTGCTAACCTGATAGCACCGTTGCTCCACCTCAAAGAGCAGGCGGGTGGGTGACACGGCTTAAGTTGATCTACCCAAGTTGCTGTCCAGGTCAGGGAAAAGAAAATGACTTTCCACCATAAATCGATTGTAATGTTGCTCGCTCTGATGGGAACGATATCCGGATTGGAAATCGCCGCGAACGCGGACGACAAGCCCGCCGTTGATACCGGGAACGAGCCAACTCCGCTGAACAAGAGCGGTACGGTACTGGTGGATTTCAAAGGGAAAAGACTTCTCATTAAGTCTGAAGTCGTCCTGCGCGAGGGGATGCTCGAAATGCTGGCCTGTCTGAAACAGACAAAAGAGCATGAATCCGTTCTTTCCGTCGATGCAAAAGCCCAACTGGTTCATGCAGGACTGATCGCACTGGGAGCTGAAGTTGGCAGCCCTGCCAAATTTGTTCCAGAATACAAACCGGCAACAGGACAGCCGATTGACGTTTTTGTGACGTGGACCGACGGTAAAGGAAAACTACAGCGAGTGCCAGCACAGTCTTGGGTCCGCCATGCAACTCGACGCTATTTCAGTCAGAAGCTGGACGTCTTCCCGAAGGGGTTGAAGCTTCCCCCAGAACCAGATCTGAAGTGGGACGAGAAGCATCGCGAACTCCTCTGGTACGGGACAATGTCGACGGCTGATCGCGACACGCTGCTGAAACTGACGACCGACAACGGCTTTCGAAATGCGATCAAAACCATTTTCGAACAATCACAAGTCCGCCAGATGGAGGCTCGCTGGGTATTCGCCGGCAGTGGATTCAACACGGATGCCGCAACAGGTGAGAAGTACTATCTGGCCGAGAGCGGTGAATTGATCTGCGTCGCAAACTTTGCCACGGCGACGGTCGACCTGGCTATCGAAAGCAGTGCTACAAACGACGGGTTGATGTTTGAAGCTTACACCGAGCGAATTCCGCCCGTAGGAACTAAGGTAACGATCGAACTGGTGCCTGTTTTCAAGACAACGAAATAAGCCGCAAACGCGGCCAAAATCGCGATCTTCGAACGAAGATTACTGGACCGCGGTGAATCTTTTCACAATCACCAGCGTGGAATCATCTGCTGGTGGCAGTGGCCCATGGAATCCCTGTACCGTTTGACTGACGACATCGACGATCCCAGCAGCCGACCGATCTTTTACCGACCGTATCACCTGCTGCAGTTGCTTCTCGCCAAACATGTTTCCCTCGGGGTCGCGAACTTCGATTACACCGTCGGTTCCCAGAACCAGCAGGTCCTGGGGTGCCATGTGGAATTGTGTCGTGACTTGTCCGACGCTGATTCCCGGAAATCCCAGAGGAAGACGAGTCGCGTCCAATCGATGGAATTCATCTGTCGCATATTCGTAATGCAGGGCTGGTGCGTGGCCGGCATTCGCAAAGCCGACCTGATGCGAAACAGGATCGAGGGCTACGAGCAGAAACGAAATGAACTGTGATTGCTTTAAGTCTGGAGCAATTGTTTCTGCCAGAAGACTGACGATCCGATCCGGTTCGGCCACCGTCCGCGCGGCGACATGCAACATCGCCCGCACAGAAGCCATGATCAGCGATGGCCCTAAGCCGTGACCGCTGACGTCCCCCATGACAAAACACGTTCGCCCATCTGGCAATGGCAACCAGTCGTAGTAGTCACCACTGACAAACTCTGCTGGCTGCCACCATGATGCAACTTCATATCCGGCGATGTCTGGCAGAGAATCCGGCAAAAATCCTCGCTGGATCCGGCGTCCCATTTCCAGTGACTGTTTCAATTCCTGCGAGCGCAACGACTCTTCCTGCAAACGACGTCGCTCAAGTGCTGTTGCGGCATGTGCCGCAAATGCCTGGATCAATTGCTGGTCGAAGTCATCGAAATCGCCTTCCGTTTTGTTCAAGAGCTGCAAGACACCCACCAGCCTCGAATCGATGTTTGAAATCAACGGGGCGGCGAGGATATTCCGAGTCACAAAGCCCGTTCGCGTATCGAATGATGAGTCCCAGCGATCATCGTGCTGAGGATCAGAAACATGCGTCAGTTTTTGCTCGCGCGCAACCCATCCGCAGATGCCACTTTCGATTCCGAGTCGAATTTCGCGAATCTCGAGTTCTGTGACAACACGCGTGTAAAGACTCTGATGTGAGTCGTCCAGCAGAAACAGACTGGCTCGCTCACAATCGACACTGTGGCAGGCTCCGTTGGTGACAATCTGCAGAATCCGCGTCAGGTCCTGCTCCGTCCCCAACTGCAAAGCGACATCCAGCAAGTCCGTCAGTGCCGTCACCTGCCGACTGGTCGACGTTTGCCTTGGCTGAATATGAGGAGACATCGTCCGCGTTCCTTCGCAACAATCATCTGATCCAGATTTCAGTCCCCGGACGTGGTGTGTCCGGGAAGTCAGTTGGCGGATTGATACCACAAACGCTGCTTACGAGTCAGCGCCAAGCGCTGTCACGTCGCTTGCCTGGTGAGTCCCCAGGCGTTCGTCAATCCACGGCGGATCGACAAATCGCCGTAGCAACCAGCGAAATGTGTGCTCCAGCCGAGCTTCCGTTGCTGGATCGGCCTCAGACGTCCATTGAATTCCATGCAATTCCAGTCGGGCAGGCCAGCTCTCTTTGATAGCGATAAAGTTCACTCGTTCCTGAATACGGCGGCCCCAGACGATCCCAAACTGGTCAAAGAAATCGAGCCACAATCGATCGAAGCGATCTGACGAACCTGGTTTGAGATTGTCTGATCGACCTGCCATGAGGATCGCTTGTGTCACACAGGCTGTCGCCCATAGTCGTACCCACCAGCGATCTGATAACCATCCCGGGCAGGCGGCCGAACTGCTGAGCACATTAATCACGTTTCCGATCACGAACAGCAGTCCGGGTAGCGTGTATCTCGTCCCGAAATAGTTACCTGTCCCCATGACGAGAACCAGCAGATATCCCACGAGTTGAGGCGTTTCGAGTTGCAACCCGCGGATGTCGCTTCCCTGGATCCAGAGTGTCATCACCGGCCAGCCCAGGGCAAACAACATCGGAATCAAAATGAACCAGGTCCAGACTCTCGCCCCCGGTCGTCGGGAACCAAGGACCGCGATCGCGGGACAAAGTGAAATCACCGCACAGGCATACCACAGATGATCGGACGCTGAGTTCGAGAGTAAACCTGCAACGTGATCAGCCAGCCAGGTGAAGGTCCAAAGCAGTGCGGCAGCCACCCCCCAGTTCGCGGCTGGGGTCAAAGTCGTGAATTTAAGACGGCCAGGAAGCCGTGCGAGCAGCCGCCAGGCGAGGACAATCCCGATGGAAACGATTGCAATGAGAATGACGGTAAGGGTGGGCACTTTGGTCAGGTCGTTTGGGAGAACTGGAAAATCATTTCTGGGCCACCAGATTTTCGGGCGGACGGAAAAGACGGAATTAACCTTGCGTTGTACAGGGAACTGGTCAGCTGGCCCACCCTACAACCGGTACAAACCGGAAGTTGTCCCACAGTCTACGCCGCTTTTCAAATCGGAAGGGTTTGTTTGAGCGGAATAGTTTGCCGAAGCCGAAATCTTAGGTCAGTGATGCAACAATGCGTCAAACAGACGAGTCGAGGCCACCGAACAAGGTGTGCGGTTCAAGGACCTCGGCAGTCTCTCACGTTCCACGGCCCCGATTGTGTTAGGAGAAGTCAGATGAAGTACGTTTGGATTTCCGCCGCGCTGGTTTGTTTCGCCAGCATCAACAGCGCCAACGCTGGCCTGTTCCATTCTCACCGAGGTTGCGGTTGCGCCCCAGCGCCATCGTGTGCCGCTCCTGCCCCGAGCTGTGCAGCTCCTGCTGCTTGTGCTCCAACCTGTGCAGCTCCTGCTGCTTGTGCTCCGACCTGTGCAGCTCCAGCCGCTTGTGCTCCGACCTGTGCCGCTCCTGCTCCAACCTGCTGCAACACCGGCTGCAACAGCTGCTGCAAGAAGTCACACTGCTTCAAGCTGCCCAAGCTCTGCCTGCCCAAGATCAAGTGCTGCAAGGTTCGTAGCTGCTGCAAGCCAGCTTGTGGCACCAGCTGTGCTCCAACCTGTGCCGCTCCTGCTGCTTGTGCTCCAACCTGTGCAGCGCCAGCCGCTTGTGCTCCAAGCTGTGCCGCTCCAGCTTGCTGCAAGTAGTTTATGAATGAGTGACCGAACCCACCACGCAGACCTGAACGTCGTAATCGTGACTGGGCTCGGAACGTGAGGCAAAGTCTGGGGGAGGATCAAACCTCCCCCGGACAAGTCTCTCGCGATCACTCAACCCGACAGCCGAACTCCAACGGCTGTCACCTGCAACTTGACGAACATCTGAGAGGTGACGGAATCCTGAATGGACCCGCCACCTTTTTTCATTCATACTTCGAAAGTTGCCGGGCGCTACGCTTTTCAGCTCATCGTCGGGTAATCTGTGTAGCCGTGTGCATCGTTCGTGTAAAACGTTCGGCTGTCTGGCTCAACCAGAGCCACTCCAGCTCGGACTCGTTCCACCAGATCGGGATTGCTGACGTAGTGGTGACCGAACGCGACTGCGTCGATTAATCCCTCAGCAATCGATTGAGCAGCCTCGGCAGGCGTGTAACCCATGTTGCCAATCAATTTGCCGCTGAAACCTTTGCGGCACACGGTCACCAGATCCCCCTGCTGCACTCCAAAAAAGTCCCCGCGCATCAGGTGCAGATAGGCAATCTTTCGCTGATTCAATTGCGACGCCAGATACCCGGTAATCCCGATTGGATCGCTATCCTGCATGTCGTTGTAACTGTTAAGTGGCGAGATCCGGATGCCAACTCGGCTGGGTCCCCAGATGCTGTTAACAGCATCCACAACATCCAGCATCAGACGAGCCCGGTTTTCAATGCTTCCTCCGTACGGCCCGCTACGCTGATTGCTGCCATCACGCAGAAACTCGTCGAGCAGGTAACCGTTCGCTCCATGAACTTCAGCACCATCAAACCCTGCAGCCTTGGCATTCTGTGCCGCGCGACGGAAGCCCGCGACAATTCCGGGGAGTTCATCATCACGCAATTCTCGGGGAATCTCGTACGGCTTCTTCCCCTGGGGAGTATGAGTTTCATCATTGGTGATTCGCAGCGGACTGGGGGCGACAGGTTGTCGGCCGTTGTTCAGCAGAGAATGACAGGCCCGGCCACCATGCCAGATCTGCAGGACAATTCGCCCCCCCTTGGCATGAACTGCGTCGGTAACCTTTTTCCAGCCGGAAACCTGAGCCTCGGAATAAATCCCTGGCTCGCGAGCCCCGAAAGCGGAGTTGCCTTCGATGGCCATCGTTGCTTCGGCAACGATCATTCCGGAACTGGCACGCTGTGAGTAATACTCGACCATCAAATCCGTCGGAACATGATCCGCATCCGCCCGACAGCGGGTCAATGGTGCCATGACAATACGATTGGGAAGTGTCAGTGATCCCATCGTCAGTGGGGTGAAAAGTGCGGAATGCGTTTGAGTGCTGCTCATCGGCTACCTCATGGAAAATCACGTGCTGTATTCGAATCAAAAAGACCTGTGATCAAGGGCGAGGTTATCGAGGGAAATCCTGAATCAGGTCAAGGTCGCCTGCCATTCCATACATTCTGCTTCGAAGTCGTTGAGCATTCCAATGGTTTCGATTCGGGTTGCCGAACGCATTTCCAAATGGCGACGTCGTTCGAAGTGGTGACTGTTGATGAGTTCTCCACAGTTGAAATACGTCTGCGATGGATTACTGGCAGCCGGAGAGGTCAACGCAGTCGCAAAAACAGAGTTTTCCGGTAAACGCGTAACGTGAGGAGAGTTCGGGGTACTAAGTCTTTCATGAATAATCTTGATTACAAGTTTGCAAGTCAGGCAAGGAATCGCTGTGCGACCTGGTGCTGCGGAAGGATAGAATAGGGAGTGTGATCGCAATTGCGATCCACAACCTTCAGGAGTCCTGACCATGCATCAATTACTCCGCATCTCGATTGCTCTCTGTTTTGTGATTGCGACGACGGCACCTGTGCTGGAAGCCAGTCACGGTCATGGAGGTGGTGGCGGCCATTCAGGTGGTGGTCACATGGGTGGTGGTCACATGGGCGGTGGTCACATGGGTGGTCACGCTGGCGGATTCAGCGGTGGTCACAGTGTTCACATGGGCGGAGTTCAGCATTTTGGGGGAGTGCAACACTTCGGCGGCACCCAGCACATGGGGACTCAGCATCTGGGAACACAGCACTTTGGTGGCGTTCAGCACCAGGGTATCCAGTCGGGAACGATTCACCATCAGGGGAACCTGTACAACGGCGCCGTGCATAATGGAGTGTTGCATCAGAATTCCATCGGAAATCAGCAGCGTTTGGGATCGACCATCCATCAGCTGAACGCGCCGTTCTACCAGAACCACGCTCATCATGGGACGACGGCGCTGGGGAATAGCACGATCCAACACCATACGAATGGGTTGGTTGGAACCCAGCATCACCAATCGCAGTTCCTCCAGAATCATGGGGCTCGAACGACCCACACCACGAATCTGACATCCCTGAGTGGTACGCATCATCAAGGATCGCAGTTTCTGCACAACCACGGAACGACGGCAACGGGAAGTCATCACGGGTTGCTGAATGGCACCAACAATCATTCGACGTTTCTGGGACAGCACCATCACGGCGGAAACACGGTGCTTGGATCCCAACACTCCGCGGTCGGCAACAATCAGGGACTACACCACCAGAACCACGTCGGGACATACGTCCACAACAATCTGATGCAGAATTTCAGTTACCGCCATCACCACAATGGGAATCTCGGCGGTAACAACCATAACTACTACCGACACCACTACGTTTCGTACGGGAATTACAATCGCTGGGGTGGGTATGGGTTTGGGTTTGGTAGCTTCGGATTGGGATACGGACTCGGTTACGGTTACTACCCCGGCTACTACGGCTTTGGTTGGGGACTGGGCCGCTTCGGCTACGGTTGGGGACTGGGCTACAACAACTACTACCGCTGGGGATGCTTCAGCTACCAGCCATGCTGCTATTATCAGCCATACGGGTACGCCAGTTACGGGTATGGCTACCCGGGATATGCGTATGGGTATGGGCTGCAATCACCCGCATACGCCAGCCTGTCGTCCGGCCTGATGGCCTACGGTTACGATTCCGTTTATGCACCACCAGGATCTGCCACAGGCATTATCACTTCAACCGACGCTAATCCGACCGGCATTCCACTGACCGATCCGACAGCAGGGAATGTGACTCCAGGCGAAACGCAACTCGCCAGTGCCGACCCGAAGGTTCCGAATGTCGCAGGCCTGCCGAGCGCCACCGAATTCGCCCAGATTGGTGAAACCGCATTCAAGGCCCGCGATTACAAGGGGGCGGTGCGAGCCTGGCGGCATGCCTTGATCGATGACCCGAACAATGGTGTTCTGGTGATGATGCTGTCGCAAGGGCTGTTTGCCAGTGAACAGTACAACGAAGCGGCCGGGGCGACACAATTCGGAATGCAGATTCTGGCACAGGACAAGTGGGAAACCGTCGTCAAGAATTATCGGGAACTTTACGGTAAGGTCGAAGACTACACCAATCAGTTGCGATCCCTTGAGAAGGCAGCCAAAGACAAACCAGAAGATCCGGCGTTGCGATTTATGCTCGGTTATCACTATGGCTTCCTGGGGTATCCAAAGGAAGCTGTCTCTCAACTGGAAAAATGCGTCAAGTTGGCCCCCGAGGACGAAACGGCCCAGAAACTCCTCGAACTCTTCAACGACAAACTGCCCAAAGATCAGCAGAAGAAAGAAGAGCCGCCTGCTCCAGCCAAGCCACCGGGGACAGCCGCAGCAACGCCCAATGAATCAGGCGGCCTGCTTCCGCCGCTGAATTCGGCTGTTGTACCGCCGCCCCCCAAGGCACCTGAATAAGGATTGTCATCCGGTTTGCCTTATCGGATGGATAAATTCCCTTCTTTGCTCCAGCAAAGTAGCGAAAAGTCCCGCTACCGATCCTGTCCTGCTTGTGTGCCACCCGTACCGAGTGCAGAGTTCGGTGTGACGCTGCGTATTTAAGGTAACGAATTCAGGACGTGCCTGTAGACTGGCCAGGCCACCCTGCGAGATCGGATGATGGTCAGTTGTGCCAAGTCCGGCCAGAGTCAGTTCTTCGCCCCGACGGAGTACAAAAACTTGTTTGAGCGTAACAGGATCGTCCCCTCGCTAATTGCGGGGCTGGCATTGAAATCGGTGTCGTCGTTGAATTTGTTGTGTGACAATACCTCGCCCAAACCACTCGTCGAAACGACAATCGTCCCATTTCTTCTCGTCACAATGTACAGCTTTGAATCGGCGACAACTGGTGATGCATAGATCCCGCCTGCATCAGGCAGCCGCTTTTGGAAGAGTGACTCACCATCTTTTGCTGCCAGGCAGCCGAGAACGCCACGTTCGTTCACACTGAAGATTCGGTCTCCATACAACACAGGTGATGGGACATAGGAGCTGAGCTGCTTCTTCCAGATCGTCTGTTTCTGCGTGGCATCGTCACGGCCGCCTGCACGCACCGCCACGGCGCTGCCGCCTCGGCCCCCAACGGCATAAATGATGCCGTCACGAGCAACCACGCTCCCGCAGATCGTGTCGTCTGCGATTCCATCGGCGTACCACAGAAAATTGCCGTTAGAAGGATTGAACCCCCACAGTTCATACGGGGCACTCAAGACCAGTTCTGTCTTTCCGCCAGGAACGTCAACCAGCACGGGCGTCGACCACGACCCGTAAATATTCGGAGCGTCAGCACGCCAGACTTGCTTCCCCGTCATCTTATCGAGGGCGATCACAGATTTGCTTTCTGCCGCCGCATTAACGATCACCATGTCTCCAAACACGACGGGACTGGAGCCTGATCCCCAGTTATTCTTCGCGGATCCATTTCCGACGTCCGTCTTCCAGACCTCTTTGCCATCCATGTCAAACGCGAGTACCCCTGACTTGCCGTAAAAGACGTAAATCAGCTTACCATCCGAGGCTGGGGTGCTCGTTGCATAGCCATGATCGCGCAGAAATCCGCTGTAACGATCTTCGTTGCTACTGCCTGCCGTCACGGTGTCCCAGAGAATTTTCCCATCCGTGATCGACGCACAAATCAGATGCCGCTGAAGCTTTTTTGCGTCAGTTCCTTCGCTGGAATCACCGTAGCCTGAGTAGCAGGTTACAAAGACACGATCTCCAACGATGATGGCGCTGGAACTCCCCGGACCAGGCAACGCGGTTTTCCATCGCAGATTGGTTGTTTCATCCCATTTTTCAGGCAGGTGACCTGCATCGCTGACCGCCGATCCATTCGGGCCTCGAAAGCGGTTCCATGGCTCGGCACCTGGGGCGTACGAGGCGCAAGCCGACAGAGAAACAATGGCGACAAGAAGTGCGTTGCGAGATTGCAAGGCCTGCATGGCGGACCTCCATGAAGAACTGTCTGGATGGAAATGGTTGAAAGGGGCGTCCGTGGGCGGACAAATAGGATCTGATCTCGGTTCAGTGAAAAATCCGAATCCGACAGGTGAAGACTGTTTGAAAAAAGCCGCCGGTGCTGACACCGGCGGCTCTTCAGATTGAATGCGTCGCAGGATCATGTCATTTGCATGTCGTGCGAGTGCTCTTCAAACGTGGGCTCAAGGAGCTTGCGTCTTTGGCCGTCCCTCGGCGCCGGGTCGTCCGCCACCTGGTCGCCCCCCACCGCCGCCTGGACCACCGCCGCCTGGACCACCTGCACCTGGGCCGCCTGGCCCACCGCGCAAGGCCGCCATGTCAAACTCTTTGCCCTTCATTTTTTCGAACTGAGCCTTCTGATCGTCGGTCAATACTGCAGCCAGATCCTTATCGCGAGTGGAACTGAGTTCGCGCATCTTGGCGCGAGCATCTTCACCGCCGCCACCACCACCTGTGAATGAGGCACGCTGCTTTTCGCCGAATTCCTTTGTGATTGTTGCCAGCTTATCCTGCTGTTCCTTCGAAAGCTTCAGGGCCTTGATAACGTCGGGATCGGTATAGGCTCCTGGTCCGGCGGCCTGCAAGGTAATCTGATTCAGTCGCTCGACTTGCTTGGCGTCCAGAACTTCCGCCAGCTTGGGCTTGTACTTTTCGGCGACTTTGCGGGCCGCTTCCATTCGCTTGTTCATCATTTCGGTCATCTTTGCGCGGCGCTCTTCTTCGGGCAGTTCACGCAAAGCGGCGAAATCGCCACCCCCGCCCCCGCCAGCCTGCATTTCCTCGCGTGCTTCATCACCCAGCTTTTTCAGCTTGGCAATCTGGTCTTCGCTGACTCCCAGTTCTTTTTGAATGGCAGGAATTCCTGCGAGCATTAATCCAGACTGAGGACCGCCAAATCCCCCCCCAAAACCAAATCCACCCCGGCCACGTCCGCCGGCACCACCGGGCTGCGCAAAGGCACTCGTCGCCATCGCTCCCAATACCGCCAAAGTTGCCAATCCTGTCCCAATGCGCATGATCCATGCCCCCTTGAAGAAAAATGGCCTGACACGATCACGCGTCACACAAGTCACGCATCGACCGGTTGGTCAAGCAATAAACATCGCCGAAATCTACCGTCGTGAGCAGGGAAAGATTTTAGACAGCCGTACCTTAACAAGACATGAAGTTATGCCGGATCGGAAACCGCTTCCGGTAAGATTCGCAATTAAAGTTGTGGCAGGGCTCTGACGTCGGAACGAAACTTACCGCATGCGGAAGCTTCCACTGCCGGGTTGGTACGAGCCAATCGTACAATTTGATTCGTCAAGTGTTACCGAGAAGGACCGAAGGATATGCGAGTTTTGTTAGTGGAAGACGAACCGGACCTGCAGCGAGTGATCTGGACTTGTCTGCAGGAAGAGGGGTACGTCGTGGATACGGCCGGTGATGGGGAAGAAGGATTGTACAAGGCAACCAACTGGGACTACGACGCGGTTGTCCTGGATGTCATGCTTCCCAAGCTGGACGGATGGCAGGTCCTGACTCGATTTCGAAAAGTCAAATCGACGCCTGTTCTGTTGCTGACGGCACGCGACAGCCTGCAAGATCGCGTGAAAGGTCTGGATTCCGGCGCAGACGATTATGTTGTGAAGCCCTTCCAGCTGGAGGAACTGCTGGCACGGCTGAGGGCTCTGATTCGACGGGCCGCTGGTCAGTCAACTCCCTCGATCGAAGTCGGTGACACAAACATCGATACGGTATCACGGACGGTCACCCGTGGTGGAACAATGATTCCACTGACGGCGATGGAGTATTCACTCGTAGAACTCCTCGCCCTGCACAAAGGAAAACTGGTGACGCGGTCGATGATTTATGACAAACTGTACGACGAAGATGACGACACGCTTTCCAATCTTGTCGATGTCCATGTTTCAAATATTCGCAGAAAGCTTGGCCACGAGTTCATCACGACTCGCCGGGGACAGGGATACATGATCAATGATTAGATCGCTTCGCTGGCGTCTGCAGTTGTGGCATGCCCTGCTGTTGACAACAGTGCTGATCATCTTTGGCGGAGTCGTGTATGCCCTGCAGTGGGAAACGCGCCTGCAACAGACCGACGCGGAACTGGACCGGGTCGCAGCGGTCTTGAATTCACGCGTCCGAGGCTTGTTTCCTGTCCCCCGGGCTCCGATCAACTGGCCACCTCGATCAACCGGGTGGCCTCCAGGTCCCCCAAGATCCGACTCGACTGACGGCGCCGCAGATGCATTGACCCCAGCCAACGTTTTTCCTTCACGTGACTCCTCCGGAAATCGGGAAGGGAGATCACGCGGCGGACCACGTGAAGGAACTCGCGAGGGAACTCGTGAAACTCCCAGAGAAAATCCAGACGACCGGTCGCGGGATACCCGAGATGCATTCGCTCGAAACCCATGGTTTGCACCTCCTCCCGGTCTAACTCTGCCCGAAGAGACTCAACATCTGTTTGATGGCGGCGACGAACGAAGCTTTTACTTCATAATCTGGGATCGAAGCGGCACGGTACTGGAAAAGTCAAAGTCTGTCGACGAGATTCCCTACCCTGATCTACACGCAAAAGATGGGTTACCCGAGCGACAGATCCGGACGCGAGACAATCGACGTGAATTGGTTCAGGTCTCTCGCTTTGACACGAATCTTCTTGTCGGTCGATCAATGAAGCCAGACCTCGCTGCCGTTCATCGAGCCGGTATGCTTTTGACTTTGACCGGCCTGGGAGTGCTCGCCATTGGACTTGCCGGGGGCTGGTGGTTCTCTTCCCGAGCAATTCGACCAATCACGGAAATGTCCGCGATCGCAGAATCGATCTCAGTGAAGAATCTTTCCACACGAATCAATGTCGATTCAACGGCGACGGAACTGGAACAACTTGCATCGGTTCTGAACCGTACGTTTGATCGCTTGCAGTCCGCATTCGAACGACAGGGAGAATTCACGGCGGATGCTTCGCACGAATTACGCACGCCGCTTTCGGTCATCCTGTCACATGCAGAACTCGCACTGGCTCGGCCGCGGTCTCCAGAAGATTACCAGAAAGCCTTTCAGGCGTGCCGTCGCGCATCGTTGCGGATGAAATCGCTGATTGATGCATTGTTGTCTCTGGCCCGATTTGATTCCGGTAAGTTTGAAATGGTGCGGCAACCGGTAGAACTTGATCGCGTTGCCCACGAAGCAACCGAGATGCTGCAACCCCTGGCTCAGGAACGCAGTGTTCAATTGACCTGTCTGGCACAATCGGTCACGGTTTCGGCCGATCAAGATCGTCTGTTTCAGCTGCTGACAAATCTGTTGAGTAATGCGATCCGCTACAACCGCCCAAATGGTACAGTCACGATCGAAGTGACTCATAATGCCGATACCGCAACGATTCGTGTGACCGACACGGGGGTGGGAATCTCGTCCGAGGATCTACCTCGGATCTTTGACCGTTTCTACCGTGTTGACAAAGCCCGATCGCAAGTCGAAGGGGGATGTGGCCTGGGATTGGCGATTTGCCACACCATCGTCGAATCCCACGGTGGAACAATCACTGCGACCAGCGAGACCGATGTCGGCACAACAGTCGAAGTCTGCATTCCTTTAGGAGACGTGGCCAAAAGTCGTATCTCCACCGAAAGCGCTGAAGCCGCACTTGTGATGACTCGCTGATGATGACTCGTGTAAACGTAGGCTCCATCATCGCACGCTGTTTAAATTGTCCATGCGTTCCAGAACCGTTTGCAATCGAGAAATGACAGGACCAGCCTCCGAAAACGTCCGTTGATTCAAATAGATCCATTCGAGCCAGGTCCACCCACTCAGCAGGACTCCGCTATGATTAAGAACCTCGATGAGGCGCAGTTCGCTGAGACTCAACGGTCGGTGACGCTGGTATTCATCCAGTGACTGATCCCAGTGGAGCCGATCATCGCCGAACAGACTGCCGATCAGACGGGAAAGATCGCAGGCCACGTTGTCAATCCGGGTCGCAGAGGGGTCGATCAACCCACTCAGTTCATTGCCTGTAAACAGTAAATGATCATGCCAGATGTCTCTCAAACAGGGATGCAATCGGACTTTCAAGTGGCAAGCTGAGCGTAATTCGTCGGCGATTCGGCTTCTGCCCGTGCGAATGCAGGCAACGATGTGACCGGTCAGTTCACGAATTTGCGGATTCAAGACAGCAGTGACCGACTTTTCGATTCTTGCGAGTAGCGGTTCGTTGATGCGATCCAGAATCTGCAACCGTTCACCGACTGCAGGCGACGGAGCGTCGCGGTGTGAGGAAAACCAGTCCGCAGATGCTGCTGCGGGAATATGTCGTTCGGCGGAATGATGCCAACTCGAGAGGGCTATCATTGTGGCCCGCAGACGTTCGTTCGTGGGATGTGAATGGAAATCGGCGAGTCCCCGCAACCAGGGTTCCAGCTGCCAGTCGTCACCCAACTCATGCGGCAACGTTGTTCCATCAGCTGTCGTCAGCGGGACTGCGACGAAAGTTAAGCCATCTCGGTACAGGTGTGTCAACAATCGGTGCAGGCCGAGAATTCGCGCAGGCGGAAGTTGCAAGCGAGGCCAGCGGCGCAGGGCGAAACTCCCCTGATCGGCGACGACTCGCCAGATTCCGGCTCCACTGAAGCCACCCCGATTTCCCAGAAATTCAACGCGCGTTGGAGTAATTCGCGGTGCATAGCGATTGAGGACTCGTTGACAAACGGCCTCTTCCACCAGGGATTTGTTGTTTTCAACCATCACGCGGCATTCTGAAAATGAGTCCCTTCAAATCCACCCCGAAAGCGGGCAGGCCAGTCAGCCTTTTCAAGCAGCCTTCATCACTCCCGGGTGAAGTACTCCGTTAGCGTGGGTGGCAAAACACTTACGTCAATCGGTGCTAACCGGCAGGAATCGCAAATCAAAGTCACATCCGCCATTTTTCACAAATCTGAATGAAGGGTACCGGCCTCGCCATTCGCGGCAACATGGGGGTTTGTCGCAACAATTGTGGCTTCTCTGCAACAATCTTTGGAAACGGATGTTGACGACTTGCCACCATGACGTATGTTTCACAAACCCTCAGTGAATCAAGTCTCCCAGCACCGTGCGACCCATTCCCCAACTCTGGTTCGCATAGTTCGTTGTGTCCTGGCCGTCTGGTCGGGCGAGGTTCCCTCGTTCCGTCGGTCGACGACTGGGTCGGTCCAGATGCTGGTTTTCGAGATTGTTCTAACACAAAGCTAAACGCCATGCCTCAAGCTGCCAACCAAGGCTCCCTGCTCGTTGTCGATGATGATCGTCCACTTTTGGAAGCCATGGCCGACTACCTGCGAAGTCTGGGACACCGGACCGAGACGGCCACAAGTTGCGATGATGCCATTGCACGCATGAAAGAGTATCCGTTCGACGTCGTGATCTGCGATGTCAACCTACCCGATAAAGACGGCTTTCAACTGCTCGACTGGGCGGTCCAGGCTGTTCCCGATACGCAGGTCATTCTGCTGACAGGATTTGGAACGATCGACAGTGCAGTCGACGCCATCCGTCTGGGGGCCTTCGACTACCTCACCAAGCCAATTATCGACGATGAACTGAACTTTTCGATCCGCCGAGCCCTGGGCCAGCGACAAATCGTTTCAGAAAACAAAAACCTCCGCGCACAACTCAGCCAGCGTTTCGGTCTCGGCAATATCGTCGGACACGATTATCGCATGTTGAAGATGTTCGACCTGATTGAAAGTGTTGCCGACACTCGGACGACCGTTCTGATTCTCGGAGAATCCGGGACAGGGAAGACGATGACCGCTCGAGCAATTCACCAGATGAGTAACCGTGCAGACAAGCCATTCGTCGAAGTGGCGTGCGGAGCCCTGCCCGACTCGCTGCTGGAAAGTGAACTGTTCGGGCATGTCGCCGGCTCGTTCACAGGAGCCACGCACGACAAACAAGGGAAATTCCTGCAGGCCAACGGCGGAACAATTTTCCTGGACGAAATCGGAACCGCATCACCGAGCCTGCAAGTCAAGCTGCTGCGAGTCCTGCAAGACCGCGAATTCGAACCGGTCGGTGGCAACAAAACTCACAAAGTCGACATTCGCATGATCCTCGCCACCAATCTGGATCTGGAAGAAGCAGTTCGCAAGGGCGAATTCCGTCAGGACCTCTATTACCGAATCAATGTTGTCACGCTGATGCAGCCACCACTGCGGGAACGCATGAGTGATATTCCGCTGCTCGCGGATCACTACCTGAAAGAATTCATCGAACAGACGGGCAAGCATGTCACGGGGTTCAGCCATCAGGCAATCGAACTGATGCAACGTTATCGCTGGCCGGGCAATGTTCGTGAACTTGTCAATGTTGTCGAACGAGCCGTCGTTCTGTCCAAGACCCCGGTCATCGGGCCCAACGACCTTCCCGAGGCGTTGCGACGTGATGATCCTATGTCCGAATTTGGCGGTCGATTGAGTCAGGTCGCTGGTAACAACCTGAAGTCGGCTCTTGCAACACCGGAACGACAGTTGATCCTGGATGCCCTGGAATCACACGGCTGGAACCGTCAGGAAACGGCTGATGCCCTCGGCATCAATCGAACGACGCTGTACAAGAAGATGAAGAAGTACGGGATCAGCTTCGAACAACAAGTGATGTCGCAATGAAATAGAGTCCACGCGATTGCGGATTGACTTTGGAACACGGCAATGTGTCAGCAAACGGCGCTCTTTTCCGTGAGCGATGGTACTCTGTTCGTGTGGCAACGGTGACGGCGAGCTTCCTTCGCCCCTGACAACTGACGAATAACGAATCTCTGGAGTGACGAAGTGACAACATATCTGGTGACGGGCGGAGCAGGATTTATTGGTTCTCACATTGCGACTCGCCTGGTCCAGGACGGACACACCGTTCGGATCTTCGACAATCTGAGTACGGGTCATCTCGGAAACCTGGACCATATTCGTGACGACGTCGACTTTCGCCAGGGAGACCTGTGCGATCTCGCCGCCGTCGAAGCAGCTGTTGCTGGTGCGGAAGTGATCTTCCACCAGGCGGCTCTGGCTTCCGTTCCGCGTAGTGTGGAAACGCCACTCGAAACCCATGCCGCCTGTGCTACCGGGACGATCAATATCCTCGATTCCGCTCGTCGACTTGGCGTGCGACGCGTCGTCTACGCCGCATCAAGCAGCGCGTATGGCAATCAAAAAACCATGCCTAAGCATGAAGGCCAGGTCCCCGAAGTACTTTCGCCCTATGCTGCGGCCAAGCTGGCTGGGGAACTGTACTGCGAAGCGTTTGCTTCGACGTACGGGCTGGAAACCGTTCGATTGCGGTACTTCAACGTATTTGGACCTCGTCAGGATCCCAACAGCCAGTATTCAGCTGTCATCCCGCGATTCATCGCAGCGTTGCTCAAAGGTGATCAACCGACGATCTATGGTGATGGCAGCCAGTCTCGAGATTTCACGTTCATCGACAACGTGGTCCAGGCCAATTTACTCGCTGCATCCGCACCGAACGTCAGTGGCCGCGTTTACAACTGTGCCTGCGGCGATTCCCTCGATCTGGTGACCTTGCTGCGTCAGATCTGCGAGTCACTCGACGTTCCGTTTGCTCCCTACTTCGCACCACCACGCGTCGGTGATATTCAGCATTCCTGGGCGGACATATCAGCAGCGACGCGGGACCTCGGTTACACCCCACAGGTCACCGTCCATGAAGGTTTACGACGCACTGTTGCCTGGTATGTCGAGCAGCACCAGCGAGCGACGCAGCAGGCAGCAGGTCAGAAGTTTGTCCCATTGGCACCGACAGCCGGTTGATCGGCAAGAACTTGCGGCACCAGGCCGCGTCAGTAGCGACGGGCCCGTTCATCAAAAGAGATTCCGGTGAAACACGAACTCGAATTCCACGCAGATGCACTCCCCAGTCACGTCAATCCTGACGAAGAAGCGGAACGTCTGCCGATTAACTACATCGTACTGGCCCTCCGCTATAAGTGGTGGTTGCTGTGCGGGTTCCTGGCTGGTGCGGTTCTTGGACATCTGGCATACCTGAAAGCGGGACCGGAATACGAAGCTGTTGCACAGATTCTGGTGTCGCGCAAGTACACCCCGCCCGTTCGTGAAAACGAACGAATGCTGCACGAGACGGGGAAACCCAGCGAGCATCTGGCACTGATTGTCAGCCCAATGATCGCAGAAAAGGCGATTAAAATCGGGAAGCTGGACGAACTGGCGACATTCGCTGGCGAACCCGACATGGTTGATGCTGTCCTCGACGGCCTGAAGGTCAAACGTGTTGCCGGACAGGATCGGTCGCATTTCAACGTCCTTGAAATCCGTTACCCGAGTCGCCGACCCGAGGATGCCAGCAAAGTCGTACAGGCGTTTGTTGCAGCGTACGGAGAATACCTGGAAGAACAGGGCCGCGAGCATTCAACCGAGGTTCTGGAACTTGCTCAGAAGGCCACGGGAGACCTTTTGGACAGGATACACCTGAAGGAAGCGGAATACCGAGACTTCTTGCAAACTGTCCCCGAAGAATTCCGGTCGGCACTCGGTGCGAAAACCCAGACGACACAAACAACGAACCTCGCTCCTGAAGACGTGATTCATGCTTTGGGAGACGAGCGAAACAAGAATCGCATCCGTCTGGCGGAATTGCAGTCACGTTTGAAGAGCTTGCAGAATTCGCTTGCCGCAGGAGATCCGCGCGACGCGATTGAGCAGGAAGTTCGCCGATTCATGAATGCGGATGGACGCACCGAGCGAAACGCCAAGAGTACCGAAATCAGTATTTATCAGTCTCAACTGATGCCACTCTTGATCCGTGAACAGGATCTGGCGCGGGACTTTGGGCGCGATCATCCTGACCTGATTGCCGTGCGACAGAGTATCAACAAGATTGTCGAAACGTTTCGCAAGTTGGGGGTCCAGCTACCGGAAGGCGTCGACATCCCTGCTGTCGAACGGAAGGCACCAATCGATTATATCGCCGTCTATATCGATTCACTTCGCCGTCAGATGAATGAACTGACACTGAAAGACAAGGAACTGGAAAGTCTGATCAAGCTGGAAGGGAGCCGTTCGCGTGAATTCGCGAGTTATCGTGCCACCGATCAGAACCTGCGAGCCGAACTGACTCAGTTGCGAGATCTGTGGCAGAAGCGACTGGATCGCGAAGGGGAAGTCGTCATCGAAAAGGATACGAATGGCTATACGATGAAGACCCTTTCGCCGGTCAAAGACGCCCTCGTCATCAAACGGTTGATGAAGTTCTACGCGGGTGGTGCATTTGTAGGTGTCTTCCTGATTGCTCTGGCTTGCCTGTTGCGAGAACTGCGAGACCTGACGTTGAAAGATACGAAGGATGTCCGATTGACTCTGCGTCAACCTGTTCTGGGAAGTGTGATTGCGTTCGAAACGCCAGTCGATTCGCCCGCTCGTGCCCATCAGCCACACCCGGCACTCCGTTATCTGCTGGCTTCGCATTCCATTGAGGCAGAAAACTATCGAGGCATTCGAACCGCGCTGCTCGTATCGGCTCAGCAGCACGCCGCCCGGACAATCCTCGTCAGCAGCCCTGAACCGGGTGATGGCAAGACGACGATGGTCTGTAACCTGGCCATGGCACTGGCTCAATCGGGTAAGCGAGTCCTGCTGGTCGATGCCGACTTGCGCCGGCCAAATGTTCATACACTGTTCCGCATGTCACCCGAGATCGGTCTGACCGAAATCCTGGCGGGTGAGATCGAAGCGTTGAACGCAATTCGTCCGACGGTCATCGATGGACTCAGCGTGATCACGGCAGGACAAATTCCCGCCAATCCCGCCGAACTGCTGTCATCGCCACGCTTGCATCGCACATTGCGTGACCTGCGAGACGAGTACGATTTCGTCTTCGTCGACGCTCCCCCGATGCTGGCCGTCAGCGACCCCTGCATCCTGGCTCAACATACGGATGGTCTGCTGATCGTCACGCGCATCAACAAGAACACGCGTTCGGCGGTGATTCGCGTACGACAAATGATCCAGGACCAGGGAATCCGCGTCCTGGGAGCCGTCGCCAACGGAGCGATCATCGGACAGGATCGAGCCTACGCAGAATACGGCGACTACCTGTCGAGTAGTCGCCCGTCGGAATCGTCAAATCGTGCGATGGCTGAGACGACTGCTTAGTCGAATTATCAGTCGTCACAAGCCGCTGCATTCTAAATAAATATCTTTCAACGAATTGCGCCGTTTCTGATGCAAGCCACGGTGACTGCAACCTGCCTTCGATGGCTAATCGATCTTCGGAAGATTTGGAAGACAGGGTGGTTTAGGAAGAATTTTCCACAAGAATCTGGCACGGTGCCCCAGAGTACGATACGGTAGTGATGCAGTTTGCGTGAGTATTTCTTCATCCAAACCACTGCATTAAACGAGGGGGAGTGATGCGTAGGATTTTCGTACTACTGTTGGCGGGCTCTTTTTTTATCACGGCTGGTTCGCAAACGCGGGCTGACGACGCGAAGGCGCTGATTGAAACTCAGAAAGCTCTTACTGCCGCGCAAACCGCATTGACGTCAACAGAGGAGGCTCTTCGGCAGTGTCAGGCGGAACTGACGAAGACGCAAAAAGCACTCTCGACCACCGAAGCTGCGCTGACGATGACACAAAATGCGTTAAAGGCTTCGACAGATGACGCCAACAAGTGCCGTTCCGCTCTGAGTGCGGCACAAGCCAAGGCTGTCGAACTGGAGAGCACTAAGAAAGTACTTAACGAGGTTGTTCGTGAGCGGGCCGAACTAGAAGCAAAGCTTAAGGTGTCTGAAGACAAACGGAAGAAGTCAGAAAAGACATTGAAGGCGATTTCTGAAGAACTAAAGAAGTGTCCGCTTTCAGCGGACTCGAAGAATGCCAGAACTGTGGAGCCCGCTCCAAAGTCTTCTGAAAAGCAGAAATCCGTTGTATTTCACAACCGGGCCAGTTTCTTTTGTGAGCGCGGAGGGATGCCGGTCGCTTTCGGCGAACGTCCGCCAGTCCTGATCTATCCAGACATGACAATCAAATTCGACGATCAAGGCGAATACACCATTTCTTTTGCGGTCGAATCGCCACAAACCGACGTGACGCTGAATCTGGATTTGGCGGTTCCGTTTTTCGCTCCGGTCGGAACAATTCGCCCGTGCAGCGAAGTGCGAATGGTAGAAGTGATCCACGGATCGCCAGTGGGTGGACAGGAGATGGCTCTGTACGAGGCCCGCGTGACCGTTCCGCCAATCCGCATTCGCGCCAACCAAGGTGAGAAGGCGTCGGAAACCACCCAGTACTACCCAACAAGCGTTTGGGCAAAAGGAAATTCAGCCGGTCTGGCATTGGCTTACGGCTGCCCAAAGGGTCCGGAAACAATCCACATCCCTGTAGGCGGACTCGCATGCGGAGTCAATTTCCTTCACCCACGTCGAAGTGGTACCGCAACAGTTGGAACGATTGTGAGGCAGCAAAAAAATGACTGCAACTTTCCACAACTTTCCGCATTTTTCTGACACACCCTACCTCTTGTCCGCAAGCAAAATCGTCAAAGTCTGCTCAATCGGCATCTGTGTCCCTGCCGATAAATTCAGACGGGGGGGGCGGAGTTTGGCACTGACTGTCTGAAGTAGACAGCTCAGTCCAGCAGACTGTCGTTTCCCTGACACAGGGGGACGATCATGTCGGACGGTTGGGCCACGTTCGGAAAGGGCGTTTTTGTCGCACTCGCAGTTGCGGGAGGCGTTTGGATCGGCCGCGGAGGACCCCGGCCGATGCTGGAAATTCCAGGGGAGTTGCGAACAGCTCCACGCGACGGACAGACCTGGATTACCCGTGGGGAAATGCCCTCTGGCGGCAGTCCAATCCCCATTGCACCGACATCTCAACCGCCTCGTGAACTCCCCCAATCAGTTGTTCCAGGAGAACCGGTTCAGTTAGCTGCCGCGACAAGGTCGCTTCAGACTCAAACTGCTCTTACACAACAGCTGGGTGTCGTAGCAACTTCTGCCGCGCCAGCAGCACCGCAGGTTGAATCGATCGTCGCAAATGGCGTCAAGTACGGACCGACGGCCGCAACGATTCGCAACAGTAATGAGTTCGTGATAAGTCTTTCGGCCGAAACCACCGGAACGCTTCAGCTTTCTTCACCGACTCTAACCGATCACTTGAATGGAACCCCAGACCCTGCGGGCAGCAAAAAGTCATTCAAATTCAAACTTCCAAATGACTTCTCCGGTGCTTCGATAACGTTGACTGCATCGATTTTGGACTCTACCAATACATCGTCGTCAAGTTCTCCACCGATCACAATTGGGATTCCCGGTAATTCCTCCCAGGTTTCCATCACCAACTATTCAAACAATCTTTATGCCGACGCCGTTCAGTCGATTCCCCCGCAAGGCGGTACGGTTGCCGCTCTTGCAGGATATTTGAAGTTAAAAGGCACGACGACTTTAGGATCGGAAATCGTTCGATTTGCACTCGATGCGGGATCAGCACCATTTGTACCAGTATTCGATGACTACAATGCGGTCGTTGCGGATTCAAATGGCAACTGGGAAGCTCAGTTCAAGATTCCTGCCCGGAACCCTGCGACAGGGCAATCGCTCGCCACTGGTCAAATTGTTGCCTATGTGACTCGGGGCGGACAGCGTTTTTTTTCTGCAAATGCTGTCCCATACTCGATCGTGCAGGTAGATCCCGCCAAAATCACCATCAGCAAGATCTCGAATGCGGTTGACACGAGCAAAGACCTCCGGCTGACAAATCAGACAGACGTCAATGTCGCCTGGAGTGAGGCGTTTCCGACTTCAAACGCTCGCATTATCCTGCTTGACGGAAATTCCCCACAGGCACAAACCTCTGTTAATGCTTCCGAAACAGGCAGTTTTTCTTGGAGTATTCCTGCCGAAGGACGCCATGAATTACGGGTAGCGGTTGTTCAAGGAGACCAGATTACACCATCTACCAATTCATTGACAATCGATCTTCGACAACGCGGGCCACGTCCTAACGGAGTGGAACTCGTTAATCCGCAGCAGACGGTAAACGCGGCTGTGATTCGCGTTGCATTCGACGAAAAAAGCCCGCTCTCCGCAGCATCTGGTTCAAGCAGTATAAATTCGAACTTCTTTGAATTGATGCGAGACCATTCTTCGGCAGCCGGAGAGAAGCGCATTACGATCGCATCGGCAACGTACTTCAGGGATCGATCTGTCGTTGAACTGACAGTAACCAACGGCCTGGAGGCTGACGGGTACACGCTCAAAGTGAAACCCTCAACTTCAGGCAATAACCCGGCTGAATTCAAAGACATTTATGGAAACTTTCTCGGTGCGGAGCCGGGATCATCGAACGGCAAAGAATTCACGTTCACATTCTTCAAGTCCGTCGGTGAAGAAATCCCCTCACAGTCCCGTGGTCTTTCTGGCGTGACAGGCGAGAATGCGGTCTATCCAGAGTATACGAAGCCACGCACACAACCCGAGGGCTTCAATCCGTCAGACAAGGTCGTGACGCGTGTCGCCCGACTGTACTACTTCCGCGACGCCCACCGCGTCGTACAGCTTCTTAATCGCGAAGCCCGATCATTCAAACGGCAGGCCGTCGATCAACAACAGCAGCTCGCTGATAATGCCTTGCGTGATGCTGGGAATTCTACAATCGAACGCAGAACATCTGAGCGAGCGGCGGTACGGGCGGCTGCTCAGGCGCGTGCCGCTGAACACGGACTCACACAGGCTCAGGCTGCGCTGGCCCAGGCTCAGTCTGAGGCTACCGCCGCTGGGAACGAACTTCCTAATGCTGAACGTGCGATCCGTGATCAGACTACAACGGTTACTGATCGCAAGTCTGCGGTCGATGGAGCACAAAGTGCCGTGAACAGCTTGGCGAATGCTTCCCCGCAACCTGATGCGGCAACGAAGAAGGCTGCTCAGGACAAACTCAACGCTGCCAACGCAGAATTGAAATCCGCCCAAACGAAACTGCAGGGGCTACAGGATCATCGGGATGATCTTATCCGCCAGCGCGATATGGCAACGGCTCGTGTGACGAACGCGACCCGGCTGGTCAACACCGCACTCGGGGAAGTCCAGTCTTCACGATCAGCGGAAATCGCAGCGGCCGACAAATCCAGTGGTCTGGAAGCCAAAGAGGATCAGAACTACAAGACGCTCTTCCGCCGGGAAGTGGCCGCAGCAACTGCCGATCCAGACACATACGCCAAAGGAGATCCAGAGTCAAAAGATCCGCTGCTGCAGGTCTCGTATTCAGTGATCGGCGAAGGAGAAATTCAACTCCGCGGCCCTCTGAAGGGGGTCAACATGGCTCGCACCCTCATCAATCTGATCGACTCGCCCGTGGGCCAGGTTCGCGTGGCAATTCATACCGTCCAGGTGAATGGCGAACGGGGTGAGCGGATGGAACCGGTGGTCGAGCGCATTGGACGTTACATCGACCAGAATCGCTTTTTGACGTCGCAATCTGGCCAGATGCTGCGAAATGCAGTCACAGTGGTTGCTGCACGGAAGGCTGAAGCTGCGTATCAGGAATGCGATGGAGATCTGAGTTCCCATCAGGAGAAGTACCTCAGAGCCTTCTTCGGCAAGCAGTTCATCGATGAATTGCAAGAGATGGACAGTGAGTTCCTGAGGGCAGATAACAAGCTTCTCTCGCTGCACAGCATGGACAGCACCAGCCTGGCTCAAGCACTCTTTCTGATGGCCCTGGCCAAAAACGATGCCCGTCAGGAAATCCTGTTTGAATTTGAACGACTGACGACGTGCGAACTTCCCATCGCAGAGACGGAATACTTCAACGCCTCGGGGGCGAAATGGAAATTTGGCCCGCCACTTCACAAGCAGAAATATCAGTTCCTCGGTCACAACGCCAAGTTCCTTTCACTGAAGGGCCAGTTCAACGTGCAGGTCGCAGATCCTGACACGATGACGCCAATGCAACGGGAATTCATTCGGTTGGCCCAGATCTTTAAGAGCCGGCTGGTGGCCGAACGTGAAATCCAGCAACGGGTGATGGAACGCGGGCTGATTGAGGATCGATTCGCGGACTACTCGAAGAAACTTCGTGAGGCGGCGCAACTCGAGGAGTCTGCAGGTCGCGCCGTTCAGAGCGCACGTAATGTTCGGCAGCAGCGTATCAGCGAATTCATCTCCCACTACACCCAGGCAATCGGCGCGGCAAAAAACACGCTTACCGACGAGAATTCGGTCGACAAACTGATTTCTCCGACAGTTGTCGAACTTCTGGCCGCCAACCGAATATTCAGTCCAACCTCAAAGTTTCCGTCAACCCAAAGAATCCTAGATGAATTGAAGCAGAGAACTGATACAAAAGGCAAACCTCAGACACAGAGTGTATCCTTAAATACAATGGCAATGGAAAAGGACGCTGAGAAAGCGAATTATGCTGTGAAACTTGTCCGAGCGGGGAACGCTGTTCTCCTGGAATTCGAAAGTGCAGATGGAAAAGAGAGTTCACCAGGAAAGAACGATTGGATTAATCGAATTTCGATGGCAAGAGAGTCAGACAAACGACTCGCGAGTTGGGCTCTCAAACTTGATTGGATTCAGCCAAGTCTACGGGCTGAAATTCAAAGAGAATACTCTTTGATTCTCGCTACCAATGTCCCCAAAAGTGATCAAAATGTGGAGCTCAGCACCGTGTTCACTCTTGCGATCGCAGAAGAAAAGCTTCTGAAGATCCGGGACATCATTCTTGAAGATATTGAGAACGACGCGCGACAGCTCGTCTTTCGAGTCGCTCAAAATACCCCTCTACAAGAATTGTTTCCCGAATTCGTAAAGCTTCGTGTCCGAGTGACAGATCTGGCAGGCGATGATGTTGTTCTGCGGGGGAGAATAAGCAACATCATGAACGATGTCTCAAAAGAGATCGCCGAGGTTCTTGCCGCTGAAGCAAACGTTGTACTTCAATCATCAAATGCAGCTTCGTCCCGAAGCCCACTCGACCACAAGAAGTTCATGGACATGCTGGTCGACGACGCCGAAGACAAGTACATCGAAATCCTGGAAGGAACCCGCGCTCACACGGCGAACATTGATAACTACCTGGGTCGGATCATCACATCGCTCGACGATGACTTCAACACTCAGTTCAACAACCCGACCTTCAAGCACATTCGCGAAGCCGGGCGGTACTGGGATGTCCAGATGGGGCAAATTGAGACCACGACCGTGCTGACCAACAACCGCACGTTTGCCAAGGTTTCGCCTCAGGCTCAGATGGAGTTCGATCTTCCCAAGCGTGATATTCTGATCAGCGAAGCATTCGAGTCCGCTGCAGCTGCGTACCAGGATTACGGAGCACTGCTCCAGGATCCGACATTCCTGTCGTTGACGAAAATGTATCGAGGCCAACCACCTTCGGCGACCTACGGCAATCCATTGCCGACGCCGATGGTACGAGACGTGCTGCCGAGTCTTCCGTCGGCGACGAATGAGGCGATGATGATCCAGCAGGGGGCAACGTCGCCAGACTTCCCATCGGCGCTGGAATCGCTGATTCCCGACCCTGCAATCTACAAGTTTGAAACGGGCACCGGATTTGAAGTTCGTCCCGTGATTCAGCCCGATGGGCAGGCTGTCACGTTCCATCTTAACTATATGTACACAACCAATGTCCGCGAACCAGTGCGGGCCGATGAGAAACATCTGGGACGGATCAAACGGCACTTCGTTGACACCGACGTGACCCTTGGCAACTTCGAGATGAGGGAGGTCAGTAAATACACGGTTGCGTTGAAGGCTTCGCGGACTTCTCGCGGCGTCCCATTACTCGAAGATGTCCCCGTTGCAGGAATCCTGTTCCGCCCCATGCCGCAGCAGCAGTCTTCCCTGCAGCAGAACGTAATACTGTCCCAAGCAACGATCTTCCCGACACTGTTCGACCTGATGGGACTCCGGTGGGCTCCTGCGATTGCAGATCTGGGGACAGGAAACCTGAAAGAACTGGATTTCGTCACGAAGAATCGCCGCCAGGATCTGCAGAACCGTGTCTTCGATGGAACGGGCAGTCAAGTTGACGAATTCCTGCGAATCCAGGAAGCAGATCGCCGGCGAGACCTTTATCGTCCGCAGACGCCGATCGAAAACGTCCATCCAGATGGCACCGTCAGTCCTGGCATGAACCTCAAAGAACTTCGAATGTACGAGGAGCCATCAGCACCTGTAATTCGCGAGTCAAATTCACGTCCGATCCGTCGACCACAGGAAACGACCGCACGGTCGTTCCCGATCGCACCACCTGGACTAGAACCACCTCCATCGCCCATTCAGCGGCAGTCATACGAGGTGCCAGCCGCAGCCGAGTCGTCAAGTAAGAAGCCTCAGCTGCTGCCGCAGTATGCTCCAGCGGCACCACGGAAAGCGACCACACGCCCAACCGAGCCAAAGCAACTCCCCCGTGACAAGGCAGGAGCAAAACAGGGACTTGGCGCACAAAGCAGTCAGTACCGACAGACAGCAGAGAATAAGATCGTTCTGGCTTCCGCAAAGGTATCCTCGGAAGGTTCACCGACGAAAGCATTGGAACACGAAGAAGACCTGTTCGCCCGTCCGGACATCCGCCCTGTCAGCGATCTTAAGGCCGCAACAGGCTTTACAGAAGCAGAAAAAGATGATGGCAAACGTCGCTGGTTCAAACTTCCCTACGCGAACCGCTCGAAATAATCCCAACAGACTTCAGGATGAGCACTCGGTGCAAACGTGCCGATTCAGGAAGGAAAATCACATGCGACGACTGGTGCCTGCTTTCGGGATTCTGTTCATCAGCACTGCGGTGCTGATGGCAGGTGATCTGTTTCCGTATCATCGGCGGGCGATCGTCAGATGCGCTCCACCGCAGCAATTTCAATACGTCCAACACAATCCGTCGAACCCTGTTACGAAGGAGACCTTCACAGGTAATCTGCTTCCTGTCACGGTTGGCCCCGCAGGTGCAACGTTAACTAGTAGTCCTGTGATTGCAACAGCAACAGCAACTGGTGGCCCCGCGACAGCGATAGCCACTGGAGGTTCTGCAACTGCAACCGCGACGGGGGGGCCCGCAACTGCGACAGCCACTGGCCAGCCTGCTGTTTTGCCAGGACCGAGCGCTGCGATCAAGTACTGGCAGCTCAGCGAGTCTCAGATTCGGAGCGAGCATTGTTCCATCTCGAATGCCACTCTGTGGATTGACGACAACAGCGGAGAATGGCGATTGAGTTTCACTGCGACTCAGAACCCATTTGTCGGACCAGCACAACAGGCACTGCCGGCCGCTCGGTTTCTACGAAACAAGTTTTTTGTCAAGGTTCGTGCTGTGGGAGCCCAGCCCGCGGCGTCCAATGCTGCCATCAGTCCGCTGACTGGCCCCGAAATGTTTTGTATCGAGATTCCACCGTTCTGGATCGACCGAAGTGAAACTCGCCCGGTTTCCTACAAGGGGCAACTGAGTGAACTCGATCGCAGTCGAATCAAGTATGTCGACCGTTTGCTGATCGACTTCAGTTTTGAATAAACCGCGACAGGATTCGCGGAGGAGCTACGGCCATGATCATGCGGAAGTTTTTGATCGGTCTATTGACGGGATGCCTGAGCTGCCAGTCGCTGGCAATTGCGGACCATCTTCATCGTAAAGCGGTACCAACGGTTTCTCCCGCCGATGAACTCGAAATCCTGGATCCCCGAGTTGATCCTGAAGGAAAACCGAAGGCACTGATGCTTCCTTCGCCTGATGGAACTCAGCAGATTGAAGTTCCCGCGACAATTATTGTCCATCGGTATTACTACACTGGTGATCGGGATTTTCAGGGCCCGATGCTCAAAGGAGGCCCCACAGTCCTGACCGTTCAGAACCCTGCAACGGGCGAGCAGACCTACGTGGAAGTACTGCTGCCACCGGGTGCTCCACGAATTCACTACCGTCGTGACCGAATCGTTTATGAATATCGGACAGAATTCATCACAGTAAAGTTCGGCCACCCTGGCCCACTTGGAATGGGAAAACTCGCAAAACCAACCGTAGCCATAACTCATCATTCACCCGCGGCCAAGGATGCAATGAAGCACCTTGAACAGAAGCACAGAAATACAGGCGAGTGGCTCGACAGGACGGGAATTCCTCACGCGGCCTCAACTGTGGCTAAGACTGGACAGCAGGTTGTCAATTCTTCTGCAGACACATTCCACACGGTGGGAAATCGCGTCACAGCCCCCGTGATCGCAGCATGGAAGGCAACGCCCTTGAGCAGCCTCACTGCCACAGACCAGATCAAGCAGCCAAAGTTTGAAGGCCCAGGTACGCGATAGATTCCGTGGAAGTTGTTACCGCATCGCTGCTACGCAGCGGCAATTCAAATTGATCGCAGTCCTTCGATCCAGAAATCGATTCGATTTGAGCACTCCAGAATCGGCAGGCTTTCAACTGGGAAGACGACGCCTTCGCCGGTAGAATTCTGGCATGATTCCGTTGCCCATCCGCATTGATGTCGAGACTCTTCCCGCTTTGCTGGTCGGGGCGTTTCTGCTTTGCGCTGCGACGGTTCAAATCCTTCGGCAGTGGTGGGCTCATCGTCAGTTGGATCTGAACCCCAAGATGGACGAAGCGGCTTACACGCACATGGATCGTCAGATCCGTTCCCGGCTGATTGTGGGAGTGCTGCTGTTTGCACTGGGAATCGCGATTCCGCTGGGTGATCAACTCGATTTCTTCTTTCGTGCACACCCGAGCCTGTTTTTCGTATACTGGATTGCCGTTCTGCTGGCCGTATTCGGCATGGTGATTCTGGCGCTCACTGACGCGGCAATGACCGTCGCCTATGCCCGTGTTTCACAATCGCGATTGCGGCAGGAACGTCAGCAGATCGAGGATGAAATCAGACGATATCGCGCCAGTAAAAACGGGTCGGCCGACCGTGAAGTGGAATCATGACGTCGAGAATCTTTCGAATCGCCAAGTTTCGTTTATCTCTGCTGATCATCTGCGGCTTCACAGTGCTGAGTGGGTGTCCTTCCGACACCAAGCCCAAGCCTGCACAGACGACGAAGCCGTTTCGAGGCCAGGAAGTCGAACTGGTCATGCCCGCGTCGTTGAAGCTTCCGGCCTTGTGGGAAGTGACTCTCAATGAGTGGATGGATGAAACCGGAGCAACAATTCGCTGGAGCGAGTATTCAGGAACCGATGCGGATTCGCTGGAATCGAAACTGGCAAATTCCCCGGAATCCGGTGGCCGGATCATTTTGTTTCGACTGCAAAAGCTTGCCGAAATCGATCAGCAGTTGGCTCCGATCGAAGGAAACGGGTTTGATACAAAAGACATCTTCAAGGGACTGCGTGAGCATGTTGTGAAGCGGAATCGTGCCGCAGCCGCAATTCCGATTTCGGCTCCAGTTCTGAACTGCTACTACCGGGCCGATCTGCTCAAAAAGGCAGGACGGAAGCCACCAGAAACCTGGAAAGATTATCAGGATCTGATCGACACTCTTGAGCAGTGGGCTCCCGGCCTGACGGTCGTTGAACCGCTCTCGGCAGATCACCGTGCGACGTTGTTTTTTGCGAGATCACTCGCCTTTACCAAGCATCCCGAAAATTTTTCGGTCTGGTTTGATCTGGATGCGGGTAAGCCAACGCTGGATACGGCAGGATTTGTCGAGGCGACCGAAGTGGCGCTGCGTGCCTGGAAGAAGATGCCTGTGAACGTTGTAGAACTCTCTCCTGCTGATTGCCGGGAACAGATTCTTCAAGGCCGCGCGGCCTTGGCGATCGGAATCGAACCCACAGCGAATTCGAAATCGACAGGGGATTCACGTCCGGCGATAGAAGTTGGTGTCTGTCGACTGCCGGGGTCGACTAAAGTTTTCAATCGAAATTCAAAACGGTGGGACTCACTCCCTGCAGTCCATGCACCGGGGATCTGTGGCTTCGACGGATTAGCCATTGGCGTCAGTCTTCCGAAAGAGTCTCGCGATGCAGCCGCATGGCACTTACTGTCAAACCTGGTGGGGGAATCTTTTGAATCGAATTGGGCAGCGTTACCCAAATCTCCTTGTCGCGAATCACAGACTTCGACCGCCACAAGCTGGTACGAAACGGGACTGACAGTCGAAGAGATGAGTCGGTCAGTCGATGCGACTGCACAGACGTTGCGTGACGGTCAACTGGTGGCCGACTTACCGATTCCTGAAGCGAATGAGTTTCGAAAGGCGACGTCATCCGTCGTTGGAAAGCTGCTGGCGGGTGAGCTTGATCCCGCACAGACCTGCCAGCAGTTGCAGTCAGAATTCGAACAGATCGTGAGTCGAATCGGCTCCGAAAAGCTGCGAACCGACTACCGCCGGGGCCTGGGTCTGCCGATTCTGGAACTTCTGGAATCATCGAAGTAATGCGGAATTCGTGGTTGCTGCAGTGGGCTGATTTGGCCTGTTGATCATGGCAAAACACGATCCAAGTATTCACTCAATTATGTCCGGGTTTCAAACCCCCGGGCCCAACGGTCACTGATTGATCAAAGATGGATTTCTCGCAGAGTCGCAGAGACACGGAGGGAAGTACGCAGAATTCGCATCATCAGTAGTGCGGGAAGCGACATCTCATCTCTGTGCCTCCGTGCCTCTGTGAGAACCCGAAACAGACATAGCAGCACCGAGTACCATGCTCGTCCAGGATGAATTCGATGCGGACTGATTCTTCGGACTCTTTTGCGACTGACGAGAAATCTCTCGACGTACCGTCACACTCCTGTCCTGCCCAGTTAACAAATCAAGTGAGACGATGATATGCCTGCTCTTGAAGCCGTTTTACAGGACGCGTTACTCCTGTCACCAAGTGACCGCGCATTGCTCTTAGAGCGCATCTCACTTAAGTGAGGCGTCCCGCGGGCATCAAACGACAGCGTCTAACCCATGTTTCGACGCGACACGG
>CAZSTW010000032.1:58369-60430 GCA_964609845.1 uncultured Planctomycetaceae bacterium | reverse complement strand
TTCCGGCTGATCGATGACTCGAAATTCATACCCGGCTGGCGGCAGCAACTGGCAATCCCAGAGACAAAGATGTGGGTAACATTGACTCCACCCTACATTGAAAAAGCCGATTGCCCAGGCACGTTCTGGTTCGGCCAGGCGATATCAGGTCAACTTGATCGCCTGAAAGTCGCTGGCCAGAGAATCGGACGACTTACGGACGAAGAGTTTGATTTGTCGTTGACGCAGGTTGGGGCGCAAGTGCTTGCCAACATCGACGATCCCCGCTTGGATTCGCAGGCCTGTCTCGATCTCTTCCACAACGATGCCACGGTTCTGAAGCGTTGATACAGGTTGAGGCCCCGAAAGGTCGTCGGGCCATTCTCCCAATTGAACGACTCGCCCGTCGTCCCCGGTGACGATCAGTCCCACGGCCGCGAGCGCACCAATCACACCTCCCTCGGTGCCGCCCAATCCTTCCAGATGAATTCTGTTTTCGGCTGCCAGTTGTCTGGCTTCCGTCTGCGTCATGACTTCACATTTGCATCGCTGACCGAACTGTGTCACCACGTCGGGAACATGATCTGTCACGCACAGTCCCGGATCACTACCAACAATAAACCATTCCCGCATGACTCGCCGACAGATCGTAATAACTTCGGCCCGTGTTTCTGCCGCCGAATCGACGCCAGAAGCGGATGCGTGGCGCCGTTCCAGCACAATAGACGCAGAACCATTCTTCGACGTGTAGGGAATTCTTGGATCATCCAGCAACTGATGACGGACAATTCCGTGACACTTCCAGTCGGTCGCAGCCTGAACAATGGCGCGAGCCAACTGGTTGGTTCCTCGCGAACCGAGGATGTCCGTATCATCAATTCCGACATAGATCACAGGTGCGTCTCCGTCTGTGATTCTGTCGTCTTTCGGCCGTAAAACAGAATAATGCCACTGATCAAACCTGCAGCGAGTCCACACAACAGATACGTCACCGAAGCCTGCATGATCCATTCACCCAATGGCCTGCGCCCGGCCATTTCCCATCCCATCGCTTTCGCACTGGCCCGGACGACAAACGCCAGCGTGTTACTTGCCAGGCCTGCCAGGCCAAACAGAACGTACTGCCACCACCCTCCTTTCGACCGACGCAATGTCCAGTCGAGGATCGGGCCAGTGGCCGTCAGACTGGCCAAGGCACCGACACCGATCCCTTCACCTTTGAACCCTGCGAGATACAAAGACAACCCGGTGACAAATCCGGTTGCCCCCATCACACACCCTGCCCCCTTGCGCGGGACCAGTGCCAGCCCGACAGCCATGGGAAAGACAACTCGCAAAATCGCATGTCCGGGGACTCTTTGAATCCTCAAATCAAGAAACACCGATGCGCAGGCGGCCCCGATCCCGGCGGCGATCAGAATCATCCAGTCACGATAAGTTGCGGTCATTTCATTTGATATGACCAATCCCAAACGCGTCGTCGAAAACAACCCGGGATGCCTCGGCAGGTTCAGCACCGACATGTCTCAAGATCCTGTTGAAGTCCGTTTGATGTCTGCTCGCTGCCCGAATGGCATCGCTGTGCAATTTGGAATTGTGGCATCAATGAGAGCTGATCGCAACCACAGAGGACAAGGGCGTCGTGACACATTTTGCCCGGAACGCCACGCCACGAGTGTGGACCTGCCGCGGCATTCGAATTCCTGCAAGTTCATTTTTCTGTGAGCGTTACGCACTGAACACTGCAGACAGTGGATGAAGGATTCACGTGCTGATCAAGACTTCACACATTTGCCTGATAGTCATTCCGGCACTTGTGTGGACTGTTCGGCAGGGGGCGATTTTCCCATTGGCGCCTCATTACGGACCAGGAATACGGCTCCGACAATCAACAGGAACGCCAGCAGGTGGTTCCAGCCGAGTTTCGCGTCGAGGTACCAGACGGCGAAGATGCTGAAAACGACCAAAGTGATAATTTCCTGAATCACTTTCAGTTGGACAGCGGAAAACTGAGCCGAACCCCAGCGATTGGCGGGAACCTGAAAACAGTACTCAACAAACGCAATCAGCCAGCTCACCAGG
>CAZSTW010000032.1:30509-58312 GCA_964609845.1 uncultured Planctomycetaceae bacterium | reverse complement strand
TTGCCATCATCAGAGGGCTCTCCTTGTGCTTCAGGTGGCCGTACCAGGCAATCGTCATAAAGACGTTTGAGCAGATCAGCAACACGATCGTCAGCATGATGGATGTTGATTCTTTTCAGGAAGTTGCGGATGTTTGTGGATTGATGCAGGCGGTTTCGGTTTCCCGCAGCGTGTCGGGGGCGGGAGTCGCAAGTTGCTATTAAGTAATAAGATGTGGCGCTTTTGTGAGTGCGGCGTTTTGCTGGCAGAGGGTAGTTTGTCGACCGTAGATCGGTCAACCGGGGTTTTCGGGGGCCCGTGTGAAGCCGCTGAGAATTTTTTCACAAATCGTTAACCTCGTCAGCGAAGCCTACTTGTGCGGATCATGGGGTCCCAAGTGGTAAAGTCGGCAAAAACGGACGGTTGACTTTCTTGATCGGCAACTTTATTTTGAAGCCCCGTTGGTCCCCAAATCTTGGGCTTCACCCGCGGCCGGGACACAACCGATAGTTGTTTTGTCCATCTGGCCTCTCTTGGTTCTCTAACCCCTTTTTTTGACCTTCGGTCTCTGAGCTTCAGATCTCTGGATCACGTTGGCTGGTTTTGTCTGCGCCCGTAAAACTTGGATAAGAGGAGTGCATGATGCACGAGTCGAAAGGAATGTCGATGTCTGCTGGTCCGTCTGTGGCGGTGGCTTCTGGAGTAGGAGCCGGTCCCCGGAACCTTCCCGAGACCCGTCCCATGTCAGTCCCCCCCCGTTTCTGTCCCGCCGATACCGATCCGTTCAGCACGGTCGATTGGGACTACCGCACTGCTGCCATTAAGGATGAAAACGGTAAAGTCCTGTTTGAGCAGACGAACTGCGAAATCCCTTCATCATGGAGCCCCCTGGCGACAAACGTTGTCGTTTCCAAATACTTCTACGGCGAACATGGAACGCCGGAACGCGAAACCAGCGTCAAGCAAGTTGTTCACCGTGTCGCCCGCACGATTGCCGACTGGGGGATCGCTGACGGTTACTTTGCCAGCCGCGAAGATGGCGAAAACTTCTACCGCGATCTCGCCTGGATGTGCCTGCATCAGTACGGTTCCTTCAATTCCCCCGTCTGGTTCAATGTCGGTCTGTACCATCAGTACGGTGTGAAAGGGGCTCGCGGAAACTACCATTTCAACCCGAAGACCCAGGAAATCGAACGCCCAGAAACATCGTACGAGCTGCCACAAGCGTCAGCCTGCTTCATCCAGGCGGTCGATGACAATATGGAAGACATCATGCGCCTCGCTACCAGCGAAGCGATGTTGTTCAAGTTCGGCTCGGGAACCGGGACCGACCTGTCGACGATCCGTGGATCCAAGGAAAAGTTGTCAGGCGGGGGAACTCCATCGGGACCTCTGTCGTTCATGCGAGTCTACGATCAGATCGCTGCCGTGGTGAAGTCGGGTGGAAAGACCCGCCGTGCCGCCAAGATGCAGTCGCTGAAGGACTGGCATCCTGACATCCTGGAATTCATCCAGTGCAAGAATAAGGAAGAGAAGAAGGCTCGTGTCCTGATCGACAGTGGCGAGTACGATGCCAACTTCAACGGCGAAGCCTATTCGTCGATCATGTTCCAGAACGCCAACCTGTCGGTCCGATTGAGCGACGAGTTTATGCGGTCGGTGGAAGAAGGCAAGAAGTGGAAGACGCGCTGGGTCACTGATCCGACCAAGTTCGGTCCGGAATACGATGCCAAGTATGTACTGCGTCAGATGGCCGAAGGGGCCTGGGCCTGTGGTGATCCTGGTGTTCAGTACGACACCACGATCAACAAGTGGCACACCTGTCCGAACTCGGGACGCATCAACGCGTCGAATCCGTGCTCGGAATATATGTTTCTGGACGATACCGCCTGCAACCTGTCGAGCCTGAACCTGCGAAAGTTTCAGCGTCCTGACGGAGTGTTTGACGTCGATCGCTTCCGGGCGGCCGCTGCTGTCTTCATTACGGCTCAGGAAATCCTGGTCGACCACGCCAGCTATCCGACCCCGACGATTGCCAAGAACAGCCATCTGTATCGCCCGCTGGGATTGGGTTACGCCAACCTCGGAAGCCTGCTGATGTCGATGGGGATTCCTTACGACAGCGATGCTGGTCGCGGGATTGCCGGGGCATTGACGGCATTGCTGACGGGTCAGGGATACCTGACTTCCAGCCGCATTGCCGGATACATGGGTCCGTTCGCAGGCTACAAGGACAATGCCGAGCCGATGCTGCGAGTGATGCGGATGCATCGCGATGCAGTCGATCGCATCGACTACCAGTGTCCGGAATACCTGCGGGTAGCCGCCGGTAAGGTCTGGGACGAGTGCGTGGATTCAGGTCGTCAGTATGGCTACCGAAATGCCCAGGCAACGGTGCTGGCTCCGACCGGAACCATCGCGTTCATGATGGACTGCGACACGACCGGGATTGAACCAGATATCGCTCTGGTCAAGTACAAGCAACTGGCCGGTGGGGGGATGATGAAGATCGTCAACCGCACTGTCCCGCTGGCTCTGAAGAATCTGGGCTACGACGCGGCCGAAATCGAGCGGATGGTGAAGCACATTGAAGATCGGGAAACGATCGAAGGTGCTGCCGATCTGAAGCCCGAGCATCTGCCGACGTTTGACTGTGCCTTCAAGGCCAACAACGGAACGCGAACGATTTCCTGGAAGGCTCACATCAAGATGATGGCCGCCGCCCAGCCGTTCCTGTCCGGGGCAATCTCGAAGACGGTCAACATGCCCAACGACAGTTCGGTCGAAGATATCGAAAAGGCCTACTTCGAAGGCTGGCGTCTCGGTCTGAAGGCCCTGGCGATTTATCGCGATGGCTCCAAGCAGAGCCAGCCGCTGTCGACGACGAAGGAAGGTGATCGCAAGAAGGCTGGAGCCAACGGAGATCGTCCTGCACGACGCCGTCTGCCCGCGACTCGGCAATCACTGACCCATAAGTTCTCGGTCGGTGGCCATGAAGGATATATCACTGTCGGCCTGTTTGAAGACGGGACCCCCGGTGAACTGTTCATCAACATGGCGAAGGAAGGGAGCACGATCGGCGGTCTGATGGATGTGATCGGCACCGAGACTTCGATGGGCCTGCAGTACGGGGTTCCACTGGAAGTTCTGGTCGAGAAGTTCTCGCACACACGGTTTGAACCGAGTGGCTGGACTCCAAATCAGGACATTCCTGTCGCGAAGAGTCTGGTGGATTACATCTTCCGCTGGCTGGGGATCGAATTCATCCCGGGCTTCCGTGAGAACAACACGCCGAAGCGTGACCCGGTGATTGGTCACGACGATGAGACCGAAGAGACTCATCCGTTGGCTGAAGTCGTCGCGAAGGCCCTGCCAGCGACTTCGGCCACGCAAGCGAATGGCAACGGCAGTCATCACGCCGGAAATGGACATGTCGGAAACGGCAAGGTTCCTGCCGCTGTGGCGAAGCGCATGCGTTCCGCCACAGCCGAACTTCAGCCATCACGTCAGGTGCTGGAGATCGCCAACCGCAGTGAACAGTTTGCCAAGTTCCAGTCCGATGCCCCCGCGTGCGGGAACTGTGGAGCAATCACAGTCCGCAACGGTAACTGCTACTTGTGTCATAACTGCGGAACCAGTCACGGCTGCAGTTGAAGTCTGCGGGATCAGTCCGCTGATCCCGCAATCGAAGACCGCCCGCGCCGGCAGCTGATGGAGCGGTGGGCGACGCGGTTCGGGACACCCCGGTTCATTGGAGAGTGAACCGGGGTGTTTTCGTTTTGATTTCAGTCGACCTCAAACGCTCTGTCGCAACGCTCAAGTTTTGTGGGTGGCACCAGTGCCACCCGACGCGTTGAGTGCCACCCGACCGCAACCGAATGAATGGACGACGTCGTAGCTGAATTCGTGAGAATTCAGTTCTTTGCGTTACCATATCTCCGAACTCTCACGAGTTCGGCTACTTTTGTTTCGCCGTTCCAAAAATCGTTACCGGCGTTGAGTGCCACCCCAAATCCGTGGCGAAAAATAGAAACATTCCATCGAAATCGTCTTCGTGGAAATGAGGTCGTCCGTGACGTCGATTCCGTCCTGCTCCTCAATCTCACGATTTCTACTCCTCGGGTTGTGTCATGTCCTCGTCTTCACCAGCCCAGCACCAGCAGCCGAACCTGAATCGAAATTCGACTGGCCTCAATGGCGTGGCCCAACGTTTGATGCGATTTCTGTCGAAACGGACATTGCAAATGCATGGCCTGCTGCCGGACCACCGGTCCTCTGGTCCCGACAGATCGGACAGGGATATTCCAGTTTCATTGCTGTCGGCGACAGAGTCTTCACTCAGACGCAGACTCTTTATGAACAAGCCGTCGTTTGTCTCGATGCCGAAACCGGTGACACGATCTGGTCGACGCGCTACGGATGGCCTTATGAAGGGGGAGGACTGTACCCCGGCCCACGATCAACTCCGGCATGGCATGGCGGCAAGATCTATTTTGCAGCCCCTGATGGAACGATCGGTTGTCTGAACGCGGCCAACGGGGTTGCAATCTGGTCGACAAATCCGACAAAGCAATTTCGTGGTCGGGGAACCGACTTTGGCTATTCCTGTTCACCGATCGTGATTGATGGCAAAGTCATCGTTCCTGTCGGTGGTGACGGTGCCTGCGTCGTCGCGTTGAATGCACAGGATGGAGCCGTCGTCTGGTCCGCAGGCGACTCTTCCGCCAGTTATGCTTCGGTCCTGCCGATCACGCTGAATGGCCAGCAGCAGATCATTGCCTCGCTGGAAAATTCGCTGGCGGCGTTTGATCTGAAATCGGGCAAGCTGTTATGGGAAGAAGAGTCCTCCAATGGGTACGACGAACATTCCGCTGCCCCGCTGTACCGCGAACCCTTGCTGATGGTTGCGAGTCCATTTCGGGCCGGGGCGCGATGTCTGCGGCTTCCGATTGATCCCTCTGGCCATCCCACGCGAGTCTGGGATGCTCCGAAATTCTCCAACGATATTGCCTCAAGCGTACTCTACGAAGATCGGATCTACGGATTTGATCTGCGTGATCCTCAATCGCGTCTCAACCGGCCCTCGCGCGGGGAATATCGATGTCTTGAGTTCGAGACCGGCAAGATCCTGTGGTCCACCGATCAGGCAGGGCATGCCAATACGATTGTGGCCGACGGCAAACTGATCCTGTTCAATGACAAAGGGGAAGTAATCCTGGCCAGGGTGGGAACGGACAAGTATGAAGAACTCGCCCGTGCTCAGGTCTTTGACGACGAGATTTGCTGGTCACCGGCGGCTCTCAGTCGTGGTCGGCTCTTTCTGCGAACGCAGACGCGAGCCGTCTGCCTGTACCTGGGGAGTCAACCGCTGGAAGCGAGAAAGCCCGTTCAGACGATTGATGCGATCCCTCGCAGTTCCGCATTCAATCCGACCCCATTGCTGGGTGGCGAACGTGAATACCCCGCAACGACGCCGGAGTGGTCGGAGTTCGGACTCTGGTACCTGTACGGACTGGCTGCGATACTGCTGGCATCTGCACTGGCAATCATGGCAGGCTTGATGGAAGTTCTCGTCCGTTATCTCAGACGAGCGAGATCGACCGCGTCTGAATCAGCATCGGGAATAATCGCCAACGGGTGGCGACCCAAAGCGGTATTCTGGTCCACCATCCTTTTAGTTGGCCTGTTTGGCAGCCCGCTGCTCAATCGCTGGCAGGAGGAATACATCTTCCTGTGGCCGCTGCTGCTCTGGTCAGCATTACAACTGACTGTCCTGGCGACAACATGGGCCGAGCGGCAACCGAATCGCAAATCGGCACGCTGGGTTTCGCGTCTGTCAGGCCTGACGTTTATTGCCGTCAGCGGCCTCTACTTTCACCTTTGCCGCCGCCTGGGCCTGTCGATCGAATGGGGTTTTCTGACCGGTTACCTTCCCGCTTTCCCTGTTGCCGCCGGCGCTGCCTGGATCTCATTCCGAATTACTCGCCTGCGCTGGCTGATTGACCCGCTCTGCGCCATCGTATCGTTCACGACGTGCTTCGGGGCAGGCATGCTGTTCATCAAGTGGTGGCTGCGTACCGGAAGTTAAGTTCGGGGCTCTGTACTACGGACACTGGGCTTCTTTGCTTGGCGCGAAGATCTTAGATCTGCCAGTTTTCTGAGGTCACACGCTCCGTCACCCGATCGGAAATGCGACGCAACCCCATTCGGGGTAGGAGGTGGTCTTAGTCAGCAGACCCAGGGTAGCGAGCGTTGCTCGCAACCCTAGGCTATACGACTCAACTCCTTTGGAGTAGCAGACAGAGGGATTTCGGTCATAGCAGATCTGCAGTTCATGTGTTTCGAATCGCCATTCTCATGTCGAACTGATCCGCTCCAACAAACCCGGCCATCTCAGAGGAGCCGTCATCTACTCCAACGGAGTTACGTCTTATAGCCCAGGGTTGCGAGCAACGCTCGCTACCCTGGGTACGTGACATGCGACGGTTTTCTACCCCAAACGGGGTTGCGTCACCTCAATCACTCGTTGAATGACGTCCGATGAAGTTTCAGCGTGAAATCGGCACGCAGTTTCACGAGAGGGCTGCGGGCGAAGCCAGCCCCGTGATAGAAGCATTCCTGTTCACCTGGTTGCTGGCAGCTTCGCACTGTAGTGAACAGCACGATGTCGATTGTCGTCGAACGCGAAATGCAACCATTGACCATCTTTACTGACGAACCCATCGGGGTAATTCATCCGGCCTTTTGGTCCATCGACGCTGGTTTGCTGAAGGATGCGCTGATACGGCCAGGTCTTCATCCCATCAAAGCTGATCCAGAGTGCCATGGGACTGCGATGTTTGCTGTTGGGGTTGTGAAGCATCGCAACGGTTTCGCCACCCAGGTTGTAGAGCGTCGCCTTGCTGCCGGGGTTCGGAATGGTCGAGATACTGGCGAATTCCGGCCAGGACTTTCCCCCGTCTTTACTCTCTGCCTTGTAGAGCATGCCACCAAGGCCATCGCCGCGAATGATCATGGTGATCCGTCCGTCCGGATGCTCGAAGAGATCGTTTTCAGCCCATCCGAAGTAACGGTCGTTGGGTGATAGACGAATGTTTCCATGCTCGGTCCACGACTGGCCTCCGTCACTGCTGATGAGAACCCCATTTCGTGGGTTGGTGAATGCCCTGTCTAAGGGATCCCGATCCTGTTCGCTTTCCGGGCCGATGTAATGCTGAAACGGAATCATCACTCGCTTGTCGCGTGTGATGATGTGCTTTCGAATGAAAGTACGATTCTTGAGCCGGCCGGGAACTTCGTGTGGCGGACTCCAGGTCTTGAAAGAATCATCACTGGTTAGAAACCACGAACGCCAGTCATTGGCCCAGTGCTTCGAATGCGTGGAAAAGAACAACGTCGAACGTTGTCCGAGAATCATCAGTTCTGTCGCACCTTGCCCGATCGTTGTCCCTTCGCGTGGAAATCCAACATCAAATCGTTCCAGTTTAGTCCACGTCTTACCCAGATCGCGGCTGCGAGTGACGCCCGTGTAATTCAGCGGGCTCGGTTCGGTGTCACCCCCTGCGAGAATGAAAAGAATCCATGAACCATCTGGCAATTCGCGCAGGGTCGTGTCGCAGACCATCTTGTTGGGGGATTCACCGTCGTAAGGGATGCTCTTGAAGTCCAGCCTGCTGTCTTCGCTGGCACGCAGTGTCCACTTGGGGTCGGGAGTGATTGAGCGAGGGAGTTTTGGATTGAATGCCTTGTTCACAAGAAACCTCGCCGGTTTCGTTTGCGATGCGATGTCTGCCTCGGTGAATGTTGTCAGCAGAATCTCGGCATCGGTGTGGCGATTCCAGTCATAAAGGATGTGAATCGTTCCATCCGGGGCTTGAAAGCCATCGGGGTAAGAGACTTCCGAACGATCATCCAGTAGCAGCCCTTTGCCCCAGGTCTTGCCATCATCGCTGGAGAAGAACGCCATCATGCTGGAACGGCGCGGCAGACGGACATCCGTCGGACCGTTCTTGACGAGCAAGAGATTGCCGGAAGCAAGTCGACGGATAAAAAACCGGGCACTGACATTCTTGATGGCCGATTCCACCGCAGGACTCCAGGTCACTCCCTGATCGGTCGAAACGCTTTCACTGATTCCTTTCGTGGTCCGTGCCAGCATCCAGAGCGATCCATCTTTTCGCTCTACGATCATGTGCTCATCAAAGTCGGTATCGGGAAAGCGAACACCACCGCGACGCTGCCAGGTCTTGCCCTGATCGGATGAGGCAAACACGTTTGCCATGCGGATGGCGTCAAGATTCTGATGCGAATCCTTGAACGACTCGACTCCGGGAAAATCGCGAGCCTCGCCCCATGGATGAATTCGATCCCGCGTCCAGAGCGATACCGGAAGCAGCCAGTCGCCGTTCTTCAGAACGGTTGGCTTGTTGAGTGTGCAGCCATCAGCAAACCTGACCGGTTTGGACCAGGTCGGCTCTGCAGCATCGGGATTGTCGCACCGGATGTACCAGTCACCCCCCCGACCATCGAAGTAGCCCAGGCTCTGATCAAAAAAACACCACAGGCGACCCAGGGGATCTGTCCAGAGGTTTCCGACCAATGAGCGCCGATTGGGCTTGCCAGGCTGGTCGGTCGGATCAATCACAACGCGCGGTTGTGACCACGTTTTGCCACCATCATCGCTGCTGGCCAGCATAAAGAAACCGTTGGGAGAATCGCCGTTTCCAACCCAGGCAGCCCACAACCGCCCCTGGGGAGTGCGATCAATTCCGATAACCATATTTCCGGGCCGTACCGCATCAGCGTACTCCGGTCCCGGCTGAGTGTTAACGACCGGTGGTTCCAGCGACAGGTCAAGAATAGCCGGGTCAAGGCCGGTGAGGCGTGAACAGACAAACGTCATCAGCAGGCATGTGTATTTCATGATTTTGAGCGTATCTCACTTAAGTGTGGCGTCCCGCAGGCATCAAACGACAGCGTCTAACCCATGTTTCGACGCGACAGTCTTCGAGAAACCTGGAAGTCAGCGGCGAACTGGACGCAGGGCGAACCATCGTTACAGCGTTATAGCGTTACCGGGCCTGTTGGTTCCACTACTGCGAATCATGCTGTCAGGGCAACGTCACTGCGGCAGAAACTGGTATCACGAGTATGACTTGAGTGAGAACTTTTCCAGTGCAAGCTGAGATTCTCGCGACGTCAGAAGTTCGAGAAACGCCCTCACCGCCGGGCGATTCGAACGAGATCTGGGGATTACGAAGTCGTAGCATTCCTGCTGGTAGGGAACAAACCCCAGACCGTTGGCTCGGGCAACCGATTCGATCGTCAGCCCCCAATCAGCCCGGTATTGGACAATCGCAGCTGCCACAGCGTTGTGATTTGTCGGTTGTACGGAATAGCCAGTTGGCTTGTTTCCAGAAAGGAGGCGATCCATCAGGATCCGGGTCCCGCTCCCCTGGTTACGGTTGACCATGACACAGCTTGAATCGGCAATGGCCGTTGCCACGATTTCACCGAGAGAACGACCTTCAAAACGCGTATCGCCCTGTCGATAAACAACCCCTTGCAGGCGGCCGTAGCCTGGGACCAATGTGACATCGTCTGACAGAAATGGCTTGTTATACAGACCGCTGACGGGATCGAGCAGGTGAACACCTGCCAGATCGCATTCGCCGCGTTTGGCTGCGAGCAATCCTGCAGAACTGCCAACGTTCAGAAGTTTACTGACAATCCCACGACGCTGAAGTTGCGACAGCAGGTAATCAAGACCCACGCAATGACTGCCAATCACGATCAGGTCAGCGATCTCCAACTGACGGCCAATCAACCGGACATCGACCTGCTGTCCTGCGTCAATAATCTCGGTATGTCGCGGAATCGTGACGAACCCATCGGCTCGACTGAATGTCGTGACCGAGCCTGATCCTTTTCCCATCGGGAACGCCAGCAGCCCCTTGTCGGATTTAACAAGGCCAACGAGCAGGTATTCGGTACGACCGATCTCAGAGTTCGCTCTAACGGCTAACGTGGCGGGAATGGTTTCATGCGATTCCAGTGATCGGCCTGCCAGCAGTCGAATGACCGGTGCAACAAACTCATGAAAGGTGAAGATTGCGGATGTTGGGAAGCCCGGCAGAATGACCACCGGCTTCCCTGCGGTCGCTGCCATGCAGATCGGCTTACCTGGCTTCAATGCAACACCATGGACAACAATCCCCGGATCATTCAGTTCAGCGACGACCCGGTAACACAGGTCTCCCTTACCTTTACTTGTTCCGCCAGACATCAGGACGACATCGGATTCCGCAAGGGCGGCGTGCAGTATCGCCCGTAGTGCTGCGACATCATCGCGAACAATTCCCCAAAAACGTGGCAGTCCCCCGAGTTCGCGGACTGCATCGGCCAGGACCTGGGAATTGGAGTCATAGACCGCAGCTGGTCGCATCGGTTGGCCAGGAGCGATGATTTCGTTGCCGGTGGAAATAATCGCGACACGTGGTTGTCGCCAGACTTCGACTTCCGCTTCACCGATTGCGGCCAGGACACCCGTCTCACGACTGGTGAGTACCGTTCCTGCTCGCAGTACAGTTTCACCAGTGGCAATATCGGTTCCAGCATAGGCAACGCCAGAACCGGGAGTGACCGCACGACGGACATGAACCATTCCATCGAGAACGTCCGCGTGTTCAATCATCAGGATCGCGTCAGCGCCCCGAGGCACCATGCCACCCGTGCTGATCGTCACGGCCTCGCCGGATTGGATCGAAACGGTTGGTTCCTTGCCGGCATCAAGTGTTTCAGCAAGCAGGCGGATCGTCCTGGGAGCCAGTTCGCTGGAACCGAAGGTATCGCTGGCCCGGACGGCGAATCCATCGAAGTTTGAACGATCAAATGAGGGGACATCCACGCGTGCGACGACATCTTCGGCCAGAATACGTCCCAGCGCCAGTGACAGTGGAATACGTTCTGATCCAACAGGAATCAGCGAAAGCGCCGCCCGAAATCGCCGTTCTGCTTCGTCGCGGTCGATGACATCAAGGAACTGGTCCTGATCCGCCACTCTGGTACTTCCTCATTCGTGAGTCATGCTGAGATTGTTCTGGAAACGATTCTCAACAAGTCCACGATGGAACGCCAGTTCAAACCCGTTCAAGAACTAGGGGGGTGGCCGGGACTGGAGCGGACTGGAGCGGACTGGAGCGTCTTCGCAAAGTCCCGGAATGTGCGCTCCACACGAAGACAGGGCCTTCCTTCGCAAAGCCTCAGTCCAGTCCAGTCCCGGCCACCCGACGACTTTCACCACGGGCTGCTAGAGCGCATCTCACTTAAGTGTGGCGTCCCGCGGGCATCAAACGACAGCGTCTAACCCATGTTTCGACGCGACATGGAAGTGCGACACGCACTAGTGACTAGTCGGTGTTGCTTGGCTCCGCACCCCGGCGGACATCGGGATTTGATCGCGATTGCATGGTTTGAGTCAGCACTCCACCATTCCGGTTTTCTTTGGTGATGAAGTTCCGAATTTCAATCACTGCGGGACCCAGAAGCAAAATGTAGACCGGTGGTGTCAGGCACAGGACGGTCGGGAACATTAGCTTGACGGTCGACTTATTGCCTCGTTCTTCGGCCAGTTGCCGACGAGTCTTCCGGATGCTGTCCGCGAAGTCGCGAAACGCGTGTGAAACGCTGCCTCCCAGCTTTTCAGCATGCCGCACCATCGTTGCCAGCACCGTCACATCGGGAATACTGACTCGCGTTGCAAACTGCTTCAGAGCCTGGTCCAGTGAACCGGTTTCTGCATGATGGTCAATGATCGCCAGTTCGCAGGCCATATCAGGATATGTCCGTCGCAGGTCTTTCTGCACTCGCTGGATTGCCTGCCTCAATGGCAAGCCGCCGGTGACCATCATGTTGACCATGTCGAGCATATCGGGGAGCGCGAAGCGAATTCGATTACGCCGTGCTTCGGACTGCGCACTCAACACAATTCGGGGAATTGCCAGCAGGCAGCCGAATACCACCGCCGATCCCATCAGAATCTGAGGGGTGACATTTTCGCTCGGATCTGCCAGCAGGACGACGGCACAACCTGTGAACAGCAGCCAGGCGACGGCGGCGGCGTTTCGAAAGCCAAGGTATTCTTCGAGAGCTCGCCGATGAAAATAGCCCGCTGCGACTAAGTCCGCTCGCAGCTTTTCCTGCTTCTTTTCGCTGACGGGAAAGACCCAGGCAAATGCGCTGGTCAAGGGGCCCAGTATCAGCGGGCGTCGGCTGCCGATCTGCTCGGCTTCGCTCATCCGGTTCCGCCCCCAGCCGATGACGATCCGTCCGACAAGCATGATCAGCAGTGAAATCGCCAGGAAAACTCCCGTGACAAGCAGACTCATCTGCAGCGGAGTGACTTTCACCGGCAACAATAATCGCCAGGCATCAATCAAACGGACAGCAGGTTCGATTCGCTGAAGAAGGTTTTGCCACAGGGGCATGATTCTTTTCCCTGAAAGATCCGAGTGTCGAATGAGCCAGCGTCAGAAGTCGGACTTCAAAAGCCGCAGAACCCAGACAATTTCCGTTAACTGGCAAATGACGGCAATCACCAGCATCCATTTACCCATCGGGTCTTCGACCAGACGACGGCCATATTCGTTCTGGAATACGAACAGGTAAACGAACAGGATCGGTCCCAGGGCGGTAATCAGCATTGACGATAACCGACCCGCCCCCGTGACGCTGCGAAGCTGGCGATGATAGCTTTGTCGATCACGAACAACTTCCGCCAGTCGTTCCAGGGTCACAGAGAGATTCCCCCCGGACTCGCGGTGAACGGCGACAGCATTCGCGAAGATGCGGACATCCATCAGGTTGACTCGCTGAGCCATCCCCAGCATGCAATTCTGCATGGACAGACCAAGTTCCAGTTGCTTGGCGCAACGTTTCAGTTCCGCCCCGACGGGTTCCTCGGAAGCTTCTCCGACCAGAACCAGTGACTGGTCGAAACTTTCACCGGCCCGGACGGCCCGCGCCAGCAGATCGAGCGCCATCGGGAATTGTTGCTCGAATTTCGCCGTGCGACGGCGGGCAACGATGACAAGTGTGATGAAAACAAGTGTCACCAGGACCACTGCTGTCAGCAAGGTGAAGAGTTCATTCTCAGTCGCCAGAAACATCGCCCCGCCACCTGTCAGGGTGACCAAGGTCGTGAGGAGGACTCCTTCCAGAGGAGTCATGTTGAGACCAGACATATAAAGCGTCTGCTCAAACCAGACGTCGAATCGTTCCATCAGGCTGGTGGGGTCGGCGTCACGCACTTTCGGAAGGCGACGTAATTCGCGTTTCAGCGCAGTGTCGCGATTGCGTCTGGAAAACAAGTCTCGCAGGCCGAGAAAAACGGCGCCGCAGCCCGACACAATGCTGGCAAACGAAATCAGAGAGACCAGGCTGGCGGTTTCCATAACTTTACTTCGCGAAGGTTTCAGACCACGGCAACATGATTTCGGAGAAACAACAGGTTATTGATTGGTTGCAGGGGCTGCGAACAGATTCGGAGAGATACAAACCCCGGCATCTTCGAAACGACTGACGCAGTCGGGGACATAACCCGTCGCGTAGAATTCCCCCTTGGCTCGCCCCTGTGCATCGAGTCCGTTTTGTCGGAATCCAAAGATGTCTTTCAACTGATATTCACCGTTGGTTGCAGAAACGATTTCGGAGACTCGCATGACGCGGCGTACCCCGCCCTTCAGTCGTGACAGGTGAACGATCAACTTGATCCCTGCTGCGACATATTCCCGGACCACTTTGTTGGGAAGTTCAAAACCAGCCATGGCGACCATCATTTCCAGACGAGCCAGCGCATCGCGCGTGTCGTTGGCATGAATCGTCGTCAGAGAACCTTCGTGGCCGGTGTTCATGGCCTGCAACATATCGAGTGCTTCGGCACCACGAACTTCGCCGACCAGAATGCGGTCGGGACGCATACGCAAACTGTTTCGGACCAGTTCCCGGGCTGAAACCTCGCCCATCCCTTCGCTGTTCGAGGGGCGTGTTTCCATCGAGACGATATGGGGATGCTGCAGCATCAGTTCTGCGGAGTCTTCGATCGTAATGATTCGTTCATCAAACGGGATGGCACCAGACAGGGCGTTGAGCAGCGTTGTTTTTCCGGCACCTGTCCCCCCGGCGATCAGGAAACTGATGCGTGAGGCGACTGCAGCCTGCAGGAACTCGGACATCGGTTCCGAGAGCGAACCGTTGGCCAGCAGGCGTTCCAGCTTGAGATGTTCGGCACCGAAGCGACGAATCGAAAGCTTCGGGCCATTCAGGGCCAGAGGAGGATCAACCGCGTTAACGCGCGAACCGTCGGGCAGTCTTGCATCGACCATGGGACTGACTTCGTCAATCCGTCGGCCAATCCGACTGACAATCCGCTGGATGATTCGGAGCAGATGCGTGTCGTCGGCGAATAATGTTGAGGTCAGTTCCAGGCGGCCATGGCGTTCGACATAAACTTCACGACTGTTGTTGCCGAGGATGTCGCTGATCTCAGGGTCCTGCATCAATGGGTCCAGAGGCCCCAGTCCAAAGACTTCCGAGTCGAGTTCTGCCAGCATCCGAGTGCGAACTTCGGGTGCTAGCTTCAGCTTACGCCGCTTGATGATGTCGCTGGAGAGTTCCTGGACTTCACGGCGCATCCAGGCATCGTCGACTTTCCCGACCGCTGCAAGATCGAGCGAGGCCACCAGTTCATTGTGAATGCTGGTCTTCAGTACTTGAAAATCAACTTCACCGGTGTCGGGTGAGCGAGGCGTCATCGCGGGAAACAGCATATCAGAACCTGTTCTGACACAGATGATCGAAAACTGCGTCGATTGTTGTTTCAGGTCAACGGGCAGGCAACCTGTCGATAAGCGTCTAGTTGTTCAACGAACCAAAATTGTTCGTCGGACGAACGATGATTACGCTGGGGGATGGCTGATTGTGAGCCGTCTGTGGAACGGGAGTTTTCGTCGGAATCGGATCGTTGGCAATTCGATTCGGATCGGTCGGAGTCAGTCGTTCGTTGTTCTTGAACGCTGTTTGACTCATCTGCCGGCCTCGGTAAATCTCCATCCGGTGCTTCTGGTTGGAGCGTTCGAGAAGATCGTCGAGCGTTCTCGGCGAGACTTCTTCGCTCACATCTCGATCATCCTTATTGCGAAGCGCCAGCGACATCGAGCCTCGACCATCGACAACTCGCAAGGAAGCCGCTTGCTTCGGGGTGACAGCCAAGGTGATTTGCAGAATCTTGGTTCTGTCTTGATTCGCGATGCACGAAATCGGGGACTACACAGCGACCAGATGTGATCTGCACGGTTCGGGGAACCGATAACAGATTTGCGTGATAGGCCAATGCTGCACGATTCAGGGGGGATTCCGGCCGGTCCGGAAGATTGTCGTAGCATGTCAATCACTTTCACGCGTTGCAGTGACTCTGCAACAACGGAGATTTGTATATGAACAGCCTGGTCTTCACACTGAGCCTTCTCATGCAGGTTCCTGCCGAAGGATGCCAAGTTCCACCGTCGTTCGTGTGTGACCAGAATTGTCCGACCGTCAACGGCCCGTGCTACCAGTCTTCTGGCTGGGGCTGTCGACAAGTCTGTGGAAGCCACTCCTGTGGGCGATGCTGTTGCTGCATCAAACCGATTGGGGACCTTTACCCGCATTATCAGTACGACTCGCAGCCGAAAATGTACTATTACCTGCGTCCGTACAACCATATGCATGTCCGGGAAAAAGCTGAGGAAGCCATCAGCATGGGTGCTAATCCTCAGGCCCCCTATTCAAACGCTCTGTTCAAACAGACGTACGAGGCGGTTGAAGCCAAGTTCAGCAAATGATTGCTGGTGAGGTCCTGGAGAGTGAGATTCTTCACCCCGACGTCGCAATCATGCTTCCCCCGGGTCGAGAAGCTGGATGACGTGTTTCACTTCGTACGGTCGCTTCACCAGCCCGCCGGATCGAGCCGAGTGCCATTGCATCATGCAGACATGGTTCGATGTCGCCAGGATCACCGGGTCTCCAGCAGCCTCATTCAGGAATGCGGATTTGCGAGCGAGAATCTCGCGTGAATTTTCAGGTTTCTGGATGTTGTAGACGCCCCCCGAGCCGCAGCAATCGCGGGCCTGTGGGGCGAGTTCCCATGGATAGCCCGTGGCATCCAGAACGTTTGACGGAATTCCTGCAACCTTCTGACCATGAGTCAGATGACAGGGAAGATCAACGTAAACGCGAGCCTTGGTGGTGCGTCTCGGGCGCGAAACAGGACCCAGATCACCCAGAAAACTCAAGACGTCTCGCACCGGTGTTCCGGGCAAGGCCTTACTCAGGGCAAGACCACATCCCGACGAGTTGCTCAGAATGGCATCGAAAGATTGTTTTCCGAACGCCGCCTGATTCTGTTTCCGCAGGTCTTCGACCCCTTCCATTCCCGTATGTTCCTGGAAAGCGCCACAGCATCCCTGCCCATCCGGAATGAAGACCTGGACATTGTTTTCAATCAGGACCCGCACTGTAGCAAAGTTGATTTCGCGAAACAGCGACTCCATCAGGCAACCCGTCAGGAAAGCCACGCGCGGTCCCGTCGGACGTCGCTGTTCCATTAATTTTCGAGCGTACGATGCGGTCGATTGAGTTGCTGCGGGCTGTCCGGGAAACAGGAACCGATGCGGCAACAGGCCGACACGCCTCAGCAGACGGGCAGGCAGCATGGCCAGATTGAACAGGGCCTGGCGTGCAGCCAGTGCCGCTGCCGTACGCAGCAGAATTCCTGGTCGAGCACGACCGGTAGTGACATGCTCGTGGCGGACGTGTTCGAAGATTTCACCATAGGGAACATTCGCGGGGCAGGCGGATTCACACGCCAGGCATCCAACGCATTCGGCCGTATAGAAGTCGGTCCATGAGTCGGGCTCCAGTTTCCCTTCAGATTCCTCACGCCATAAGCGCAGCCGTCCTCGTGGCGAATTGTTCTCGTCACCGCTCAGCTTGTATGTCGGGCAGACTTCCAGACAAAGGCCGCAGTGGACGCAGCTCGACAGCAGATCGGATTCCTGCGGAGCGCAATCAGCCGCTGTTCGTGAGGTTTCTTTTGACGTGGTCACGTAAAATGCAATTCCTGCTCGAGAATGGAAATCCAATTGGCCTCGACCGGCGATGGGACTGCAGCGGGAAGATGACGCGAATGCCAGTCGCCACCGACCGCCAGCAATTCGTCATGTCTGGCCTTCACCAGCGCCTGAATCCGGTCAACGCGATGATCCTCGTTGACATATCCCAGCACAGCCCCGTTGTAGCAGAGAGCCACGCAGCGGATTCCTTCGGTTCGTGCGATGTCTCGGGCCAATGCCACGACCGTCTCGGGAGTCGTTTTGAAGACGAAGTCGGGGCATCCATCGGTCGGCGCAGCGACATCGCGGTCCGCCTGCAGGACAAGCTGCTGATTTGCGGCGAGTTTCGTTAACCAGGTTTCCACGAGTGGACGTTCGGGAACGGGGCAATTGACGGTGATCCGTAACTTGGTGTCGTCCGAATTTGCCAGCAGATCAATAGCGTCAAACCAGTGCATCCAGCAGTTTTTCAGGATTTGTGGAACTGCTGCTGAAACGGCTGTCGGGGCACCGTTGAGATGATAGACGTTGGTCGTCCCGCAGTTGGGACGGAGCCTCAATACGTAATCAACCGGTTCGCCAAACCGATTCCCCGAACCCAGCAGGAAGCGGAACAGGTCGTAACCCGTGCAGGTCTTTACGACACGTTCGCCAATTCGGACGATGTGCCCGTTCGGCAGCTTCCAGTTCATCCCGACGATGTTGTCGCAGAAGGGGCCAAATCGCGAAGAGGCTGGTGCATAACCTGTCGATTCGACTTGCTCACGCAGCGTCGCGCAGGAATCAATCATCAACGGGAATCGCATCTGATGTGCGGCCGCCAGTTCTTCAACGTCACGAGCGGTCGCAGTGGCAGACAATGCCACGACTCCATCGATAGGATCGAGAAACGGAGTAAAGCAGCGCGGGTCGACGGTGGCGTGCCCATTCGTTTTCGTTTCAAGGTCATTCACCCGCCCATTTTTCCTGGGTTCAACGATCCCTTCAAACCGTCGATCGGCGAAGACTTTGAGCGGGTTTAGCTGATGGCGTGGGTTAAACACGGCTGGAATTGCCAACTGGATTCGAGTCATCTCGGGACCAAATACCAATGGCATGTAAGCCGTCTTGTCGTTGCCGATTCCATGTTCACCCGAAAGCGTTCCTCCGACATCCACCACACGCTGCATCAATCGCTTGCCAATCAATTCGATCGCTTCCAGTTCTCCATGCTTGCGGGAATCAAACAGGAAGTTCGGGTGCAGGTTTCCGTCGCCTGCATGAAAGACATTGACCGCGCGAATTCCTGCGGCGTCTGCTTCGTCGTACACCAGTTGCAACAGTTCGGCCAAAGCTCGTTTGGGAATCACGGCATCTTGCACAACAAAGTCGGCACTCAACTGCCCCATCAACCCCCCGGCAACTTTGCGAGCTTTCCACAACTTCTTGCGAAGCTCTTCGTCATCACTGTAGACCACATCGCGTGAACCTGCCGCTCGCAAGATCTCTGCCACAGATTCCACACGCGCATCAACCAGTTCGGGTGGCCCATCGATTTCCGTCAGCAGCATGAACGAATCTTTCGGCAAACCGACCGCCATGTGACTGTTTTCCACCATGGCGACACAGCGCGGGTCCATCAGTTCGATGGCGACAGGAAACGACGAATGGGCGACGAGGGCATGAATCGCCTTTTCCGCAGTGATCAGGTCGGCATAGGTTGCCCGGAAGGTCCAAACCTTGTCTGGTCGAGGCAGCACGCGGAGCCAGAACCGGGTGAAGGCCCCCAGCGTCCCTTCAGACCCCACCATGAACCGCTTCCAATCCTCACGCCAGGGGCCGCGGCCTCCGGCTGGCCCGCCGAATCGATGAACGCTTCCGTCGAGGAGTACCGCTTCGACCCCGAGGACATAATTGCTCGTCACGCCATACCGGAAGCAATGGGCCCCCCCGGCGTTCATCGCGACGTTACCTCCCAGCGTGCAGACGGGTCCACTCGAAGGATCCGGTGGATAGAAGACTCCGTGCGGTTTCAGAATCTCGTCCAGATTATTCAGGACCACCCCTGCTTCGACCTCGCACCAGAACCCTTCGGCACAGATTTTCCGGACGCTGCGCAGGGCCGACGTGTGAATGATCACGCCCCCCTGAGCGGCAACCGGTCCACCAGACAGCGAAGTCCCGGCACCACGCATGCAGATTGGCACTCCGAGTTGCTTCGCACTTTGCAGCACTCGAACCAGTTCATCCGCATCGGCCGGAATCACCACAGCATCAGGCCGAAACGTCTTATAGCCCAACCCATCCGCGTCATACCCCGCCAGTTGTGATGGTGCGGTCAGGACTCGTCCTCGAACAACCGACGATTTGAGGAGCGAATGGAGTTGAGACTGGATCATGGATGTTTGACGCTATCGGTAATGCGATGTCGTGGGAGGGAGTGACAATGCCACACAAGATATTTCTCGCACCTCTATTGTGCAGAATGAGTTGCGTCTTTGGAAGTCGTTGCGGAATTGACTCGTAAACTGTTCGTGATCCTGAAGTTTCGGTCTGTTTTTTTCCCATTTCAGGTCGGTCTTCCGTTAAATCGGGGTTCACGACTACAATCCCGCGTGATCTGTTTGTACGTGGCAACCACGGCGGAAGTGTGGAGTTGCGTCAATTCACCTGAGCCGGTGATCCAGTGGGGCAGACACTTTTGCAGCGTCGGAATGGATTCCAGGCATCACTCGGTGATGTGGCGGGAAGGGATGCATGACTCAATTCTTCGATCGTAAAGACCCGTGGGGCAACGGGATGTCTGTGTGGGTGGTGATGGCGATGGTCTTCGTCTTCCCCATCGCATGGTGGTCTCTGGGCCAGATTCGACTCGAGAACGATGTCGAGAAGTGGCTCCCCAACGACGATCCCGAACTGAAAGTCCTGAAATGGACAAACGAACAGTTCCCGGTCGAAGAACGGATCTTCGTTTCCTGGGACAACAGTTCGCTGAACGACCCCCGAATCCGTAAATTCGTAGAGAAGCTCGAAGGGAAACTGGACGCGGATGGCATCCGTCGTGGCGTCCCGCATGTCTCGAGCGTCGTCGAACCGCGGTACCTGCTGAATGTGATGCAGAAGAACGGTGTGGAGCCACGGGAAGCGATGCGGCGACTGGAAGGGGTGATCCTGGGGGCGGGGACACTAAAGATCAAGCTGACCGATTTTGGAAAATCGGGCCTCCGTCAGACTCGCCAGGAATTGACCGCAGCCGCAAAAGCGGAATTTGGTGTCGACCTGAAGTTCAGTGAACCGATCCCCGATTTCTGGACTCAGGTTGCGGTTCCTCCTCCTCCAGCTGAAGACGGGGAAACGGCCCAGAATCCGTCCGCTCCGGCCGTGATGAATGCGGCTGGCAAACTGATTGAAATCGAATCTGTTGACCATGATCTGCAGGTGGTCTGGCAGGGAATTCGCCCCGGCAGCACACAGACTCAAGAGATCGCCGACTGGCTGACTGGGTTTGTTCCTGAAAAGGACGGGACTCAAAAAGTCGTCGAACAGTGTTTCTTCGTGCTGGGATCGCCCATCACAATCGCACTCGCCATCTCGGAAGCAGGAACTGCGGACAAGAATGAAACTGTTGACGTTATTCGCGAAGTTGCAGTCTCGGTCGGAATTCCGGCCGACGCTCTGCGTCTTGGTGGCAGTACAGTGTCCGCCACCGAGTTGAATCACGAAGTCGCGAAGGCGGTCTGGGACCCGGCGTTCCCGTTGACCCAGTTCCATCGGCGTTCGGTCGTCATGACGTCCGCCTTGATCAGCTCGATCCTGGCCTATCTGCTCGTGCGAAGCATCCGACTGGCGACGATCGTGCTGCTGGTTTCGATGTATGCCACGATGATGTCGGCCGCTCTGGTTCCAGTAACAGGTGGCACGATGAATATGGTCCTGGTTGTCATGCCATCCCTGCTGATGGTCCTGACACTGTCAGGAGCGATTCACGTAGCAAACTACTGGAAGCATGCTGCCTGCAAGAACGAAGCAACCGCGATCGCCGAAACCGTTCGAACCTCGCGGATGCCCTGTTTCCTGGCGAGTCTGACGACGGCGATCGGCCTGGTCTCTCTCTGCACCAGTTCGCTCACTCCCGTCCGTGATTTCGGTCTCTATTCAGCAGCGGGAACGATGCTGTCGCTGGTCGTAATCCTGTATTGTCTGCCAGCGTTGCTACAGGTCTGGACCGGAAAACCGCCCCAGGAACATGAACTCGATCACCCCGGCTGGCGAATGCTTGGGCGTGGACTGACGACCTGGCCCGTCCTGCAATCGATCGTGGTTCTCGCGATTTCTGTCGTTTGCAGTTACGGGCTGATTCATTTCAGAACCGAGACCAAGGTGATTCGTTACTTCCCTGAAAAGGCCCGGATCGCTCAGGATTACTGGTTTATTGAAACGTACCTCGCGGGAATCATGCCCGTCGAGACGATCATCCGGTTTGATGTGCAGGCCCAGAAGGACACGACTTTCCTGGACCGGGTGGAAGTCATTCGTCAGATCCAGGAACGGTTGCGAACCAACTCGGAAATCACCGGCTCACTGTCTCTCGCGGATTTTCTGCCCGTCAGCGATGCCCCGGCTGAAGATGCGGGATTCCTGACTCGCAGTAAGTACTTCAAACGAGCCAGCCTGATCCAGCAGAAGATTCGCGATGGTGAATTCCCCGCAGCCCGGACATTTTACAACACCGCTGAGAAAGCGAGTGATTTGGCTGTCAAAGGCGATCATCAATTGAATCAGGCGGGAGACGAACTGTGGCGGATCACGTCCCAGGTCGCGATCATGACCGACAACGATTTTGCGGAAGTTCTGGCAGACGTGAATGCGATCTCGCAGGACGTTCTAAAAATGCACCCTGGCTCAGTACATCGAATCACCGGAACAGTGCCGCTGTTCCTGCAGACGCAACGGGCGGTTCTGCAAAGCCTGATCAGCAGCTTTGGACTGGCATTTGCCCTGATCCTGGGAGTGTTCGTCTACATGCTCAGAAACTTCTGGGCCGGCCTGGTGGCGATGATTCCCAATATCATTCCAATCACAGTTGTGTTTGGTGTGATTTCGTGGATGGGACAGCGAGTTGACGTCGGAACAATGATCACGGCATCGATCGCACTGGGGATTGCGGTTGACGGAACGCTGCATTACCTGACCTGGGTCCAGAATGGCATACGGCTGGGCCAGACTCGACGCGAATCGATCATCAATGCGCTGGTCCATTGTGGACCTGCCATGTGGCAAACCAGCCTGGCCGTGGCACTTGGGCTGCTCGTGCTGGTTCCTGCGGAATTGCTGCTGATCAGCCGCTTCGGGTGGTTGATGGCAGCCATGATCGCCGTTGCTCTGCTTGCGGATATTGTCCTGATGCCACAGTTGCTGGCTGGCCCGCTTGGATATCTGTTTGAACCTCCCAAGTCCGAGATCGCTTCTGGGCCCAACCATGTGACAGCCTGGCTGCCTGCAGAAGAACCAGTCCCTGAAAAGGTTGAATTACGGGCGATGTCGGACGACAATGAAGTCGGTGCTGACGCGAAAGGTCCGACACCGACATCAACGCTACCGCCACCACACTTTGCCACACGAACTCCATCAAACGATCCTTCGCGACCAGCCTCGTAACAACGTGGTGTCGCCCGCTTCAGAACAGGACTTTCCATGCGATTGTTGTTTGGCGCGACACTATTTCTCGTTGTGACGTGTATCAACTGGACACCAGCCTTGTCACAGGACTTATTCGAAGAACGAGTGTTTTCCCCGCGAGCTGGCGAACAACTGAAGTATCGACTGATGTCACCGAAGGACTACTCACCGACGGGGACAAAAGAATATCCACTGGTTGTTTTTCTGCATGGAGCCGGTGAACGAGGAGACGACAACCTCAAACAGCTGGTCCACGGCATGAAGGATTTTTCGAAAGATGAGAACCGCCAGAAGTTCCCCTGCTTCGTAATTGCTCCCCAGTGCCCCAACGGGAAACGCTGGGTCGAGGTCGACTGGACGCTTGACTCGCACACGCAGCCAGAGGAATCAAAGCCCCTGGCCCTGACTCGCGAATTGATCGAGAACCTGCGCAGCCACCTGAAAGTCGACTCAAAGCGAATCTACGTGACCGGTCTCTCCATGGGGGGCTTCGGCACTTGGGATCTGGTCACTCGTACACCCGATCTATTTGCCGCTGCAGCGCCGATCTGCGGGGGAGCGGACGAAGCCCTGGCTGGGCGAGTTACCAAGTTGCCCATTTGGGCCTTTCATGGCGATAAAGACTCTGTCGTCAAGGTGGAGCGATCACGACGGATGATCGAAGCCATTCAGAAGGCCGGGGGGATGCCCAAATATACAGAGTACCCCGGCGTTAATCATGACTCGTGGACGCGTACATACGCGGACCCAAAGTTCATGGAATGGTTGTTCGCTCAGAAGCGTCCCTGAGTGAATTGGCCCTTACCTGCAGGCCTAACCGGCTCAACGCTACGAAGCAGTCATGGGAATGTGCTCGGCCTGCAAGGGATCGGTTTCGGTGAAATCACTGCGGTAATGAGTTCCCCGGCTTTCCTTGCGAAGCTGTGCCGCACGTATCATCAGACGTGCCACTAGCATCATGTTCTGCAGTTCCCACCCCTGAGTGTTGCTGAACTCACGTGGCCCAACGTACCGGTCCCAGAATTCCACCTGCTGCAGAGCCGCTTCCAGTCCCTCAGCAGATCGCTCGATGCCAACGTTGCGCCACATTTCGCTGTTGAGCGAATTGAGCAAGTCATCGAGTTTCAATCCAGCGTCTTGCGGCTGAGCAGGTGAGTTATCAGTGACTAATGGCAACGCTGTAAAACTGTCAGCTTCGTTCGCGGCGGCAGCGGAAGCGTTTCTGCCAGCCCGTAAGCCGAAAACGAGACCTTCCAACAGACTGTTGCTCGCCAGACGATTGGCACCGTGCAGACCACTCGACGCAACTTCCCCCGCCGCCCACAAGCGAGGCAATGTCGTTCGAGCTTCGGCATCCACCGTCAGTCCGCCAATCATGTAATGCGCGCCTGGTCGCACGGGAATCTGGTCACGGGTCAGGTCCAGTCCGAACTCAGCACAAACCTGTCCGATATGCGGAAACCGCTCGTGAACGAGCGACTTCTCAAGATGCGTCAGGTCGAGATACACACAATGGTGACGTGTCTTTTCCATCTGTCGCGTGATCGACCGGCTGACAATATCACGCGGAGCCAGTTCTGCGGCCGGATCGTAATCGGGCATGAATCGATGACCATGACAGTCGCGAAGCAGCCCCCCTTCACCGCGAACCGCTTCTGAGATCAGATGGCGCGAACTTCCGGCGATGTACAGGACTGTCGGATGAAATTGCATGAATTCCATGTCACGCAATTCCGCTCCCGCTCGAAAGGCCATGGCCTGCCCATCAGCGGTGGCAATCTCCGGATTCGTGGTTTCACGAAACAGCCGACCGGCTCCTCCTGTTGCCAGGATTGTCTGCTTTGCCCAGACAAACGTCTTTCCGTGCTCGGCATTCCAGACCAGTGCCCCGCGACACTCGCCATCATGAGTCAGCAGATCGATGGTGAATGTCTTTTCCCAGGTGGCAATCTGCGGCTCGCGATGGATGCGGTCGATGAGCGCCCGCATCACTTCCTTGCCAGTCGCATCACCAAGAGCATGCACGACTCGGCGATGGCTGTGCCCCCCTTCTTGAGTGAGGGCAATTTCACCGTCAGCCCGGTCAAACACGGCGCCGTATGTCACCAGCTCACGAATCCGGTCCGGCGCTTCGTGGATGACAGTTTCGACAATGTCTCGATTGCAGAGTCCTTTGCCGGCTGCCATGGTGTCGGCAACGTGATTGGCAAAATCGTCCAGGGGATCGAAGACACCAGCGATCCCCCCCTGGGCATAAGCACTGTTGGACTGACTGATGACATCCTTGGTCGCCAGCACGACCTCGAGTTTCGGGTCAATCGCCAGCGCCGCGCGAATCCCGGTGATCCCGGCACCGATGATCAGGACATCGGTGAACAGGTGGGGAACCCGCTTCGGATTGAAACGAACCAGATATCGTCGCTTGGGAGCCACTGTCAGCCGTTGCATGCTTAACTTTCAACCCATTTCCGCCAGGACGAGGCGGCCCATTTCGACAGTTCCGACGCTGGGACCACCCGCCGCCAGATCCGCCGTTCGATGCCCCTTAGCCAGGACTCGATCAACCGCCTGCTCGATGGCAACCGCTTCGGCTTCCAGCTTCAGCGAATGTCGCAACAACATTGCCGCCGCCAGAATCGTCGCCAGCGGATTGGCAATCCCCTTGCCCGCGATATCAGGAGCCGAGCCGTGAATCGGCTCGTAGAGCCCTGGACCGGACGAACCGATGGAGGCAGATGGAAGCATTCCCATCGAACCCGGCAACTGAGAACCTTCGTCGGTCAGGATGTCGCCAAACATATTCTCGGTCACAACAACGTCGAAGGATTTCGGGCGAGCAACCAGATACATTGCCATGGCGTCTACCAGGACATTTTCGTATTGAACGTCAGGGAACTCTTCCTTCATGACGCGTTCGAAGACGCGACGCCACAGTCGCGAAACTTCCAGTACGTTAGCCTTGTCGACCGATGTGACTCGCTTCTTGCGGCCGCGAGCCGCTTCCCCCGCAAGACGGACAATCCGTTCCACTTCATGTGTACTGTAGATCATCGTGCTGTACGAGGTTTCGCTGCCGTCTGGATTTGTCTCTTTTCCGGACTTGCCGAAATAAAGCCCCCCCGTCAATTCGCGGAAGAACAGAATATCGGTTCCAGCAACAATTTCAGGACGTAGCGGTGACGAGCCAACGAGGTGAGGTGACACGAAGATCGGTCGCAGGTTCGCGAACAGCCCCAGTTCCTTGCGAATCTTCAGCAGTCCGGCCTCAGGACGAGTTTTCGCGGTGGGATCGTCCCACTTTGGTCCCCCAACGGCCCCCAACAGGATGGCATCGGATTCCCGACAGGCGGCAAGCGTTGCATCCGGCAGCGGTTCACCACACGCATCAATTGCACAGCCGCCAATGAGGCAAGTTGTGTACTGGAACGAATGGCCGAACTTCTGCGCGACCAGATTCAGAACTCGCTCGCCCTGAGCGACAACTTCCGGACCAATTCCGTCACCGGGAAGAAGGACAATCTTTGCTTGCACCGAAATCACCTTTTCAGATTCTAGGGATCGAGTCAACTGCTGCAGCCGCCACTTTACGGCACAACGCGAACCGAGGGCAACCATCAGCAACCCAGTTGCCTGCTACTTCGGCGAACCTCGTGGTGATAGAATCCCCTGGAGCGGGCTTTAACGGTGTACTTCGGTGGAGAAAATGATCGTGTTCTGGATCTGGGGAACGGGAATCACGCTGGTTCTGCTGGTTGCGGTCGCATTCTGCGCGATTCCGCTGGTCCAACAACTCCGCAAGCGTGAAGCTCAGAAGGCACTCCAGCAGTTCCGTGCTCAACGGGAACAGCTGGAGGCCAGGTTTTTTGACATGGCAAAATCAATTGGAAAGCCTCGTGGCCTGCGTTGGATCGACTGTGACTGGCTGAGCGCCGTAAGTTTTGCCCGTGAGCGAGAGACGGGCCTGATTACCGCTTTCGCCGGAATCAACATCCGTTTCGAGGCGATTGAAGGGGGCGATATGGAAGATGTCGCGGCGGTCGGCACTGTCCGTGACGCAGTGGCTGTCTTCCACTACCATCAGGGAAACTGGGGAACCGGAGGTAAAGCCCTGTTCAACATGAATGCCGAGGAAGTTGTCAGCCGTCTGACCGCACAGTTCGAAGCGGTCGAAGCGGGCGATCACGGCCAATAAATCAAATACCTGTGTCGCGTACGAGGGACTTTCAGTCCGTCCAAACACGGGTCGGACAAGAATGTCCGTCTTACCATTCTAACGAAAAGAGCCCCGGACCTTCCGGGGCTCTTATGATATTTGAACCGGGCAACCTGAATTGCCGTATCGCAATTACCAGGCGAAGTGAGCGAATGCTTTGTTGGCATCGGCCATACGATGGACGTTTTCACGCTTAGTGATTGCGGCACCTTCACGTCGGAACGCGGCCATCAGCTCATCGGCCAGACGGCGATCCATCGGACGCCCCTTCTTATCGCGACAGGCTTCCAGCAGCCAGCGGATCGCCAAGGTCTGCTGTCGCTTGGAATTCACCGGGGTTGGAACCTGATAGTTCGCACCACCGACGCGCTTTGAACGAACTTCGATCGATGGACGGCAGTTTTCAACGGCAGTCGTAAAGACTTCGATCGCTGGACGTTCGGGAAACTTTTCGGCGATCATGTCCATGGCCGAATAGAACGTCGACTGAGCGATGCTCTTCTTGCCGTCCTTCATCAGACAATTGATGAACTTGGACGCCAACTTCGACCCGTATCGGGCGTCAGGCATCAACTGCGAACGGCTGGCTGTAAAGCGGTCAGCCATGAAAACCCCTCCAAAAAACGATTGACTTTGTATTCTTCAGGCAACGGCATGAGCTCCACAGCGCGCAGGTGCAGCTCCTGCAAGCACGGCATGGAAAACAGCGTGGTAGCGGCATCCGCGTGCAGCGTGCAGCCATCCAGGCGGAGCGAGCGCAGCGCCGCCTGGAGTGCGGGGACCGCGTGCGAGTAGACGCCTGCGAG
>CAZSTW010000032.1:7673-30499 GCA_964609845.1 uncultured Planctomycetaceae bacterium | reverse complement strand
CGGCATGAGCCGTAACAGGCCAGGCATACAGGGACTCAAAAACAGACCGTAGCAACTACAGGACACACACCAGCAAAATTACTTCGCTCGCTTGGTACCGTAACGGCTTCGGGCCTGCATTCTCTTGGCAACACCAAGAGTATCCAGCACACCGCGAATAATCTTGTAGCGAACCCCGGGAAGGTCGCGAACACGGCCACCGCGCACCAGCACGATCGAGTGTTCCTGCAGGTTATGGCCTTCACCCGGAATGTACGCCGTGATTTCTTTTCCGTTCGAAAGCCGAACACGCGCCACTTTTCGCAGTGCCGAGTTTGGCTTCTTCGGGGTTACTGTCTTAACGAGCAAACAAACACCACGCTTCTGTGGACACCCCTCCAGAACTGGAGTCTTTGTCCGTACAGGCTGATGCTTGCGAGGCTTACGAATCAACTGATTAATTGTCGGCATCGTCAGAATACCCGATCATCAATGTCACACAACTACGACGGCCCCGTGCTTGGGAGACACAATCGCCCCGCAAAACTCCAGGGTCGCTGAGTTTATTCCCTACGCCTGCCAATATCAAGCGTGACGGCTTCAAACGCGAAATCACTCCTCAAATCCGAATTCGGAAGGCCGTTCCGACTGGTATGCCCGCCTGTGTACAAACCTGCACCAAGCGACGCAACACTAAAATCAGTCGAATCTTACAACACATCCACAGAAGTTATTCGGTACCGCAATGCAGAAGACAGGCCTGTTCAGGAATCTTTGTTGAGTCCGAAAAAAGATCGGCCATAATTCAAATTCCCAGCCAATGACCATTTATTGGCCACCCCCATTCTGCATTGATCTCGTAATCTGCTGCCGCATCAGTTCGCTGACTTCTTTCGGGTGAGTGATGGCAATCAGATGACCGGCCCCGGCCACCGTATATCCCGGGTTCGTCAAGTCAATCGGGAAGACGCGATCGCGACTGCCGTGAATCTGGCAAACGGGGACTTTGGCCACGCCAGCAGAGGGCTTCCAGCGAAGGATCGCACCCGCCCCCCAACTGAGAAACTTCGGGTCCGTGTCCGACAGTTGCATCAACACTCCCCGTGTCGCAGGTCGTAGCCAACGGCCCGCAAGACTGACGATAAAGGGAGCAAGTCGCGGCAGAATGCCAACCAGCGGCGTGATCGGAAGCAGAATCTGAATCCGCCATGGCCGCGATTTATCCGAACACGTGCTTCCGATGACGAAACAAGCCTGAACTCCTGGCAGGACGGCAGCAACTTCCTGAGCCACCACCCCACCGAAGGAAGCCCCTCCAATGAAACAGGGCCGACCTGGATCAATCACTTGAGCGAACCGACGGGCGTAATCAACGAGTGATTCATGTCGATGAGGTTCGATCCATCGGGGCGTCACAATCGGAGGCAATCCTGCTGCCAGCGACGAAAACATCCGCGCATCCGCACCCAGTCCCGGCAACAGTATCAGCGGCAAGTCGTTCATCGCAGTTTGCATGTTTCTGATTGGTCACGCCCACATTTTGCCGATTCGCTTGCGAATATCCGACGTCGTGACGCCAGTCGCTGGCCCATCTGCCGATTCCCCCGCCTTGGCGCGCGCCGGTGTGATGCATTCAAAGTACTGCAGAAGCTCATCGGGAATGAAGCGGGTTCTCTGCGAATACGAATGATGGTCACTTTTGTAATGCGCATGGAAGTAGTACCGATGCGGATGCATGACGTACAGGTGAGACTTGGCTCGAGTCAACGCCACGTAAAACAATCGACGCTCTTCCTCGACCTCTTCGTCGGATCCTGTCGCCATGTCGGACGGAATATTCCCATCCGCTGCATGCAGAACGAAGACCGATTCCCACTCCAGCCCCTTGGCTGAATGGATCGTACTGAGAGTCAGATAGTCTTCATCCAGCAGCGGTTCGCCTGCAAAGTCCTGCGTGGAACTGGGGGGATCCAGCGTCATGTCATTCAGGAATTGCGACCTCACCTCAAACCGTGCTGCCATTTGTTCCAGTTGCTCCAGGTCTCGCATCCGCACAAACGCATCATCGTATTTCTGCTCCAGCAGCGGACCATAAAACGTGCGAATGTGATGGATCTCGACCTGCAGCGTTACCGACTTTCCATGCTTGCCCGACAAAACTTTCATCAGCGCCAGAAAGACGGGCCAGTGCGTCGCCGTCGCGGCGGGTGGTTTGAAATCTTCCCACGCCCGCAGGTCGCCCTGATGAGCATTCAGGGTTTCCACCAGCTGGGACGCTTTTTTGGGCCCGATTCCCGGCAACAGCAGCAGAATCCTGAGGGCCGAAATTGAATCTCGCGGGTTTTCTGCCAGCCGCAGAAATGCCATCAGGTCCTTGACATGTGCCGCCTCGACAAACTTCAGCCCCCCATACTTATGAAACGGGATGTTGCGTCGGGAAAGCTCCAGTTCCAATTGCAGACTGTGATGAGCCGCCCGAAACAACACCGCCTGCTGCTTGAGAGAGACCCCCGTTTCCCGATGCGCCAGGATCTGTGCAATCACGTAATCCGTCTGTTCTGTTTCGTCCTGACAGGAAACGAGTTGCGGTGGATTTCCCGTCTTGCGGCTGGACCACAGCTCTTTTCGGTGTCCCTCTTTCGCCAGCGCAATGATCTGATTCGTGGCAGCCAGAATGGGCTGAGTGCTGCGGTAGTTCTGCTCCAGCGGCAGCACCGTCGTTTCTGGATACTGCTCGGGAAAATCCAGGATGTTTCGCACAGATGCCGCACGAAACGAATAAATCGACTGGGCATCATCGCCAACAACAGTCAGTCCACGTCCGTCAGGCATCAGGCCTCGTACAATTTCCGCCTGCAACGTATTGGTGTCCTGGTATTCGTCGACCAGAACACAGTCGAATTTCTGACGCACGATCTCACCGCAGGACGGTTCGGTCACCAGCCCATGCCAGAACAAAAGCAGATCGTCATAATCAAGTGTCTGCTGCTGCTCCTTCTTTTCTGTGTACGCGGCAAACAGCTTCTTCAATCCGTCGAGCTGATCGACGACCCACGGAAAGGATTCTTTCAGCACCCGTTCCAGCGGAAGCTGCGTGTTGACGACGCGACTGTAAATGTCAAGACATGTCCCCTTGAGAGGAAACCTCTTGTCGGTCTTCGCCAGTCCCAGTTCCGAGCGGATTGCATTCAGCAGATCTTCAGCGTCGGCACGATCCACAATCGTAAAATCGGGTTCCAGGCCAATCAGTTTGCCATGTTGACGCAGCAAGCGGGTCGCCACGGCATGAAAGGTTCCACCCCAGATATCACGAGTCGACAGCGCGGATTGAGCCGTGCGGATGGGAATGACTGCCGGTGCGGAAGTCTCCGCGCGGGGCACCATTTCGGCATTCAAGTCGCTTCCACTGGCGCGGCTCAGCGATTTTGCGGTCTGATTCCGCCAGCGAGTCAGCAGCGAATCAACGCGTCGCAGCATCTCTGCAGCAGAACGCCGGGTAAACGTGAGCAACAGAATTCGGCCAGGATCGGTTCCATGCGCGATCAGGCTGGCAACTCGATGTGCCAGCGTGGTCGTTTTGCCGGTCCCCGCACCTGCCACGATCAGTAACGGACGCTGATCATGCGCCGCGGCCGCGCGCTGCTGAGGGTTCAATCCCGACAGCAGTTCTTCGAGGGCGTTTTCTGCGGCCGAACCTTTCGTCATCCGTGACATGCGTCAAACCTATTTCGTAGCCTTCAAAAACAACTCGTACGCGTCAGCAACCTTGCCTTCGACGGCATCGCCCGCATGCACGTGCAGGCCGTAGCGCAAACGGAGTGACTGACCTGGCTCCAGGACAAACGGCTTGGCTTTGTTCTTATCGTTCTGATAGGCCCCTTCACCGAACGGGCTGACCGAGAAAAGCCCATAATCACGCACATGATACCGAGATGGCCGGAAGTTGGCGGGGTGATCCATGATTGCCACGCCATAGTTCTTGCCATTAACGGGTCCCGTGTAATCAACCCACTTGGAAGGCTGCCCCCAGCACTCCTTTGTCCCCTTCTTTCCTTCGGCGTTCGTGACAATCCCACCGACCTTTTCCCGCATTGTCGTGGCGACGCGGATTCCGAATAACCCTTCCTTGGTGTCATCAAACGTCACTTTCCCAACGGCCGGAGTGAACGTTGCATCGTAAATCACCAGTCGCGACGGAAAGATCGAAATCGTTGTCGTCTCAACCGCAACAGGAAGACTGTCCTTGCCGAGCCAATGATTCTTCAGCTTGATTGTCCCGGGATTCCCCTCGGTCACATCCGTCAGCACATTGACGATCTTGCCCGCTTCGGCCCAGAACTTGATGTCATTGACTTCATCGACGGAAAACCAGATCCCCTTGTGATGCGGGTGATCCTTATCTTCAGGATCTCCAATGGCCCGCGTGATGACGGTTCCCCCCGGAGCCTGCACAGGAGCCAGAAAGGGCTTGGCCCATTCGGGACCGGTATGCAGAACCGTAAAGGTCTCGGCCCCAAGCATCACAGCCACGCCACTATCGACGTTCTTGAATGTCACCTTGTCAGGAACCGTCTGAGCACAGGCCGTCATTGACCAGAACGTGATCCCGCAACCCAGCACGAACATCCAACGTGACAGCGAACGAATCATGAAGCGTCTCCCGTTATGCTCAAGTTTCTGACAAAGCAACGCCACCAGCACGTCAACTTCCGGAGTGGTCAACTTTTGACCGAGCCATCGTACCTGCCCCGGTTTGTATCAGTCGAGCGTCCCCGACAAGAAAAGCAACGGGAGCCGGGCCGATAGTCGTGGTTCGTTCCTGGCAGCACGTGGTGAAAGTCGTCGGGTGGCCGGGACTGGACTGGACTGGACTGGACTGGACTGGACTGGACTGGACTGGACTGGACTGAGGCTTTGCGAAGGAAGGCCCGGCCATCGTGTGGTACGCAAATTCCGGGACTTCGCGAAGACGCTCCAGTCCCGCCCCCCGGCTTGGGATGCATCTGTCGTGCAACGTGGAGCCGACTCTCGACCGCGTTCGAAGCCAGAGGCATAGAGATCGGGGCATGCTCGTGAGTGGGCCCGTCGGGAAGCGGACAGATCGACTAACCAGGCTCGTGAGTCGTTCCTGAACGTACGCGAGTGGAAATCGATTGGTAGCCGGGAGGTCGTTGCTCCCACCCGGACAAGCCGGGTGGAGAGCCAGACGCGCCGGTTTCCTGACAGTAGCTGATCAGTTGTGATCCCGCCGGGGCGAGCCCGGCGGAAATCTCTTTAAGTGGGGCGACTGCAAACTCACTGCACACTGCTTAGTCACCAGCATTGGTCGCGACCGCACACTGAGCAGTAGTGCGGAAAAGGTTTCCGCTGGGCTTGCCCCAGCGGGACCAACAACTTTGAGCTACGATGAATCCTCTATACCTGGAACAGCTCTCCGCCCGGCTTGACCGGGTGGGAGCAACGACTTTCGAGCCCGGGGATAGATCACAACGGTGGACTCGAGAGCGCAAGGGATCCAGAAGCCACTCACGAAGGAGTTCTGGCCATTGGAAAGGACGAGCCAGACCATTAAGGCTTTTTCCAAACTGCTATAGAGCAGAACGGGAACGCGCCATTTCGGAACCAAAGCCGCAAGTATCATGGCTAAACCCATGACCCCAAATGCGGGATGATGATTGTGTAGTCCTGAAGATTCAGGAAGCCTGGCCACGTTCGGCATGGTCCAAGCTGGCAAGAATGGGTACAGCTGCGGTGGCCAGCCCCGATGAACAGGAAAAACGGCCGAACCGTTCTGGCGAAAAAGCGTTCAAGGGAAGGGATGTCTCACAAGGCCCTTCGCTGGAAAACGGAGGTTCGCTCTCCTTTGCTGGCAAAACGGGCGTTGGCTTCCTGAAAGGACGCCAACGCCCTGATTACTCGATTTCGCTCAGTTACGCGGAGCACCAATCGTTTCGATGTCGTTCAAACGCTTGAGAGCCGCGGCGGCCTTGAGCGTCTGATAGTTGATTCCTGCCGCATTCAAGCTGCTCCCTTCCTGGAATGGGAACTGCGGAATCGTGACAAGGAACCTTTTGATCTGTGCTTGCACTGGCACGAACAACCAGATGTTGTCGCCATACCAGCGCATGTACATGCTCGACTCAAGTGCCATTTTCTCATAGGGGTCTGCTTTGAGGTGCGTGATCAACGGCCAGCCCGTGATCTTCCGGGTCCCTGTGGCGATGTTTCCATCAACCACAGCGAAGTTGACCTTCCAATCGTTCCAGCGAACCGCATTCAATTCACCACCCTGACCGAAGTACAGAATCTCTTCACGAGGTCCCTTCTTGGCTTCGCCCTTGAAATAGGGAAGGAAATTGTAGCCGTCGGCATGAATCTTGAATGTCTTGCCGTTGGCCTTGTAGCCTTCCTTCAGCTTCTCAACGATGTTTGGTTCTCCGGCAGCAGCGAGCAGCGTCGGCATCCAGTCTTCCTGTGAGAAGATCTCGTTAACGATGGTTCCCGGCTTGATCACACCAGGCCAGCGCACGAACATCGGGACGCGAAGCCCACCTTCCCACGTTGTTCCCTTTTCGCCGTGGAACGGGGTGATTCCACCGTCTGGCCACGACGCAGTTTCGGCACCGTTGTCTGTTCCGTAAACCACGATCGTGTTGTCGGCAATGCCCAGGTCGTCGAGCTTTTTCAGCACTTCTCCGACGAAGCCATCGTGTTCCACCATTCCGTCAGGATACAGGCCAATACCGGTCTTTCCCTGCGACTCCTTCTTCAGGTGCGTCCAGACGTGCATACGGGTGCTGTTGTACCACAGGAAGAAAGGCTTCTTCGCTTTGACGCTTCGATCAAGGAAGTCCATCGCCTTTTCGTGAACTTCCTCGTCGATGGTTTCCATTCGCTTCGACGTCAGTGGTCCGGTGTCCTTGATGGTCTGCCCACCCTTGCCGTCAGCCGTGCAGTGAAGCACACCACGAGGGCCGAACTTCTTTTTGAACTCGGGATCCTTCGGGTAGTAGTAGGTCTCTGGTTCTTCTTCAGCGTTCAGGTGGTACAGGTTACCGAAGAATTCGTCGAATCCGTGCAGCGTCGGCAGGTGCTTATCCTGATCGCCCAGGTGATTCTTGCCGAACTGGCCCGTCGCATAACCTTGTTCCTTGAGCAGGTCAGCGGTCGTTGGTGTCCAGTCGGGAATACCGTGCGGGCTGCCTGGCATGCCAATGGTCAGCAAACCTGTCCGGAACGGATGCTGCCCGAGAATGAATGACGCGCGGCCTGCCGTGCAGCTTTGTTGAGAATAGGCATCTGTGAACAGTGCGCCTTCTTTGGCGATCCGATCGATGTTTGGAGTTCGATACCCCATGATGCCGTGGTTGTAAGCACTGATGTTGTGGACTCCGATGTCATCCCCCCAGAGGACGAGGATGTTCGGTTTTTTGCCACTGGTCTGAGCTGTCGTTGCGACAGCAAGATTGTGGGCGGCAAAAGCAGCACTGGCATCAGCGACTTGAACCGATTCCGCCAGTGCGGACGTCCGAGTGAGTTTTGCATCGCAGCATGGGACTTGGGAGTCTGACTTCGAAGTTGCACTTTCGCCTGAGACGGCGGGACGTGAAATCTCGGCCCGCGCGGGTGTTTGGGGACCGCTGGATGCGGCCACATAGCCAAGCAAGGCTCCTGTCGCCAGCACGGCCAATGTTTGGATCGGAACGGTCAATTTCATCAGTTTTGCTCCTTGGTGAATCGGGTTTCGATGCAGATCCTGTCCAGCAGTGCATAGCGGCAGCGTGAGCACTTCAGATTCTGTTTGATGCGGTGATGTCGTTGTATTCCGAGCTTCAGATAACGGAAATGGAGCAAGATCTGAGGAATGGATCGCTCCTGCGATGAGCCCCAAATGGGCGAAACACTACTGAGATTTGAAGTAAAGGAAAGTCGCTATCCCGTGCACAAATTCATCTTGACGAGATGAATAAGCAATTGCCAGTCTCTATTTTTTTGGCCAAATTTACGCATGCGAAGCCGCTGATTGACGCGAGTGGCGGTTGAGCCTCCTCGACCACTCCATCCGAAAAACCTGATCTGGCGGCTTCGCGAAGCTCTACAAATCGTGGTAACCCGAAAGAACCGGGAATTCCCTGCTGCACGCCCGGCAACCCCTTCCACAAATAACGTCGTTACCACTTGGCTGACGACTGACTACTTGCGAAGACTTCGTCGAAACGCCATGATTTCATGGATTGACGGAGGTAGATCGGTTTTCATCTCCCTTCCAGAGAATCCGCAACCGACCTTTCAGGCGTGATTCTACGGACGTTCACATCTGGATTTGTGAAGATAATTTGAGGAATCTGAGTATGGCCATCGAGAATTTGAGCCTGCCGAGCGGGATCTGGCGCTGGACGATCTGTGCGGGGATGACTGCGGCAATCGGTTGCGGTTCGTCGACGCCACCACCTCCGCCGAATCAAACTCCAGCCATGACGAATATGCCGGCGATGACGCCAACTCCGCCGAGTGCTCCGGCAGGTCCAACGGATCCAGCCGCTGCCATGGCATCCACGCATGGCTCAACCCCTGCCTCCGGCCCAACCGCGTCACCGACAATGCCTGGAATGCCCGGGACGGCTCACAACTCCGCAGGACCAACGGCTCCAGCGACCCCCGCGACGATGCCAACGAATTCACATGCCGCCGGTCCGACGGCTCCCCCGGCGTCTGGCCCTACGGATCCCGCCGCAGCCATGCGGGCGACGCATGCTCAATCGGCAAATACGACAACACCTCCAGGAAGCGTCCCTGGGTCAGGGCCTGTCGATCCAATGGCACAGATGAAAGCACATGCTCAAGCGGCCAATACGACGACGCCAGCGCAACCGGGTGCTGCGCCGGGGCATGCTCAAAACACTCCGATGCCGGGTGCTCCAATGCCAGGGGCCCCAATGCCGGGCGCTCCGATGCCGGGAGCTCCAGGTGCCATTCCTGGAGGACCTGGAGCTGTTCCAGGAAATCCTGGTGCTGGACCAGGTGCAGGTGGTCAAGGTGGACAGCAGCAGTTTGCAGTGGGTTCAGCCGAGGACTCGCTTTCGAAGTTCTGTCTCGCTATGGCCGACAGCAATCTGACTGACGCTGCACAATACATCAGCCCGAAGGCAAAAGGGATGTTGCAGCAGATCCGTGAGGGAACCATTCCCGACGACAAACTTGAAGGGCTGAAAGCCTCGTTTGCCCCGCAGGGTCTCAGTTTGCGTCCAACACGTCCCGTCGGTGGCGGACGGACGATTAACCTGGCGAATTCCAAGAATGAATTACTGAGCTTCACGCTCTTCAAGGAAGACGACTCATATCGCATTCGTGACTTCAGCATCAAAAAGGCTCCGCGATAGCGTGGACTTTGGACAGCAACAGTCTTCAGTCAAAACTCAGGTCAGACAACCCGCTATTCCCATGGATAGCGGGTTGTCTTATTCTATCCGGCATACTGGCCAAGTTGTTGAGCCAGAAAGGGTTTGAAGCCGAGCTTGAGGCACCTGATGCCGGACGTATTGGCAATTCACTGGGACAAGAAACGACTGCGAGTCGTCGAGGCATCGATCGGTGCGACTGTGAAGGTCGCTCAAAGCTTTGCCGTCGACATACCTGACCCGCCGTCCCCCAACTGGTTGCGCGAAGCGTTGCGCCGCAAGGGTGTGTCCGCGCGCCAGGCAATCGTCTGTCTGCCGCGTGAAGAAGCGATTCTGCGTCAACTGGAACTGCCCGATGCTCCTGATGACGAACTTCCGTCACTCGTTCAGTTCCAGGCATCGACGCGATCGACAACACCACTCGACCAGCTGGTACTTGACTACCTGCCGATTCCCAGACGTCCAGGTTCGATTCAGCGCGATGTCCTGCTGGCGACGGTTCCTCGAACATCTGTCGATCCGATCCGGCAGACACTCAGTGAAGCTGGCATTGATCTCAGCACGCTGTCCATCAGTTCCTTCTCGCTCGCCGAGTTACTGTTGCGAACCGAAGACCGTGGTCACGGTTCCAAAAGTCGCCTGGTGATTCTGGCTGACGGAAATCGCATGGAAGTTGTACTGCTGGGAGATTCTCAACCCCTTGTGGCCCATCTGGTGAGACCTCCATTGGATGACAATGGGCGCCCGATGATTGCGAAGGCGGCTGCAGATATCTCGCGTGTCCTGGTCCCTGCCCAGCCCTGGCTGGTGAACAGTCCCATTGAGCGAGTCTGGATTCTCGCAGAGGGAGCCGAATGGGATGGCCTCGATCTGGCCGTGAAAGAACGCTGGAATTGCCCTGTCGAGCGGTTTACAACGCAGGTTGCCACGCGAATTCCGGACTTGGAACTTTCGAAGTTCAGCGAATCAATGACGATGTTTGCGCCGGCACTGGGACTGGCACTCGGTTGTCTGCAGCCTCGCTCTCCCGGCTTCGATTTACTTCATCCACGACAGCCCCGGCCGAAGCAGGATCCTCGCAAGCTGCAGATCGCGGTCGGTTCAGCGGCGGCGCTGGTGCTGCTGGCTGTTGTCACGGCGGTTTATCAGACCTGGATGGCGAGTCTGGATCAAGCCATCACGGATGCAAAGTCGTCCGAATCGACGATTACAGGGACATTGAAGGCGGGTGAGCCGATCCGCAAGGCTGCGGTCAACATTGAAGACTGGCAGAAACGCGACATCAATCAACTGCAACAACTCACGCAACTGTACGAATTCATGGGTGGAACAGAAAAACTCTACCTGACCGAATACAACTTTGGCCCGGCAATCGGTGATGCGATCGGAAAAGTGTTCGCCAATGGTAATGCGCGGGAACGCGGGGACAGCAAGTTCTTCGAGGATCGGCTGGTGGATTCACGTCGATTCCGACTGAGGCCTCGCGAATTGACTCAACAAAGCCGGGACTCGGAATACCAGAGCCGGTTTGAGCTGGATGCCGATATTATCCCGCCTGGCAAGTCCGATAAGCCCACGGGTGCCGAACCCGCCAAGAAGAAGTGACCTGACCATGCAACAGCGTGAAAAAAATCTGCTGATTGGTCTGGTGGCTGCCGTCCTGCTGTGGCAGGGAGGCAAGGTCCTCAGTTCCACATTCCTCGAACCACTGTGGGCTCGCCAGAAAGATCTGGAGAAGCTGCAGGAGTCGGTGAGTGAGAAGAACAAGAGCCTGATTCTGCTGGCCCGACAGAGGAAACAACTGGAAGGCTGGAAACGTCGCAGCCTGCCCCCAGACCCGGCCAGCATGATGAAGCGTACGGCAGGAACTCAAGGTGGGTTGCGCCCCAGTGCGACCAATGCTCAGCGGTTGTATCAGGACTGGCTGCTGGACCTGGCGGTCCTCAGCGGATTTGAACAGCTGAAAATCTCGCCAGAACGGATGACGGTTTCACCAGACAATGTCTATGTCTCGGTCCATGTGAAGATTGATGCGGAACCGCGTTACGAGCAGTTATGTCGATTCCTGGACCGATTCTATCGGACCGATCTGTTGCATCGGATCACGTCGATTCGTATTCAAAGTACGGAAGCAGAAGGTGACCCCTTCCTGAAAGTTCTGATTGAAGCAGAAGGGCTGGCGCTGCTCGATGCCCCTCAACGGCGTCAACTGTTTGCTCAAACGACTCTTGTCGAAGATCTTTCTGAAGATGCGACGACGCTCAAGTTGAAGTCGGTAGAAGGCTTCCCTGAAAAGCCGGGCTTTCTGGTTCGCGTGAAGAACGAATTTGTGACCGTGACCGCGATGGAAGGGAACGTCTGGACGGTGGAGCGTGCTCAAGATGGTACGACGGCTGCCAGTGTTCCGGCTGGCTCGATCGTCGAAGATGCCCCGCGCAATCCCGACATCGCTTTCCGTACCGATGAGCAGATCAAGCAATTGCTGGCCAGCAACGTTTTTCTCAAGCCAGTTCCGCCAACTCAGTACAAGCCGAAGGTCTCGCCGCTGGGTGAAAAGTCTCACATGCGAGGGAAACCGCTCGAATTCAACATCGTTATGACGGGTTATGATCCCGGTCGCGGCCGGCCGGAATACTCGTTGATCGAGCCGATCATTCCAGGAAGCCGGATTGATAAATCGAGTGGCAAGTTTTCGTGGGCTCCGACCAGCGACCAGATGGCTGGGAAGTATGCTTTCAAGTTTGAGGTGAAACATCCTTCAATCACGGGGGGGCGTCTGACGGAGACGTTCAACGTCGCCTTGCGTGAGCCAAATACAGCACCCAAATCTGGCAAGAATGCCGCACCGCCCGTCTACATCGGTCGCAAGTGGAAGTTTAAGCCTGAGGCCACTGATGCCGAGTCTTCAAGCGATCGATTGACCTGGAAACTCGGGGAAAATCCGCCGGCGGGATTAGAGATCAACAGCACCACTGGTGAAATGACCTGGACTCCCGATGATGAAGTCGAAATCAGCAAGGTCAAAGTGAATGTCGTTGTCACAGATGATGGCAGTCCCCCACTTTCGACAACGCTCCCTTTGGAACTGGATGTTCAGGACGATGCCGCGACGTTTACGTTTCTGACAACGATCTTCTTCCGGGACCAGATCCCGCTCGCCATCTTCTATGATCGATCCAAAGGAAGGTCGATTGAAGTGAAGGTCGGATCCCGATTTACGGTGGCAGACATCCGCGGAGTCGTCACCAGTATCGAAAAGAAGTATCTGATGTTTTCACGGGACGACGTTCCATATCGAATCGAATTGGGGCAGTCGCTTCGCGATGTTTTCGATAAGGCCGAAAAGACTGAGGCCACCACAGCAGCCCCCGATAAAACGTCAGAGAAACCGGCTGACGTAGACCGCCCTCGTGGACGTGGAACCAGTCAACCCGACGCTACCGCACCATCTGACGCAACCCAGCCCAGCAACGTTCCCCCAGCGAGTTCGAGCGAAAAAGATGACTGACGTGGTCGCAGTCTCCTTCCAATTCTGACGAGCGATCGACGAAGGATGGAAAGCGGACACGGCGAACACTGACGACACAGCGAATCGCAGATCGATTCGAGTACTGATGCGATCAGTTTTTGATTCTGATCGCGCACAGTCGTACGATGTTTTTGAGGTCTGTCGAAACTCACGGTGTACACAGACCTGCTTCTCTGGTCAGCAGCGAACTCGGAATGGGTTCCCGCAAGAAGTTCGGTCACGGGTCGGAGTCATGTCATGCCACAAGTTCATGGGATACTGGAAACCGCACTGTACGTCAGCAACGCACAACAGGCGGCTGATTTTTATCGGCGGCTGTTCGGGTTCGCCACGCTGCTGGAATCCGACCGATTGATCGCGCTCAATGTCGCTGACCGGGATTTCCTGCTGTTGTTTCAACAGGGGGCCACCAAAGAGCCTCTGGAAACGGCTGGCGGAGTAATTCCAGGTCATTCCGGAACGGGCTCAAATCATCTGGCATTCGCAATTACACGTGATGAAGTTTCCGAATGGTTGCAGAAACTCGAGTCGGAAAAAGTCACGCTCGAAAGCACCGTCACATGGACGGGTGGCTCCCAGAGTTTCTACTTCCGCGATCTCGACGATAATCTCGTCGAGTTGACGACGCCGGGATTGTGGTCAATCTATTGAAGGTCGATTCACAGAGGTCCACCTGATTGATCTTGAACCCCAACTTTGACATTCCGTACGATGCTTCCATGGTCACTGAATTAAACCAAGAGCTTGTTGCGGCATTCCTCGCGGCTGACGACAACGAACTTGAAGTTCGTCGATCCGGTGACACGCCGAGTGTACGTCCTGGTTGATGGCGAAACTCATCGTCAGGCGATGGAGGCCTTGCGTCGACAACAGGATCGAAACGCGATTGGAGAAGGTCTGAAACAAATGCAGACGGGGGCAGGCAAGCCACTCGATCAGGCTTTTTCTGACATGCGCACGAGATTGGGGTTTCCGCGACACGAATGAAGTTGTTTTAAGTTGTCGTTCTCCCGCAAGCGGAAGCGGACATCGAATCAAATGCCCGTTGGTGGGCATTAAACCGTTCATTTGGTCAAGCGGTGCGCTGGTTCGATGTCATACATGAGCAACTGAACTCACTTGCTTTCTTGCCTGAGAGTCACAGTCTTTCGCCAGAAAACGACGATTTCCCGTTTGGGATTCGCGATAAACTTGTTGGACTTGGATCGCGACCGAGTTATCGCGCTGTTTTCACGATAGCAAATGATACGGTCTTTGTCCTATCCGTACGCCGTGCTGATCAGGATGTGGTTCTCCGCCAGACTCATGATATGAATCGTTCTGATACGTGTGTTGGTGTGGGCGTTGGGACGGGGGATTCGAATGGGAAAATCACGAGAGCCACTGACGCCGCGCACGGTTGCCTGGCTGACGTTCGGCTGTGGAATCGCGGCGACGCTTAATCTCATTTTCCTTGATGATGAAGAAGAAGGGGTAGTTCGCGCGATCTTGTGCATGATGGGTGTCGCAATTGGCATAGTGCGGTTTCGAAGAACACAGCAAGAAGTCCGCAACGGAAATCGCCCTTGATCCAACGAACCGAAATAACCCCTCTCGCCCAACTGCGTTCCGGGCATTCTCCGAATTTCAAAGCGGATCTGTTACCGTATGTGGAAGAATTAATTCACCACACATCACCGAAAAGTACGAGGCCCTCCGTGTCGTTGCAGCTTACATTGCCAGTCCTCCAGAATTGGAACTGCCATAACTGCGGAGGCTGTTGCCGTCAGCATCAGATCGAAATTACCGAGGCTGAGCGTCAGCGGATTATCGATCAGAAGTGGACCACGGCGGATGGAGTTTCCCCCGATCAGGCGATCGTTCGGATGGGGGTTGGCCGATATCGACTGGGGCACCAGCCGGACGGGGCCTGCGTCTTCTTGAACGAAAAAGGGCTGTGCCGGATCCATGCCAAGTTCGGGGAGATGGGCAAGCCACTCGCCTGCCGCGTTTACCCGTACGCATTTCACCCCGCAGGAAAATCGGTTGCCGTCAGCCTCCGTTTCAGTTGCCCATCGGTCGTGAAAAATGCCGGACGCCCTCTCAGCCAGCAGGTTGCAGAGATCCGGCAGATCGCTGACGCGGTTGTACCGGCTGGTGCGTCGAATATTCCAGCACCACTGATTCACTCCCGAGAACGAGTTGACTGGGCTGATTTTCATCGATTTGTGCAGGCACTCGACGCGACACTGGATCAGCCCGACCTTCCAATCGTCGACCGGCTTCTGCAGGCCTATGCCTGGACTACACTGGCAGGACAGGCCGCTTTTGAAAAATTGCGAGGCGACCGGATTCGCGAGTTGCTCGATCTCCTCAGGGAAGCGGCGGTCGGTGAAGCTCAGTTGCTGAAAGCGGACGCGTCAGAAGTGACGTCCGTCGGGCGTCTCTATTTTCGATTGCTGGTCGCTCAGTATGCTCGAAAGGATACCGACGCCAATCTTCGCGAAGGGTGGTTGGGACGCTGGCGTCTGCTGCGAGCTGTCTGGAAGTTTTCTCGTGGAACCGGAAATGTTCCTTCACTTCAGGAAGTCCTGCGTGAAGTTCCCTTTGCGACGCTTGAGCATTCATTCGGCGAGGTGACTCCCGATCAGGACGAAATCTTGACTCGCTATTTTCGAGTCAAGATTCAGGGGCTGCACTTCTGCGGTCCGGCGTATTACGACATCCCGTTTGTCGAGGGATTTCACAGCCTGATGCTGGTCATGCCGGTGACGATGTGGATCGCCCGATGGCTGGCAGCGGGAGCAGGCCGCAGCCAGCATTCCACCGACGATGTAGCACAGGCTCTGACGATTGTCGATCATCATCACGGCTATTCGCCCGCTCTCGGCCAGGCAGCGGCTCGCAGTCGCGTCCGATCATTGGTGATGTCTCAGGATCTGCCACGACTGTTGTTGCGCTACTGTCGCTGACCCCTGAAGAGCAGGAATTCTCGCGATATCGCGGAGTTCTATCCAGATCGACTCATGGGTTGCGGCGCGTCGGTTGGGATGGTATCTGTGGCTTCCCGCAATCATATCGACGCGGTCATTCTCGTTGTTGGATAAAGGAACGCCGCATGGCAGGCCTCGATCACGGTCAGGTACATCCGAAGGAAATCGAAGATCCGCTGATCGCGGCTCGCAACGCCCGCTATGGCATGGTGTTGTTCCTGATCTACCTCGCCTTTTACGGCGGGTTCGTGGCACTCAATGCGTTCTCGCCAACACAAATGGAAACGACTCCTGCGTTGGGCCTGAACCTGGCAATCCTGTACGGATTTGCCTTGATCGTCGCGGCCATGGTCCTGGCACTGATTTACGCGTGGCTCTGCCGCGTTGTCAGTCCTGCTGATCAAAGCAAATAGCGATTGCTTGAACGCTCTTCATTTCGTTTGTCTGATCCCGTCGGTTTTCTCACTGCTTCTGATTGGCCGTCATGATTCATGAACCTTCGATTCTTTCGGTGCTGGTCTTCGCCGGATTCGTGGCGATCACGCTCGGCTTAAGTTTTTACTTCGCACGGAAGACTCAATCATCGGCGGGATATTTCGCCGCCGGTGGCCAGATTCACTGGTTCGTGAACGGGGTCGCCTTCGCGGGTGATTATCTGTCTGCGGCGTCCTTTCTCGGGATCTGCGGGATGATCGCCTTTTACGGCTACGATGGCTTTTTGTATTCGATCGGCTTCCTGGCGGGCTGGGTCGTCGCACTGTTCGTTGTTGCCGAACCTCTGAAACGCCTCGGAAAATATACGTTCGCTGACGCATTGAACAGCCAGTTCCAATCGCGAGCGATCACTCTTTCGGCCGGGATCAGTACGCTGGTTGTCAGTGTGTTTTATCTGATTCCCCAGATGGTTGGAGCGGGAACACTGATCCAGCCACTGCTCGGCTTCCCTTATTGGGTCGGCGTGGTGCTGGTCGGAATCATCGTCGTGTTGATTGTTGCCACGGCAGGAATGGTCAGTACCACGTACGTGCAGTTCATCAAAGGGGCCTTGCTGGTCCTGTTCAGTGGTATCCTGACTGTCTTGATCCTGAATCGTGGACTGAAAGTCGATACCAGCGAAGAAGCGAATTCGCCGCAGACCATGGTGAAGCTGGCGGATGGTTCCGTGCAGGTTAATGGAAAGCCACATGGACATAAAGAAGGCCAGAATGACCTTCGACCGGTGGGACACCTGAGTAAACTGCCGGGCGGAAAAACGGAAACCGGGCCATTGGGTCCGATGGAATATCTGGCGACGTTACAGCAGAGTGAAATCGTGCTGTGGCCCAAGAAGGAAACAACGGTTGATGGTGTCAAAACCACAACATGGACACCGACACCGACTGCTGGATCAAAGATCTTGCGACCCGGAAACAGCCCCACGTTCAAAGGGCTGCAGTCCGATAAACTTTCCTCACGTTTGAATTTCATCTCGCTGATGCTTGCGCTGTTCTGCGGGACAGCGTCGTTGCCTCACATCCTGATTCGTTACTACACCGTGAAGAATCAGGCCGCAGCTCGTCTGAGTACCGTGGTAGGGATTGGCACGATCGGGACGTTCTATGTGCTGACGCTCTTCATGGGACTCGGAGCGATGACCAGTGGCAGCATCGATCTGACGAACGACAACATGTCAGCACCGCTGCTCGCCAAGAGTTTTGGAGACCTGCTCTTCGCAATGATTTCGGCGATCGCATTTACGACTGTGCTGGGAACTGTCAGCGGACTGATCGTGGCGGCCAGTGGTGCAGTTGTTCACGACTTACTCTCCAGCGTCCTGCGTTGGGAGATGAACGATCACGAAAAGGTGCGGATCGGTAAGCTGTCGTCAGTCATCGTCGGTGTGATCGCGATCATCCTGGGGATTCAGTTCAAGGATATGAACGCGGGATTCCTGGTCGGCTGGGCCTTCAGCGTTGCCGCATCCGCCAACCTTCCATCGCTGGTGATGCTGCTGTTCTGGAAGGGAACCACCAAGCAGGGGATTTCGGCAGCAATCCTGGTCGGATTGTTCAGCTCACTGACGTGGATCCTGGTCAGTGAAGACACGTTTGCCAAGGTGTATGGATTCAAAGCAGAAGCCGCGGCGGCCGCTGCATTGGTCCCGTTCAGCCAGCCGGGTCTGGTCACGATCCCTCTGGGATTCTTGACGTTGATCGTCGTTTCACTGCTGACTCAGAAGAAATCAGCAGACTGATCAATCGGTTCATCACCGGGCATCGAGTGATGGTTCAACCAACGTCAACGTCCGATTACAGGGTACATCCTTTAATTCGATCTGTGCTCCAGACAACCAGCGGATTGTCAGCGTGTCGATCCGCTGTTCGTTACCACACCCGAAATGTAATCGAGGGTCGCTGGTCGAACCGTAGCTCGACCCACCGCGAATCTGCCTGACAAGCTTCCGGTTACCGATGGTGGCGGTGGCAACCGCACCGATTGCTGATCGACAGGAACCTCGCCCCTTGATTTGCACCGCCAGCCAGTGATGGCGTGGAGTCGATTCGTTCGACAGGATCGCTGCAGGCTCGTTGAGATTTGAAATCACGAGGTCTTCGTCACCATCGCTATCCAGGTCGCCCGTGGCGAGGCCTCGGCCCGCGTGCGGTGTCGTCATGTAAGATCCTGCACCGTCGGAAACATTGGCAAATCGCTGACCATCGCGATTCTCCAAGACAAGTGGACGTTGCAGACGAGGAGAGTGTTGAGGGAACCGGATGACGTGGCCGTTCGACACGATCAGATCTTCATCACCATCCAGATCGGCATCGATGAAGCGAGTTCCCCAGCCGACATACGCGCCGCCGACGGCCGCAATTCCGACCGACTGGCTGACGTGGCGAAACAGCATGCTCCCCTGATTTCGATAGAGTGCGAAGTTTTCTCGCTCGTAGTTGGCGACCCAGATATCGGGCAATCCATCGAGATTAAAGTCTCCAACATCCGTTCCCATACTGCCGTCAGGTGTCCCACGATCACTTCCTGCCGTTCCACCAAGAGCTGCAGCGTCTTCAAAATGACCTGATCCATCGTTGCGTAACATCAGATTCGCCACAGTATCGTTTGCGACATAGATATCGAGATCCCCATCCAGGTCCAGATCGGCCGTGACGACTCCCAATCCTTTACCAATCGGCACTGCGCCGCTGTCAGCCGTCCCGTCACGAAACGTTCCGTCACCTTGACCGAAATAGATCAGGTGTGGCAGTCCTTCAAACCGCTTGGGAGGGCAGACATCCCGCTCATGTCCTTCCGGGCCTGCGCAACGTGGATTGTTCGTTGTTGACCAGTCGACGTAATGCGCGACATAGAGATCCAGTGCCCCGTCTCCGTTGAAATCGCCCCAGGCCGCACTGCTGCTCCATTGTTCGTCGTGAAGACCTGCGACTTCGGTCACACTCTGAAATGTGCCATCTCCCTGATTGCGATAGAGTGTCAGCCCCCCGTAACCGGTGATCAGAACATCGTCGAAACCATCCTCGTCGAAATCAGCGGCTGCAGCTCCGTGACTGTAATGCGCCGATTGGCCGACATGGGCTGGTAATGTGCAATCGCGAAATTCCCAATCACCCGTATTCTGAAAGAGGGCCGAGGGGAGTCCAGATGGCTGCCCGTTCGTAAACTGTCCTCCCCCGGGAAAGAGTAAATCCGGCCTGCCATCGCCATCAAAATCGAGGATCGCGACTCCACCTCCCAGCGATTCCAGGATCGAAAAGTCGGAATGAGCGTCGTCGTTTCGATATTGAAAATCGATGCGGGCCGCTTTCGTCTGGTCATGAAACAGAATGCCGCTTGACTGCGTCGCTGGTGATGGCGTTGTCGATATCTCTGTCGATGTTGGCTTCACTGCTGGAGGCGTTTCAGGTCCGCCGTGTGGACGGCAACCCACAAATGAGACGATTGCACAAAGCACGGCAGTGAAGACAGACTGCTTCATGGGGCGTCTCAGTCTCGTCGCCTGGGCAGATCTTCCGGAGGTTTGCGATCTGTTCGGGTCTCGATTTCCATAAACTCCCGAAGTGGCACAGTCTTGTTTTCAATGTCGCCCCCGGTAGCCAGAAAGAAACTGTCTTTGTCGGGGCCCGCGTCAATGTTGGTAACAGGATTGGCATCAGCGGTGAATTTGGCACGAGTGATCGGCTGCCATGTTCCATCAACGGTCTCGATCCAGCCGTTTCCAAAGCGAGCCCTTCGAGTGTGAGTCGTCGAGACTTTATCCCGCTTGAAATCTTCGACAAACGAATAGTCTCCTTTGAGCAGATCACCACCCGTCGGGGTCGAGAACGTGACCAGATGTCGCCACTCTTTTTTCTCCGGGATATAGAAATACCCCGAGTATTCGCTCCGTTTTTCGACAGCTTTCGCCGTCACCAGAAATCGATAGGTCTCACCGATCTTCCAGTCGTAGTCGAAGAAGGATTGCCCGCCGGTCCCTTCGCCACCGAATCGACCGACGCGAACCCCCTCACCTTTGTGGAGCGTCTTCACCTGCAGGTCTTCTTTCACGGTCTTTGGGTCGTCTTGATTACCGGGGTCCCAGACCGAGAACAGTACCAGTTTCTTTCCGTTCGCCAGTTCCTGAATCCCGAAGTATCCTTTGCCCCATCCGCAGACCATGAAATAGGTCCCGGGAGCGGACTTTTCGATGGTGATTTCATTATAGAACGAAACGGCCACGGGTGCCGGATAGGCCAGGTGAACGGATCGGCAGGCGATCCCTTTCAACTTTTCGTCACCGTGCGCTCGCGTTGCCGCCAGCAGCGTCATCGTTGCCAACAAGACCGCGATGGCAAGGGACGACGTGCGGGTCATGGTTATTAACATCGGTTCAATCTCGAAGGGTGGTGACCAGACCGCATTGCCGCCAATAGGTTATGCACCTCTATTCGTCGCTCAGATCGTCGTCGGAATCCTTTTTCGGCCGACGTTTTTTGACAGCCGGAAGCTCGGATCGGCGGAACACGGCGACGACATCTTCGATCGGAACAACATACAGCAGGTTGTCCGATTCAAAGTCGACCGGGATCGCATTCTTGGGATGAAACAGCACTTTGTCGTACTTGCGGACGGGAAAATCGTGATCCCGCTCGATCTGAACGCTGATTTCGACGACACGTCCCGTGATCGTCGGAATCTCTGCCTGATCCGGCAAAACGATCCCGCCGCGAGTTTTCTGCCGCGCTTCGTCTTTGCGGATCAAGATCCGCTTTCCAAGTGGTTCCACGTAATCTGTCACAACCAGGCTCCGATTCGTTATCAGGTATTCTTCGAGAAATGATGGGCAGATTGCGCCGCGCCGTCAACCATTCTCCCATCGAACATCTGCCGCCCCAGATACGTTGATTGCGACGCTGGAATTGCGTTCCACCAGAAGTTCGCCGCTGACCCAGCGCTGAAACCTGACGCGAGTCCCCTCCTGCAGATTGCTTGAATCTCAAAAGCAGGGTTTCTCCGCTTGGATCAACGTTCGTTGTCGAGTACAAACCTGCGGTCAGCAAAATTCCACGTTTCAGATCAGACACCGATGGCGGTGATTCAACGAGTCTGCGGAGGTATTCATGACGATTCAGCAGTTGTCCGACGAACAGGTTCGTGACTGGACTGTCGAACAAAAAGACCGGTGGTGGTTCGAAAACGTCTACCGGGGGAATATGCCGCAGCTGACCTTACGCGCCGCCATTACCGGTTTCATCCTCGGCGGATTGCTGTCGGCGACCAATCTTTACATCGGTGCCAAGACAGGCTGGTCGCTGGGAGTCGGGATCACCTCGGTCATCCTTGCTTTTGCATTCTTCAAATTGCTGCAGCAACTGGGAGTCAGTGAATTCACAATCCTTGAAAACAATGCGATGCAGTCGATCGCAACCTCAGCAGGTTACATGACCGCCCCGTTGACGTCGTCACTCGCGGCTTACATGATCGTCAACCAGGTGATGCTTCCCTGGTGGCAGATCATCACCTGGAATATCGCATTATCGATTCTGGGTGTCTTGTTTGCATTTCCGATGAAACGTCGATTTATCAATGACGAACAGCATCCATTCCCCGAAGGCCAGGCTGCCGGGGTCGTCATGGATACGCTCCATTCTTCCGATGCCGCTGTCGGTCTGTTCAAAGCGAAAGTTCTGGGAGCTGCTGCAGGTCTGGCTGCATTTATCAAATTCTGCCAGGCCGGGGGAATTCAAACCTTTCTTCAGACATCAATCGGCATTGCTAAAGACAAAGTCGTACATCTGCACGAAGAGCTATTTGTGCTGTTCGGACTGGTCGGCGAACGAACCCCCACCTGGTTCGGCACAAAAATGCCGCAACTCACCATTTCCCCCTCGCTCGATCTGGCCATGATCGGTGCAGGAGGCTTAATGGGAATTCGCGCGGGGGTGTCGCTGATGATCGGCGCCGTCCTGAATTACATGATTCTCGCCCCCTGGATGATCGCAACAGGAGAAATCCATCCCAGCCCGAGTGATGGTGTTTCGTATGGATTTCGACAGATCACCCTCTGGTCACTGTGGCCGGGGGTCACAGTGATGGTCGTGGCATCGTTCGTTTCGTTTCTGTCCAAGCCCGATGTCATCAAGGGAGCCTTCCATAGCCTGACAGGAAAACGGACTGATCATGATGTGCTGAAAGACATCGAGTTTCCGCCCTGGATTTCCGTCGTGGGTATCCCGATCATGAGCGTCATCGTCGCCGTGATGGGTCAGTACTACTTCAATGTCCCCATCTGGGCATCACTGGTAGGACTCCCCCTGACGTTTGTGCTTTCCTTGATCGCGGCCAATTCGACAGCCCTGACTGGAGCCACTCCCGTAGGTGCCACCAGCAAGATCACGCAGCTCTTTTACGGAATCGTTCGGCCAGGCGACATTCAATCGAATCTGGCAACAGCTGGTATCACTGCTGAAGTCG
>CAZSTW010000032.1:0-7562 GCA_964609845.1 uncultured Planctomycetaceae bacterium | reverse complement strand
AATTACGGCAGAGATCGTCAGCAATTCCTCGAACCTGCTGATGGATATCAAGCCTGGTTACATGCTCGGAGCGAAACCACGTCAACAGGCCATCAGTCACATTATCGGCATCTTCAGCGGCGCACTCGCCAGCACATTCCTGTTCTATGCACTCTTCACAAACAACTATGACCCCAAGAAGCCGGAAACGATTGCCACGATTCAGAGTGATCAATTCCCAATGCCGTCGGTCATGGCGTGGCGCGGCGTCGCTCAAGTGCTGACGTCAGGACTCGATAAGCTGGCACCTTCCATTCGTTATGCCGTGTTAGTGGCCGGAATCATCGCTCTTGTCATGGAAGTGACGCGAATTGTCAGTCGCAATCGGCTGCCACTCTCGCCCGTTGCTATCGGACTGGCATTCGTCATCGATTTCGGCTCTGCCCTGTCCATGTTTGCCGGATCACTGCTGTTCTGGTCACTCGGTGTCGGCCGGGTCAAAGACGAGCAGGCCACCAGTAATCTCTTTGTTCAAAACCACGAGCCGATTTGCGCGGGAATCATCGCAGGAGCAAGCCTGATGGGAATCGCCGATGCAATTACAACTGTGTTTCTCCTGAAAGATTAAGGTCCACCATGACGACATTGCTTTCCCGCTTTCTGCGATATGTACGGATTGATACTCAAGCAGACGAAACCAGTTCCACTTATCCCAGCACGGCCAAACAACTGACGCTCAGTCGAATGCTGGCGGATGAATGCCGTGCCATGGGTCTGGTGGATGTCACCTGCGACGAATTCGGAATCGTCATGGCAACGGTTCCCGCCACGGTTTCCAGTTCTGTTCCCGCGATCGCCTATGTTGCTCACGTCGACACATCGCCCGAGTATTCCTCGGTCAACGTCAATCCGCAGATTCATGAAGCTTACGCGGGTGGTGACATTGTCCTTCCCAAGGACGGCAAAGTTCTGCGAGTGGCAGAGAACCCGGACTTGAACAATTGCCTGGGGCATACGGTCATCACGACTGATGGGTCAACGCTGCTCGGAGCCGATGACAAGTCGGGAGTGGCCGTGATTATGTCTGCCGCTGCCGAACTGATGCGACGTGGCAGCGAATTTCCGCATGGTCCGGTTCGTCTCTGCTTCACGTGTGACGAAGAAATCGGCCGCGGCACCGACAAGCTCGACCTGAAAAAGCTGGGGGCACACGTCGCATACACGCTCGATGGCGGCGGACGCGATGAAATAGATTCGGAAACGTTTTCGGCCGATGGCGTCAAAGTGACCGTCAAGGGAATTAACACACATCCCTCGGTCGGTAAGGGGGCGATGGTCAATGCGATTCGTATCCTCAGTTCGTTTATCTCGCGACTGCCAACGGCCAGGCTTTCACCGGAGACCACCGATGGACGCGATGGCTTCATTCACCCCTATCACATCGAAGGGGGAGTTGCCGAAGCGAGCGCCCGCCTGATCCTGCGCGACTTTGAAACCGAGAATCTGGCTCAACAGGCTCGACTGCTGGAATCGATTGCCGAATCGCTGCGGGCCGAACACCCCCGAGCCCAGATCCTGGTTGACGTACGGCCGCAATATCGCAACATGCGTGAAGGACTTGCCGTCGAGCCACGGTCGATCACGAAGGCTGTCGATGCCATGAAGTCGCTGGGACGAGTCCCCAGGATGACCATTATCCGCGGCGGAACAGATGGTTCACTGCTGACAGCCAAGGGCCTGCCAACTCCCAATCTTTCCACCGGGGAACATAACCCTCACTCACCATTGGAATGGACGAGCCTGGAGGAAATGCAGGCCGCGGTTGACGTCCTCGTTCAGCTTGCGGCCGAGTGGGCCAAGTAATGACCCAGGAGAACATGCTGCTGCGCCAGGTATTAAAGTCGTGGTTCCTGATCTGCCTCGTCATCCTGCTCCCCTTGGGGATGGGTTGGGGATGGTGGACCAGCGACGCCTGGCGCCGGTCGACCGTCGGCCGAGTTGACCCGGCAATGACGACGATCGCGATCCTGTTCCTGATGGCCTTCAGCCTGGACAGCAGCAAGTTGCGAGATTCCTTTCGATCACCGAGTCCTGTGATCTGGGGGACGCTCGTCAATATCGGGTTCCTGCCACTGATTGCCTGGCCACTGACGAGTCTTTTCTCCCTGACCGATTTTTCACTCGGCCTGATGATTGCAGCCGTTGTCCCCTGCACTCTCGCAACGGCATCCGTCTCAACACGTCAGGCTCACGGGAATGATGCCGTTTCACTGCTGGTAACGCTGTTGACCAATCTGATCAGCGTCGTGCTGACACCCCTGTGGTTGAAATGGACGATCTCGGTCGAAGCGGGGATCGATCCATTGCCGGTCATCCTGAATTTATCGATCAATGTGCTGTTGCCCACAATTTTGGGGCAGGTTTGTAGGTATTGGTCTGTCCTGGATCGATTTGCCAGAAAGCATCGATCAGGAATCGGAATTGTTGCCCAGTCTCTGGTTTTGTTGATTGTCACCAAGGCGGCGGTAGAAGCGGGAGGCCGCTTGCAGAGTCAGCAGGTCTGGCCATCAGGTTTTGACTTTACGTTGCTGCTGGGAGCCTGTGCCTCGGTTCATCTGCTGGCAATGCTGGTGGCGGAGATGGGAGGACGGGTGTTAAAGCTTTCGCGTGCCGACCGAGTGGCAACACTGTTTGCTGGCAGCCAGAAAACGCTTCCGGTGGGACTGCTGCTGGCCGCGATGCCAGCGATCACGGGCGATCTGACATTGCCCTTCATCACGTTTCCGATCCTGCTGTTTCACGCGATTCAGTTGATGGTGGATTCCGCGATCGCTGACCAACTTGGCCGACGAGTAGGGTGGGACAAGCTCGCTTCGAGCGCCGGCCCACCAGAATCGCCCGTCTCATAAATCAATGTTTCGCATGATTTGGTGGGCCGGCGCGGCGAAGCGCCGCGGGTCCCACCCTACCTATGTAAATCGTCCACTTCGGAGAACGCCGTCCCTGAAGCCCCACACTAGAAACATCAAGCCAAATGCCTATCCACGCCGGTTTGAAGCATGCCGGGCCACCCGCGAACTCGTAACTTCACTTCAACTATAACGACGACAGTGAAATGCCCCCGCCTTCTTGAATTCGTTGAGAACCACCAACCAGCGCTGGTGGCCTGGTGGGTACGGACCGCACAATTCGGGTGGGCGTAGCTGCAACAATTCGATGATTCCGCGTTCAATTCCATGCGTCCCGCCGGAATGACCTACTGTACCAGTTACGCGATCAACGGTAATAGGAAAATATGGTCTTTTCATGTCACTGGTCGATCGCTTCTCGGCATCGATGGGTTGCCAACGGATGACCCATCCCCATTCGTACTCGTCACACAATTCATCCACGATCACGATAGCCGTCCCCATCTCGGCTTCGTAGTACGCGAAACTATGTTCCTCCGCGAGTCGCTTGGCTTCCGCGAAGTCGATCTTTGATGGCAATCGTGTCGGAGTCGGATCGGTCGCCCTCGCCGGTAGCAATTCGGACAGCGTCAGTCCACGCAGTTCCAGCCCCTCCGGATTCGCAGTCACATCGAGCAGCGCCCCAGCGGCAACGCTAATCGCTGCATCGCGGTGGGCAGCGTAAACGAGAGCAACCCCGTTGTGAGTGACCACCCACAGGTTTTCGACTTGTCGGAGTTCAATGATTTGGTGTTTCACCAATGACTCCATCCGACGACAAATCCATCCGATTGTAGGCAAGCAACTTCGACCTAAACACGCCCCATCTCAAAACCACATACGCGACACGTTGTGCGCCAGGGAGGCGCGGGGAAATTGCAGCGAGGACAGGATCGTCTTGAATTTGCATTCTGAATCGAGTCCAGAATGGCTTCTTCTCGACCATACCACTCTTGCGCTCCGACTTGTTCTGGCGTCGGTTCCGGCACATTCTCTGGCATACCGAGAAAGACGACGGGGAGTTGACTTGAATCAGGAACTTCTCGGGCAATGCAATGACCAGCCTTGGCGTGCGAAATCGTCTCTTCGTCGGAAACACAAAAATAAACATCTCGCGAGCACTGATCACAGTGCCGTACATCGTCTGTGTCAGTCAGCGTAAGACTGTCCCAAGACAGTGGGCACACGAATCGAAATTCAGGCGCACAATTGCGAATCGTCAGGTTGGTCTTCATGGCAAACTTTGCCCTCTGCCGAAAGGGATCGTTCGTTGCGCTGCAGCGAACGCCTTTCGATCTGTAAACTGCAACACCAGCACATTGAGTTAATTTGGTTAACTCAACTGATCCGCTGACGTAACAACGCTAATCGAGCGTGAATTCTACTGCAACTGCTTGCCGAAAGTGGTGACATACTGAGGTTCAGTTCCACTTGTTCTGGATTGGCGTGAATCAGCGGAGATCGGTGTTCCAAATTTAATCCTCAGGCACAGACGGCTTGACCAGCCAGAGTTTCCAAGCAGCGAGGCGTCGTCCGAATTCAATCCGCGTGGGAATGCTTCTCACACTCGAACTCGGTTGCACAAGATCACCGAACAGCGGTAGAAACAGAACTGTCGCTTTCCACCGACATCATCAATGCGGATCAACTCCAACTCTTCGTCGAGGTCACGTGATGCAAGCTTTTTACGAACTCGTGCCAGGTTACAAATTGAATGCAGTCCGTGTGAAGGCCGTCCACTGGATCAGCTTTGCGCTATTGATCACATCTGTCGCGAGTGCCTATGGTCAGGCCGAGCCAACTGGCGATCCTGCGATCCTTCCCGCAGGTGCCAAATTGGAGCGACTCTGGAACGAGGGGGAGTTCACCGAAGGGGTGGCCGTTGCCAAAGATGGAAAAGTCTACTTCAGCGACATTGCGATCGAAGCGAAGAACCCCGGCCGAATCATGCGTTTCGATCCCGCTACCGGCAAAACAACGGTACACGTTGCCGACAGTGGCCAGAGCAATGGTCTGTTCTTCGATTCCAAAGGACGACTGCTGGCGGCTTGCGGCGCTAACATCGGGTTGCGCGGCCTGTGTGAAGTCACCGCCGATGGAAAGATGAAAGTCGTTGTCGACAAGTTTGAAGGGAAGAAATTCAACGCCCCGAATGATCTCGTCATCCATCCGTCGGGGCGAGTCTACTTCAGCGACCCGCGCTATGTCGGCAAGGAACCGCTCGAACTGGATCACATGAGCGTTTATCGAGTTGATCCTGACGGAAAGGTCCATCGAGCAACGACTGACATCCGTAAGCCGAACGGCGTGATTCTGTCACCCGATGCCAAAACGCTGTACGTCGCGGAAACGGATAACGGAGCCACGGGTCTGGAACCTGCCGGAACTGCTCCCGGGGAACCTCGCATGACACTCAATGCGTTTCCGATTCAGGACGATGGCAGCCTGGGTCCAAAAAAGGTGCTGATCGATTTCGGCAAGGGAACGGGGACTGACGGGATGACAACCGACACCGCAGGTCGGATCTACTGTGCCATCCGAAAAGAAGAACGCCACGGAATTGTCGTCTACTCCCCAGCCGGAAAAGAACTCGCCTATATTCCGACAGAGCCACTTCCAACAAACTGTACGTTTGGCAAAGGGGCGGAAGGATCAATCTTGTACGTGACGGCCGGTACCGGCCTGTACCGGATCACGCTGAAGTCCACCGGATATCATCCGGAACTTCCCACCCGGTAAAGGCGAGCAGAATGCTGTAACTCACGTTCGCACGACGACTGGTGGCTTTTTACATCGCGGCGTCTTATGTGGCAAAGCGTCATAGCCTCGTGATTTCAGTGTCGCAACGAAGTCCTCGATGTATCCGTGAGTGACCAGGATCCGCTCGGCCGTCGTTGCCGCTACGGCGTTCAATAACTCGCTGTAGTCGGCATGATCCGAGAGTGCGAACCCTCGTTCCACTCCGCGTTTTCCCGGCTCATCAGGCAGGACCATCCAGCCCGAGGCAAATGCCGTTGCATAGTGACCATGAAAGGCGATCCCCTTTTCCCAGCGCGAAGCGGGAGGCATCAGGATCAGGGCACGGGGCCAGTCAGTGATCAGTGAAGTGTCATTCCAGCCGCGTGTCGCAGGTAATGCGACACCGGATTGTCTGTAGAGTTCATTCATCTGCTCGATATTAGGATGAGCGTAGACCGGCCCCAGTGATGGATCGAGGCCTGCCAGAATTCGTTGAGCTTTCCCAAGGGAGTAGGCGTACAGCAGACTCGCGCGCCCCTGTGACTGGTTTTCACGCCACCAGTCGTGAATGGCAGCATACGTGACCGACTGCGGATCCCAGTGATAGTGCGGATCTCCAAAGGTCGATTCTGTGATGAAGGTGTGACACTTGACCGGCTCAAACGCTTCGCAGGTGGAATCAGGGGCCACCTTGTAATCACCGGAGACAACCCAGACTTCACCTTTGTGTTCGACACGTACCTGAGCACTTCCCAGGATGTGCCCCGCCGGATGCAGTGACACTTCAACACCATCGAGATTCAGTTTTTCACCGAATGCCAGCGACTGAATCTGGGCGCGTGGTCCCATGCGATGCTGCAGAATCAGTTTTCCCGAAGCGGCTGCCAGATACTTTCGCGAACTGCGGACGGCATGGTCACCGTGAGCATGCGTGATCACGGCACACGCTACGGGACTCCAGGGGTCGATGTGAAATCCCCCTCGCGAACAATAGAGTCCGGCGGAAGTCAGTCGCAGGAGTGGTTCACGGGACATGCGTTTTTGAATTCTTTCATCGAGTCCTGGTCGCGCCTTGTTTTCTCAAACGACCGATCAAAGCAGCGCAGGTGATCTCAAACGGTAATTCAGATTTGATAAAGGTTCTTCACATCCAGAATTCAACGCGAGGGATTCTCGGGTGTGTTCATTCCGTTCGGGCTGTGGGTTTCATCCAGGACGCTTGCGGGACGCACCTGTTCGGGAAGCTGGCCAAGATTTCGATGAGCAATCAACTCGGCGACGATACTGACGGCAATTTCTGGAACAGTTTGTGATCCGATGTCGAAGCCCAGTGGAGCATAAACGCGTGACAGTGCCTCACGTGAAATGCCGTCACGTAACAGATCGTCGAAGATCAGCTTGATCTTGCGACGACTGCCGATCATCCCGACGTATCTCGCATTGGTTTCCGCCAGGTGAAACAGTGCCTGTTCATCATGGTTGTGACCTCGCGTTACGATAATGCAATACGTGCTGGAGTCGATCTGCAGCCCACGCAGTGCCGTATCGAAGTTATCAACAATCAATCGTCGCGCACGCGGGAATCGCTCGTGGTTGCAATACTCCTGACGATCATCAACGACCCAGACATCAAAACCAACGTCCGTAGCCAGCTCAGCCACGCGCTGGCCCACGTGACCTGCCCCGACGATCAGTAATCGGCAGCGTTTGAGATACGGTAGATACGAGACACCCGATGAAATGTAGGGTCGGGGCCGTTCATCCAGCGGTTTCAAATTTGCAAGGACTGGTCCGGGGACGGGATCAGCATTTGCCGCAGTCGTTGAACCAGCCGTCCGTCTCGCCAATACTGCACCATGTTCGTCGAGCAGCCACCGCTCGGTATTAGCCCCGCCA
>CAZSTW010000031.1:48946-60771 GCA_964609845.1 uncultured Planctomycetaceae bacterium | reverse complement strand
TCATCGCAATACATTATTCGCTTGGTATCGAGATAATTCCTGGACCCGCCCCCTTCGATCACGTATGACGCCAGCGTAAACGGTGCCCCGGCAAATCCCAGCAGGGGAATATCCGCAGGCAGATCCCGCCGGATCAGCTTCACAGCGTCGAACACAAATTGCAGCGATTCCACCGATTCCAATTCGTGGAACCGATCGACGTCTGCACCCGTGCGAAGGCGATTATGGATGACGGGCCCTTCGCCCTTGGCGTATTCCAGGTCGATCCCCATTGGTTCGAGCATCGGCAGAAGATCGGCAAACAGGATCGCGGCATCAACTCCAAGCACCCGCTGAGCTGTCAGCGTGACTTCCGCGGCGAGGTCTGGTCGCTTGCAGAGTTCGATAAATGTGACTTTGCTGCGGACCGCCATGTATTCAGGCAGATATCGTCCAGCCTGGCGCATGATCCAGACGGGAGTGGTATCAGTTGGTTCGCAGCGGGCAGCTTTGAGAAGTCGGCTATTTTGCAAGGCAGGTGTCAGCATGGGGGCTCCGTGTGTGAGATGATTGTAGCCTCGCCCTCGTGCCGAGAGTAGGGTAACCCCCGCTCAAATTCCGTCGCTGAACGTCTTGCTACTGTTGATCATACAGGTTGTCGTTGCTTACGTCGTGCATTGGCGTCACGCATCCAAAGCGATTCAGACTACTATTGGGTCCGCGATCTTGCAGTCCGCGACAAGGCCGCGCCTTTGGCGCGCTCACGCGATGACACATCAACACTGGAATCCGCTGAGATCCACGTGTCCAGCGACCGCGAAGAAATCTTCAGGCGTCGTACCAACCTCGAAAGGATTCTTCGTCTTGCAGGAATCCAATGGTTTTATCGCTTGTGACGACGGTGAGCATTGCTCCGAACGTGCTGAAAAAGCAATGCAATTGATTGCATAGGGAATTTATGACTGGCATCCAGCCAATATTTGGTTTCATCGAAAGAAACATGCCACCCAATCGGCGAGACGTATTGATTGCACAATCTCGAAGAGGCCAAGATTTTTCCATACTTCTGAAGCTGACACCATGCCGATCACTGTTGATCGCGAGTTTTTCGACAGTGGATCGACGCGATAGCGTGCCTTCAATTCCTGGATAATTCCTGATGTCCGACGACTCCCTCACGTCAAACCTGGTTCTGTCTCCGGATTCGGAACCGCTTATCCCGCCAGCGGTGAGGGCGACGATCGATTCGAGCAATATGCCCATCTGGTACGCGGATGGTACTGGAGTTCCCCGATATTGGAATCGAGCCTGGCGCGAATTGACGGGCGAAAGTCACGTAATCGACTTTGCATCGTCGATCATTCATTCCAGAGACTTGCTTGATTTAAAGGAAAGCCTTCGGCAATTCGCAAAGTCGCACCTGCCATTTCAATCGCAATTCCAGGTTCGTCGAGCCGATGGTGTTTACCGAACGTTGTCATGTACAGCCGTTCCACAGTTTTCGGTAGACGGTTCTGTGACCGGGCTGATCGCGGTGTGCACTGATCTCTCAGACAGTTGCAGCAGTCAGGAAACATGCGATTCCGTCAACTTCCTGAGACGGGCCGTTCAAATCGCCAGGATCGGCGGATGGGAGTTGGACTTACAGACAATGCAGCCAGCCTGGTCTGAAGAGGTCTACGCAATTCATGAAGTCGAGCGCGGCCAGTCTCCTACGCTGACTGAAGCCATCAACTTTTATCACCCCAATTCGAGGCCTGTTATCGCATCTGCTGTCGAGCAAGCGATCAAGGACGGAACGCCGTACGATCTGGAATTGCAGTTCATAACGGCGCGAGGACGTCACTTGTGGGTTCGAGCGATGGGCGAGGCCGATCGTGTCGATGGCAAGACGACTCGATTGTTTGGAACGTTTCAGGATATCACGGAACGTAAACTGGCCGAACTTTCGCTTCGTGACAGGGAAACCCAGTCGAATTTGATCTTTGAACATCTCAACGAGTTTATCTTCATTGTGACACCTGACGGGGAGTTAAAATATCTCTCCCCCAACTCAGGGCGCGAAATGGGATACACCCCCGAGGAACTGGTCGGTGAGATGTTTGCGCCACTGGTACATCCAGACGATATTCAGGGCTGTTTCGAGCATATGCTGCAATTGCTGGAGCAGGGAACTTCGCGGGAAGTGGAATGTCGCATCCTGCAAAAGGACGGCACCTATCGCTGGTTTGCTTCCACTGGAACGAAATTACCGCCAGATGCCGATGGCAACATCCTGCTGCTGGGTTGCACAAGAGATATCACTGATCGCAAACAGATGCAGGAATCGTTGCGATCCAGTGAAGAGATTTTCAGCATCGTCACGAATGCGATAGACGACATTATCGGCGTTTCGACGACAGATCGACGGATCAGCTACGTCAGCCCGTCGTTCTATCGAATCACGGGATATCGTCCCGAAGTTATCGCAACATCGGATTTTTCAACACGAGTCCATCCAGAAGATTTACCACGTGTTGAAGATGCCCGCCGACGTAATTTGAATGGTGAACAGACCTCCATCGAATGGCGATGCCGACACCGCGACGGCCATTATCTCTGGTTAGAGACGCGAGCGAATCCCGTCGTTGATGCGCGTGGAACCGTGACCAGGATTGTTGCCTGTTCTCGCGATGTGACCGAGCGGAAGCGGATCGAGGCAGAGGTCCGCCAGTACGCGAGGGAAATCGAGGAATCACGCAACAGAGTCGCGCGGCAGGCCGAAGAACTTCGTCATGCCAATGAACTCGTACACCAGGCGAGTCGTTCAAAAAGCGAATTCCTGGCAAACATGAGCCACGAAATCCGCACACCGATGACCGCCATCCTGGGCTATACCGACTTGTTGCTGACAGAGCTGAATTGGAAGACAACGGACCGATGTGAAGCGTTGCACGCGATTCGACGCAACGGCGAGCACCTGCTGACGATTATCAACGACATTCTTGACCTGTCGAAGATCGAAGCCGGGCGAATCACATTAGAAACCATCTCGTGCGATCTTCGATTGCTTGTGCAGGAAGTGGTCGCATCATTTCAGATTCGCGCCGTGGAAAAGTCGCTGCAGATGTCTGTCGAATTTGATACGCGGGTTCCTCAGTATGTCGGGACGGATCCAACTCGCCTGCGTCAGATCCTGATCAATCTGATCGGCAACGCCATCAAGTTTACGGAAACGGGAGCCGTTTACATTCGAGTATACGCTGAAGAACCTGAGACTCCCCAGCGCAAACTGCGATTTGAAGTCATCGATACAGGGATCGGAATCGATGCAGGCCGACTGGAAGATCTGTTTCTCCCCTTCACGCAACTGGATGCGTGCACAACACGAAAATTCGGTGGAACGGGCCTGGGACTGACGATCAGCCGACGACTTGCAGAAATTCTTGGCGGAGGCTTGAGTGCTACAAGCGAACGAGGCCTGGGGAGCACATTCGTCGCAACCATCCGCTACGATTCCACGACAGTTTCCAACGATGGTGACGGGAAGTTGGCCCCCGAACTCAGCCATTCAGCTTTGGTGGCTCCAAAACCGCCGTTATTGTCGAGGTTAGACGGCTGCCGAATCCTGCTGGCCGAGGATGGAGTTGACAACCAGCGCCTGATTGCATTCCTGTTGCAACGCGCGGGAGCATCGATTGTGATCGCGGATAACGGCAAGCGGGCACTGGAACTGCTTCAGTCTTTCGCAGAGCAGGGCCCGCGCATTGACCTGATACTGATGGACATGCAGATGCCAGAACTGGATGGATACTCTGCCACCCGCTACCTGCGTCAGCAGGGAGATACGCGCCCGATTATTGCGTTGACGGCAAATGCGATGATTGAAGACCGGCAGATTTGTCTGGATGCGGGCTGCAGTGACTACATCAGCAAACCGATCGATCGCGCAATCCTGCTGGATGTCTTAAGCCGCTGGTACAAAGCAGGTTGTTGGAAAGATCCCGCGAATTCCACGATGGTGCATCAGTCCATTTTAAACCAGCCCCGCTGACGTTCGGATTCGTCCGGCATGCAGATTTGCGCTGCGTGGAGCAAGGTCGGCAACGCCCGCAGCGGCAGCAGGTTTTTGGTCGGGTTTGATCCGTCATCCAAAATGACACGTTCGGTACACACACGGTAGCCTCACGTTCGGCCCTGAAGAATCTCGCGCGCTGCTGACGTCCATCTAACGCCGCGACAAAATCTTCGCAAATGAGCGGCATTCGAGGGCTTTTACAATTCCGTGGCACGGCACCACACGGGTCGCTGAACCGACCAACCCGCTCGATTAAAAAGGTGATCGCCCCGCATCACCATTGTCCGATGCTTGCGACACAGGGACAATCGAGCCTACACTATCTGGCGTTTGCGGACAGATGTCCGTCAGCACGGCCCCACCTTCCTGCTTCCCACCAAGGATCGTCACGATGTCGCATATTTCCCGCCGCCAATTCCTTGAGAATTCGATGTTTGCCACCGCAGCCGCCGCGCTGGCTGGTCAGACTCAGCAATCGGTGTTTGCTCAAGAACAAAGCGGAGAGAAACTGCGGGTGGCCGTTGTCGGAGTGAACGGTCGCGGTGGTTCCCACATTGATGGGTTCGGCAGTCGCAAAGATTGCGTGATTGCAGCCATTGTTGATGCGGACGAAGTCGTCGGGAACCGCCGAGCGGACGACATCGAAAAGCGATTTGGCACACGCCCCACGGTTTATCTCGATATGCGCAAGTGCTTTGAAGACAAGTCGATTCACATTGCCAGTATCGCGACGCCAAATCACTGGCACGCTCTGTCCGCGATCTGGGCGGTACAGGCCGGGAAAGATGTTTACGTCGAAAAGCCAGTCAGTCACAACGTGACCGAAGGACGCCGCATCGTCGAAGCGGCTCGCAAATACAATAAGATCGTGCAAACGGGGACTCAAAGCCGTTCCAATCCGGGCATGCGCGAAGCGATCGATTTTCTGCATAAGGGTGGAATCGGTGAAGTCAAACTGGCTCGCGGCCTCTGCTACAAGCCACGCGGAGCGATTGGGCCTCGCGGAAATTACGACGTCCCTGCCAGTGTCAACTACGACCTGTGGTCTGGTCCCGCTGCGGTGAATCCACTCACGCGGCCCAAGTTTCACTATGACTGGCACTGGCAGTGGGACTACGGCAACGGTGATCTCGGCAACCAGGGGATCCACCAGATGGATATCGCCCGTTGGGGTCTGAACGAAATGAATCTGGGGGAAACCGTGCAGAGCTATGGTGGCCGGTTTGCCTACGTTGATGCAGGCGAAACGGCAAACACGCAGGTCTGCATCCACGAATACAAGAACGGCAAGCGACTGGTTTTCGAAGTGCGCGGCCTGAAAACCGAACCGATGATGGGAGCCAGTGTCGGGGTCATTTTCTACGGCAGTGACGGCTACCTGGTGATGCCGAGCTACAACGGTGGAATGGTCTTCGATAAGGATGGCAAGAAGACGGATAAGGTGTTTGCCGGTGGCGGCGACAGCCATCACTTCGCGAATTTTGTCAAAGCGGTTCGCAGCCGCAAGCACGAAGACCTGAACGCAGATATTCTGGAAGGGCATCTTTCCAGCGCCCTGTGTCACGTTGGCAATATTTCTTACCGGTTGGGAACTCCTGTCACTGCCACAGAACTCAACGCGACCCTGAAAGACGACAAGGAAGCGTCGGAAACGCTGGATCGATTCCAGCGACATCTGCTCGACAACAAGGTGTCGCCTGATTCAACCAAGATTACAGTGGGTCCAAAACTGACGCTTGCCGGGACCGAGGAATTCAGCGGGCCGCGCGCTGCGGAAGCCAATAAGCTGCTGACGCGTGAATACCGTGCTCCGTATATCGTTCCGAAGACGGAAGACCTGTAATCGACTGCCCAAAAGCATCCTCCAGACGCCAGTCTGGAGGATGCGGCGTTGATGCCCCGGATTTCGAAATCGAAAGCACCGAGGATCATCGAAAATCGTTGCCGTGCGGACTATTATCCCACCACCACAATTACTTGCCCACCTTTTGCATCAGAAAGCCCTGTCGTGAGCAATCTTTCCGACTCCGTTTCCAATGCCAAAGCCAAACTCGATGCCCATACGGTCGAAACCGTTCAATGGCATTTCCATCCTTCCACCGGCAGCCCATTCTGGCTGGAAAAGGCCAAGACCTACAAATTTGATCCGCTGACCGAGGTTAAATGTTTCGACGATCTGAAGAAGTTCCCGCACTTCGAAGACGAATGGCTGCGAGGTGGACCGATCAGCCGCTGGATTCCCAAAGGTCTGGCAGGCAAGCCGGCTTACGTCTTCGAAACCGGTGGAACAACGGGGATTCCCAAGAGCCGCATGGTGATTGAAGACCACTGGATTGACTACGAAAACTTCAGCGACACTCTGCCCGATGAGTTCTTTCCTCGTGGCTCGAACTGGCTGATGCTCGGCCCCTCCGGGCCTCGACGATTGCGATTGGCTGTTGAACATCTGGCTCAGTACCGCGGCGGGATCTGCTTCTGCGTTGACCTCGACCCCCGTTGGGTTGTGAAACTGCTGAAGAAAGGCGACGTCGCCGGTGCCAAAGCATACGCGGATCACGTGATCGATCAAGCGGTCACAATTCTGTCAGCAGGCCATGATATCAAGTGTGCTTTCGCCACTCCCAAACTGCTCGAAGCACTGGCCCTCAAACTGATGGACAAGGGAACCAGCATTGAAGAATCGGGTATCACCGGGATCTTCGCCGGCGGCACCGAATTCACGCCACAATGGTACCGGTTCTGTCGTGAAGAACTGCTTGGCCCGAACGTTTATATCACCCCGACCTACGGTAACACGCTGATGGGGTTGGCCTGTGGCAAGCCATTCGATCCCGCCGACAACTACAAGATTACGTACTATGCTCCACAACCTCGAGCCGTAATCGAGACGGTGGAATTCAAAGATTACGACCAGGTTGTTGGCTACGGCCAGACAGGTCGCGTTAAACTTTACACGCTCACGAAGGAACTGTTCATCCCCGGCTTCATGGAACGTGACGAAGGGGAGCGCGAACTGCCTCACGAAAAGTATCCGTGGGACGGGATCAGTGGCACCCGCCCATTCCACGAGTTCGCAGCCACAACCACCGTCGGTGTTTACTAAGTCGTCGCGATTTTGAGCCAAATGTTCGGGTCGGAGTTTCGGCCCGAACATTTGACGCGTTTACAGACCGCTCCACCGAAATGAAAGCCGGTGAAGATTGGTCACCGTTGGTACCTGCAGCCTCTAAGCGTCATCTGACGCATTACACGATAAGGACGAAAGATGCTCGAGATTCCCGTCATTCGCTGGGGCAAGCCATACGAATCAATGGAGAAGACCCCGGTTGTTCACTTTGAAACGGGTGAGACGCTTGCCAATGTCAATCAGGCCAATGGTGGCCTGATCAAGATGGATATGCGGAAGGCCGCCAAGGCACGTGAAATCCTGCGACAGTTCACCATCGAGCAACTGTGCGAGATGTGCGTCAAGGCCGCAGATCTGTACCTCAACGCCACCCTTCCCCTGGGAAATGGAACTCAGAATCCCCAGGAATTCTGCCGCATCCAGTCCGCCACGACCGGACTTCCTGAAAACATGTGTGCGGCCAACATGCGGAAGAACGCCTATGTTCTGAAGCATATGAAAGAAGTTCTCGAAGCCCTGACTCGCGGGTTGCCGTTTGACATCCTGACGAACGGCTACGGCATGGAAAGCCGCGGCATTATGGTGAGCTACCAGGCTCAGACCTCGGTACTGGGGATGGTTCTGCCTTCGAATTCTCCAGGCGTGCACACCCTCTGGATGCCTGTTATTCCACTGCAGATCGGTCTGGTCTTGAAACCAGGTTCTCAAGAGCTGTGGACTCCTTACCGCATGTTCGAGGCGTTTGCTCAAGCCGGAGTCCCGCGAGAAGTCTTCTGTCTGTATCCCGGGGGTTTCGATTGCGGCGGGGCTGTCATGGAAACCTGCGATCGCGCCATGATCTTCGGGGGAGCCCAGACGATTGAACGCTATCACGGCAATCCCCGTGTGCAGGCCCACGGTCCTGGATTCTCCAAGATTCTGCTGGGTGACGACATGGTCGACGATTGGGAAAAGTACATCGACCTGATGGCTGACAGTATCTTCTTGAACAGTGGACGCTCGTGCATCAGTGCGTCCGGGGTCTGGGCCAGCCGTCATACCGAGGCGATCGCCGACGCTCTCGCCAAACGTCTCGGTCCGATTGCGCCACGCCCAATGAACGATCCCGCAGCATCGCTGGCGGCATTCACTGTGCCAGGGGCCGCTAAGGCGATTAATGCTCAGATCGAAGAGTTACTGAAGGTTCCGGGTGTCACGGAAGTCAGTGCCAGATATCGCGACGGTGATCGGCATATTCCCCACGAGCGATACGATTTCCTGCGACCGACAATTGTTCACTGCACCAGCAGCGAACCTGCCATCGCCAACACAGAATACATGTTCCCGTTCGCATCAGTGGTTCAGTGCCCGCAGAACGAAATGATCAAGAAGATCGGTCCCACGCTGGTCGGTACCTGCCTGACGAAAGATGCCAGGTGGTCACGCGAACTGCTCGATGCCACGAACATTGACCGGTTGAATATCGGAGAAGTCCGGACCAACCAGTTGCACTGGATGCAGCCGCACGAAGGAAACATTATCGACTTCCTGTTCCGGGCGCGTGCGTTCCAGAACAGTCCTCCGCCAGCCCACTGAGCATTGATCCGGGATCCTGTCGCGTCAGCGTGGGCACGAGCCCGGCTGACGCTACGGGTCGTCTGGTACACCGATGTCAGTCCTTTTGAACGAACGGAAAATGATGCGTTGGCTTCTTTCACTCGTTGCGTTCACAGGTCTCGCGATGAACGTTAATGCCGCGACCTATGTCTATGTCTCGATGGGACCGGAACAGAAGATCCAGATCTACCGGCAGGATGATGCCGGGGGACTGACTGCCGTCGAAAGCGTCAGCGTCGCTGGTGCCCCCGGTTCACTGACAACGGACCCGACACGTCGTTTCCTGTATGCTTCGCTCCGCACAACCAGTCAGCTGGCGAGTTTTCAGATAGACCCGGCATCGGGAAAACTGACGCCAATCGGAACTGCAGATCTTGTCAAGGGAGACAACGCCGCTTTCGTTGGGACCGACCGAACTGGTCGCTGGCTGCTCAGCGCTTCCTATTCCGGCGGCAACGTGGTGGTTCATCGGCTGCGCGAGGATGGCTCCATCGAATCCCCCGCCGTTCAAACGGTGACGACCACCAAAACGGCTCACAGTGTCACTGTTGATCGTATCAACAAATTCGTGCTGGTCCCGCATGTCGCCCCGAACGCGATTTTTCAGTTCAAATTCGACGATGGAACGGGAAAATTGACTGAGGCGGGCAAGGTGCCGGGCGGGACCGAAAAAGCCGGACCGCGACATCTGGCGCTGCATCCGAAACAGGACTTTGCGTTTTCGTCAGACGAACAGGGAAGCAGCATTACCTGCTATCGACTGGACAGTTCGCGCGGTTTGACGGCAATTCAAACGGTCTCGACGCTTCCTCCCGACTTCAAAGGGGGCAATTCAACAGCCGAGGTCAAAGTCCATCCCAGTGGGAACTTCGTCTGGGTCTCCAACCGGGGTCATGATAGCCTGGCGGGATTCGCCATTGATTCTGCGACGGGGCAGGTTTCGCCGATCGGTCAGACACCCACTGAGAAGACACCACGCTCCTTTGAAATTGACCCCAGCGGCCGGTTTATGTTTGGTGCTGGTGAAGGTTCTGGAAAACTAGCCGTCTTCAAAGTTGATACCGCAACCGGACACCTCGAACGGATCCACACGTACGACGTCGGCAAGAGCCTCAGTTGGGTCATGGCCATCAAATCACCACGTCGTTGACCAGCAACGTACTACAGCCATGCAACGATTCCCACGTTCGATCATCTCAGGAGAAGTAAAGATGTCCTTGATTTCCCGACGTGACTTTCTCGGCGCCACGACTGCTGCAACGATGGCCCTGGGGACTATGGGCTTGACTCGCTCTGCCGCCGCCAGGGAGCGCAAAGGTGCCGACATGCGGTTTGGCCTGGTCACGTATCAATGGGGGAAGGATTGGGACCTGCCAACGCTGATTGCCAACTGCAGTAAAGCAGGTGCCCTGGGAGTGGAATTGCGGACGACGCACAAGCACGGTGTTGAGCCGACACTCACAGAAGCCCAGCGGACCGAAGTCCGGAAGCGTTTTGCAGACAGCAACGTCACTTGCGTCGGGATCGGCAGTAATGAACGCTATGACAGTCCCGATCCAGCAACACTGAAGAAGGCGATCGAAGCGACCAAGTCGTTTATAACCCTCAGTCATGACATCGGTGGGACTGGAGTCAAAGTCAAACCCGACTCGTTCCAGAAGGATGTCCCGCGCGAGAAAACCATTGAGCAGATCGGCAAGGCATTGAACGAAGTCGCAGAGTTCGCCAACGGATTTGGGCAGCAGATCCGCCTGGAAGTTCATGGACAGTGCTGTCAGTTACCGACCATCAAATCGATCATGGATGTCGCCAGCAACCCAAACGTGGCGGTCTGCTGGAACTCCAATCCTCAAGACCTGGAAGACCCCGGGCTGGAATACAACTTCAATCTGGTCAAGGGACGCTTCGGCGACACGGTGCACATCCATCGGTTGGATTCTAAAACATACCCGCATCAGCAACTGCTCGACCTGTACGTGAAAATGGATTACTCAGGCTGGCTGATGCTGGAAGAAGGAGAAGTTCCCAAAGATCCGGCTGCGGAACTGCTGGTTCAACGGAAGCTGTTTGACACAATGCTGGAAGCGTCCCGAGCCAAGTTCGGTTAGGCGATCTTTTCATCGGAACCGCAGTTACGGGTGATCCCAAACTATGACGTGTCGAATTCTCTGGAACTGGTGGATCACTCTATTGGTGCTGGCTGGCAGCACTGGCACGATTGACGCGTCCGACTTACCCAACATCGTGTTGATCTATGCGGACGATCTGGGGTATGGCGATGTCGGTTGCTACGGTGCCACCGACATCAAGACTCCGCACATTGATGGCCTGGCACGTGATGGCGCAAAATTGACGAGCTTCTACGTGGCTCAACCGGTCTGCACGGCGTCGCGTGCCGCGCTGATGACGGGCTGTTATTCGAACCGTGTCGGAATGAGTGGTGCCTTGAACCACACCAGTCGGACAGGAATCCATACGGACGAAGTTCTGCTGAGCAATCTCTTTCAGGAGCGTGGCTACGCCACTGCGATTTACGGAAAGTGGCACCTGGGTCACCAGCCGCCGTTTCTGCCAACTCGGCGCGGGTTTGATGAATGGATGGGGCTGCCGTATTCCAACGACAATGGACCACTGCACCCTGTCACACGCGGGATTCCGGCTCTTCCCTGGTATCACAACGAAAAGGTGATTGAACTCGATCCTGATCAGGCAAGCTTCACGCGGCGGATCACGGAGCACGCGGCACGCTTTATCGAGCGAAATAAGGATCGTCCATTCTTTCTTTACTTGCCGCACATCATGCCGCATGTCCCGATCTTCGCATCGAAAAGGTTCCGCAGCGTCAGTCAACGGGGAATCTATGGCGACGTGGTTCAGGAACTCGACTGGTCGGTGGGAGAAACGCTGGCGGCATTGAATCGAGCGGGTGTGGCTGACCGGACGATCGTGATTTTTTCATCAGACAACGGACCGTTTCTGTCCTACGGCGACCATGCCGGTTCGGCCGGTCCACTGCGAGAAGGAAAGTTGACGACATTCGAAGGGGGTGTTCGAGTCCCCTGCCTG